>NZ_JAVREP010000007.1:0-304342 GCF_031845465.1 Nocardiopsis lambiniae | reverse complement strand
GGCCAGGGGGGAGCCCGCCGGGGTCGGGCGGGCGGGGTCGATGACGGTGGGGGGCTCGGGGGGCGGGGGCAGGTCGCGCAGGCGCTCGTGCCACCAGGCGCGGGCCCGGTCGCGCTCGCCGGTGTCGCGCGCCCCGCGGTCGGCCAGGTACGCGGCGAAGTCGTAGTCCAGCGGCGGCAGGTCCCGCCCCTCGTAGGCGGCGCACAGGTCGTCGAGCAGCACCCGCAGGCTGAGGGCGTCGGCCACGATCATGTCCAGGTCGACGTGCAGGCGGGTGCGCCCGCCCGGCAGCAGGGACAGGGCCACCTCCAGGACCTCCCCGGCGGCGACGTCCATGCGCCGGTGGGTGTTCTCCTCACGGAGCCGGTCCAGGGCGCGTTCGACCTCCTCCGGGTCGGCCGAGCGCAGGTCGTGGACCTTCAGGCGGGCCCCCTCTCCCGCGGGGGCGACGCGCTGGTGGCCGTCGCCGTCGAACCGGGCCCGGAGCATGGGGTGGCGGTCCACGACGACCTCCACGGCCCACGCGAGCGCGTCCCGGTCCACGTCCCGACCGTCGAACTCGGTGTAGAAGTGCGCGGCCACACCGCCCAGGGGCTGCTCGTCCCCGCGTCCGACGAGGTAGGCGTGCTGCATGGTCGCCATGGGGAAGGGCTCGCCCTCCACCGGCCGGGAGGGCTCCCGGGCCGGGGCGGCCGAGACCGGCGCGGTCGGCGCCGTGCGCTCCAGCAGGGCCGTCCATGCGGTCACGGTCGGGTTCAGGGCCAGGTCCTCGAAGGTGACGTCGTGCCCCTCCTCCCGCCAGCGTCCGACGAGCCGGATGAGGCCCAGGGAGTCCAGTCCGCACTCGAAGAGATCGTCGGTGTCGGAGAAGTCCTCCGTTGCGAGGACCGCCGCGGCGCGCTCTCGGACGCTCGCGGACCCGACCCCTGCGGCCCCGGCCTCCACGACACGGTGTGCCACGACACCCCACCCCTCCATGGTCGATTGCGACGCGATCGACAATAATGAAAACCGTTTTCATTTTCGATATGTCCATGTATAGCACCATCGGCTCCGCGGAGTCGACCCCGAAACCCCTACGACAACGGAGATCACATGACACAGGACTGGCCCCGCCACCCCGCGGAGGCGATCCGCTCCTACCGCGAACGGGGATTCCGGGAGGATCGGCCCCTGTCCGGCCTCCTGCGCGAGCAGGCCGCCCGGCGGGGCGACCGGCTCGCCCTCGTCTCCCGCTCGACCCGTCTCACCTACGCCGAACTGGACTCCCGGGTGGACCGGCTCGCCCACGGGCTGGCCGCGCTGCCCGTCCGCGCCGGCGAACGCGTCCTGGTGCGCCTGCCCAACCGGGAGGAGTACGTCCTCACCCTGTTCGCCCTGCTGCGCATCGGCGCCGTCCCCGTGCTGGCCCTGCCCGCCCTGGGCCCGGCAGAAGTGGAGTCCCTGGCCGCCACCGCCGAGGCGTGCGCCCTCGTCGTGGCCGACCGGCACGGCCGCACCGACCCGCGGGCCGAGGCGCTCCGGATCGCCGAACGCCTCCCCCACGTCCGCCACGTCCTGGTGGCCGGCGACCCCGGGGACGCCCCCGCGCGCTCCCTGGACTCGCTGCTCTCCCAGGACGCCGCACCCCGACCGGAGGCCGCCCGGCCCGAGGACCTCGCCCTGCTGCTGTTGTCGGGAGGGACGACGGGCACCCCCAAGCTGATCCCGCGCACCCACGCCGATTACGGCTACAACGCGCGGGCCTCCGCCCAGGCGTGCGCGGTGGACTCCGACACCGTCTACCTGGCCGTCCTGCCGGTGGCGCACAACTTCACCATGGTCTCGCCGGGGATCATGGGGGTCCTGGGCGCCGGAGGCACGGTCGTCCTGTCCCCCGACCCCAGCCCCACCACGGCCTTCGCCCTCATCGAGCAGGAGGGGGTGACCCTGACCTCATTGGTGCCCGCGCTGGTGCCCTCCTGGCTGGACGAGGCCCGACGGACCCCCGAGCGACCGTCCTCCCTGCGGGTGCTCCAGGTCGGTGGTTCCCGCCTGGACGAGGTCACCGCCCGCCGGATCGGCCCGGAGCTGGGCTGCACCCTCCAGCAGGTGTTCGGCATGGCCGAGGGGCTCAACAACTACACGCCCCTGGACGCGCCCGAGGAGGTCGTGTGCACCACCCAGGGCAGGCCGCTCTCCCCCGCCGACGAGATCCTCATCGTGGACGAGGACGACACCCCGGTCCCGCCCGGCGTTCCCGGGGAGCTGCTCACCCGCGGCCCGTACACCCTGCGGGGCTACTACCGGGCCCGGGAACCGGACTCCCTGCGCTTCACCCCGGACGGCTTCTACCGCACCGGCGACCTCGTCACCCGCACCCCGGACGGGGACCTGGTGGTCGTGGGACGGGTCAAGGACCAGGTCAACCGGGCCGGGGAGAAGATCGCCGCGGTCGAGGTCGAGGAGCACCTGCTGGCGCTGCCCGGGGTGC
The DNA here is from genome assembly GCF_031845465.1 of Nocardiopsis lambiniae. Lineage (NCBI taxonomy): Bacteria > Bacillati > Actinomycetota > Actinomycetes > Streptosporangiales > Nocardiopsidaceae > Nocardiopsis > Nocardiopsis lambiniae. Next base: position 301,869 of record NZ_JAVREP010000007.1, on the reverse strand, counting down.
GGGCGTCCGCGGTGGTCGGAATGCCCGACCCCCACCTGGGCGAGCGGTCGGTCGCGTTCCTGGTCGCCGAGGGGCCCGCCCCCTCCCGGGAGGAGATCCGGGCGGCGATGCTCCGGCGCGGCGTCGCCCCCTTCAAGGTCCCCGACGAGGTGCGCACGGCCCCGGCCCTGCCCCTCACCGGGGTGGGCAAGGTCGACAAGAGGCGTCTGCGCGAGGAGGCGGGCCGCTGATCCGGCGGGGCGGGCGGCACGGGCCGCCCGCCCCGCGGGGCCTCACTCCCGGTCCGGGAGGGCCGCCAGCACCCGCTTCGTGGTCACCACGCTCGCGCACCGACGCGCCGCGTAGGACAGGGCCATCGTGTGGTCGGCCGCGGAGAAGTCGGCGACCGCGTCGGCCACAACGAACGTCTCCACGTCCCGCATGAAGGCGTCGCAGGCGGTCATCAGCACACCGATGTGGGCGTAGACACCGCAGACGATCAGCTGGTCACGACCCAGGGCCCGGATCCGCGCCTCCAGGTCGGTCCGGGCGAACGCGCTGTAGCGCCACTTGGTGACCCGCAGATCCCCCGCCCGGGGGTCGAAGGGGGCCACGATGTCGGTGTGCTCGGGATCGTCCCGCAGGCCCTCGCCCCACAGGTCCCGCAGCAGTCCCCGGTCGCGGGGCTCCTGCGCGCCGGGCTGGGCGGTGAAAACGCGGGGGACGCCCGCCTGGACGCAGGTCTCGCGGAGCAGGGCGATGTTGACCAGCAGGTCCGTCGTCGGCTCCCGTTCCGGGGGGAGGGCGTTCACGAAGTAGCGCTGCATGTCGTGGACCAACAGGACGCAGCGGTCGGGGTCGACCGCCCACTCCATGCGGTTCTCCGGCAGGTCGGACTCGGTGGGCATGGGGTAGGCGGGGATCAGGGGCAGGGACATGGGGCTCGTCGACGTCCTCTCGTGTTCAAACGCCGCGACGGTTCAGGAGCCGAGTCCGGCTCCCCCGTCCACGCGCAGGTCGTGCAGGGTGATGTGGGCGGCGCGGGGGGAGCACAGGAAGGCGACGGCGTCGGCGACGTCCTCCGGGCGCGCCAGGCGTCCCAGGGGGATCCCCGCCCGGAACTCCTCGGGCACCCCGGCGATGGCGGGGTGGAGCCGGTCGGAGCCGCCCCACCGGGCCCGGCTCATCTCGGTGTCGGTCGCCCCGGGGGAGACGATGTTGCAGCGGATGCGGTGGGGGGCCAGTTCCAGGCCCAGGCAGCGGGTGAAGTGCGCGGCGGCAGCCTTGGAGGCCGCGTAGGCGGACATCCCGGCACGGGGCACCGTGCCCGCGTCCGAGCCGACGGTCACGATGGAGCCGCCGCCCCGGGGGATCATCCGCCGGGCGGCGGCCCGGCAGACGTGGAAGACCCCCAGGGCGTTGACGTCGAAGACCCGCCGCCAGTCCCGGGACGAGGATGCGGTGGCCGGACCCCAGCGCAGCACCCCGGCGACGTTGACGACGGACCGCAGTTCCCCGGGGCCCTCCTCCACGGCACGGACCAGCGCCTCGACGTCGTCCTCGTCCGCGACGTCGACCCGGTGGGCCTCGACCCGGTGCCCCCGCGCCGAGAGCCCCCGGGCCAGGTCCGTAGCGGCCGTGCCGTCCAGGTCCGCCGCCGCGACCCGGTACCCCTCCTCGGCCAGTCGCCGGACGACGGCGGATCCGATGCCGCCGGCGGCCCCGGTCACCAGGACGGTCTCCTCCTCAGAGGACGGCATCGGCACCCCGTTCCTCCGGGGCCTCGCCGGTCGGCACGGACCGACCGCAGTCGGGGCACACCCCCGACAGTTGCAGGGAGCAGCCCAGTTCGGAGAAACCGCTCTGGTATCCGACCCGGTCGAGCACGGGGCGCAGTTCCCAGGCGTGCGGCACCTCCTCCACCCGACCGCAGATCCGGCAGAGCAGGTGGTGGTGGGGGGAGGTCTCGCAGCGGCGGTAGAGCCGCTCGCCGTCCTCCGCGTGGATGGTGTCGATCTCGCCCTGGCGGGCCAGCCGGTGCAGGGTCCGGTACACGGTCGACAGGCTCGGCGGGCGGCTCCCGCCGCCCCGGGCCTCGGCCAGGCGGGAGTGGATCTCCTGGCAGCTGCGGAACCGTTCGTCGCACTCCAGGGCGCTCAGTACCTCGCGGTCGTACTTGGAGGTTCCACGCATGTGTCGGCCTCTCGTCACGGACGCGGATCCCGGGGGCGCCGGGGCACGGCCGGGGACGGAGGCGGCCACCATCACGGCAGCCTGCCGGGAGGCGGGCATCCGGTCGGTCTCTCCACCTGTGACTCCTCGGGAAGCGGCCCGGCGGTCGGGGTCGGGTCGGACGTGTCCGGTGCGGCGGGGCGGGTGGCGCCGGGATCACTGGAGATTATTGATAATCGTTTTCATTTTCGCAAGGGAACGATACCCCGGAAGGCCACCGGGGGCGACACCGGACCCGGGGGCCGCCGGGAGTGCTACCGTACGAAAACGATTATCATTCTTATCAGATCCCGGGCCCCGAAACCCCAGGAGGCGCGCCCCGTGACCGAGTACCACGATCCCTACCAGCGCTCCGGCCGGTACCTCGACATCATGATCGCCGGCTGGTGGGAGCACCACGGCGCGACCGTCGCCGAGGCCCTGCGCGAACTACCGGCGGGCCCCGTCGTCGACGCCGGGGCCGGAGGCGGCCACGGCACCCGGCTCATCGCACGCACCCTGCCCGACACCCCGATCCTGGCCGTCGAACCCTCCCCCGTCCTGAGCGCGGTCCTGCTCTCCCGCGTCGCCGACGACCCGGACCTGCGACCCCGGGTGACCGTCCACGGCGACGACCTGCTCGCCGCCCGCCTGCCCGAGCGCATCGGCGGCATGATCATGTCCAACCTCATCGGCCACTTCAGTCCCCACGAACGCGACCGCCTCTGGGAGGACCTGGCCCCCCGCCTGGCACCGGGCGCGTTCGTCCTGGTCAACCTGCCCCCGCCCACCGAACCCGCGCACGTCGAACGCGCGGCCATGAGCGAGATCCACGTCGGCGACCGCACCTACCTCGGCTGGGCCGCGGCCGAACCCGCCGGTGACGAACGCCTCTCCTGGCACATGACCTACGAGACCCGGGAGGGCGACCGGGTCGTCTCCACCGACGACGTCCACTACGACTGGTGGACCGTCTCGGAGGACTCCCTGCGCGCCGAGACCGCGCCCCACCGCCTGACCGTCGTCCCCCACGGCCCCGCCGAGGCCGGCCTCTACAAGATCCTCCGGGAGTCCTGAGCCCATGAGCGCACTCACCGAACTACCGGTCACCGTGCTGTCCGGTTTCCTCGGCGCCGGGAAGACCACCCTGCTCAACCACCTCCTGAACAACCTCGACGGCCTGCGCGTCGCCGTCATCGTCAACGACATGAGCGAGATCAACATCGACGCCTCGCTGGTCCGCGACGCGGGGCACCTGACCCGGACCGACGAGCGCCTGGTGGAGATGACCAACGGCTGCATCTGCTGCACCCTGCGCGACGACCTGCTCGAAGAGGTCTCCCGCCTCGCCGAGCAGGGCCGGTTCGACCACCTGCTCATCGAGTCCAGCGGCATCTCCGAGCCCATGCCCGTCGCGGCCACCTTCGCCGTCCCCGGCCCGGACGGGACCCCCCTCCTGGAAGGGGCCCGCCTGGACACCATGGTGTCGGTGGTCGACGCGGCGAACTTCCTCACCGAACTCGACAAGGGCGACGACCTCGTCGAACGCGGACTGGACGCCTACGAGGACGACGAGCGCACCATCAGCGACCTGCTCGTCGACCAGGTCGAGTTCGCCGACCTGCTCCTGATCGGCAAGACCGACCTGGTCGGCGACGAGGAGGCCGACCGGGTGGAGGCCGCCGTGCGGCGCCTCAACCCCCTGGCCCGCGTCCTGCGCGTCGCGCACGGGCGCGTGGACCCCGCCGAGCTGATCGGGGCGGACCTGTTCGACCTCGAACGCGCCTCCCGCGCCCCGGGGTGGGTGGCCGAACTCAACGGCGACCACGTCCCCGAGACCGAGGAGTACGGGATCTCCAGCCTGGTCTTCCGGGCCGACCGCCCCTTCCACCCCGGCCGCCTGTGGGACCTGGTCTCCTCCGGCTTCGAGGACGGACGGTACGGCACCGTCCTGCGTGCCAAGGGCTTCTTCTGGCTGGCCACCCGCAGCCGGACCACCGGCCTGTGGTCGCAGGCGGGCCCCGTGGCCCGCTTCGAACCGGCCGGCGTGTGGGACCCCGCCGACGGGCCCACCCTCGGATACGAGCCCGAGGACCTGGTGGACACCGAACCGGTGGAACCCCACCAGGAACTGGTGTTCATCGGCACCGCCCTCCGGCGCGCGGAACTGGAGGAGGCCCTGCGCGTCTGCCTGCTCACCGATGACGAACTCGCCTCGCCGTGGCAGGGACTCCCCGACCCCTTCCCCGCCTGGGACGTCCACGGCCTGCACGCCCACCACCAGCACGCCTGACCGTCGCGGCACCGGCCCCGCCGTCCGCTCCGCCCGACCGGTCCACCACCCCGGGGCCACGGTGCACCGTGGCCCCGGGCGGGCCTCAGTACCGGCCCGCGCCCCGGGCACCGCGCACGAGATGGTCGGCGATGAGCCCCACCAGCCGGGGCACCACCCCCGGAGCGAGATGGTGCGCCATGCCCTCGACCTCCACGTGCCGGGCCCCCGGCACCGCCAGCGCCGTGGCCCGACCGCCGCTGGGATGGACCATCCGGTCGGTGTCCCCGTGGATCACGAGCGTGGGCGCGGTGATCCGGGCCAGCTCGCCCGTCCGATCCCCCGACGCGTGGATCGCCCCGATCTGCCGGGGCACACCACCGCGCGACCGCACCCCTCCGGCCCGCTCCCACGCCCGGGCGGCCCAGGCGACCTCCTCGTCCCGATCCGGCGGGAAGACCGCCGAACCGATGTGGGCCAACATCGCCAGATGCCGCTCCACCGACTCCTGTGCCGTGCGCGCGGGCCGCTTGCCCATGCGCGCCAGCGTCGACCACGCCACCCGCCCCACCCCCCGTCCCCCCGTGGTGGAGAAGATCGAGGTGAGCGTGGCGACCCGGTCGGGGTGACGGGCCGCGACGGTCTGACCGATCATGCCGCCCATCGACATCCCCACCAGGTGCGCCCGCGCGATGCCCAGGTGGTCGAGCAGGCCCACCGTGTCGGCGGCCATGTCGCCCAGGTCGTAGGAGTCCGGGCGGGCGCGCCCGAGCAGGGAGTGCAGCGGGCTCGGCGGGGGCGTCGCGATCCGGGTGGAACGGCCCGCGTCCCGGTTGTCGAACACGATCACCCGCGACCCGCGTTCGAGGAGCCCCTCGACCATCCGCCGGGGCCACGACGTCAGGTCCAGGCCCAGCCCGGCGACGAGCAGCACCGGCGCCCCGTCCTCGGGCCCCTCCACACGGTGGCAGATCCGCGGGCCGCCCGGCAGGTCCGCGAACAGGTCCGGCCCGGCACCGGTCACGTCGTCACCGCCCTCACGGACACCGCCGAACGGGAGAAGCGCAACTCGGGGTCGGCCACGTCGTCCACCCGCAACAGCGTCACGTCGGAGTGGTAGCTCATCGAGGTCAGCCACGGCATGCGATCCCCCTGTCTCGGCAGCCCGTCCACCGCGCGGCGCACGTACCCGGCGGCGAAGTCCAACAACGGCCGCGTCGCCATGTCCGGGTCGGCCGGCTCGGGACGGCACGTATCGTACCCGTGGGCGTCCATGTGCGTCAGCAGCCGACAGAAGTGCTCGCACAACAGGCCGATCTTCAACGTCCACGAGGCGTTGGTGTACCCGATGGCGAACGCCAGGTTGGGCACCCCGGACAACATCATCCCCTTGTAGGCGACGGTGTCGGCGAGCCGCACCGGCTCCCCGTCGACCGTCAGCTCCACCCCGCCGAAGGCCTGGAGGTTCAGCCCGGTGGCGGTGACGATGACGTCGGCCTCGATCTCCCGCCCGGATTCCAGCATCAGGCCCCGCTCCGTGAAGGCGGAGATCCGATCGGTCACCACCGACGCCCTCCCCGACCGGATGGCCCCGAAGAAGTCACCGTCGGGGGCCGCGCACAACCGCTGGTCCCACGGATCGTAGGGCGGGTCGAAGTGCTCGTCGACCGGATAACCCTCGGGCAGCCGCGACGCGACGACCCGGCGGATGAGCCTCCGGGACGCCTTGGGGAAGCGTCGGCAGAAACGCCAGACCGCGGTGCCCTTCCAGATGTTCTTGCGCCGCGCGAGCCGGTAGCCCCGCTCCTCGCCGAACACCCTGCGCAACAGGTCGGCCAGGGCGTCGCCCCGGGGCACGGGCATGACGTAGGTGGGGGTGCGCTGCACCATCGTGACGTGCCACGCGGTCCCGGCCATCGCCGGCACCAACGTGACGGCCGTCGCCCCACTGCCGATCACCACCACCCGCTTCCCGGCGTACTCCAGGTCCTCCGGCCAGTGCTGGGGGTGCACGATCGTGCCGCCGAAGCGTTCCCGCCCCTCGAAACGCGGGGTGTACCCCTCGTCGTAGCGGTAGTACCCGGCCGCCGAGAACAGCCACCCGGCGCTCAGCAGCACCCGCTCACCGGTGTCGACGCGCTCCACGTCGACCAGCCAGCGCGCCTCCTCGCTCGACCACGACGCCCCCACCATCCGGTGGTGGTGGCGGATGTGCGGCTCCAGGTCGTCCTCGGCGATCGCCTCGCGCAGATAGGCCAGGATGCGGTCCGCGTCGGCGATCGCCTGCCGGTCCCGCCACGGCTTGAACTCGTACCCGAAGGTGTGCAGGTCCGAATCCGACCGGATGCCCGGGTAACGGAACAGGTCCCAGGTGCCGCCCGAGGCCGCACGGGCCTCCAGGATCGCGAACCCCTTCTCCGGGTGATGCTCCTTCAGGTAGTGTCCGGCCCCGATCCCGGAGATCCCCGCCCCGATGACGAGCACGTCCAGGTGCTCCACAGGTGTCCGCTCACCGCTCATGTACCGCTTCCTCCGATTCCCGCGCCGATACCACCTTGTGTGATGCGCTCCCTCTTGTGCCAGAGCACCGTGCACCACGATCCTGGTCGATGTGGTGCACAACGCTGCGGGCGACCCTCCCTGGCCCCGCCCCTCCCCCCGGACACTCCACCTGCTGCGACGCGGGGCGGAACTCGCCCTGGATCCCCCGGCCGCGTGGATCGACGAACTCCACGCCGCCTCCCTCGGCGGCGCACGCATGCGACCGGCCGCCGAGGACCCGGCCCTGGCCGAGGGGATCCGCCGCGCCAACGTGGCCAACCTGCGGCACTGGGCCGCGGCCAACATCGCCCGCCCCGGCGAACGGGTGCCCGCCAACACCGGCCCCGAACCCCTGGAGGCCGGGCGCGACCTGGTCCGACGCGGTCTCGACGAGGGTGCCCTGGACGCCTTCCGCGCCGGGCAGAACGTCGCCTGGCGCCACTGGATGAACGTCTGCTTCGGCCTGACCTCCGACCCCGACGAACTGCGCGCCCTCCTCGACGTCTCCGCCCTGTCCATCAACGCGTTCATCGACGACACCATCTCCGCCCTGTCCGAACGCATGCGCGCCGAACGCGAGGAGCTCACCCGCGGCACCCACGCCGAACGCCGGGCCGCCGTCACCCTCCTGCTGGAGGGCGCCCCCATCGGCCGCGACCGCGCCGAGAGCCGGCTGCGCCACCCCCTGTCCGGGCCGCACACCGCCGCCATCGTCCGGGGCGACCCGGGGACCACGCCCGACCACCTGGAGGCCGCCGCCGAGGCCGTCGCCCGCGCCGGCGGCGCCGACCACCGGCTCACGGTCATCGCCGGGGCCACCGTCCTGTGGGTCTGGCTGCCGATCGCCACCGCACCGCCCCGGGAACGGCTGGCCGCCGAACTCACCGCCCACCCGCGGGTCCGCGTGGCCGTGGGCCGCCCGGGCAAGGGCGTGGACGGCTTCCGTCGCAGCCACTTCGACGCGGCAGCGACCCAGCGCATGCTCGCGGGCGCGCCGTCCCGACGGTTCGCCCGTTACGAGGACGTCCAGCTCGCCGCCCTGTTCGCCGACGCCGCGCCCGGGGTGGAGGAGTTCCTGCACGACACCCTGGGCGAACTCATGACCGCCGACGCCGCCCTGCGCGAGACGGCCCTGACCTACATACGGTCCCTGGGCAACACCACGCTCACGGCCGAACGCTCCTACACCCACCGCAACACGGTGGTACGCCGCCTGAACCGCGTCGACGAACTCCTGCCCCGGCCCCTGGACGAGAACCCGGTCGACGTCGCCGTCGCCCTCGAACTCCTACGCTGGCACTCCGTTTCTTGATACCAGCGGGTACAGAGAACAGAACATCCGCCTTTACGAGGTAGATTCACAAGATTTCGCCCATAACGCCTCCATCGAGGACCGCCCGGGAGACCCCACCACCGACGAGGGCCTCCCCCGCCTCCCGGCCCGGCGCGGGTCCCGCTTCGGGCGAGCGGCACCCGCCCGGCGGCCTTCCCCGAGCGCGTCGAGCGCGGTAAGGTGACGGCATCAGGATCGATACGGTTTCCCTCGGTGCCCGGAGCGTGGCTTTTCACTCCCGCCCCCGTCACCGCCTGAGCCTGCCCGGGAACCGCCCGACCCCCTTCTCCTCCTCGGGTACCTCCTGAGCATCGCGGTGGGACTGTTCGCCTGCGTCCTCGCGGTCGGAGTCGCCCGGCTCCTGCTCCGCCTCCTGCACCACCACGCCGAACGCCGATGGCCCGGTCTGCGCTGCGGGCGCCGCCACAACACCGTGCACGGCGACGTCTCCGGAACCGTCGTGCAGGCCGGACGCATCGATCACCTGCACCTCCATCGGGGACACGACGAACGGACCGGCCGAACGCGCCCGGAGAACGGGGACCTTCCGGCCGCCACGTCAACGTCCAGCGACCCCGGGGGCGCCCTCGTCCCCAGGGGCACGGAAGAGCAGGCGAGAACCAGGCACGAGGAGGGACCTCGCCCGGCCGAACGCCGGGCCAGGGCGCCCCGGCTCAGCCGATGACGGCGGTGGCCTCCACCTCCAGCAGGAAGTCGGGGTCGGCCAGCGCCGCGACGCCGATTCCGGTGAGCGGCGGGACCGGGGCGGCGATCCCGAGCCTCCGCGAGGCCCGGGCGACACCCTCCATGAACAGGGGCATCTTCTCGGGGGTCCAGTCGACCACGTAGACGGTCAGCTTCGCCACGTCGTCGAAGGAGGCGCCGACCTCGGCCAGGGCCGTGGCGACGTTGAGGTAGCACTGCTCGGCCTGGGCCACGACGTCGCCCTCGCCGACCTTGCCGCCGTCCGCGTCGAGGGCGACCTGCCCGGCGACGAAGACGAGCCTCGATCCTTCGGCGACCGACACCTGTCGGTAGAGGTCGACCTTCGGCAGACCTTCCGGGTTCACCAGGGTGATGGGCATGTCCACTCCTCTTCTCGGGATCTCACGGATCCGAAAACATAACATTGCTATGCAATGTATCGTAGCGGCATGGCGAGGACGAAGGATCCGGCGATCCGCACACTGCTCATCGAACGGGCCGCGCACATGCTCCGCACGCGCGAGCCGATCACCCTGCGCTCGCTGGTGGCCGGCACCGGCATGTCGACGATGGCCGTCTACACCCACTTCGGCGGCATGGACGGCCTCTGGAAGGCCCTGCGCCAGGAGGGCTTCACCCGCCTGGCCGCCCGGTACGACTCCATGGCCGGGTCCGAGGACCCGGTCAGGGACCTGACCGCCCTCGTCGCCGCCTACCTCGACAACGCCTTGGACCACCCCGACCTGTACCAGGTCATGTTCGACGCGAGCGTCGACCTCGAAGACCTCGAAGCCGCCGACTCCACCCTGGACCGTCTGGTCGACACGGCCCGACGGGCAGGAGAGGCCGGCCGCTTCCATCGCGACACCCGACCGCGCCGACTGGCCGTGCAGAGCTGGATCATCGCCCACGGCCTGGTCTCCCTGGTCACCGGCGGCCCGTTGTCGATCCGCACGCTCGACAACGGTCCCCCCATGCTGACCGCGCTCTACATCGGCGCGGGCGACGACCCGGACCGGTGCCGCGCCTCGGTCGAGGCCGGCTGGCGGGTATCGGACAGGGTCGGGGTGTGACCCCCGCCGCCGGGGAGGCGTGCGGCCCGGCCCGGCGCAGGGACCGCGGTGATCAGGGGCGGCGTGAGGCGGTGGACCACCCCCTCCGGAGCCGTCGTTTACCCCTCGCGACCGCGGGTAGTCGTGGCTCTCGACCGATGAACGGGAACCGATACGGGGAGAAAAAGAACATGACGAGCCGCGAGCGACTGATCGACTGGCTCAACGACGCGTACGCCATGGAGCGGTCGCTGGAGAAGACCCTCGAACGGCACCTCAAGGACGCCGAGGGGGAGCCCGACGTGCACGCGCGGATCCGGCTCCACATCGAGGAGACGCGCCGTCAGGCCGAAACGGTCGAGTCCTGTGTGGAGTCCCTCGGCGGCAAGGTCTCCTCCACGAAGACCGTGTTTGCGGAGATGATGGGGGCCGTGCAGGGCATGGTCAACAAGCCCGCCAAGGACACCCTGGTCAAGAACGCCCTGGCCGACTACGCGGCCGAGCACTTCGAGATCGCGTGCTACAAGGCGCTCATCGCCGCCGCCCGACAGCTCGGCGAGGAGGGGATCGCGACCAGGCTGTCCGTCATCCTCCAGGAGGAGGAGGACATGGCGCGCTTCCTGGAGGAGAAGCTCCCCCACGCCGTCCGTGAGGCCCTCGTGGACGCCGACACGTAGGACCGGCGCACGGGGTCGTGCGTGCGGCGCCCGGGGGCGTGCCGACGACCCACCCCGTGACCGTGACCGTGACCGCGCGGCGTGCGCGGCCCGGCCTCCTCCGCGGCGCCCCGAGCGCCGGCTCCCCGCTTCCGGTCCCCACCACCGGATCCCGCCGGGATCGGAGGACGCCGGGGTCGATACAGGAGTTCCGACCCACCACCTCGGTGACACCGAGGCGGTGGGTCGCCGCACGGGCCGCACGGGCCCTCGCCTCGGTGCCTGCCCTCTACCGGTTCACGCGGGCCTGGTGGACGTCGGAGCCACCGAGGACGGGCCGGGCGACCGTACGTCCGCTCTCCACCCTCCCGCCCCGCCGGGGACGCGTGCCGGTGGCGCGCGCCCCCGGCGATGGCCGGGCCGCCCCCGACCACCCCCGGAGGACCTTGCTATTCTTCCCGGGCCAGTCGTAACCACCCAGGTGGTCAGGGAATCCGGTGCGAATCCGGAGCTGACGCGCAGCGGTGAGGGGGACGGGCGGGGCATCACGCCACTGGGGCGGGACCGTGTCGGCCGGGAACGGCGGCGCGCACCGGCCCGGGAAGGCGTCCCGTCCGGATGAACCCGAGTCCGAAGACCTGCTGGCCCCGTGCGCCGACCCCGCACGGGTGACCCATGCCAGGCTCCGCGTTCGAGCCCCGACATGCAAGGCGCCCCCATGTACCGCCCCATGCCCCTCGCGGGCCCCCTCCTGCTCGCCCCCGCCCTGGTGCTCACCGCCTGCTCGCCGACCGCGGACGACGGCGACACCGACGGATCCGGCTCCGCCTCGATCATCGACAACTGCGGATACGAGGTCGTCGTCGGCGAACCCCCGCAGAGGGTCGTCTCCCTCAACCAGGGCACCACCGAGATCCTGCTCTCCCTGGGCCTGGAGGACCGGATCGTCGGCACCGCCACGTGGACCGACCCGATCATGGAGGGTCTGGAGGAGGCCAACGAGGGCATCCCGCGCCTGGCGGAGAACAACCCGTCCTTCGAGCGGGTCCTGGAGGCCGAGCCCGACTTCGTCACCGCCTCCTTCGTGTCCACCCTCGGCACCGGCGGCGTCGCCACCCGGGAGCAGTTCGGGGAACTCGGCGTGGGCACGTACGTGTCGCCGTCCGACTGCTCCGCGGGCAAGGACAACGACAGCGGCGGCGACGGTTCGCGCAGCGAACCGCTGACCCTGGACGTCGTCTACGGGGAGATCAGGGATCTGGCGCTGGTCTTCGGTGTGGAGGAACGCGGTGAGGAGCTCGTCGCCGAACTCCGGGGCCGGGTGGAGGCCGCCACCGAGGACCTGGACGCCTCCGAGGTCTCCCTCATGTACTGGTTCGCCAACTCCGAGGCCCCCTACCTGGCCGGGTGCTGCGGGGCCCCCGGCGCCATCACCCGCGAGGTCGGGGCGCGGAACGCCTTCGACGACACCCACGACGAGTGGCCGCAGATCAACTGGGAGACCGTCGCCGACCGCGACCCGGACGTCATCGTGCTGGGCGACCTGACCCGGGAGTCGCAGACCGCCGAGACCGCCGCCGCCAAGATCGGTTTCCTGGAGGACGGGGCCGCCACCCGCGACCTCACCGCGGTGCGCGAGGAACGCTACATCCTGCTGAGCGGCCAGGCCATGAACCCGTCGATCCGCACGGTCGAGGGTGTGGAGAAGGTCGCCGCCGGACTTCGGGAACTCGGGTTCGCGCGGTGAGGGGCGCGCGCCTCGCGCTGCTCACCTGCGGAGGCCTGGCCGCCCTGCTCGCATCGATCGCGGTCGCGGTGACCATCGGCCCCGCCGACATCACCACGTCCGAGGTCCGGCTCTCGGTGCTCGCCCGGCTCGGGTACGGCGAGAGCCCCCTGTCGACGCTGCGCGAGGGCATCGTGTGGAACCTCCGCATGCCCCGGGCCCTGCTGGCGGCGGTGTGCGGGGCCGGGCTGGCCCTGTGCGGCGCGGTCATGCAGTCACTGCTGCGCAACCCCCTGGCGGACCCCTTCGTGCTGGGTGTGTCCTCGGGCGCCTCCACCGGGGCGGTCGTCGTGATCGTCCTGGGCTGGGGCGCCGGGGTGGTGTCTCTGTCGGCGGGGGCCTTCGTCGGCGCGCTGCTGTCCTTCGGGATGGTGGTGCTGCTGTCCCACACCCTGGGCGCGACCATGGACCGGGTGGTCCTGTCCGGCGTCGCGGCCATGCAGCTCTTCTCCGCCCTGACCTCGTTCGTCGTGCTGACCTCGGCGGACGCCGAGACCACGCGCGGTGTGCTGTTCTGGCTGCTGGGCTCGCTCTCCGGCGCAGGGTGGACCGACGTGGCCCTGTGCTCCCTGGTGCTGGCCGTCGTGCTGGCGGTGTGCGCGGCCAACACGGGCACCCTGGACGCCTTCGCGTTCGGGGAGGAGGCCGCGGCCCACCTGGGCGTGCGGGTGGCACGGGCGCGCCTGATCCTGCTGACCGCCACGGCCCTGCTGACCGCCGCGCTGGTCAGCGCCGCGGGGGCGATCGGCTTCGTGGGGCTGGTCCTGCCGCACATCACCCGTCTGCTCACCGGTTCCGGCCATGCCCGGCTGCTGCCGGTGACCGCGCTGATGGGCGCCGTCTTCCTGGTGTGGGTGGACACGGCGGCGCGGACGCTGCTCGACCCCCAGGAGATCCCGGTGGGCGTGGTGACCTCGCTCATCGGCGTGCCCGCGTTCGTCGCCGTGCTGTACCGATCCAGGAGCAAGCCGTGAACGACACCGAGTCCGCCGTGACCGAGCGCCCCACGCCGGCCCCGGTCGAAGGGGAGCGCGGCCTGCGCGCCGACCGGGTGTGCCGTCCGGCGGGCGGTCGCCTGATCGTGGACGGTGTGACGCTGGCCCCCCGTGCCGGGGAGACGCTCGGGCTGCTGGGCCCGAACGGCTCGGGCAAGTCCACCCTGCTGCGGCTGCTGTCCGGGGTCCTGGCGCCCTCGTCCGGGGTCGTCGTCCTGGACGGGCGCCCGCTCCCCCGCATCCCCCGCAAGGCCGTGGCACGGCGGTTGGCGGCCGTGGAACAGCACGCGGAGACCCGGACCGAGCTGACGATCCGCGAGGTGGTGGCGCTGGGACGCATCCCCCACCGTCGCGCCTGGACCCCCGCCTCCGCCGCCGACGCGCAAGCCGTGGCGGCGGCGCTGGAGGCCACCGGTCTCACGGCCATGGCCGACCGGTCCTGGCACACCCTGTCGGGCGGCGAGCGCCAGCGCGCGCAGATCGCCCGCGCGCTGGCCCAGGAACCCGGCGAGCTGCTGCTCGACGAACCGACCAACCACCTCGACATCCGGTACCAGATCGACCTGATGGAACTGGTGGCCGGCCTCGCGGTGACCACGGTGATCGCCGTGCACGACCTCAATCTGGCCGCGATGTACTGCGACCGGCTGCTCGTGCTCCGCGACGGCCGGGTGGTCGCCGAGGGCACGCCGGGCGAGGTGCTCACCCCCTCCCTCATCGGGGAGGTCTACGGAGTGCGCGCCGAGGTCACCGAGGGGCCCGGGCATCCCGTGATCCGCTTCCTGCGCGGCTCCCGGCCGCACCCTCCGGGAGTCCCCTGACCCCCGTACCGCACCGCGCCCCGGATGACGCGCACGTCCCACCGCTAGGGTGTGGACCCGGACGGCTTCCGCGGCGCGGTGAGACGACCTGAACCCTTCGCTCGAAGTACGGGAACCCGGTGCGATTCCGGGGCGGTTCCGCCACTGTGACACCCCGTCGGGGTGCAGCCAGACACCGGCTCCGAGCGTTCCGACCATCGCTAGGGCGAGAACCCTTGGGGAGGAATCCGGCCATGACGGTACGGATCGCACTGTTGTCCACATCCGACACCGACCTGCTCTCCGCACGGGGCAGCGGTGCCCCCTACACGTGGACGAACCCGTCCCGGGCCTCCGACGACGAGCTCACCGCGGCCGTGGAGGGCGCCGACCTGGTCGTGGTGCGGCTGCTGGGCTCCTCGCACGACCTGTGGCCGGGGCTGGCCGCCGTCCGCGAGCGGGGAACGCCACTGGTCGTCCTCAGCGGCGAGCAGCAGCCCAGCGCGGAGCTGATGGAGCACTCCACCGTTCCGATCGGCGTGGCCACCGACGCGCACCGCTACCTCGCCCAGGGCGGTCCCGCCAACCTGGCCCGCCTGCACGCCTTCCTGTCGGACACCGTCCTGGTGACCGGGGAGGGGTTCGAACCGCCCCTGGAACTCCCGGCGTGGGGCATCGCCGAGCGGGAGCGGAGCGCGGACCCGGGGCTGCCCCGGATCGGCATCCTGTACTACCGGGCCCACGAGTCGGGGGGCAACACGGCGTTCGTCCACGACCTGGCCGACGCCGTGGACGCCACCGGCCGGGCGGTGGGCGTGCCCGTGTTCGCCGGGTCGCTGCGCTCGGCGCCCGACGAGCTGTACGAGGCGCTCGGCGCGTTCGACGCGCTGGTGGTGACCCTCCTGGCGGCGGGCGGCAGCACCCCCGCCGCGGCGAGCGCGGGCGGGGACGACGAGGCCTGGGACGTGGAGCGCATGGCCGCCCTGGGGATCCCGGTCCTCCAGGGGCTGTGCCTGACGAGCCCGCGCACCGTCTGGGAAGGGTCCGACGACGGTGTCACGCCGCTGGACTCGGCCAACCAGATCGCCATCCCCGAGTTCGACGGGCGCGTCATCACCGTGCCGTTCTCCTTCAAGGAGATCGACCGGGACGGCCTCCCCCGCTACGTCGCCGACCGGGAGCGCTGCGTCCGCCTGGCCGGGATCGCGGTCGCGCACGCCCGGCTGCGGCACGTGCCGCCCGCCGAGAAGCGGGTCGCGGTGGTGCTGTCGGCCTACCCCACCAAGCACTCCCGGATCGGCAACGCGGTCGGGCTCGACACCCCGCGCTCCCTGGTGCGCCTGCTGCGGCGGCTGCGGGAGGAGGGGTACGACCTGGGCGGGCCCGACGCCCTGCCCGGCCTGGACCTGCCCGACGAGGCGGAGGCCGGCGACGCGCTCATGCACGCCCTGATCGCGGCGGGAGGCCAGGACGAGGAGTGGCTGACCTCCGGGCAGCTCACCGACGCCCACGTGCGCATCACCGCGGAGGAGTACGCCGCCTGGACCCGTGACCTGCCCGGGGAACTGCGGGACGCGATGACCGAGGCCTGGGGCGCCGCACCGGGCGACCTCTACGTCAACGACGACGGCGAACTCGTGCTCGCCGCCCTGTGCGCGGGCAACGTCGTCGTGGTGGTCCAGCCGCCGCGCGGTTTCGGCGAGAACCCCGTCGCGATCTACCACGACCCGGAGCTGCCGCCCAGCCACCACTACCTGGCGGCCTACCGGTGGCTGGAACGCGGCTTCGGCGCCCACGCCGTCGTCCACCTGGGCAAGCACGGATCGCTGGAGTGGCTCCCCGGCAAGAACGCGGCCCTGTCGGCGGCGTGCGCCACCGACGCCGCGCTGGGCGACCTGCCGCTCGTCTACCCGTTCCTGGTCAACGACCCCGGTGAGGGAGCCCAGGCCAAGCGGCGGGCCCACGCCACGGTCGTGGACCACCTCATCCCGCCGATGGCCCGCGCGGAGACCTACGGCGACATCGCCCGTCTGGAGCAACTGCTCGACGAGTACGGCAACATCGCCGCCATGGACCCCGCGAAGCTGCCGGCCATCCGGGGCGAGATCTGGTCGCTGATGCGGGCCGCGGAGATGCACCGCGACCTGGGTCTGGCGGAGCGGCCCGACGACGAGGAGTTCGACGACTTCCTGCTGCACGTCGACGGCTGGCTGTGCGAGATCAAGGACACCCAGATCCGCGACGGGCTCCACGTGCTCGGAGACGCCCCCGGCTCGGAGACCCGGGTGAACCTGGTCCTGTCCGTGCTGCGTGCGGCCCAGGTGTGGGGAGGCGTGGGCCGGGCCGTGCCGGGGCTGCGCGCGGCGCTGGGCCTGAAGGAGGGCGCGCCGACCGCCGAGGTGGACGCGGTGGAGGCGCTCGCCCGCGGTCTGGTGGAGCGCATGGAGGCGGCGGGCTGGGACCCGGCCGCGGTACCGGGCCTGCACGACGACGCGGAGGTGCGCTCCGTGCTGGCGTTCGCCGCCGAGCAGGTCGTCCCGCGCCTGGCCCGCACCACCGACGAGCTGGACCACGTCCTGCTCGCCCTGGCCGGCGGGTTCGTCCCGGCCGGTCCGTCCGGGTCCCCGCTGCGGGGCCTGGTCAACGTCCTGCCGACCGGTCGCAACTTCTACACCGTGGACCCCCGGGCGGTGCCGTCCCGGCTCGCCTGGCAGACCGGCCAGGCCATGGCCGACTCGCTGCTGCGCCGCCACTTGGACGAGACGGGGACCTACCCGGAGTCGGTGGGGCTGTCGGTGTGGGGCACCTCGGCGATGCGCACCTCGGGGGACGACGTGGCCGAGGTGCTGGCCCTGCTCGGCGTGCGCCCGGAGTGGGACGAGGCGTCCCGACGGGTCCACCGCCTGGACGTGGTGCCGCTGGAGGAGCTGGGGCGCCCGCGGATCGACGTGACGGTGCGCATCTCCGGGTTCTTCCGGGACGCCTTCCCGCACGTGGTCGCCATGCTCGACGACGCCGTGGCCCTGGTGGCCGGTCTCGACGAGCCGCGGGACCGCAACTTCGTCCGCGCGCACACCCTGGCCGACCTGGAGTCGCACGGGGACATGAGGCGCGCCACCACCCGGATCTTCGGTTCCGCTCCCGGCTCCTACGGCGCGGGCATCCTCCAGGTGGTGGAGTCGGGCAACTGGCGCGACGACAGCGACCTGGCGGAGGTCTACACCGCGTGGGGCGGCTTCGCGTACGGCCGCGGCCTCGACGGCGTCCCGGCCGCCGACGACATGCGGGCCAACTACCGGCGGATCAAGGTCGCGGCGAAGAACATCGACAGCGCCGAGCACGACATCGCCGACTCCGACGACTACTTCCAGTACCACGGCGGCATGATCGCCACCGTGCGCGCGCTCACCGGGTCCGACCCCAAGGCGTACGTGGGCGACTCCACCTCGCCCGACGCGGTGCGCACCCGGCCGTTGGCGGAGGAGACCGCCCGGGTGTTCCGGGCCCGGGTCGTCAACCCGCGCTGGATCTCGGCGATGCGGCGGCACGGCTACAAGGGGGCGTTCGAGCTGGCCGCCACCGTCGACTACCTGTTCGGGTTCGACGCGACGGCCGGGGTCGTGCACGACTGGATGTACGAGCGGCTGGCGGCGGAGTACGTGCTCGACGAGACCACGCAGGAGTTCATGCGCCGCTCCAACCCGTGGGCGCTGCACGGCATCGTGGAGCGACTGCACGAGGCGGCCAGGCGCGGCCTGTGGGCGGAACCGGACCCCGCGACCCTCCAGGCGCTGACCGAGGTGTACCTGGAGGTCGAGGGCGACCTGGAGGAGAGGGCCGAGTGAGGGTCCGCGTCCTGGGGATCGGCATGGGACCCCGCCAGCTCACCGGCGAGGTCGTCGAGGCGCTGCGGGCGTGCGACTACGCGGTCGCCGCCCGCAAGGGCGACGACGACGGGCTGCTGGAACTGCGGCGGGCCGTCTGCGCGGCGCACGGCGTGCCGCTGGTGGAGGTGCCCGACCCCGAGCGGGACCGGGACGCCGCGGACTACGCGGCGTCCGTCGCCGCCTGGCACGAGGCCCGGGTGACCGCCTACGAGCGGGTCCTGGGCGCGCGCGGGGGCACGGCGGCGTTCCTGGTCTGGGGGGATCCGGCCCTGTACGACTCGACGCTGCGGATCGTGGAGGCCGTCGCCGCGCGGGGGGCCGTCCCGGTGGAGTACGACGTGCTGCCGGGGATCAGCGCCCCCCAGATGCTGGCCGCCCGGCACCGGATCGTGCTGCACGGGGTGGGCCGGCCGGTCCACGTCACCCCGGCCCGCCGCCTGGAGGAGGCGGTGGCCGCGGGCCACCGCGACATCGTCGTCATGCTGGGCGGGCGGCACGGGTTCGGCGGCCTGGCGGACTGGTCCGTGTGGTGGGGCGCCAACCTGGGAACCGACGGCGAGGAGCTGGTGGCGGGACGGGTGGGCGAGGTACTGCCCGAGATCGAGGCGGCCCGGGGACGGGCCCGGGAGAAGGACGGATGGGTCATGGACACCGCGCTGCTCAGGAGACCGGAGTGAACGGCCTCCTCGTCGCCGGGACCACCTCCGACGCCGGCAAGAGCGTGGTCACCACCGGCCTGTGCCGGGCCTTCGCGCGCCGCGGCGTGCGGGTCGCCCCGTACAAGGCGCAGAACATGTCCAACAACTCCATGGTGTGCCCGGGCCCGGACGGCCGTCCGGCGGAGATCGGCCGGGCCCAGTGGGTGCAGGCACTGGCCGCGCGCGCCGTCCCCGAACCCGCGATGAACCCGGTGCTGCTCAAGCCCGGCGGCGACCGGCGCAGCCACGCCGTGCTGATGGGCCACCCCGCAGGGGAGGTGTCGTCCTCGGACTGGGAGGCCGGCCGGCGCCACCTCGCCGAGGCCGCGCACGCCGCCTTCGACGACCTGTCCGAGCGCTACGACGTGGTGGTCGCCGAGGGCGCGGGCAGTCCCGCCGAGATCAACCTGCGCGCGGGCGACTACGTGAACATGGGCCTGGCCCGGCACGCGGGGATGCCCGTGGTGGTGGTCGGCGACATCGACCGGGGCGGGGTGTTCGCCGCGATGTACGGGACGGTGGCGCTGCTGGAGCCCGCCGACCAGGCGCTGATCGCCGGTTTCGTGGTCAACAAGTTCCGGGGCGACCACTCCCTGCTCCAACCGGGCCTGGACGACCTCGAACGGATCACCGGCCGCCGGGTGTTCGGGACACTGCCCTGGGACCCCGGGCTGTGGCTGGACTCCGAGGACGCCCTCGACCTGGAGGGGCGGCGGGCCGACGGGCGGGCGGCGCCCGGGGCGGTGGCGCGGGTGGCCGTGGTGCGCCTGCCCCGGATCAGCAACTTCACCGACGTGGACGCGCTCGGCCTGGAACCCGGGCTCGACGTGGTCTTCGCCTCCGGCCCGCGCGACATCGCCGACGCCGACCTCGTGGTGCTGCCCGGCACCCGTGCCACCCTCGCCGACCTGGCCTGGCTGCGTTCGCGCGGCCTGGACGAGGCGATCATCGGGCACGTCCGCCGGGGACGTCCGGTGCTGGGGATCTGCGGCGGGTTCCAGATGCTCGGGCGCGTCGTCACCGACCCCGAGGGGGTCGAGGCCGCGCCGGGCTCGTCGGCGGAGGGTCTGGGGCTCCTCGACGTGCGCACCGACTTCACCGCCGACAAGACCCTGCGCCTGCCCGAGGGTGAGGCGCTGGGCGCGCCCGCGAGCGGTTACGAGATCCACCACGGCCGGATCACGGTGGGCGGGGACGCGGAGGGGTTCCTGGGCGGAGCGCGGGCGGGCGAGGTCTTCGGCACCATGTGGCACGGCACTCTGGAGGGCGACGCCTTCCGGGCCGCCTTCCTCGCCCGGACGCTGGGATACGGGCCCTCCGGGGTGGACTTCCCCGCCGCGCGCGAGCGGCGCATGGACCTGCTCGCCGACCTCGTGGAACGCCACCTGGACGTCGACGCGCTGCTCGGGCTGGCCCGGGAGGGGTCTCCCGCCGGACTCCCCCTGCTCGGTCAGGAGCCCGTCCGATGAGGCTCCTGCTGCTGGGCGGCACGTCCGAGGCCCGTGAGCTGGCCGCCCTGCTGGTCGAGGCGGGCGTGGACGTGACCACGTCGCTGGCCGGGCGGGTGGCCAGGCCGCGCCTGCCGGTGGGCGGGGTGCGGATCGGCGGATTCGGCGGGGTGGCCGGACTGCGGGCGGCGCTGGCCGACTACGACGCGGTCGTGGACGCCACCCACCCCTTCGCGCTCGGCATGACCGCCAACGCGGCGACCGCCTGCACGGACCTGCCGCTGCTGCGGTTGGAGCGGCCGGGGTGGGAGCCGGACCCGGCCTGGCACTACGCCGACACGCACGAGGAGGCGGCGGAGGCGGCGGCCGGGCTCGGCGGGCGACCGTTCGTGACGGTCGGCCGCCAGGAGCTGTCCCGCCTCGTGCCCTCCCTGGGAGAGCGCGCGGTGCTGGCCCGGGTGGTGGACGTGCCCGAACTCGAACTCCCCGGCGCCTGGCGGCTGCTGACCAGCCGGGGCCCGTATCACCTGGAGGGTGAGCTGGAGCTGATGGCAGGGCACCGGGCGGACGTGCTCGTCACGAAGGACTCCGGGGGTACCTACACCTGGCCGAAGATGGAGGCCGCGGGGAGGCTCGGTGTCCCGGTCGTGGTGGTGCGGCGCCCACCGGGCCCGCAGGGGGTGCCCACCGTGCACGGGGTGGTGGACGCCTTCGACTGGGTGACCGGCCTGGGGTGAGCGAAGGCCGTCGGTCCGTGTTCGGTGGCCGTCAGCGGGCGGACCGCTTCTTCAGCCCGTCGGTGTCCGGGGTCATCCCGGTACCGGGGATCCCGGACCTGTCGCGGTGGAGGTGCCTCGACCTGTCCTGGGGTTCACCGCGTTCGGGCCGTGAGTGGACCACCGGGGCGTTCGTGTCACGGTCCACCAGCAGGTAGGTGGGAATTCCGGTGGCGGTGTGGACGGCGGGTCGGCGGCCATCGGGAAGGGGGAGAGTGGCCGGGCCGGTAGGCACCTCCCGCCCTTCGCCCGGACAGCCCGCCCATCAGTTACCACCCGGCCCGGCCAAACCCATCAGTTACCACCCAGCCCGAAACCCCCTCACGCCCAAAACCCTGCCCCTGAGTGTCCACTGCTTCCGAAACCCCTCCCTCCCCGTGATCTTGCTACCAGAGGCAACCTCGGCGCCGAGGTTGCCTCTGGTAGCAAGATCACGGGGAGGGAGGGGCGGGAATCCGGTCAGGCTCGGGCGGCAGCCACACCCCGCGCGTGTACCGCACCAAGGAGGGCCTGCGCCTGACCCCGCCTGGGCGGCCATGTCTTGGAGTTCGCCCGCGAGCACGTGCAGGCCGCACGGGTCCGGGCCAGCCACCGCCACCCGGTGTTCTGGGCCGTCACCCCCACCGGCGTGGTCCCCCACCGGCATGGTCGATGCCCCCGACGTCGACGCCCTCCTCCTGGTGCTGTGGCCGCGCACCGATCCGCCCGCCCCCGCCCACGGGCTCAGAACCCGGGCGGTGCCCGCGTCGTCCACCTGCCCGCCGGGAACGGGAACACGGCAGCTCGGCTACCCCGCCGACAGGGCGGCGAGCAGCGTGCGCGTGATCTCGGACGGGCGCACGGCCACGCGCACCCAGGCGGCGTCCAGACCGGGAAAGGTGTCGGCCCGGCGTACGGCGATGCCCCGTTCCCGCAGCCGCGCGTGGACTCCCTGACCCGCCTTCACCAGGACGAACGGGGCCCGGGAGGGCACGAACCCGATCCCCGCTCCACGCAGCCCGGCCTCCAGCTCGATGCGCCGGTCGTCGAGTTCCTTCGCGCGGCGCTCCGCTTCCGCGACCGCTTCGGCGCTCATGCAGGCGACGGTGGCGGCGATCGCGGGCGCGGACACCGACCAGGGCGTCTGCACCCGGGCCAGCTCGCGAACCGCCGCCGGGTCCCCGACGAGGTATCCGGCCCGGATGCCGGGGATCGACCAGTGCTTGGTGAGACTGCGCAGGACCACCACACCCGGGAGCCCCTCCCCCGCCAGTGACCCGGGTTCGCCGGGAACGGCGTCCATGAACGCCTCGTCGACGACGAGGAGGCGGCCGGGGCGGCGGAGGGCGCGCAGCGTCTCGGCGGGGTGCAGGACCCCGGTGGGGTTGGTGGGGTTGCCGACCATCACCAGGTCCGCGCCCTCGGGAACGGCGGTGGGGTCGAAGACGAAGCCGTCGTCCTCCTCGCAGAGCACGGTGGTGACGGTGTGCCCGGCCTGCTCCAGGGCGGCGTGCGGCTCGGTGAACTGGGGGTGCACGACCACCGGTCGGCGCCACGGCCGCAGCCGCGCGATGAGGGTGAACGCCTCCGCGGCCCCGGCGGTGGGCAGGACCCCGGCGGGGTCGCGTCCGTGGCGGCGGGCGATGGCGGCGCGCGCGGGGGCCGGGTCGGGGTAGGCGGCGGCGTCGTCCAGGCTCGCGCGCAGGGCGCGGTCGAGCCAGTCGGGGCGCGGGCCCGCGTACACGTTGACCGCCAGGTCGAGCAGCCCGGGGCCGGTCTCGGCGTCGCCGTGGTGGCGCAGCGGGTCCACCGGTGACGTGTCGGGGATGTCCGTCGCGGCGGGCCCGGACACGGGGCCCGGCGCGCCGTGGGCGTCCCCGGAAGGCGCTTCCGGGGCCCTTGCCGCCCCCTCCCGGGCGGGCCGGTCGGCCGCGAGGGCGCCGGAACCGGACACGGCGTCGGCGAAGCGGGCGGCGAGCCGGGGGTGCCCGGCCCAGTGGACGTGGAGGTAGGACGCGTGCAGGGTCGGCGAGGCGAACCCCTCCCCGGCTCCCTCGATCTCCCACGCCGGTCCGTCCGCACCGGTCTCCGGGGTGATCCGGGTGCGGTGGAACTCGTGCCCGGTCACCCTCTCCCCCGCCCGGGTCAGCAGCATGTCCCGGGGCGAGACCGCCTCGGGATAGCGCAGGGTGAGGCGCTCCGTCATCCGGGCGCGCGCCGGGACGGCCCCGGCCATGGACCGACCGTCGAGCGACTCCGCGAGGTAGAGCAGACCGGCGCACTCGGCGACGGTGGGCACCCCGTCACGCACCGCGTCGCGCAGGTCGGCCAGCAGCCCCCGGTTCGCGGCGAGTTCGCCCGCGTACACCTCCGGGAAGCCCCCGCCCAGGTAGACGCCCCGGGTCCCGGCGGGCAACCCGGCGTCACCGAGCGGATCGAAGCCGACGACCTCGCATCCGGCGGCGGTGAGCAACTCCTCGGTCTCGGTGTAGCGGAAGGTGAAGGCCCGGCCTCCGGCCACGGCGACAACCGGGCGCGGGCCCGCGCCCGGTGCCGTCACCTCCTCGGCCGGGTCCCAGGGGCGGGCGTCCAGGGCGGGTGCGGAGCGGGCCACCTCCAGCAGGGCGTCCAGGTCGACATGGTTCGCGACGTGCTCACCGAGGCGTTCGACCACCCGTGCCGAGTCCTCCCGCTCCGACGCCGGGACGAGCCCGAGGTGGCGGGACGGGCTGGCGATCCGCTCGTCGCGGGGGACCACGCCGAGGACGGGCGGGGCGACCGAGCGGGTGATCTCGGCGACGTTGCGCGCCGAACCGGCCTTGTTCAGGATCACGCCGACGACCTCGATCGACGGGTCGTAGTCGGCCATGCCCGCCACCAGGGCTCCCACGGACCGGGACATGCGGGACACGTCCACGACCAGGACCACCGGTGTCCGGGTGAGGGCCGCGACGTGCGCCGACGACGCGAACCCGCCGGTGCCGATCCGCCCGTCGTGCAGACCCATGACCCCTTCGACGACGGCGACGCCGGCGCCCCGGGCCCCGTGCAGGAGCAGCGGCGTCACCCGCTCCTCACCGACCAGGTGGGGGTCGAGGTTGCGTCCGGGACGACCGGTGGCCAGGGCGTGGTAGCCCGGGTCGATGTAGTCCGGGCCGACCTTGTGGCCGCTCACCACGTGTCCGGCGTCACGGAGGGCGGCCATCAGCCCGGTCGCGACCGTGGTCTTGCCCTGCCCGGTCATGGGGGCGGCGACCATCAGTCGGGGCAGGGCCGTCGGCCGTACCGGGGGGGTCGGCCGGGACGACCCCGTCGGCTCGGAAGCCGCCGGGGTCCTCACCACTCGATCCCCCGCTGGCCCTTGCGGCCCGCGTCCATCGGGTGCTTGACCTTGGTCATCTCGGTGACCAGGTCCGCCACCTCCAGGAGCTCGGGGGCGGCACGGCGGCCGGTGATCACCACGTGCTGGCGGCCCGGCCGGTCCCGCAGGGCGGCCACGACGTCCTCGACGTCGACCCAGCCCCAGTGGACGGGATAGGTGAACTCGTCGAGGATGAGCAGGTCGTGCCGTTCGTCGGCGAGCCTGCGCTTGATCTCCTCCCAGCCCTCGGCCGCGTCCGCGGCGTGGTCCTCCGCGCTGCCCTGGCGGCGGCTCCAGGACCAGCCCGAGCCCATCTTGTGCCATTCCACGGGGCCGCCCTCACCGGTCTCCTCGTGGAGCCGGCCCAGGCGTTCGAGCACGGTCTGCTCGCCGATGCGCCACTTCGCCGACTTCACGAACTGGAACACCCCGATCCGCCAGCCCTGGTTCCAGCCGCGCAGCGCGAGCCCGAAGGCGGCGGTCGACTTGCCCTTGCCGTCACCGGTGTGGACGGCGAGCACGGGTCGGTTGCGGCGCTGGCGCGTGGTGAGCCCGTCGTCGGGGACGACGAGCGGCTTGCCCTGGGGCATCAGGCGGCCCTCTCTCTCACGGCGTCGCCCAGTGCGTCGGCGCTGACCTCGGACACGGGGATGTGTTCGGCTCCCAGCCGCCGGGCGAGATCGGCGGCCAGCCCCAGTCGCAGCGGACCGGACTCACCGTCCACGACGACGGTGGCCACACCCAGTCCGGCGACGTGGTCGGCGGCCTCCAGTGAGCGGCCGACGGAGCCCCGGCCGCCGGTGGCCCGGCCATCGGTCACCAGAACGAGCAGCGGACGCTGTCTCGGATCGCGCAAGCGTTCGCGCCGCAGGACCCGGGCGGCCTCCAGCAGGCCCTCGGCGAGCGGGGTCCGCCCGCCGGCGGGCAGTGCGTCCAGGCGGGCGGCGGCGGTGTCGACCGAACGGGTCGGCGGCAGCACCAGTTCGGCCCTCGTTCCCCGGAAGGTCACGAGGCCGACCTTGTCGCGGCGCCGGTAGGCGTCCAGGAGCAGGGACAGGATGGCGGTCTTGACCTCGCCCATGCGCTTGCGCGCCGCCATGGAGCCGGACGCGTCGACGCAGAACAGCACCAGGTTGCTCTCCTGGCCCTCGCGCACCGCGACGCGCAGGTCGCGGGGAAGCAGGCCGACCCGACCGCCGGTGTGGGGGCGGGAGGCCGCCGCCTTGACGGTCTCCCCCAGGTGGAGCGAGCCTCCGGGACCCCGGCCGGGCGGCTCGGCACCGATCCTGCGGCCCCGGGTGCCGATGGCGCGGCTGCGTCGGCCGTCGGCGCCGGCCCCGGTGCCCCGCACGGTGAACGCCCGGGGGCGATAGGGGGTGCTCGCCCGGACCGTGGTGCCCGCCGCGGGCCGGGGCGCCGTGCCGTCGGCCTCGACCTCCCGGGACTCCTCCGGCTCTTGGGCGGCTTCCGGTTCCCGGGAGTCCTCCGGCCCCCGGGGCGGCGCGGGGGACGTTTCCGGTTCGTCGTGACCGGTGTTCGGGGCCTGGGAGGGGTCCTCTTCCGGCCCGTCGGTGTCGGGGGCGCCGTCCTCACCGGGGGCGGGGTCACCGGAGTCGACGGGGTCGTCGGAGCCGCCCGGCGGTTCGGGGTCGTCCGGCGGCGGCTCCTCGTCTCCCAGGACGCGGTCGAGGAGTTCCTCGTCGATGCCCGGCGCGTCGAAGGGGTTGCGACGGCGCCGGTGCGGCAGCGCCAGCAGGGCCGCGCGGCGGATGTCGGCCCGGGTGACCGAGGTCCGGCCCTCCCAGGCGGCGTGCGCGAGGGCCGTGCGGGCGGTCACGATGTCGGCGCGCAGGCCGTCGACCTCGAACGCCGCGCACACCTGGGCGATCTTCAGCAGGGCGGCGTGGGACAGTCGGACGCGCCGGACGGTGTCCCTGGCCGCCGCGATGCGCTCGGCGAGGGCCTTCTCGGCCGGCCCGTAGCGCTGCGTGAAGGCCGCCGCGTCGGAGTCGTAGGCCATGCGTCTGCGGACCACCTCGACGCGGGCGGCGGGGTCGGAGGGCGCGGAGACCTCGACGGTGAGCCCGAACCGGTCCAGGAGCTGCGGGCGCAACTCACCCTCCTCGGGGTTCATCGTGCCGATGAGCAGGAACCGCGCGGCGTGCTCCACGGAGAACCCGTCGCGTTCCACGGTCACCCGGCCGGTCGCGGCGGCGTCGAGGAGGAGGTCGACCAGGTGGTCGTGGAGCAGGTTGACCTCGTCCACGTAGAGGAGGCCGCGGTGGCTCCGCGCCAGCAGACCGGGTTCGTAGGCGACCTGGCCGTGCGTGAGCGCCTGCTCCAGGTGCAGGGAGCCCAGGACGCGGTCCTCGGTGGCGCCCACGGGGAGTTCGACCAGGCGTACCGGGCGGCTCTCCACTGCCGTGCCGGGCGGGAAGGGGCCGTCCGGCGACTCCTGCGCGGGGTCGGCCGGGTCGACGGAGAAGCGGTCGCCCCGATGGACCTCGACGGGCGGCAGGAGGGAGGCCAGGGCCCGCACCGCGGTGGACTTGGCGGTGCCCTTCTCCCCCCGTACCAGGACGCCGCCGATCTCCGGGGAGACACTGGCCAGGACCAGTGCGAGCCCGAGGTCGTCCATCGGCTCGGTGTCGCAGCCGACGATCGCGGAGAAGGGATAGTGCGATGGCCGCAATGGCATGTGAGGCTCCCGCTCGTTTCGCCATGGGTCTGACGGGTGCGGGGCCGGTCTTCGGACTTGCCGGGTCCTCCTGTAAGGAGGCTCGGTTCACCGCAGCGGGCCTGTGCCGGAATCTCACCGGCTTCCCAGATTCTCCCCGGTCGCCCTTCCCACCGTTTCCGATGGTGGGGAGGCCGGAGCACCTCGCACCAGAGTTCGACGATAGCGTCCACCCCATGAGCATCGACACCCGCCCCGTCCCCGAACCCCGAGTCACGGTCGTCGGCGTCGGCGCCGACGGCTGGCCGGGACTCCCCGAGCGCCTGCGCCGGACGGTGCTGGACGCGGGTGTGGTGCTGGGCGGGCGCAGGCACCTGGCGATGCTTCCGGAGCGGGCGGGGCAGCGCCGCGAGGTCTGGCCCTCACCCCTGCGGGAGGGGCTGCCGCCGCTGCTCGCCTCCTGCGACGGCGGGTCCGTGGTGGCCCTGGCCTCGGGCGACCCGCTGGTGTCGGGTGTGGCCACCACGCTCATCGACCTGCTGGGCGCGGACGCGGTGCGGGTGGAACCCGCCCTCTCCTCGGTGGCGCTGGCCCGGGCACGGATGGGCTGGCCCGCGGAACGGTGCGCGGTGGTGACCCTCGTCGGACGCGACCCCCGCCTGCTGCTGCGGTGGCCGTCCCCCGGCCGGCGCCTGCTGGTGCTCTCCTCCGACGCGGGCACCCCCGCGCTCACGGCCGCCCTGCTGAGCGGCGCCGGGTACGGGGGCAGCCGCATGACCGTGCTCGGGGACCTGGGCTCGGACGCCGAGTCGCGCCTGGAGGGCACGGCCGACGGATGGTCCCGGGTGGATCCCGGGTCCGTGCCCGCGCTGCACGTCCTCGCCCTGGAGTTCGTCGGCCCGCCCGGCCACGGCCTGACGGCCGGGCTGCCCGACGACGCGTACGAACACGACGGACAGCTCACCAAGCGGGACCTGCGCGCCTCCGCGCTGGCCCGGCTGGCGCCCGCCCCGGGTCTGCACCTGTGGGACGTGGGCGCCGGTGCGGGGTCGGTGGGGATCGAGTGGATGCGGGCGCACCCCACGTGCACGGCGACGGCGGTGGAGGCCGACCCCGAGCGGGCCGCGCGGATCGGACGCAACGCGGGCGGGCTCGGGGTGCCGGGGCTGCGCGTGGTCACCGGGCGTGCCCCGGAGGCGCTGTCGGGGCTGCCCGGACCCGACGCGGTGTTCGTCGGCGGCGGCGCCACGCGACCCGGGGTACTGGAGGCCTGTCTGGGGGCGCTGCGCCCGGGGGGCCGCCTGGTGGTGCACGGGGTGACCCTGGAGACCGAGCGGCTGTTGGCCGAGGCGCACCGGGACCACGGCGGGGAGTTGACCCGGATCTCCGTCGAGACGGCCGCGCCGATCGGCGGGTTCACCGGGTGGACGCCCGCGCGCACGGTCACCCAGTGGGCCTGGGGCCCGTGACCCGACGCCGTGCGGTGCCCGGCCCCGATCCCCGGGCGGCTAACCGCCGGGCCGGGGGCGGGCCGGGTCGTAGAGGTAGGAGTCACCGCCGCCCCGCGGGTCCAGGGCCCGCCCCACCAGGATGACCGCGGCCTGCCGGAACCCGGCCTCCTCCACCCGGTCGGCGATGTCGGCCACCGTCCCGCGCAGGACCACCTCACCCGGCTGGCTGGCCCGGTGGACCACGACGACGGGGCAGTCCCCGCCGTACTCGGGCGCGATCTCCTCCATGAGCGCCCGGACCCGGATGATCGCCAGGTGCAGCACCAGGGTGGCCCGGGTCGCGGCGAACGCCGCCAGGGACTCCGTCGAGGGCATCGCGGTCGAGCGCGCCCGGGTCCGGGTGAGCACCACCGACTGCGCGACCAGCGGCACGGTCAGCTCCCGGCCCACCAGGGCCGAGGCCGCGGCGTAGGCCGGCACGCCGGGGGTGACGTCCCAGGGGACCCCGTGGGCGTCGAGCCTACGGGTCTGCTCGGCGAGGGCGGAGTACAGCGACGGGTCGCCGGAGGTCAGCCGGACGACGTCGTGCCCGGCCCGGTGCGCGAGGACCAGCCGGTCGGTGATGCCGTCCAGGTCCAGGCCCTGGGTGTCCACCAGGTCGGCCCCGGGCGCGCAGTGGGACAGGACGTCCGGGTCCAGGTACGTCCCGGGGTAGAGCACCACGTCGGCCGCGCCGAGCATCCGGGTGGCGCGCACGGTCAGCAGGTCCGCGGCGCCGGGGCCGGCCCCCACGAAGTGGACGGTCACGGCTTCACCCACCGGGGGGTCCAGACACGGCCCGAGGGTGAGACCCGGGTACCGGAGGCGCCGACGATGAGCAGGCAGCGCATGTCGACGGCGGCGGGGTCCAGCCCTCCCAGGGTGGTCACCGTCAGGTCCTCCCCGTCCCGGCCCACGTCCCGCCCCACGACGACCACCGTGTCGGGGTCGCGGTGCTCCAGCAGGACGCGTCGCGCGGTGGCGATCTGTCCGGTGCGAGAGCGCGAGGCGGGGTTGTAGAGGGCCAGGGCGAGGTCGGCGTCGGCGACGGCGCGCAGCCGGCGCTCGATGACGTCCCACGGTTTGAGCCGGTCCGAGAGGCTCATGACCGCGAAGTCACCGCCGACGGGGGCGCCGGCCCGTGCCGCGACCGCCTGGACGGCGCTCACCCCGGGCAGGACGCGCACGGGCACGTCCCGGTACCGGGGGTCCTCGGCGGCCTCGAACACGGCGGTGGCCATGCCGAAGATCCCGGCGTCGCCGCCGGAGACGACGGCGACGCGCTCGCCCTTGGCGGCCAGGTCGAGGGCGAGCCGCGCGCGGTCGAGTTCGACGGTGTTGCCCGAGGCGTGCCGGATCAGCCCGGGGCGCTGGGGGACCCTGGCGACGTAGGGACCGTAGCCCACCACGTGGTCCACCCCCGCGAGCGCCTCCCGGACCTCGGGGGTGAGCCAGCGGTCGGGGCCGGGGCCCAGGCCGACGACCAGCAGTTCCTCCGCGGACGCCGGGAGTCCGGTGTCGGCCGCCGGTTCCGCCGCGCCCCGGTTCCGGGAGCGGGTGCCGTTGCGGCTGTCCCCGGTGACCAGGATCAGGGAGAAGTAGGGCACCGCGTCCGGGTCCACCTCGGCCACCGGCAGGCGGCGCTCGCCCTCCATGGAGGCGCGCTCCACGTACACGGCGTGCTCCAGCCGGCCCGCCGCCTCCAGGGCGCGGCGGACGGCCGGGAACGTGCGGCCGAGCTTCATGATGACGGCCGCGTCGGTGTCGGCGAGCCGACGGGCGAGTTCCGGCTCGGGCAGGGTCCCGGGCAGGACGGTGAGGACGTCGGTCTGGCGGGCCAGGGGGGAGGCCGCGGCGGCGGTGGCGGCGGCGAGGGCGGGCACCCCGGGGACGATCTCGGCCCCGTACCGCTCGGCCAGGCGGTCGTGCATGTACATGTACGACCCGTAGAACAGCGGGTCGCCCTCGGAGAGCAGGACGACGTCGCGCCCGGCGTCGAGGTGGGCGGCCAGGCGGGCGGCGGACTCCTCGTAGAAGTCGGCCAGGGCCCCCTGGTAGCCGCCCGGATGGTCGGCCGTTCCGGTGGTCACCGGGTAGACGAGCCTCTCCTCGACCGCCCCCGCCGGAATGAGGTCCCGGGCGGTGCGGCGGGCGTTGGACTCCTTGCCCGGGCCGCAGTGGTAGGCGACGACGTCGGCCGCGGCGATGAGGCGCGCGCCCTTCAGGGTGATCAGCTCCGGATCGCCGGGGCCGACCCCGACACCGTGGAATCTGCCGGTCACTCCTCCTCCTTCGCGAGGGCGTTGAGGGCCGAGGCGGCCATCGCGGAGCCGCCTCGGCGGCCTCGGGCGAGAACGTAGGGGATGTCGACGCCGTGGCGGTCGGCGAACTCCTCCAGGGCCTGCTTGGACTCGGCGGCGCCGACGAACCCGACCGGGCAGCCGACGATCGCCGCGGGGCGCGGGGCTCCGTCGACCAGCATCTCCAGCAGGTGGAAGAGCGCCGTGGGCGCGTTGCCGAAGGCGACGACGGCGCCCTCCAGCCGCGGCTCCCACAGGGAGACCGCGGCGGCGGACCGGGTGGTGCCCCAGCGGCGGGCCAGGTCGGGGACGCGGTCGTCGCCCAGGAGGCACAGCACCTCGTTGTCCGCGGGCAGGCGGCTCCTGGTCACACCGGTGGCGACCATGGTCGCGTCGCACAGCACGGGCGCGCCCGCCCGCAGGGCGGACCGGGCGGCCCTGACCAGATCGGGGTGGACCACGAGGTCGGCGGCGAGGTCCACCTGTCCGGTGCCGTGGATCATCCGCACGGCGAGACGCTCGGCGTCGGCGGGCAGGTGCCCCAGACACGCCTCCTCGCGGATGAGGGCGAAGGAGTCCACGTAGATCGCGGGGCCGTCGTCGATGTAGCCGTAGTGCCGGTTCGGCCGGCGGGGGGCGGTCACCGCGCCGTCCCGGGGACGAGGACGCCGCGCCAGGGCGTGACGACGAGTTCCCCGCCGGCGGCGAGGGCCTCCTCGGCGAGGGCGTCGGCGTCGGCGCGGCCCAGGCCCTCCTCGGGCACGTGGACGTGGCGCCCGCCGAAGGGCAGCGGGCCGTACGGGAGCGGCGGGGCGGGGTCCGGCAGGCGCGGGTCGGGCGGTTCGGGGGCGGACAGCGGGAGGGGGAGCTCGGCGACGTGCCACGGCGCTCCGGGGCCGTCGCCGCGCCGTTCCAGGAACGCGTCGGCGAGACGGACGAGGGCGTCGGCCGCCTCGTCCAGCCGGACCACCGGGCCGTGGTGGTCACCGATGCGCAGCCGGGCGGTGCGATCGTCGAGCGCGACGAGGCCGAGGTCGCAGGCGCGCGCCACGAGGTCGCCGCGTCCGTCGTCGAGGGCGAACAGGAAGCGGCCGGGCAGGGCGGCGCGGTGCGGGGCCGAGCACAGGGCCGCGTCCAGCGCGGCGGCGACCGGGCGCAGGTCGGCGCGCCCGCCCTCCAGGCCGGTGAGCGGGGAGACCATCACGTTGCGGACGAGTTCGTGGGTGGGCGAGGGCAGCAGCCCGGTCGCCTCCAGGGCCCGGAGCGCGTCCGGGGTGAGCCGTCCGTCCCGTTCGGGCAGGGCGCGCACCTGGAGGTTGGCCCGCCCCGTGACGTGGACACGCCCGGAGCCGTACTCCCGGGCGACGGCCGCCAGGGTGGTCAGGGACCGTGCCGGGAGGCGTCCGCCGATGAGGCGGAGCCGGACCAGCAGGCCGTCCTCGGCCTTCCAGGGTCTGAGGGCACCGGGGCAGCGGTCGCGCCGGGTGCGGGGCGCGGGGGCGTCCGCGGGGAACATGCACGTCCTTCGGTTCGGGGGCCCGTACGCGGGGCCCGCGGGTGACCTGGCGGCCCGTGACCGCCAGCGCCAGCAGGTCTTCGGACTCGGGGTCGGCCGGTGCGGAGCGCCTTCCCGGGGCGGTGCCCCAGTGGCTGCCCGGGACGGAAGTCCCGGAGCGTGCCCGCCCGTCACCCTCACCGCTGCGCGTCAGTCCCGGATTCGCACCGGGTTCCCTGCCCCACGAAGTGGAGTACGACTGGCCCGAAGAGCGTACAACGTCCACCTACGGCTCCGACCAGCGGTCTTGCCTTCACCCCGGTCGAAGGCACCCGAACCCCGACAGGCGAATCCGGCGAGGGGGCGGCCCGCCATGGGCGGGAACACCGGCCGGTGACGGTGGTCCCGCGCCGGACGGGCGGACAGGCCGGGCGGTCAGTCGTCCTCGCGGACGTCGACGACCTCGCCGGACAGGTCGACGATGACGTCGTACCCGCGACCGTCCGCGCCGCGCACCTCGACGTCCCGGACGCGCGGGTCACCCTCGCGCGGGGTGAGCGCGTTGGTGGCGTGCGGTGGGACCGGCACCCCGGCGGCCTCCAGGGCACGCCCGTGGGCGCCGAAGGCCTCCCGCACGGCCTCGATCTCCTCCTGCGAGATCTCCTCGGGTCGGGTTCGGTGTCGTGCGGCAGGAGGACGTGGCGCGTGTCGGCTCCTGCTCGTCGTCGTTGCACGTGGCCACCCGGAGGGGCGGTCCGCGAGGATGACGACGACGGGTCCCGGATTCGACACCCGCCCGGGGGAATCCGGGACAAGGGCCGGGCCGCCCTCCCGAGGGACGGAAGGGCGGCCCGGAGAGCCGGAGTCGGGCTGTGGGCCCGGAGCCGGATCAGCGCGGCAGGCGCTCGGCCAGCCAGGCCTCGACCTCGGCGGAGGAGCGGGGCAGGGCCGCCGACATGACGGTGCGGCCGTCCTCGGTGACCA
Source organism: Nocardiopsis lambiniae (assembly GCF_031845465.1). NCBI lineage: Bacteria > Bacillati > Actinomycetota > Actinomycetes > Streptosporangiales > Nocardiopsidaceae > Nocardiopsis > Nocardiopsis lambiniae. Next base: position 268,444 of record NZ_JAVREP010000007.1, on the reverse strand, counting down.
GGACGTCGTCCTCGATGCGCACGCCGATGCCGCGCAGTTCCTCGGGGACGGTCAGGTCGTCGGCCTGGAAGTACAGGCCGGGCTCGACGGTGAGGACCATGCCGGGTTCGAGGTCGCCGTACAGGTGGACCTCCTGGCGGGAGACCGCGCAGTCGTGCACGTCCAGGCCGAGCATGTGGCCGGTGCCGTGCAGGGTGTAGCGGCGCTGGAGCCCCAGTTCGAGGACGTGGTCCACCGGTCCCTCCAGCAGGCCCCACTCGATCAGGCCCTCGGCCAGTACCCGCTGGGCGGCCTGGTGGAAGGCGATGAACGGGGCGCCCGGTGCGACCGCGGCGATGCCCGCCTCCTGGGCGGCGTACACCAGGTCGTACACCTTGCGCTGGACATCGGTGAAGGTCCCCGAGACCGGCATGGTGCGGGTGACGTCGGCGGTGTAGAGGCCGGTGGTCTCCACTCCGGCGTCGAGCAGCAGCAGGTCGCCGTCGCGGACGGGTCCGTCGTTGCGGGTCCAGTGCAGGGTGGTGGCGTTGGGGCCGGAGGCGGCGATGGTGCCGTAACCGACGTCGTTGCCCTCCACCCGGGCGCGCAGGAAGAAGGTGCCCTCGATGAAGCGCTCGGAGGTGTCCTTGGCCTGCGGCAGCGTCCTGGCGACGTCCTCGAAACCGCGAACGGTGGCGTCGACGGCGAGCTGGAGCTGGGCGATCTCCCACTCGTCCTTGACCAGACGGTGGTCGGCCAGGGTGATGGCGAACTCCTCGTCCAGGGTCGCGGACTTGGCGCGGGCCTCCTCGTCGACGTCGGCGCGCACCTCGTCGACGACGGCGTCGAGCTCGGCGTCGTGGCCGCGCACGACGCGCACGGCGGTGTCGGTGGCGCGCAGGACGTCGGTGAGGGTGGTGACGTCGGCGGTGGGCACGCCGAACAGGTCGGCGGCCTCGGGCAGACTGTTGCGGCGACCGGTCCAGAGCTCGCCGTAGCCGCCGAGCCAGAACTCGCCGTTCTCGCGGTCGGAGCGCGGCTTGAGGTAGAGGACGGAGTCGTGGCCGCCGTCCGCGCGCGGGGTGAGGACCAGGCAGCCGCCGTCGGAGGTGTCGCCGGTGAGGTAGGCGTAATCCGAGGCCGCGCGGAACGGGTACTCGGTGTCGTTGGAGCGGGTGAGCAGTCGCCCGGCGGGGATGACGAGGCGCTCACCGGGGAAGGCGGCGCCCAGGGCGGCGCGGCGGCGGGCGGTGTGCTCCGCCTGCTCGATGGGGTCGAGGTCGCGGCGGGCGGTGTCGGCCCACCCGGTGCTCATCCACGCGGCGAGCTCGTCGGAGACCGTCTGCGCCTGGCCGTTCTTGCGTGGCGTGAACACGAAGGTGCTCGGGTCGGTTCCGGGGCGCTGCTGCTCGCTCACGTCGTGACTCTCCTCGTCGTGGTCGTCGGTGGCCGTGGGGTGGACGGCCGAACGGGGCCGCCGGTGACGGCCTTCGCCGCCCATCGTAGGGGGACGGTCGGTGCCGTGACCGTTACGCGGACATAGCGAACCCCATAACGCACGGACACCCCGCGTTATGCCCTCGTTACCGTCAATGGCGCAGGTGAGAGCGGGCGAAGGTGGGTACCGGCGCGCGTCGGCCCCCGAGGAGCGGACGTCGGCGCCCCGGACCGTCGGCGGGTGGTCCCGCGCTCTCCTCTGCGGGGAGGAGAGGAGGGGACCGAAGGACGAGGTCAGAGTCCGTGGACGAACGGGATGGCCCTGGAGTAGGGCAGGTCGTCGATGGTGGCGGGGTCCACCCACCGGTAGCCGATCCGCTCGTACAGCGCGACGGCCTCGGGCTGGTTGGGCCCGGTGAACAGGATGACGTCGCGGTAGCCCAGCTCGCGGGCGGCGGCCTCCAGCGCGGTCATGACCCTGCGGCCCAGGCCGCGCCGTCGGTGCCGGGAGGAGGTCCAGATCCGCTTGAACTCGGCGGTGGTCGGGTCGATCCCGGGTCGCGGACGGTAGGGGCGCAGGGCTCCCCCGGCGACGATCCCACCGTCGAGTTCGGCGAGCACGACCCGGCCGTGGGGTGCGGCGAACTCGGTGATGGGGTAGCGGGACAGCTCGTTGGCGGCGCCCTCGGCACCGTAGCGTTCGGTGTACTCCTCCGACAGTCCGGCGAGCAGTCCCTCCACCCGGGGATCGTCGTGGCGGACCGTGAGCATGCGCACCCCGTCGACGCCGGTCGCCCCGATCGTCTCCTCGATTCCCGGCCGTGTCATCGCCGCCTCTTCCCGTCCACGTGACCGATCGCCCCTCGGCGGGCGCCCGCCGGGAATGCTATCCACCGTCACGGAACGCGGCCACACGTGATCGGTCACGTCCGGCGGACGGTGCTCCCGGATGTCCGGCCGGTGCCCGATCAGGCGTTCAGGCGTCGGCCGGAGACCTCGGGGCGGGCACCTGCGGGGGGCGGAAGCGGGTGCGCGAACGCAGTGCGCGGAACCCGTTCTCCACCCGGTACCCGGCGGCGAGCAGGCGTTCCTTGGCCTCCTCGGCGCTGCGCACGGTGGCCTCGTCGAAGATGAGGTTGTAGTAGCGCTCGGGCACGACGTCGAGTCCGCGGCGCAGGGCGCGCAGACCGGCGGTGGCCGCCGCCCCGGCGCCGGGGAGCGCGGGCAGGACCCCGTACTCGCGACGCGCCCAATCGGGCAGGGTGGCGTAGGACAGGGCGCCGACGGGGAACCACAGGGGCTTGAGCGGGGCCAGCGCGGCCAGGTGGTCGGGGACCTTGGGCCACAGCAGGAACCGGACCGCCCGCCTCGCCTCGGGGGTCACCCGCAGAACGGGTCGCACCGAGGCCAGGTAGCGGCGCATGTCGGCGACCGAGCGGGGCACGTCGTCGCGGGACAGGCCGACGTAGGTGGCGGTGGTCGACTGTTCGTCGAGGTAGCGATCCCACTCGGCGGGGGTGAGGGGCACCCCGGCGCGCACCGCGGTCTCCAGGTAGGAGGTGACCTCGGCGCAGTGCACCCACACCAGCAGGTCGTGTTCGTCGACGCGGTGGCGGCGTCCGGTGTCGGGATCGGTGAAGGACAGGGACCGGTGCACCCGGCGCACGTGCTCGCCCAGCCGATCGGCCTCCTCGGGGGAGCCGTAGGTGGTGACGGCGACGAAGTGGGCGGTGCGCAGGAGCCGGCCGGTGGGGTCGGAGCGGAAGTCCGAACGCTGCCAGACGCCCCGCATGGCCACCGGGTGGAGGGCCTGGAGCATGAGGGCGCGCACACCCGCCACCCACATCGCGCGGTCCAGGTGGACGGTCCAGGTGACGCTCTCGGGGGCGGCGACGGTCGGTCTCATCGGCTCTCCTCCAGGGCTGCGCGGGGGTCTCGCGCCGGGGCCGGGTACGGGGCGGCCCGCACGACCACGATACGGGGAGGCCGGGCCGCCCCCTCGGCGCCCCGGCCGTCACGCCTCTTGCCGAGAACGGACCGATTCTTGACACCCGGAGAACCCGCATGGGGCGCAACCTGGTGTGGTGGGACGCCCCCGGGCCAGCCCCTCGGTGCCGCGGCCCGCGACCTTTTCCCTTCGTACGAGGAGTGGGACATGTCCGCACAGAAAGCGATCTCCTTCGAGGCCGACGCGTACCGGCGAGCCCTTGAGGAGTCGGACGCCGACACCCTGATCGCGATGTTCACCGACGACGCCGAGATGGAGATGTTCGACAAGCGGACCCCGCCGGGTTCGCCGGCGGTGTGGCACGGCAAGGACGCCATCGCCCCGGTCGTGCGCGAGTTGTGCGAGCGGGAGATGAGGCACGAGATCCTCCAGGTCGTCAGCGACGGCGACCACGTCGCCTATACCGAGCGGTGCGTCTACCCCGAAGGCAACATGGTCATGAGCAGCACGATGATGGACCTGCGCGACGGGGGGATCGCGCACCAGGTCACCGTGCAGGCCTGGGACGAGGAGGAGTCGGACCGGGTCCAGGTCGGCGACTTCGACGCGTCCGAGACGCGGGAGTCCTTCGATCACGGGCACGCCGAGATGGTGCGGATCGGCGGCCACAACGTCGTCCGGACCACCATGGAGCCGGGATGGCGCTGGTCGGAGCACATGCGCGAGAGGGCCGGCACCGACCTGTGCGAGCTCACGCACACCGTTCTGCTCCTGTCGGGCACCCTCCGGGTACGGCCGGAGGACGGCGCCGAGGAGGAGGTGACCGCCGGTTGCACCGCGTTCGTCCCGCCCCGGCACGACGCGTGGGTGGTCGGTGACGAGCCGGTCGTGGCGATCGACTGGACGGGCAAGGACTGACCCCCGGTCCGGGAACGGCGCCGACGGATCACCGTCGGGGCCGGGACCGGACCGGGACCGGACCGGGACCGGTCAGCTGCCGCGCAGGTAGGCCAGGACCGCCTGGACGCGGCGGTGGACGTCCTCGTCGGGGGGCAGGTCGAGTTTGGCGAGGATGTTGCCGACGTGCTTGCCGACGGCGGCGTCGCCGACCACCAGCTCTCGTGCGATGGCCCCGTTGGAGTGGCCCTCGGCCATCAGGGCCAGGACCTCGCGTTCGCGCGGGGTGAGCCGCTCCAGCGGGTCGGAGCGGCGGCGCAGGAGCTGGCGGACCACCTCGGGGTCGACGAAGGTCGCGCCCTCCACCACCCGGCGCAGCACGGAGGCGAACTCGCGCACGTCGCCCACGCGCTGTTTGAGCAGGTAGCCCACGCCCCGACCGTCACCGGAGTCGAGCAGGTCGGAGGCGTAGCTGAGTTCGACGTACTGGCTGAGCGCCACCACGGACAGGCCGGGGTGGCGGCGACGCAGCTCGACGGCGGCGCGCAGTCCCTCGTCGGTGAGGTCGGGGGGCATGCGGATGTCGGTGACGACCAGGCCGGGCCGGTGCTCGTCGACGGCCTTCAGGAGGTCGTCACCGTCGCCGACCGCCGCCACGACGGGGAACCCGAAGCGTTCGAGGACGCCCACCAGCCCCTCCCGCAGCAGCACCCCGTCCTCGGCGAGCACGGTGGGGACGGGCGTCACCTCACCGGGTCCGTCCGGTCGATCGTGCACGGCAGCTCCACTCGGATGCGGGTGGGCCCTCCCGGAGGGCTGGACAGGTCCATTGTGCCGCCCATGACGGCGATCCGGTCCCGCATCCCGGTCAGGCCGCTGCCGCGGCCGGGGTCGGCGCCGCCGGGACCGTGGTCGGTGACCTCCACGACCAGGGTGTCGCCGCCGGGGCCGGGGAGCAGGGAGACGTGCACGGTGGCGGCGGCGGCCTCGGTGTGCTTGTAGACGTTGGTGAGCGCCTCGGCGACCACGAAGTAGGCGGTGCCCTCCACGTGGGAGGGGAGCCGGCGGGGCAGGTCGGTCCGAACGGTGACGGGGACGGGCGAGTGGTCGGCGAGTTCGCCCAGGGCGGCGGGCAGGCCGCGGTCGGTGAGGACGCGCGGGTGGATGCCGCGGACGAGTTCGCGCAGCTCGGTGATGAGGTCGTCGGCCTTGCGCTGGGCCGCGACGACGCGCCGGTCGGCCTCGGAGCCCTCCTCCAGGTCCAGGCGCGCCATGCCCAGGTCCATGTTGAGCGCCACCAGGCGCTGCTGGGCGCCGTCGTGCAGGTCGCGTTCGATGCGGCGGCGTTCGTACTCGAAGGCGTCGACGAGGCGGGCCCGGGAGTCGGTGACCTCGGTGAGTTCGGCGCGCAGTTCCTCCTTGGGCGGGCCGACGAGCAGGGCACGGGCGATCACGGCGTGCCCTTGGGCCAGGATCCCCGAGGCGTAGAGGAGGACGACGACGACCAGCGGGCTGAGGAGGACGAGGGGTACGCCCTGCTCGACGGTGGTGACGGTGTAGAGGCCCAGGTCGATGACGGCGTCGGGGGCGTCCCGCATCAGGAGCGGCGCCAGCGCGGTCACGGCGACCGCGCCGGCCAGACCGCTCAGGATCATCATCACGAGCAGGGAGAGGGGCATGAGCAGGAACATGTAGGCGACCTCGCGCCACGTGGCGCTCTCGGTGTAGCGGGTCCTGATCCACCCCCACAGGCCGGGCGGGGGTTCGCGGTGGCCGTGGTTGAAGGGGCCCGTGGAGACCGTGCGCAGGCGGAGGCGTTCGAGGGCGCCCAGGGGGAGGGCGACCAGCGGTGCGAACACCACGATCATGAACAGGCCCACCAGGAGGCCGATGACGGAGGGCCGACCGATCTCCATCGTGTCCCAGGGGCGACTGATCATCAGGCCCAGGACCATCGCCCAGGGCGAGTAGATCGGCGCGGTGATCACCATGACGGCCAGGCCCACGAGGGAGGTGCCCACCGAGTGGAGCAGGGCCCGCCAGGGCCAGGGGGTGAGGAGGAAGCGAGGTCGGGCCAGCGCCCCGATGAGGGTGTTCGGTGTGCGCGGTCGCACGGTTCCGGTGGTCATGCACTCACGTTAGGAAGTCGGGGCGCCCGGGGGAATCGGCCGGGGCACCGGGGCGGGGGTAGGGACCGCCCCACCCCGTCGGGCGACTCCGGGGCGCGGGCGTCCCTGTTCAGGACGGTAGGGTGGACGAACGTGAGCGCGAAACCCGTTATCCCCGATGTCCTGGCCGCCCGATACGCCTCGGCGGAGCTGACCCGGTTGTGGTCCCCGGAGTACAAGGTGGTCGCCGAGCGGCGACTGTGGCTGGCCGTCCTGCGCGCGCAGGCGCGTCTGGGCGTGGACGTCCCCGACGGCGTGGTGGCCGATTACGAGAAGGTCCTGGAGCGGGTGGACCTGGGGTCCATCGCCGCCCGTGAGCGGGTCACCCGCCACGACGTCAAGGCGCGGATCGAGGAGTTCAACGCCCTGGCCGGGCACGAGCACGTGCACAAGGGCATGACCTCGCGCGACCTGACCGAGAACGTCGAGCAGTTGCAGGTGCGCGACAGCCTGCTGCTGGTGCGCGACCGCACCGTGGCTCTGCTGGCGCGGCTGGGCCGGCTCGCGGCCGAGTACGACGAGACCGTGATGGCGGGCCGGTCCCACAACGTGGCGGCGCAGGCCACCACGCTGGGCAAGCGGTTCGCGTCGATCGCCGACGAGGTGCTGGTGGCGTACGGGCGGCTGGAGGAGCTGATCGCCCGGTACCCGCTGCGCGGGATCAAGGGCCCGGTGGGCACCGCCCAGGACATGCTGGACCTGTTGGGCGGCGACCGGACGGCGCTGTCCCGGTTGGAGGACGAGGTGGCGACCCATCTGGGGTTCGCGCACCGGTTCACCAGCGTGGGCCAGGTCTACCCCCGGTCGTTGGACTTCGAGGTGCTGACGGCGCTGGTGCAGCTGGCGGCGGGTCCGTCGTCGCTGGCCAGGACGATCCGTCTGATGGCCGGGCACGAGCTGGTCACCGAGGGGTTCGCCGAGGGCCAGGTCGGGTCGTCGGCGATGCCGCACAAGATGAACACGCGGTCGTGCGAGCGGGTCAACGGGCTGACGGTGATCCTGCGCGGGTACGCGTCGATGGCCGGGGAACTGGCCGGCGACCAGTGGAACGAGGGCGACGTGTCGTGCTCGGTGGTGCGCCGGGTGGCGCTGCCGGACGCGTTCTTCGCCTTCGACGGTCTGGTCGAGACGATGCTGACGGTGCTGGACGAGTTCGGCGCCTTCCCCGCGGTGATCTCGGCGGAGCTGGACCGGTACCTGCCGTTCCTGGCGACCACCAAGATGCTGATGGCCGCGGTGCGCGCGGGCGTGGGCCGGGAGACCGCGCACGAGCTGATCAAGGAGCACGCGGTGGGTTCGGCGTTGGCGATGCGCCAGGAGGGCGTGGGCAACCGGCTGCTGGACCGGCTGGCCGACGACGAGCGCTTCCCGCTGGACCGGGCGGAGCTGGACGCGCTGCTGGCGGACCGGATCACGTTCACGGGCGCGGCGGCCGAGCAGGTCGCGGCGGTCGTGGCCCGGATCGACGCGATCACGGCCGAGCACCCGGAGGCGGCGGGGTACGCGCCGGGGTCCATCCTCTGATCGTCCTCGATGCTCTGGAGGGGGCCGGGATCGCGTGCGATCCCGGCCCCCTCCGTCGTGTGCGGGCTCGGCGCGGAACCGGCGGATCCCCAGAATCCGGTGGATTATGGCGCAGTTCACCCTCGCGAACACTGGGTCCGAAAGTTAACGCCTATTACGGTTGGGGTGTCGCCGTCCCGTACCCCCTGGAGGTTCCGTTGACCGACCCCGATTCCTTCGGCACCGCCCTGTGGACCCTGCTGCTCATCATCGGGATCGTGCTCGCCTTCGGTGTGGCCGCCCTGACCGACATGGCGCTGCGCCGCGGCGAGGACCGCGAGGAGCGGGCCCGCCGCGAGGCCGACGACCGTGAGCGGATCCGCACGACGACCTGACCGGCCCCGGCCGTCGACTCACCCGGGGCGGCCAGGAGGTCCAGGGCCTCCCGACGGTCTCGACGGCGCCCGCGCTCAGCCGTGTTCGGCGAGGATGCGGGTGAACAGGGCCGGGTCGATGTTGCCGCCGGAGACCACCGCGACGGTGGCCTCCGGCCGCCCCGGCACGGTGGGCACCCGGCCCGCCAGGATCGCCGCGGCGGCCAGCGCCCCCGCGGGTTCGGCCACGACGCGCGCCCCCAGGGCCAGGTGGGCGATGGCACGGGCGATCTCGTCCTCGGTGACGGTGACGATCCCGTCCAGTCGGTGACGCAGGTGCTCGAAGGTCAGGTCCGACAGGCACACCCGCACCCCGTCGGCCATCGTGCGGTGGGTGCGTTCGGGATCCCAGGCGACCCGACGGCCCCGTTCCAGGCTCTCGGCGGCGTCGGCGGCCAGTTCCGGTTCCACCCCGATGACCCGCACCCGGTGCGGCTGGACGGTCAGGGCGGCCGTGGCCACCCCGGAGGCCAGCCCGCCCCCGCCGACCGGGACGACGATCGTGGCCACCTCCGGCGACTGTTCGAGGATCTCCAGGCCCACCGTGCCCTGGCCCGCGATGACGGTGGGGTCGTCGAACGGCGGGATCAGGGCGAGGCGTTCGGCACGGGAGGTCTCCTCGGCGACCTCGACGCGCCGGTCGGGCGGGACCATGATCACGCGGGCGCCCCGGGCGCGCATCCGGTCCACCTTGACCTTCGGCGCGCCCTCGGGAACGACCACCGTGCAGGGGACGCCGAAGCGGGCGGCGGCGTGGGCCAGGGCCTGGCCGTGGTTGCCCGAGGAGTGGGTGATCACGCCCGAGGCGCGCCGGGCGGGATCGAGCAGGGCGATGGCGTTGGTGGCGCCCCGCAGCTTGAAGGCGCCGGTCGGTTGCAGGCTCTCGGGTTTGAGGAGGAAGGGCGGGCCCTGGGCCGGCCCGGCGGTCAAGGGGGTCCGCACGATCTCCCCCCGGAGGCGGGTGGCCGCTGCGCGGATGTCGTCTTCGGTGACCAGTTCCATCCCGGTGGTATGCCCGCCGGATCGGTCGTCGTCACGGAACCCGGGGCGCACGGTGGATAATCGGGGGTCATGCGCACCGAATGGACTCCCGAGGACCTGCCCGGCCCGGCCTTCTACCGGATGATGACCGCGGTGGTGGTGCCCCGACCGATCGCGTGGGTCTCCACCACCTCTCCCGACGGGGTGGACAACCTGGCCCCGCACTCCTTCTTCACCATCGCGTGCGGCGATCCGGCGATCGTGCAGTTCACCTCGATGGGGCGCAAGGACTCGTTGCGCAACGTGGAGGCGACGGGCGAGTTCGTGGTGAACCTGGCCTCCGAGCCGCTGTGGAGGGAGGTCAACGCGACCGGGACCCCCTATCCGCCGGAGGTGGGCGAGTTCGACGCCCTCGGGATCGGGCGGGAGGCGAGTGCGGTGGTGCGCCCACCCCGGGTGGCGGCCTCCCCGGTGGCGCTGGAGTGCGTGCTCCACTCGACGGTGGGGCTGGGCACCTCGACGGTGGTGTTCGGCCGGGTGGTGCACGTGGCCGCGGACACCGCCGTGTTGGGAGAGGACGGCCTGCCCGACGTCACCCGGTTGCGGCCACTGGCCCGGCTGGGGCGCAACGAGTGGTCCACGCTGGGCGAGGTGCACGCCGTCGACCGCCTCCCCTACCGCCCCTGAGGGATCGGCCGCCGGGGCCTCCGGCCGCGCGGACGGGGTGGTTCCGCGCGGCCGGAGTCGGAACGGGCGTCAGGAGGCGCAGGTGAGCGCGGGGACCTGCGGGCTCCCCTCGCTGGTCCCGGTGAAGCCGAACGTGGTCGACCCCCCTGCGGCGAGCGTCCCGTTGTAGGAGACGTGCGTGGCGGTGACGTTCGCGCCGTCGGCGGTGACCTCGGCGTTCCACGCGTGGGCGACGTGCTGGCCGGGGGCGTGGGTCCAGGTGACGGTCCACCCGTCCAGGTCGGTGCCGGCGGTGACGGTCACGTCCGCCCGGAACCCGCCCGACCACTCCTGGGAGATGGTGTAGACCGCCTCGCAGTCACCCTCGCCGGGGCCTTCCGTTGGCCCTTCCGTGGGTTCCTCGGTCGGCTCCTCGGTCGGTTCGCCGTCACCGTAGACCGGCGCCTCGACGGAGGTCTCGGCGATGCCGTCGGGCCCGTGGAAGAGCCGCTCGCCCCACGGGGTGAGGCGGTTCACGTCGAAGTCCTCCACCAGGTCCAGGTACTCCACGCCACCGCTGTTACCGCTCCACGACCAGCCGAGGTAGCCCAGTCCGAGGCGGCGGGTGTGCGACAGGATGGCGTCCTCATCGGGGTTCCCGTCACTGTGGTCGAACCCGAACTCACCGACGATCAGGGGCAGCCCGGCGTCGACGAAGTGCTCCAGGTAGCCCACCACCGTCGACTCCTGGGCGTAGACGCCGTACATGTGGATCGAGAAGACGGTGTTGGCGTCCGGGTCGGAGGCGAACACGGAGGCGGCGCCGTCGCGCATGGTGTGCGACCAGTCCTGCCCCCAGTTGGGCGCGTCCACGACCAGGGTGTGGTGGAACCCGGCGTCCCTCAGCCGGTCGATCGCGGCGGAGGTGTCCGCCGCCCAGTTCGACACGGTCTGCTGGTCGTTGCCGTACGGTTCGTTGCCGATGTTGACCAGGACGTGGTCCTCCTCGCCGTGGAGGGCCGACTGGACGCGCACCCAGTAGTCGACGGCCTGGTCGAGCGTGGCGGCCCCGGCCTGCTCTCCGTAGCCGGTGGTGTCGTGCACCTCCAGCACGCAGATCAACCGGTTGGCTTTGCAGTCGGCGACGACCGCGGCCACGTCGGCGACGCCGTTCTCCGTCCACCGGTCGCCGCTGCTGAGCACGACGCGGACGGTGTTGGCGCCCAGCGACTTGATGTCGGCGAGGGAGCCGGTCTCCTGGGGGTACCAGGTGTGGGCGTGGTTGACGCCCCGCATGACGAAGTCGTTGCCGGCCGCGTCGACGAGACGGCCGTTCTCGATCCGGAAGCCGGTGTCGGCCTGGCCGGAGGCGGTGAGGTGCGCCGGGGAGGGCGCACCGGGAGCGGCCCACGCGAAGGCGAGGGCGACGATCCCGATCAGGGCCACGAAGGCCACGGACAGACGTTGGAGCATGGGGGGTTTCTCCTCAGAAGTGAAGGACAACGTTGTCTTCTTGCGCCAAGACGGCGCGAACCACAAAGACAACGTTGTCATCTCGCACGGGAACAGTGCGGTATCACGGGACGGGGCGACTCCGGACGCCCGCCGTGAGGGCGGGACCGGAGCACGGCCGCGAACCCCGGTGAGGGGACGGGGGGCAGGGAACGGGGTCTCGGCACCGACACCACCGCCGGAACACGAGCGGGTCGCGTCCCTCTCGTTCGTGGACGCCCCCTGACGGGAGCGCTCCCAGAACGATGTGGAGAAGTTAACACCGACGGCGCGGTGGCGCAATGGAGGGGAAACCGATTCGGCGGGGAACCGAACCCGGCCCGCGTCCCCGCCCCCGGCCCGGCGCGGCCACCGTCGCAGGTCGCGCCGGGGGCGGAGGGCCACGCCATCGCGGGGGCCGACTCAGACGCCGAGGGGTTCCTCGGCGGCGGGCAGCAGGGACAGGTCGCCCAGGATCGGCGCGGGGTCCCCGGTCCAGTCCATGGCGGCGATCTGTCCGGGGGTGCGCCGGCCCATGAGGGCGCGGTACAGCTCGAAGGCGGTGCCGCGCCAGTGCGGGCCGTCGCCCTCCCCCATCGTCCAGGAACGGTCGACGTCGGTGGCGGTGACGGTGAGCCCGGGTGTCCGCCCCGCCCAGGCCCGGCCCAGGCCGGTCAAGGCGAAGTCGAGCAGGGCGTCGGCGTGGCCGGTGGCGGGCGCCATGCCCAGGGCGCCGTGGATGTCGTTCTCGTGGGTCCACACGTCCACGGCGGGCAGCCGGTAGCGCAGGCGCGTCTCGGTGCCCAGCAGGTCCAGGAGGGCGGGGGTCGCCGCGCGCCACTCGTCGCAGAGGGCGGCGATGTCCCGCCCCTCCCGCTCGGCGACCTGGCGGGCGGTGACCTCGTCGGTGGCGGGCGGGGTGAAGGTTCCGGCGGCCACGTCGACGCACAGTCCCGCCAGGTGGGCGTAGGTCTGCCGCACGGTCCACGCCGGGCAGGCGGGGACGGTGGTGTCCAGGGCGGCGGCGTCGAGTTCGTCGGCCAGGGCGAGCAGGCGCCCTTGGACCTCGCTGTAGATGAGCACGGAATCCATGCGGGCCACTTTACCGAACACCGTTCGGATCGTGGGTGCCGGGAGGCCGTCCGCGAAGGCGAGGGGGCGGCCCCGGGCCGCCGAACCGGGGCCCGGGGCCGCGCGGGGCGGGTCAGGTGCCCAGGCCGGACATGAGGTCGGCGAAGGCGACCGGTTCCCCGTACGGGTCGTCGTCGCGCTTCTCGTGGTCGGCGGCCGACAGCGCCAACTGGCGGCCGGCCCGTTCGATGCGCTCGTTGAGCTCACGGGCGCCCCCGTCGCCCGAGCCCCAGTCCTCCGAGGCCGCGTACACCCCGGTCGGGACGACCAGCGCGCGGGCGTAGGAGAACATCGGCCGCAGGGCGTGTTCCAGCACCAGCGAGTGGCGCGGGCTGCCGCCCGTGGCCCCGATGAGCACCGGGACGGAGTCCAGCACACCGGGTTCGATCACGTCGAAGAACGACTTGAACAGCCCGCTGTAGGAGGCGTTGAACACCGGCGTGACCGCGATGATCCCGTCGGCGTCGGCCACGTCGGCCAGCACGCCCGGCAGCTCTCCGGTGGGCACCTGGGTGACCATGGCGTTCATGACGTCGTGGGCGAGCTCGCGCAGTTCCACCGTGCGCACCTCGGCACGGATCCCCTTGTCGCCCAGGGCGCGTTCGGTGGCGGCGGTGAGCCGGTCGGCGAGCAGTCGGGTGGACGACGGGGTGCTCAGCCCCGCCGAGACGGTGACGATGCGGCGGACGGTCATGCCGGGACCTCCGGGTTCTCCTCCTCGGCCCGCTTGGCGGCGAGCAGCGAGGCGTGGACGGGCGCGTCGGGGACGCGGGCGGGTCGTTTGGCGGCGAACTCCTCGCGCAGCACCGGGACGACCTCCTCGCCCAGCAGGTCCAGCTGCTCCAGGACGGTCTTGAGCGGCAGTCCGGCGTGGTCCATGAGGAAGAGCTGACGCTGGTAGTCGCCGAACATGTCACGGAAGGTCAGGGTCCGGTCGATGACCTGCTGCGGGCTACCGACGGTCAGGGGCGTCTCGCGGGTGAACTCCTCCAGGGAGGGGCCGCCGCCGTAGACGGGCGCGTGGTCGAAGTAGGGACGGAACTCCTTGACGGCGTCCTGGGAGTTCTTGCGCATGAACACCTGCCCGCCCAGGCCGACGATGGCCTGGTCGGCCTTGCCGTGACCGTAGTGCTCGTAGCGGCGACGGTACAGGGAGATGAGCTTCTTGGTGTGGGTGGCGGGCCAGAAGATGTTGTTGTGGAAGAAGCCGTCACCGTAGTAGGCGGCCTGCTCGGCGATCTCCGGACTGCGGATGGAGCCGTGCCAGACGAACGGCGGGACGCCGTCGAGCGGGCGCGGGGTGGCGGTGAAGCCCTGGAGCGGTGTGCGGAACCTGCCCTCCCAGTCCACGACGTCCTCGCGCCAGAGGCGGTGGAGCAGGTTGTAGTGCTCCAGGGCCATGGGGATGCCCTCGCGGATGTCGTAACCGAACCAGGGGTAGACGGGTCCGGTGTTGCCGCGACCCATCATCAGGTCCACCCGGCCGTCGGCGAGGTGCTGGAGGAAGGCGTAGTCCTCGGCGATCTTCACCGGGTCGTTGGTGGTGATGAGGGTGGTCGCCGTCGACAGGACGATCCGCTCGGTCCTGGCCGCGATGTAGCCGAGCATGGTCGTCGGCGAGGACGGCACGAACGGCGGGTTGTGGTGCTCACCGGTGGCGAAGACGTCGAGCCCGACCTCTTCGGCCTTGAGCGCGATCTCGACCATGGCCTTGATGCGCTCGTGCTCGGTGGGTGTCCGTCCGGTGGTGGGGTCGGTGGTCACGTCGCCGACCGAGAAGATTCCGAACTGCATGGCCTGCTCCCGAAGTAGCTTTCTAAGAAGTAGTTTCCCCAGAAACTACCATGCCGGAACCATGGTGACCGGTCGCCTATTCCCCTCGCGTGTCCGTGACGACCGACCCCGTTCATCCACAGGCACTCTCCGTATCCGCAGAATGTCATCCGCACCTGCTATTCCTGGTAAAGCCGACACCGATCCGGTCACCCGGAGTCATGGTCGGCCGGACGACGAGGACGTCGAACACACCGAAGGAGGAGGGCGCGCCCTCGACCCGCGCCCGAAACCGCATGTCCGTGACCCTCGACCCCCGGCGGCTTCCCCACCACCGACCCGACGACCGCGAACACACCACCGACGACACGCGTCAGCCCGTGGTCCTGGGCGACGCGCTCGCCGACGTCATGATGACGCTGAGCAGCCTGGACCCCGACCTGGCCCCCGCGCTGCGCCTCGGCGAGGCCTGAGCCCGAACGCACGGACGGCCGTGCCGACATAGCGTCGACACGGCCGTGAAGGTGCCGTCCCCAGGCGTCCCGCACCCCGGAACGCCGAGCCCCGGCCCGCTGCGCCCTGGAACCGGACGGGACCGCACCGCCTCGGCGGAGAACCCCGGCAGAGGGCGCGGTGGTCCGTCCCCGAGCGAACGCGAACGGCCGGGTCCGTACCGAGGACGGCCCTCCTGCGAATCCGGCAGACGGTCCGCCCCTCGACGACGCCCGGTTCGACGTCGTCGACGACGCGCCCGCGGGCCGACCCGGATCAGGGCCGTTGGTCCCCGACCTCGACGGTCCGGGACGCCGGCGTTTCCGACTCCCCCGGGTCGGCCCCTCGACCCCGCACGCCCTCGGGGTCCTCGGGCAGGAAGGAGCGCACCAGGCGGATCGGGCCCACCAGGTGCGCGTTGAACTCCGCCAGTTCCTCGGCGGGCACCCACAGTTCGAGGATCGTGCCGCCGCCCACCTGGCGCACCGGATAGCGGGCGGCGAAGTCGGCGTCCACGTCGAAGCGGGTCACGTGCCCCTCACCGTCCCGGGGCAGGTTCCACTCGCGGGCGATGCGCACCGCGTAGTCCTCGTTGAGGACCGGGTAGAAGATCGGCTGCTCCGGAAGGCGCGGCGGCCACTCCCGCCACCCCGAGGCGCGCACCAGCGCCAGCTCCTCCGGACCCGTCGGACGCCACAGCGTCATGACCCCGGCCACACCGATCACCTTCTCCGTTCGTGTCGCGGGAACCCGCGCGAAGGGGAGCTTAGGGATTCCGTGGCCCTGTCCGCACCCGCTTTTTACCGGACGGCGCGAGAATCCGCGTCCCCACGGGGAACACCTCACCTGTACGAAGCGTTCTCCTCTATGAAGCGCCCCGAAACCCCGGACCGAAGAACCCCGCAGACCCCGAACACCCGCACACCACCCTGAAGGTCCCCGAGGCGCCACACCACAGACCATGCGCGAACGTGCGCGTTCGTGTCGGCAATGGGGGTTTCCGACACGAGATCATCGCCACGTTCGCCTCCCAGCGGCCGGACCGCACTCAGTGCTTCTGGCCGCGCCCGCCGGGCCCGCGTTGGGGGACGCGGGCCCGGCCTGTGTCCGGGGGTCGCCGCCACCGCGCGGCGGCCCCCGACACGTTCGGCCCGTCAGGCCCGTTCGTGGTAGTCGATCAGGGTCCTGCCCCCGAACTCCACCTCCACGAAGGAGAAGAGCGGGTCCTCGTCGGATTCGCCCACGACGGTGACCGGTGTGCAGGGCGAGAGGAAGAAGGTGCGACCCTCGATCGTCCCGCCGAGGTCACGACGGAAGATGGAGCAGGCCATCGCCTCGTCGACCAGCCAGGTGGTACCGCCGGTCCCGCTGTAGCCGCGCAGGACCTCGGCACGCCCCGGATCCGCGTTCTCCCCGTAGGACTCGGCGTCGTTCATCATCTCCGACACCTCCATCGCGTACGCGCAGTCCACCTCCCAGCCGCTGGCCTGGACGTCCCACTCCCGGCCGGCCATGGACACGCTCCCGCACACCGGCGCGTGGACCGCGGCCCAGCCGAACCCGTCCCCGACGGAGGACAGCTGCGGATCCTCCACCGCGACCGGTCCGTCCGTGGCGGTGAAGTCGATCCGCACCTCCCACCGGTCGGTGGTGTACTCGGCCCGCACCGGCGCTCCGTCGCCGCCGACCTCCACGAGGCCGACCGCCTCCGACTCGGTCAGCACGCCCCCGTCCAGGATCCCGAGCGTGGTCGGCCCGGAGTACACGCCCTCCCCCTCGTCCCGCGTCACCCGGCCCGACTCGGCCAGGGCCCGCAGCGGATCCGTCACCAGGACGGAGGAGACGGAGTCGGCGGTCACGCTCGCGTCGACCGGCACGCTCCCGGCCGAGTCGTACCAGGTCCCGATGGAGAGGTCCTCCGTGCGCGGGGCGTACACGTACAGCTCGCCGCGATGGACGGCGGTGGCGACCGTCCCCTCCCCCATCGCCTCTCCCCTCATGAGGAAGGTCCGCCCCTCCGCCGAATAGGCGTACTCCTCGACGACCGGCTCGCCTCCGCCGACGGGTGAACGCTCCACGCGGGCGGTGAACCCCTCCCCGTCCTCCAAGACCCCGGCGGCGGTGAGCACCACCTCCTCCGGCCCGCCGGCGACCTGGTCGTAGATCAGGTAGCCCCCGGTGGCCAGGCCCCCCGCGAGGAGCACGCCGGCGCTCGCCGTCGCCACCTTGGAGCCGGCCACGGTGGTCAGCACTCCGCCACCCTGGGTTCCGGCCGCGGCCCCGGTGGCCGTGTGGCCGGTGATCACGCCGCCGCTCGCCGTGGCTCCGGAGGCGGCGGTACCGGTCGTGGCGGCCCCTCCGGTGGTCCCCGCGACCGCCGCTCCCGCTCCCCCGGTCCCCGTACCGGTCCCGGAGAGCAGTGCGGCCCCGGCCAGGCCGGCCGCCGAGGTCAGCCCGAGCGCGCCCGCCCAGCGCAGCGGGTCGTGTCCGGCGGCGTCGACACCGCGCCAGTGGGCGTCCAGCAGCGCCCGCAGGGTCCGTGCGGCCGGCACCCGCTCCTCACCGGCCAGGCCGACCTCCGCCGGTTCGGGCAGCAGGTCGCGCATCAGCGCCACGGCGCGCGGACGCGCCTCCGGGTCCACGGACAACGCCGCCTCCACCAGGGGGCGGAGGGTCTCGGGGACCCCGTCGACGTCGTGGTCCCCGGCCTCGACCCGGTCCCGCAGTTCCTGGGGCGTGCCCTTCCCGAAGGGATCGCGGCCGGTGGCGGCCAGGGCCACCAGTCCTCCCCACGCGAACACGTCGGCGGCCGGGGCCGCGGTGACCCCGGTGTAGCGTTCGGGCGCCACCCAGCCCGGGGTGCCGTAGGAGGCGGAACGGTCGGTGGAGCGGTCTGCGCCGATCTCGGTGGCGATGCCGAAGTCGACGATCTTGGGTCCGGTCGGGGACAGCACCACGTTGCCGGGTTTGATGTCGCGGTGGGCGATCCCGGCTGCGTGCAGTGCGGCCAGCCCCTCGGCGGTACCGGCGGCGAACGCCCGCAGCATCTCCCCCTCCAGGGGACCGAAGGCCCGCACGTGGGCGCGCAGGTCACGGCCGGGGATGTACTCGAAGGCCAGCCAGGGCACCGTGGCGTCGACGTCGGCCGCGTAGAGTTCGGCGGTGCCGATGCCGTGGGCGCGGGCCAGCATGCCCACCTCGCGGGCGAACGCCTCCCGGTAGCGGCGTTCGCGGGCGTACCGGGCGTGCACGGTCTTGACCGCGACGCAGCGCCCGGACGAGGGGTCCATCCCGCCGTAGACGGCGCCCATCCCGCCCGCGCCGATCCGGCCCACCAGCCGGTAGGGGCCCAGGGAACGGGGATCGCCCGCGAGCAGGGGCGTCAGGCCGGGCGGCGGTCCGGCGGGGGCGCCCGGTTCGGGGGCGCCCGGTTCGGGGAGGCCCGATTCGGGGGAGGCCGGTTCGGGGGTGAGGGAGGTGCTCATACGGTCTCCGGCTCTTCGACGTCGCGCACGGGGTGACCCGTCTCGACGTTTGTGACGCCCCCCTCACCGGAACCGTTCACATCGGTCGGCCACCGCTCGCGGCCGGGTCCCGCTCCCGTTCGACCTCGCGGTTCCAGGTGCGCTCGGCGCACCGTCGGCCGTCCTCGTCCGGCCCGGCGCTCCGGTACCCGGAGGCCGGCGGACGTTCGCGCGGCACGCCCCGCTCGCGCGGCGGGCGGCGCCGGGGCTCGACGGGGGCACGGAGGGTCAGGCGGGCGGGCGACCGTTCCCGCCGTGCACGATGTCGACGATGTGCTCGGCGATGGCCATGCAGGACGTGGCCGCGGGCGAGGGCGCGTTGCGCACCGCGGTGACCCGGCCGAACCGGTGCACGCGGAAGTCGTCGACCAGGGAGCCGTCGCGGTCCAGGGCCTGGGCGCGCACGCCCGACCCGCCCCGCACCACGTCGGCCGGTCCGATGTCGGGGACATAGCGACGTGCCGCCCGCATGTAGGCGCGCGTGGAGAACGACCCGTACATCTCGCCGATCCCGGTGCGCCAGTGGCGGAGCCCCATGGCCCAGAAACCGGGCCAGGTGAGCGTGTCGCCCAGATCGGAGAGGCGAATGTCGGAACGCCGATAGCCTTCGCGGGCGAACGCGAGGACGGCGTTGGGGCCCACCTCGACGTCCCCGGAGACCCGTCGGGTGAAGTGCACGCCGAGGAAGGGGTAACGGGGATCGGGCACGGGGTAGACGAGACCGCGCACCATGTGCGCCTTCTCCGGGCGCACCAGCATGTACTCCCCCCGGAACGGCACGATGCGCGGGCCGACCTCGTCACCGGCGGCACGGGAGACGAGGTCGCCGTGCAGGCCGGCGCACACGATCAGTTCGTCCACACGGGTGTCCTCGCCGCCGGCGATGACCCGCGGCCCCGCACCGTCGGTTCGCACGGCGGTGACCGGGGCACCGAGCCGGATCTCCCCTCCGGCGGCGGCGATGTCCTCGGCGAAGGACCCGCAGATCCGGGGGTAGTCGGTGATGGCGGTGCGCGGTGAGTGCAGGGCCGCCAGGCCGATGGTGTGCGGCTCGATCTCACCGATCTCCTCGGGCCCGATCCTGCGCAGCCCGGGGACGGCGTTGTCGTCGGCACGGGTGTGCAGGGCGTCGAGGCGCGCCACCTCGTCCTCGGTGACGGCGACGACGAGTTTCCCGCACTCCTCGTAGGGCAGGCCCCGGTCGGCGCAGTACCCGCGCAGCAGGTCACGGCCGCGTGTGCACAGGCGCGCCTTGAGTCCGCCGGGCTCGTAGTAGATGCCGGCGTGGACCACCCCGGAGTTGTGGCCGCTCTGGTGGGCGGCGACCCGGTCCTCCTTCTCGAAGACGACGACGCGGGTGCCGGGGCGGCGCAGGCCGATCTCGCGGCCGACGGCGAGGCCGACGATGCCCGCGCCGACGATGCCGACGGTCCGGTCAGCCACGGCCGTCCGACCCCGTCCCATCGGTCGGGGCGCACGGGTGCGGGACGGCGGTCTCGACACGGGTGGGGAAACGGGCCACGCCGGAGATCCGGGAGGCGCGGCCCGTGACCGCGCCCCGGGCCCCTTCGGACGGTCCCCCCTCGGTCCGGGCACGGGCCGGGTGGAGCGTGGACGGCGGTGTCCCACCCGCCGGTTCGACGACCACGGTGTCGCCGCATGGCGGGGGGACGAGAACGCGAGTGCGCATGAACGGCCTTTGTCTCGATCGTGGGGATCCGGTGCGCACGACGCTACAACGCGCTTCGCGCACACCGACGCGCGCTACCTCGGTCCGCACGGTGCACGCCTCCTTTCCCGGGCTCACGGCCTCGGCCTCGGCGGAGGATCACCGAGGAGCCGGCGCCCCGGGGGAACCGGATCGCCGGCGGGACGGACGTCCGGCCGGCGCGTGCGGGGTCGAGGGTACGAAAGTGTGACCTGGACATCTCTCATGAAACGTGCTAGCCGGGAACATCCGCCTCTTACGGGGCGTTCTCTCAGGTGAACGCGGACGGAACCCGCAGCGGGATCCGAGAGCGTGACAGCGAGACCATGCGCGAACGTGAGCGCTCGTGCCGGCGATGGGGGTTTCCGGCACGTACCCGACCGCCACGTTCGCCTTCCCAGCGGCCGGACCGCACCCCGTGCATCCCGGCCGCGCCCGCTGGGCCCGTGTTGGGGGACATGGGTCCGGCCTGTGCCCGGGAGCGCGCCGTCCCCACCCGACGGCGCCCCCGGGCACCTCCATGTCCACACCCGCCCCAGCGCCCCCGGGTGGCCTTCCCGATGGCCGCCGGGCCCTACCGTTGGCACGATCGGCGTACGAACCCACGCCCCCGGCACGTCCGACCCGCTCCCCCGGCCTGCGCGGCGCCGGCGACGTCCTTCACCGTCCTGTGCACGGGCGTCGTGCTCCTCTCCGGCCCCCCGGCCCCCTCGTCGCGTTGGGCGCGGTCCTTCTCTGGCCTCCTCTGGCACCGTTCGACCGGCGGCCCCTGGTCACCACCTCAGATGGGCAAGAACTCGTCCATTTCTCTTCCACGGGTGAATCCCTCCACCCGATAGTGGGCAGGGGGCCCTGGAGAACGGACACGACGAGAGGTGGGGGACCACTCGCATGACGGACGTATCCAGTCAGGGACCGCGGTCGGGGGACGACCGCGAGGTGCTCACCAACCGCCAGGGGCACCCGGTCCACGACAACCAGAACCAGCGGACGGTCGGCGAGCGGGGGCCCGCCACCCTGGAGAACTACCAGTTCCTGGAGAAGATCAGCCACTTCGACCGGGAGCGCATCCCCGAACGGGTGGTGCACGCCCGGGGCGTGACCGCCTTCGGGCACTTCGAGTCCTACGGCGCCTGGGGCGACGAGCCGATCGAGCGGTACACGCGCGCCAAGCTCTTCCAGGGCAAGGGCAAGCGCACCGACATCGCCCTGCGCTTCTCGACGGTCATCGGTGGACGGGACTCCTCCGAGTGCGCCCGCGACCCGCGCGGGTTCGCGATCAAGTTCTACACCGAGGACGGCAACTGGGACCTGGTGGGCAACAACCTCGCGGTGTTCTTCATCCGCGACGCCATCAAGTTCCCGGACGTCATCCACGCCCTCAAGCCGGACCCGGTGACCTTCCGGCAGGAGCCCAACCGCATCTTCGACTTCATGTCGCAGACCCCCGAGTGCATGCACATGCTGGTCAACCTGTTCAGCCCGCGCGGGATCCCGGCGGACTACCGGCACCAGCAGGGTTTCGGCGTCAACACCTACAAGTGGGTCAACGAGGCGGGCGAGACCGTCCTGGTCAAGTACACGTGGATGCCCAAGCAGGGCGTGCGCAGCATGACCGAGGCCGACGCCGCCAACGTCCAGGCGACCGAGACCGGGCACGCGACCAGGGACCTGCACGAGGCCATCGACCGGGGCGAGTACCCCGAGTGGGAACTGCTCGTGCAGATGATGAGCGACGACGAGCACCCCGAACTCGACTTCGACCCCTTGGACGACACCAAGACCTGGCCGGAACAGGACTTCCCGCCCAAGCCGGTGGGGCGGATCGTGCTCGACCGCAACGTGTCGAACAACTTCGCCGAGAACGAGCAGATCTCCTTCGGCACCGGTGTGCTCGTGGACGGCCTGGACTTCTCCGACGACAAGATGCTGGTCGGTCGCACCTTCTCCTACAGCGACACCCAGCGCTACCGGGTGGGGCCCAACTACCTGCAACTGCCGGTGAACCAGGCCAAGAACGCGAACGTGCGCACCAACCAGCGCGACGGCCTGATGACGTACCACCAGGACACGGCCGGCGAGAACCCGCACGTCAACTACGAGCCGTCCATCACCGGCGGCCTGCGCGAGGGGCGCTACCCCACGCACGACGAGCAGGGCCCGGAGATCACGGGCAGGCTCACACGCAAGCGCATCCCGCGCACCAACGACTACCGGCAGGCCGGTCAGCGCTACCTGCTGATGGAGCAGTGGGAGCGCGACGACCTCGTGCACAACTTCACGACGCTGCTCTCCCAGTGCGACCGGCCCATCCAGGAGCGCATGGTCTGGCACTTCCTGCTGGTGGAGGACGACCTGGGGCTGCGCGTGGGCAAGGGTCTGGGCATCGGCCCCGACGACGTCGCCCACCTGGAGCCGCTCCAGAGCCAGGACCTCACCGAGGAGGACCGCCGGCGTCTGGCCGACCTCGGCGCCAACGGTCCCCGGGACGTCTCGGGGCTGACCATGACCCACTGCGTCCCCAACGAACGGCACGTCGTCGAGCGCTGACACCGCCCGCGGGGATCGGTCGAAGGACGGCCCCGCGACCGAAGGCGAACGAAAGCGCGAGGGGCCGCCCGGGGGATCCCCCGGGCGGCCCCGACGTGCGTGCCCGGGTCAGGTGCGGCCGGACAGGGTGCGACTGCGCCCTCGGAACTCGGCGACGACCTCCTCGCCCCGGCGCACCGTGACGTCGTAGACGCCGCTGCGTCCGAACACCGTCCGCTCCTGGGCCGTGGCCACCAGCACGTCGCCCTCACGGACCGGCGCGACGAACGTGATGTCGGCCCCCGAGGCCACCGTCACCCCGCGCCCGTCCACGTTGCAGGCGCAGGCGAACGCCGTGTCGGCGAGGGTGAACACGAATCCGCCGTGGGCGATGCCGTGCCCGTTGACCATGAGCGGCCCCACGGTCATCTCCACCACCGCGGTCCCCGGATGGGCGCTCAACAGGCGCATCCCCAGGTTCTTGGAGGCCCGGTCGGCCTCGAACATCGTCCAGGCGGCCTCGTTGCGCGTCCCGGCGACGCCGTCGCCGCTCATGAGTCGAAGTCCACGGTCACGCTGTCGGTCTCCGGCAGGGCCTGGCAGGACAGCGCGTACCCGGCCGCCAGCTCGGCCTCGTCCAGGGCGTAGTTGCGCAGCATGCGCACCTCGCCGTCGCAGACCTTGACCCGACAGGTGCCGCACACCCCGCCCTTACAGGCGAAGGGCAGGTCGGGCCGGTAGCGCTGGGCGGCGTCCAGCACCGGCACCCCGCGCGGCAGGGTCAGCGTGGTGGTGCGGCCGTCCAGGACGACGGTGACCTCGCTGGACGGGCCGTCCACCCCGGGCTCGTCGTGGCGGGCCTGGGGCGGCGGCTCGGCGCCCTCGACGAAGAACAGTTCCTGGTGGACACGTTCGGCGGACACCCCGCGCTCGGCCAGGACGCGCCGGGCGTCGGTGACCATCCCGTAGGGCCCGCACAGCCACCAGTGGTCGGCGGCGTCGGCCGCGACGATGGTGTCCAGCAGCGCGTCGAGCTTGGCGCCGTCCAGGCGTCCGGTGAACAGCTCGGTCTCGCGCGGCTCCCGGGACAGCACGTGCACCAGTTCCAGGCGCGGCCCGAACGCGTCCTTGAGGTCGGCCAGCTCGTCGGCGAACATCACCGTGTCGCTGCGCCGGTTGCCGTACAGCAGGATGACGTGGGAGTCGGTGCGGCGCAGCAGCGACGCGGCGATGGACAGCATCGGGGTGATGCCGGATCCGGCGGCGATCATCACGTGCCGCCCGGCGGCGGTCAGGTCGGGGCAGAAGCGGCCGGTGGGCGCGCCCACCTCGATCTCCTCGCCGGGACGCACCTCCTCCACCAGCCAGGTGGAGAACAGGCCGCCCGCGACCAGGCGCACACCCACGCGGGGGGCCTCGCCCACCGGGGCGCAGATGGAGTAGCTGCGCCGTTCCTCGACCCCGTCGACCTGCCGGCGCAGGGTCAGCGACTGCCCGGGGGTGAACGCGAACTCCTCGGCCAGGTGGTCGGGCACGTCGAAGGTGACGGCGACGGCGTCGTCGCACAGCTTCTCGACGGCGGCCACGCGCAGCCGGTGGAACACCGACCCGCGACGCGGGGCCGCGGGGGCGTCGGTGACGGGTGTGGTCACGGTCAGATCTCCTTGACGTGCTCGAACGGTTCGAGGCAGGCCCGGCAGCGGTGCAGCGACTTGCAGGAGGTCGCGCCGAACCGGGACAGTTCCTCGGTGTCGGACGATCCGCACAGCGGGCAGTGCGGGACGGTCCGGGTGGGCAGCAGGGTCAGCGGGACGGGTCCGGCCGCGCGGCGGGGGGCGGCCCCCGGCGGGGAGATGCCGTGTTCGGTGAGCTTGCGCCGGCCCTCGTCGGTGATCCAGTCGGTGGTCCACGCCGGGGACAGCTCGGTGCGCACCCGCACGGCGTCGAACCCGGCGGCGCGCACCGCGCGGTCCACGTCCACCCGCATCTCGGCCAGCGCCGGGCAGCCCGAGTAGGTGGGGGTGATCCACACCTGGACGGTGCCCTCCTCGTCGATCTCCACCCGGCGCAGGATGCCCAGGTCGGCGAGGGTCAGCATGGGCAGTTCGGGGTCGGTGACGGCGGCAGCCGCGGCGCGGGCGCGCTCGACGTCCCGGACCGGTGTCGCGGTCACCACGTCGCCTCCGGGTGCTCTCGGGCCACCTTCTGGAGTTCGTCCAGCAGGGGGGCGAGCGCGGGGGTGTGCCGACCGTCGCGCCCGGCGACCGTCGCCTCGGGGAAGGGGGCGGGTGCGGCCAGGGTGGCCTCGGTGAACACCCGCGTCAGCACGGCGTGGACCTCGTCGCGGACGGTGGCGGGGTCCACGGCCGCGCCCTGGGCGGCGAGGCGGGCCTCGACCGGGTGGGTGGCGAAGAGTTCGCCGGTGAGCGGCCACACGTCGGCGACGGCCTCGACCATGCGCTCGTGCGAGTAGGGGGTGCCGTCGCCCAGGCGCAGCGCCCAGGAGACCGCGTACTCGCGGTGGTAGGCCAGCTCGTTGACGCCCTTGGCGGCGATGGCGGCGAGCACGGGGTCGGTGCTGTCGGCCAGCCGGCCGAACAGCGCCAGCCGCTGGCTGGAGAGCACGAGCAGGGTGACGACGGCGCGGGCGAAGTCGCCGCGCGGAGCCTCGGTCAGCCGCACGTTGCGGAACTCGTGCGCCGCGCGCCGGTAGGCGAAGGCGTCCTCGTCACGCCCGGTGCCGTCGGCCTGGCCGGCGCGGGCCAGCAGCAGCCGCGCCTGGCCGAGCAGGTCCAGGGCGATGTTGGCCAGCGCCACCTCCTCCTCCAGCTCGGGGGCGTCGGTGACCCACTGGACGAGCCGCTGGGCCTGTACCAGCGCGTCGTCGCCGAGCATCTGGCAGTACAGGGCCAGGTCGGTGCCGTCCACCCCCGCGGGAAGGGTGGTGTCGACGCCGGCCAGGGCGTCGGTGAACCCGGTGCCGAAGGCCCAGCGGGCGTCGCCCTGGTGCTCTTCGACCAGGCCGGTGAAAATGTTGTCGCCACTCATGTGTTCTGTTCCTCGAAGCCTCGTCGTCCCGGTCCGTCGCCTAGATGTGCGGGACGTCCTCGGGGATGGGGTAGAAGGTCGGGTGGCGGTAGACCTTGTCTCCGCTGGGCGCGAAGAACGGGTCCTTCTCGTCGGGGCTGGACGCGGTGACGTGCTCGGCCCGGACCACCCAGATGCTGACGCCCTCGTTGCGGCGGGTGTAGAGGTTGCGGGCGTTGTGCAGCGCCATGGTGTCGTCGGGTGCGTGCAGGGAGCCCACGTGGACGTGGTTGAGTCCGCGCTTGCCGCGGACGAACACCTCGTACAGGGGCCATTCGGGGCGGGCGGCGCCGGAGTCGGTCCCCCCGGTGGTGGCGGTGGTGTCGTTGCTCATGCCGAGGCCTCCTGGAGGTTCGTGGTGGTGCGGGCCCTGGCGGCCTGCTTGGCGGCGTAGGCGGTGGCGGCCTCGCGCACCCAGGCGCCCTTCTCGTGGGCGGCCCGGCGGCGGGCGATGCGCTCGGCGTTCTTGGGGCCGGCGCCGGAGACGACCTGCTTGAACTCGACCCAGTCGGGCTCGCCGAAGTCGTAGTGGCCGCGCTCGTCGTTCCAGGCCAGTTCGGGGTCGGGGAGGGTGACGCCGAGCTTCTCGGCCTGGGGCACGCTCATGTCGACGAACTTCTGGCGCAGGTCGTCGTTGGTGTCGCGCTTGATGCGCCAGGCCATGGACTGGGCGGTGTTGGGCGAGTCGGCGTCGGGCGGGCCGAACATCATCAGGGACGGCCACCACCAGCGGTCGACGGCGTCCTGGACCATCCGCCGCTGGCCCTCGGTGCCCTCCATCATGCGCATGAGCAGTTCGTAGCCCTGCCGCTGGTGGAAGGACTCCTCCTTGCAGATGCGGACCATGGCGCGGGCGTAGGGACCGAAGGAGCTGCGGCACAGGGGGACCTGGTTACAGATGGCGGCGCCGTCGACCAGCCAGCCGATGACGCCGACGTCGGCGAAGTTCAGCGACGGGTAGTTGAAGATCGAGGAGTACTTCTGGCGGCCCTCGATGAGCCGCGTGGTGAGGTCGGAGCGGTCCACTCCGAGGGTCTCGGCGGCGGCGTACAGGTACAGGCCGTGGCCCGCCTCGTCCTGGACCTTGGCCAGGAGGATGGCCTTGCGACGCAGGCTGGGCGCGGAGGCGATCCAGTCGCCTTCGGGCTGCATGCCGATGATCTCCGAGTGGGCGTGCTGGGAGACCTGGCGCACGAGGGTCCTGCGGTAGGCCTCGGGCATCCAGTCGCGCGGTTCGATGCGCTGATCGGCGGCGATCTTGGCGTCGAAATCGGCCTGGAACGCGTCGTCGGCACCGGGTCGGGCCTCCTGCGTCACGGTCATTGCTCGCTCCCCATTCATAACCGAACGTTCGGTCAGTAATTAGTATCCACGGATCCGCCCGCCCGGGTCAAGTCCGGGCGGGCGGAGATCACGGCAGGTCGGACACCGCCGACCCGCCGTGGACGGACCGGGCGGCGCCGGCCCGCCGCGGGTCAGTGACCGGTGAAGGTGGGCGTGCGCTTGTCCAGGAAGGCGTCGACCGCCCCCACGTGGTCGGCGGTGAGCCCGAGCTGGTTCTGGAGGTCGGCCTCCTCCTCCAGCAGTTCGGGGAGGGGACGGCCGCCCTCGGCCGCAGCGCGCACCTCGCGCTTGGCGGCGACGAACGCGCTGGTGGGACCGCTCGCCAGGACCGCCGCCAACTCGCGGGCGCGCTTCTCCCAGGCGTCGTCGTCGACGACCTCGGTGACCAGGCCCAGCTCCAGGGCCCGGTCGGCGCCGAACACGGTGCCCAGCAGCATGAGCTCCATGGCGCGCGCCTGCCCCAGCGAGGTCACCAGGCGGTGGGCCAGCCCGGAGTCCGAGGCCAGGCCGATGCCGGTGAACGCGGTGCCGAACTTGGCCTTGCGGGCCGCCACCCGGACGTCC
Organism: Nocardiopsis lambiniae; assembly: GCF_031845465.1. Lineage (NCBI taxonomy): Bacteria > Bacillati > Actinomycetota > Actinomycetes > Streptosporangiales > Nocardiopsidaceae > Nocardiopsis > Nocardiopsis lambiniae. The sequence goes on along the minus strand of NZ_JAVREP010000007.1, from coordinate 240,788 downwards.
CCGGCCAGGGCGAAGCCCATCCCGGCGCCCACACAGGCACCGCCGACGCCGACCACCACCGGCACCTGGATCGACTCCAGGGTCAGCACGATCGGGTTGTAGTGCTCGCGCACGGTGTTCAGGGCCTGGCCGGTCCCCTCCCGAAGGATGCGCGCGTGCTCGGCCAGGTCCTGGCCGACGCAGAACGCCTTGTCCGACCCCAGCAGCAGCACCGCGCGGGCGGTGGTGGAGGCGGCGGCCTCGCGCAGCGCGGCCAGCAGCTCCTCCTTCACCTCCCGGGTCAGCGCGGGACGGTTCAGCCGCACCACGGCCACCCCGTCGGACTCGGAGAACTCCGCCGCCCTCTGTTCGCTCAACGCCCTACTCTCCCTTGTTCCAGGTGTGGAAGCCCTGTCCGGTCTTCTTGCCGAGCCTCCCCTCCGCGACCATACGCCGCAGCAGCTCCGGCGGGGCGAACCGGTCTCCCAACTCGGCGGCCAGGTACTCGGCGATGGCCAGGCGCACGTCGAGGCCGACCAGGTCGGTGAGCCTGAGCGGTCCCATGGGGTGGCGGTAGCCCAGTTCCATGGCGGTGTCGATGTCGGCCGGGGAGGCGACCTCCTCCTCGACCATGCGGATGGCCTCCAGGCCGAGCATGACGCCGAGGCGGCTGGTCGCGAACCCGGGGGCGTCGCGGACCACGATCTCGGTCTTGCCCAGGGCGCCGACCCAGCCGCGCACCGCCTCGGTGACGGCGGGGTCGGTGTCGGGGGCGGTGACGATCTCCACGAGCTTGGAGGCGGGCACCGGGTTGAAGAAGTGGGTGCCCAGGAAGCGGCGCGGATGCTTGAGCGCGGCGGCCAGTTCGGTGACCGAGAGCGAGCTGGTGTTGGAGGCCAGCACGGTCTCCTCCCCCACGGCCGCCTCGGCGGCGGTGAGGACGGCGATCTTCAGCTCGGGCCTCTCGGGCACGGCCTCGACGACCAGACCGGTGCCGGCGGGGATGTCGGCGGCGTCGGTGACGGTGGCCAGCCGGGCCAGGTACGCGTCGGGCCCACCGTCGATCTTGCCGCGCTCGCGGGAGGCGGCCAGACCGGCCGCGACCCGGCCGCGACCCGCCTCGGCGGCCTCGGTGGTGGCCTCGACCAGGGTCACCGAGGCGCCCGTGGTGAGGAACTGCTGGACGATCCCGGCGCCCATGGTGCCGCCGCCGATGACGGCGACGAGCGCGGGAACGGCGGTGTCGGCCGCGCCGCCGGGAACGGCGGAGGTGGTGCTCAACGCTTCTTCCTCTCCAGGAACCGGGTCATCCGGTCGTGTTTGTCGGCGGTCTCGAACAGCACCGCCTGGGTCAGGTCGTCGGCCAGCGGGTGGGGCCCGTCGGCGTCCACCACCATCTTGGTCATGCGCAGGGCCATGGCCGAGGAGGCGGCCATCCGGTCGATGAGGGCGTGGGCGCTCGCGCGCAACTCCTCGGAGGGGACGATCTCGGCGACCAGGCCGTGGCGCAGCGCCGCCTCGGCGTCCAGGCGGTAGCCGCCCAGCAGCACCTGCTTGGCGACCGAGACGCCCACCAACTCCCTGAGCCGCCAGCAGGCGCCGGCCCCGGCGATGATGCCCAGACCCGGCTCGGGCTGGGCGAACACGGCGGTGGGGGTGGCGATGCGGATGTCGCAGGCGTAGGAGAGTTCGGCGCCGCCGCCCAGCGCCCAGCCGTCCACGGCCGCAACGGTGGGGACCCGGAGGCGGTGCAGGCGCTCGAACAGGCGGCTGTTGACGCCTGCCAACGCCTGCTCACGGCCGCGTTCACGCAGCTCGGAGATGTCGGCGCCGCCCGCGAACACGGTGCCGTGGCCGGTGAGCAGCAGCGGCCGGGGGTCGGCCTCGATTCGCGCGCACACCTCGTGCAGCTCGGCGATCATGGCCCCGTTGATGGCGTTGCGGGCCTCGGGGCGGTGCAGCTCCACCACGACGCGGTCCTCGTGCCACTCCGCGCGCAGGGTCGTGAAGTCGTTCTTCTCCTCGTGTCCGGTCACGGTGCGCCCCCTCAGACCCGCTCGACCAGGAGGGCGGCGCCCTGGCCCACGCCCACGCACAGGGTGGCCAGGCCGCGGTCACTGCCCTCGCGCTCCATGCGGTTGACGAGGGTGACGAGGATGCGGGCGCCGGAGCTGCCCAGCGGGTGGCCCAGGGCGATGGCGCCGCCGTCGGCGTTGACGCGCGCGGCGTCGAGCTTGAGTCGTCGCATGACGCCCAGGGACTGGGCGGCGAAGGCCTCGTTGAGTTCGACGGAGCCGACCTCGTCCAGGGTCCAGCCGGCGCGGGCCAGCACCTTCTCGGTGGCGGGGACCGGGCCCAGGCCCATGATCTGCGGGGGCACACCGGCCGAGGCGGAGGCCACGACGCGGGCGCGCGGGGTGAGGCCGTGGCGCTCGACGGCCTCGGCGGAGGCCAGGACCAGGGCGGAGGCGCCGTCGGACAGGGAGGAGGAGTTACCGGCGGTGACGATGCCGCCCTTGCGGAACACCGGGCGCAGCCCGGCGAGGGTGGCCGCGTCGGTGTCGGGGCGGGGGCCCTCGTCGACGGTGACCTCGTGCGTGGCGCCCTTGCGGCCGGTCACCGTCACGGGGACGATCTCGCGGTCGAAGTGGCCGGCCTCGGCGGCGGCGATCGCCCTGGCGTGGCTGCCCAGCGCGAAGGCGTCGCACTCCTCGCGGGTGATGCCCTCCAGGACGGCGACCTCCTCGGCGGTCTCCCCCATGGACAGGGTGTAGCGCAGGTCGTCCGGGGAGGCGTCGGCGGGGACGTCGGCGTCGTGGGCGGCGAAGCGCGGGTTGGTGAAGCGCCAGCCCAGGGAGGTGTCGGCGACCTCGCCGGGCTTGGCCCAGGGGGTGCCGGGCTTGGCCATCACCCAGGGGGCGCGGGTCATGGACTCCACGCCGCCGGCCACGACGACGTCGGCCTCACCGGCACGGATGGCCTGGGCCGCGGAGGAGACGGCGGTCAGGCCGCTGGCGCACAGGCGGTTGACGGTGTAGCCGGGGACGCGCGGGTCCAGCCCGGCCAGGAGGGCGGCCATGCGGGCGACGTTGCGGTTGTCCTCACCGGCCTGGTTGGCGGCGCCCAGGATCACCTCGTCGACGGCGTCCCCGGGGACCCCGGCGCGGCGGACCGCCTCGGCGATGACGACGGCGGCCAGATCGTCGGGGCGGACCGCGGCGAGGGCGCCGCCGTACCGACCCTGCGGGGTGCGGACCCCGTCGACCACATAGACGTCGCTCACGAACGGCCTCCCATGATGGTTGACGGTGGCCTGCGCCACCGTCGACAGTGAACTGACCGACAGGTCTCCTTGACACGGATCTCGGAGACTGACTTAATGCATTAGTAACCGAACGTTCGGTCAGTAAGCAAGTCGACCCACCCCACAGCGGGCCGACCCCCACCTCGAACGCGCGGCGCACCCACCGCATCACCCTCCCGGGCGTCGGCCCGGCGGCCCCACCGCGCACTCGCACACGGAGAGTCTCATATGGCGAGCCACGACACCATCCGGCGGTCGACCGGTGTCACCGGTAGCACCCCCCGTCTCGGAGAGGGCCCCGCCCCCGAGACCCTGGATCCGGCCGAGCGCATGGGTGTCGACGAGCTGCGGGCCCTCCAGCTCGACCGGCTGCGGTGGACCCTGGAGCACGCCTACACCAACGTGCCCCTGTACAAGCGCAGGTTCGACGAGGCCGGCGTGCGCCCCGAGGATCTGAGGGAACTCGCGGACCTGCGGCACTTTCCCCACACCACCAAGACCGACCTGCGCGACAACTACCCGTTCGGCATGTTCGCGGTCCCCCAGGAGAGGGTGGCGCGCGTCCACGCCTCCAGCGGAACCACCGGCAAGCCCACCGTGGTGGGGTACACCCGCGAGGACATCGACACCTGGGCGACCGTGGTGGCCCGCTCCATCCGCGCGGCCGGTGGCCGCCCGGGGCACAAGGTGCACGTGTCCTACGGCTACGGGCTGTTCACCGGCGGCCTGGGCGCCCACTACGGCGCCGAGAAGCTCGGCTGCACGGTCATCCCGGCCTCGGGCGGGCAGACGGCCAAACAGGTCCAGCTGATCCAGGACTTCGAGCCCGAGATCATCATGGTGACGCCCAGCTACATGCTGACGCTCATGGACGAGTTCGAGCGCCAGGGCATCGACCCGCGCACCACGTCCCTGAAGATCGGCGTCTTCGGCGCCGAACCGTGGACCGAGAAGATGCGCACCGAGATCGAGGAGCGCTTCGACATCCACGCCGTGGACATCTACGGGCTCTCGGAGGTCATGGGTCCGGGCGTGGCCAACGAGTGCGTGGAGACCAAGGACGGCCTGCACGTCTGGGAGGACCACTTCTACCCCGAGGTGCTCGACCCGATCACCCACGAGGTGCTGCCCGACGGCGAGGAGGGCGAACTGGTCTTCACCTCGCTCACCAAGCAGGCCATGCCCGTCATCCGCTACCGCACCCGCGACCTGACCACGCTGCGCCCGGGCACCGCCCGGCCGATGCGGCGGATGGACAAGGTGACGGGTCGCAGCGACGACATGATCATCCTGCGCGGGGTGAACGTGTTCCCGACCCAGATCGAGGAGATCGTGCTGGGCCTGGACGGGCTGGCGCCGCACTTCCAGCTGGTGCTCACCAAGGAGGGGCGCCTGGACCGCATGACGGTGCGGATCGAGGCGGCGCCGGACTGCACGGCCGACCGGCGCGAGGCGCTGGCCCGGGAGATCACCGCGACGGTGAAGGACCGGGTCGGGGTGAGCGTGACGGTGGACGTGGTGGACCCGGAGCGGATCGAGCGGTCGGTGGGCAAGTTCCGCCGCGTCATCGACGACCGCCCCAAGGAGTAGGACCCCGGAGAGGGGCCCGTGTCGGCCCCGCTCCCACCCGTGCCGCGGCGGGCGGCCACGGCGGGTGGGGACGGGGCCGTCGCCGTGCGCGGGGTGGGACCGTGCGCCGGGTGCCGGGCCCGTCGGACTCCACAAGGGCGCGTGGTCCAAGACCACCGACAGGGCGGGAGGGGCGTACGGGCCGAGGAGACGGGCGCACGGCGTGTTGCCACGACCCATTCAGGACATATAACATCCGGGATCATGAAGATGAGCGAAGGGGTCGAGTGGGCGCTGCACACCTGCGTCAACCTCTCCTGGACCGACCCCGGTGACGCCGTGCCCGCCGCGCGGCTCGCGGAGGTCTTCTCACTGCCGACGGCCTACCTGAGCAAGCACCTCCAGGCCCTGGCCCGGGCCGGCATCCTCATCTCCACGACGGGACCGCGCGGCGGCTTCCGACTCGGACGCGACCCCGCCTCGATCACCCTGCTGGACGTCGTCACCGCGATCGAGGGCCCGGAGGACGCCTTCCGCTGCCGCCAGATCCTCAAGGACGGGCCGGGCGGACGCCCGGACGTCGACTACCGGCGCACCTGCACGATCTCCCAGGCCATGCGCAAGGCCGAACTCGCCTGGCGCACGGCGCTGGCCGAGCAGACGATCGCCGACGTCCGCCGCACCGTGGAACAGCGGGACCCGACGGCCCCGGAGGCCACCCGCGAGCGACTCCGGTAGGACCTTCCCCGATCCACTCCCCCACAGGAGACCTTGGCATGGACATATCATCGATATCAAATATCCGGGAACTCCTTGACAGGAGGTCCCGATGAGCCCGGAACCGTCCTCTCCCCCGGTGCCGGCCCGGACCGCACCGGGCGGGACACGTGGGTGGTGCGCCGTCGGCGCCCTCACCCTGGGCATCTTCGCCCTCATGACGACCGAGCTGCTGCCCGTCGGCCTGCTCACCCCGATGGCCCGGGACCTCGGGGTCGAGGAGGCCCGCGCGGGCCTGACGGTCACCGTCCCCGGCATCGTCGCGGCGGTGTCCGCGCCGCTCACCGCGACCGTCATCGGCCGCCTCGACCGGCGTCTCGTCCTGGCGGGTCTCTTGGCGCTGCTGATCGCGGGGAACGTCGTCACCGCCGTCGGCCCGAGCCTCACGGCCGTACTCGCCGCACGGGTGGCGATCGGCGCGGCGATCGGTGGTTTCTGGGCCGTCGCCGGAGGTCTGGCGCCGCGCCTGGTCCCGGCGCGCCACGTCGGCAGGGCCACGGCGGTCATCTTCAGCGGGGTCGCCGCCGCCTCGGTGGTCGGGGTGCCGCTCGGCACGCTGCTCGCCGAGGCGCACGGGTGGCGCCTCCCCTTCGGGGCGGCCGGCCTGCTCGGGCTCATCGCTCTGGCCGGGGTGCTCGCCGCCGTGCCGTCCCTGCCCGTCGAACGGTCGTTGCGGCAGGCCGACCTGGGGGGACTGCTGCTCGGCCGCGACGGTGGGGTCCGGCTCGGCGTGATCCTGACCCTGCTCCTGGTGGCCGGGCACTTCACCGCCTACACCTTCGTCCGCCCCCTGCTGCACGAGGAGGCCGGCATGACCGCCACGGCGGTCGGCGGAGCGCTCCTGCTGTTCGGGGCGGCCGGTCTGGTAGGCAACTTCATGGCGGGGATGCTCGGCGCCGATCATGTGCGCGGGGCGCTGTGGACCATCACGGCGACGCTCGCGCTGACGATGCTCGTGTTCGCCCTGGTCGGCCACACCCCGTGGGCGGCCCTCCTGGTGGTCGGCCTGTGGGGATTGGCCTACGGGGGCGTCTCGGTCGGCCTCCAGACGTGGATGCTCACCGTCGCCCCGCAGGCCGCCGAACCCGCCACCTCCCTGTTCGTCGCGGCCTTCAACGCCGCCATCGCCCTCGGTGCCCTGCTCGGAGGGCTGGCCCTGACCCTGACGAATCCGACCGGGGTGCTCGCCCTCGCCGGGATCCTCCTCGCGGCGGCGCTGCTCCTGCTGACCGTCCGTGGCCCGGCGCTCCCCCGAACGTCACCGCCGCGCGGCCGACCTCGACATCGAGAATGAAAGAAGAAGGAAGACAACCATGAGCCACACCGTCATCAACCCGGCCACCCTGCACGACCCCGTCGGGTTCGGCTACAGCCATCTGGCGAGCACCGAGGGATTCGTGTTCGTCGCCGGCCAGTACGCCTCCGACGCCGACGGCGGGGTCGTCTCCCCCGACGACTTCGCCCGACAGGTGGAGCGTTCCTTCGAGAACCTGGAGACCGCCCTGGCCGCCGGCGGGGTCGGCCCGCGGGACGTCGTCCAGTTGCGCACCTACGTCGTGGGGCTCGACCTCGACCGGCTCGGGGTGCTCACCGCGCGCGTCGAGCGGACCTGGGGCGCTCGGCCGCCCACGCAGTCCCTGCTCGGCGTCGCCGCCCTGGCCCTGCCGGGGATGCTCTTCGAGGTCGACGCGATCGCCGTTCGCGACCGGGGCTGAGGGAAGGAGGCCGGCCGGAGGGGCGCGGCACAGGCCCGCCATGTCCTTCCGGCCGCCGTCGTGCGGGGGTGTGGGGCGGGGCGTGGTCCCCGTGGCGTCGGCCTTACGGCCTCCGAGCGTTCACTCGTCGGCTCGACCGGGGAGGTGAGGGCCTCGTCATCGCCCCGCGAGGCGGTGACCGTGCGCCGGGTGGGTGTCGTTGGCCCCGCGAGGCTGCGCTTCCCACCCGGTCACACCGTGGTGGAAGCCTGCCAGGTTCTCGCGCCGAACGCATCCCCGGGGTGGGGCGATTCGGCCCACAAGGCGTTGTCCAGCGGATTCGCACTTCGGGCGTCGAGCGGGAGGCGGCGGAACGGAGCGCGATGCTCGCCGCCTCACTGTGTCCGCTCGGTCCGCTCGATCACGAGGTCGAGGTCTCCTGGAGCGAGTTCCCGGCCGTGGTCGACTGCGGCCAGAACCTGACCAGGCTCACCTGCCCACTCCGCACGGGATCTCTGAGCACCCGGGGTCCCGGCGAAGTCAGGTCTGTAGGAGTCCGAGAGGACGGATCTCGTCGCGGATCATGTGGCGGTTGGCCTCGGTGAGGTTGTCGAACCCGACCACTCGGAGCAGCCCGATCGCGGTGCTGCGGGGGGAGGCCATCACCCGGGGTGTGTTGCCGGTACATGCCAGAGCCTCCATCACACCCGGGGAGATTCAGTTCACGTGTCCTCCGGGTTTTCCAGGGGCCACCGCCGGGCGGGGCCGGGACTCTCTCTTGAGCGGGCGGCGCGCGCCGGGGCGAGGGGCACCGGGCGGGCGGGGCCGGCGGCGCTCGCGAGGCCCCCGGGGGGCTCCGCACCGCTCGTCGGCAACGATTCCATGACGGAAGAACTCCGAACGGACGCACCGTGTTTAATCCGGACGAATCGGGCGAGTAAGGGCCTCCGTACGGACATCCCCCATCCTCTGTGGAAACGGTGAGCTCCCCTCTCATGCAAGGGTTGACCGACGCCATCGGCGTCTTCAACAACGAACTCTTCTGGCCCCTGGTCATCGTGGTGCTGGTCGCCGCGAGCCTCTACTTCACCGTCCGGCTGGGGCTGGTGCAGTTCCGGCTCCTCCCCGCCATGTTCGGTGCGTTGGCCGGCTCGGGGCACGCGGACGACGGGAACAGGCGGTCCATCTCCTCCTTCCAGGCGTTCGCGGTGTCCGCCGCGGCCCGGGTGGGGACCGGAAACGTCGCGGGCGTGGCCACCGCGATCTCCCTGGGCGGCCCCGGCGCCGTGGTGTGGATGTGGCTCATGGCGCTCCTCGTCGGCGCCGCCAGCTTCGTGGAGTCCACGCTGGCGCAGCTGTGGAAGGTGCCCTACAAGGACGGCTTCCGGGGCGGCCCGGCCTACTACATGCAGTACGGACTGGGCAAGCGCTGGCTGGGCGTGGTCTTCGCGATCACCATCACGGTGACCTTCGGCTTCGTCTTCAACGCCGTGCAGGCGAACACGATCTCCAGCACCCTCGTCGGCTCCGCGTCCGAACTGGGGGCCGACACCGACGCCATGCCGTGGCTGCCCGCCGCCGTCGGCGTCGCACTGGTGGCGCTGACCGCGGGCGTCATCTTCGGCGGCATCCGGCGCATCGCCCACGTCGCGCAGCTGCTGGTCCCGTTCATGGCGCTGGCCTACCTGCTGCTGGGCATCACCGTCGTGCTCATGAACATCGAGCAGATCCCCGGCGTCGTCTCGCTCATGTTCGCGCACGCGTTCGGTCTGCGCGAGATCGCCGCCGCCGGCCTGGGCACCGCGATCATCCAGGGCGTGCGGCGCGGGATGTTCTCCAACGAGGCGGGACTGGGTTCGGCCCCCAACGCCGGGGCCACCGCCAGCGTCAGCCACCCGGTGAAGCAGGGGCTGGTGCAGACGCTGGGCGTCTACTTCGACACCCTGGTCGTCTGCTCGGTCACCGCCTTCATCATCCTGCTCTCCAACCCCTCCTACGGTGAGAATCTGGGCGCCACGATGACCCAGGACGCGCTGGGCGCCAACCTCGGCGCCTGGGCGGTGCACGCGCTGACGGTCATCATCTTCCTGCTGGCCTTCAGCTCGGTGCTGGGCAACTACTACTACGGGGAGTCCAACATCGGCTTCCTCAACCCGAGCGAGAGGCTGCTGACCGCCTACAAGTGGGTCTTCCTGGTGGCGACCTTCCTGGGCTCCATCGGCTCGATCCAGCTGGTGTGGACGCTGTCCGACACCACCATGGGGTTCATGGCCCTGCTCAACCTGGCGGCGATCGTGCCGCTGGCGGGCGTCGCGCTCAAGCTCCTCAAGGACTACACGGAGCAGCGCGGGCAGGGGTTGGACCCGGTGTTCACCGCCGACCGGCTGCCGGAGCTGCCCAACGTCCGGTGCTGGGCCCCGGACCCGGCCCCGGAGCGGAAGGAGGAGGCCGGTGTCTGACCTCCTCCTCCCGCCCTCCCACCGCGTCCGCTACCTCCCGGCGCGCGGGGTGATGGCGTAGCCGTACTGCTCGGGCCAGCGGGGCGTGGCGCCGAGTTCGGCGGCGGCCCTGTTGGCCCAGTAGGGCTCGCGCAGGAGTTGACGGCCGAGCAGGACGGCGTCGGCGCGGCCGGAGGCGACGATCTCCTCGGCCTGGGCCGGTTCGGTGATGAGGCCGACCGCTCCGGTGGGCATGCCGGTCTCGGCGCGCACCCGTTCGGCGAAGGGCACCTGGTGGCCCGGCGCGACCGGGATGCGCGCCTTGGGCGCCATGCCCCCGGTGGAGACGTCGAGCAGGTCCACGCCCCGGGCCTGGAGTTCCTTGGCCAGGCGGACGGTGTCCTCGCCGGTCCACCCTTCGCGGGGATCCTCGGTGTTCTCCGTGAGCCAGTCGGTGGCCGAGACCCGGAAGAACACCGGCAGGTCCTCGGGCCAGACCGCGCGCACCGCGTCGACGACGGCGAGCGGGAGGCGGAGTCGGTTCTCGAAGCTCCCCCCGTAGGCGTCGGTGCGGTGGTTGCCGACCGGGGACAGGAACGAGTTGAGGAGGTAGCCGTGGGCACCGTGCACCTCCACCACGCGGAAGCCCGCGGCCAGGGCGCGTTCGGCGGAGGCCGCGAAGTCGGCGATCAGCCGCTCGATCTCGTCGACGGTGAGCTCGTGGGGCACGGGCAGGGGAGGGAAGGCCTCGGCGCTGGGGGCGACGGGGGTCCAGCCGCCCTCGTTCCCGGGGACGGAGCGGTGGCCGTTCCAGGGGCGGTCGACGGAGGCCTTGCGGCCGGCGTGGGCGAGCTGGACGGCGGGGACCGCGCCGTGGTCGGCGATGACGGAGGTGACGCGGGTGAAGGCGGCCTGCTGGGCGGAGTTCCACAGGCCCAGGTCCGCGGGGCTGATCCGGCCCTCGGGCCGCACGGCGGTGGCCTCCGCCATGACCAGGCCGGTTCCGCCGGCGGCGCGGGAGGCCAGGTGGGCGAGGTGGAAGTCGGTGGGCACACCGGCCTCGGGGCCCTGGTCGGCGGCCGAGTACATGCACATCGGGGCCATCCACACGCGGTTGGGGATGGTCAGTGACCGCAGGGTCAGCGGGGTGAACAGGGAGCTCACGGCGGCTCTTCGCTCCTCGGTGGGGGGAGTCCGGCGGACTTTGGTACGACGAACATCGTACTACGGTGTTCATCGGACCATCGCGTCGCCCCCGCGCAGGCGCGCGCCGAACCCGCGCAGGGCCTCACGGATCGCGTCGGGTTCGTGGACGGTGACCCCGGCGGCCAGGAACGCCAGGGGCGGCAACAGCCACTCCCAGGTGTCGGTCATCACCGCGACGCGGGTCCGGGCGTCGTCGAGGGCCTCGAACTCGGCGTCGTGCTCGGCGAAGGCGTCCGCCACCGCCGCCGAGGGCGCGTCCACGGTGAGGACGACCCGGGTGCGGTCGCGGTCCAGCCCTCGCCGCAGGTAGTCCGCGGCGGTGTCGGCGGGCAGCGGTCGCGGCCCGTGCACCCCGTGCGTCACCCGCAGGTCGGTGACGCGGTCCGTCCGGAACAGTCGCCAGTCCTCCTTGTCGACGTCCCAGGCCAGCAGGTACCACCGTCGTCGGTGGTGGATCTGGCGGTGCGGCTCGACCCGTCGAGAGGAGACCTCCCCCGTACGACCCCGGTAGTCGAAGGCGACGATCCGTCGACGCCGGACGGCGTCGGCGAGGGTCGACAGGTCCCGGGCCGCGGTGGCCGGACCGGGCACGGCGGTGCTCTCCAGGCTCTCGCGGAGCCGGGCGACGCGGTGCCGCAGCCGGGCGGGCAGGTACTGGTCGACCTTGCCGTAGGCGCGGGTCGCGGCCTCCTCCACGCTCCCGCCCTCGGCGTCGCCTCCGACGGCGAGGGCGGCCAGCCCCAGGAGGGTGGCGACGGCCTCGTCGTCGTCGAACACCAGCGGCGGCATGGCGGCGCCCGCCACCAACCGGTAGTGGCCGCCGGGCCCAGGGCGGGTGCTCACCGGATAGCCGTAGCCGCGCAGGCGTTCGACGTCGCGGCGCAGGGTCCGGGGACTGATGTCGAGCCGCGCGGCCAGTTCCTCCCCGGTGAAGGAACGCCCGGACTGGAGGGTGGTGAGCAGGGCGAGGATGCGCCCGGTGACGTCCGCCATGGGTCCAGTCTCGCCGAGATCGCGGTCGTTTTCCGGCCACATCCGGTTCTAGCCTCGCCGCCATGGAGACGACCGTCATGGAGACGAGGGACGATCCGGTGATCCGCCTGCGCGGCGTGCGGACCAACAACCTGAGGTCGATCGACCTCGACGTGCCCCGCGGACGCCTGGTGGTGTTCGCGGGGGTGTCGGGGTCGGGCAAGTCGTCGCTGGTGTTCGCCACCATCGCGGCCGAGGCCGGGCACCGGCTCAACGAGACCTTCCCGCCGTTCGCCCGGGGCCGGCTTCCCGCGTGGACCCGGCCCGACGCGGACCGGATCGAGGGGCTGTCCCCCGTGGTCGTCGTCGACCAGCGGCGGCTGGGCGGTAACGCCCGCTCCACCGTCGGGACCGTCACCGGGATCTGGACGTACCTGCGGCTGCTGTTCTCCCGGATCGGCACGCCGCACGTGGGCGAGGCGTCCCGGTTCTCGTTCAACGACCCCGCCGGGATGTGCCCCACCTGCTCCGGGCTGGGCGAGGTCGTGGTGAGCGCGGTCGACCGGTTCCTCGACCTCGACCTGTCCCTCGCCCGGGGGGCGATCCGCGTCCCGGGGTTCGGCGACGGCCGGCACTGGTACGCACGCTACGCCGACGTCGGTTCCTTCACCGCCGACACCCCGCTGCGGGAGTGGACGGAGGACGAACGCCGGGCCCTGCTGTACGGCGGTGAGCACGCGGCGCGGCTGGGTGGCCGGCCCGCCAGGGAGTACGAGGGGGTCGTGGAGCGCTTCGAGCGGATCCACCTGCGCGCCGCCGGCGAGACGTCCGACCGCAAGAGGGAGACCACGGCGCGGTTCACCCGCTCCGGGGTCTGCCCGGAGTGTCGCGGCGACCGGCTGAACGAGGCGGCCCGTACCGCCACCGTCCTGGGGTCCGCCCTCGGGGAACTGGCCCGTACGGAGATCGCCGACCTCGCCGCCCTGGTCGCGGAGGTGGACGACCCCGCCGTCGCGCCCGTCGTGGCCGAACTCGGGGAACGGCTGCGGACCATGGTGGAGATCGGCCTGGGGTACCTGCACCCGGGGCGGGCCACCACGAGCCTGTCCGGCGGGGAGTCGCAGCGGGTCAAGACCGTCAAGCACCTGGGCGGCGACCTCGTGGAGATGATCTACGTGTTCGACGAGCCCTCCGTCGGTCTGCACCCGAGCGACGTCGCGTCGATGACCGGGCTGCTGGCGCGGTTGCGCGATCGGGGGAACACCGTGCTGGTCGTCGAGCACGACCCGGCCGTCATGGCCGTTGCCGACGAACTCGTCGAGATCGGGCCGGGCGCCGGCGCCGACGGGGGTCGGGTCGTCCACCAGGGCGCGTTCGAGGCGCTGCGGGCGTCGGGCACCGCGACCGCCATCGCCCTCGCGGCGCGGACACCGGCACGCGCGGAGCCGCGACCGGCCGCCGGGGCCCTCACGGTGCGCGACGCCAGCCGCAACAACCTGAGGAACCTCACCGTGGACGTGCCCCTCGGGGTGCTCACGGTGCTCACCGGCGTCGCCGGGTCGGGCAAGTCCAGCCTGGCGGCGGAGCTCATCGCCGGCCACGGGGCGGTCGTGATCGACCAGCGGCCCGTCACCGTCAACCGGCGTTCCACGCCCCTCACCTACACCGGCGTCGCCGCCCCGCTGCGCGCCCTGTTCGCCGCGCACAGCGGACTGCCCGCCGGCCGGTTCAGCGCCAACTCCGACGGGGCCTGCCCCGAGTGCCGCGGGCTGGGCACGGTCCGCACGGACCTGGCGTTCCTGGAGAGCCGGGAGACCGTGTGCCCGGTCTGCGACGGCCGCCGCTTCACGGAGGAGGTGCTCCGCCACCGGGTCGGCGGGGCGTCCATCGCCGACATCGACGACCTGACGGTCACCGAGGCGATCGGACGGCTGCCCGACGACCGGATCCGCGCGGCGCTGCGCCGGCTCGACCGGGTCGGCCTGGGCCACCTGCGCCTGGGCCGCCCCCTCACGAGCCTGTCGGGCGGTGAGTGCCAGCGCCTCAAGATCGCCCGGGAACTGCGGGAGGCCCCCGAACCGGCGACGTACGTGCTGGACGAGCCCACCACGGGCCTGCACCCGCGCGACGTCGCCGTCCTGCTCGACGTCCTGGACCGGCTCGTCGAACGGGGGCACACGGTGGTCGTGATCGAGCACGACGTGGACGTCATGCGGCACGCGGACCACATCATCGACCTGGGCCCCGGACCCGGCGCGCGCGGCGGACGGATCCTCTACCAGGGCCCGCCCGCGGGTCTGCGCGGCACCGCCACCGCCGACGCGCTACACGGCGAGTGAGCCCGCCCGGGGCGGTGCCCGCCCGTTGCGGTGGACGTACTCCCGTCCCGTGTCCAGGCGGTAGAAGGTCACCGGGGTCCAGGTCAGCGCGTCCGCGGGGCGGGTCGCGTGGACGCCCGAGCCGACCGCGACCAACGGGTGTTCCTGGACGGGTTCGGGCTCCAAGGCGGCCAGCGGACCCAGGGCGGTCACCCGGAGCACTGGCCCGTCCTCGCTCCTGAGGACCTCCAGGCGTTCGGCGGCGTTCTCGTACACGCCCAGGTGGGGGTGATGTCGACGTCCACCGGGACGGCGGGCGGCGCCAACGCGTCCTGGATCCGCACCCCGGCCAGCGTGTCGAAGACCTCCCCGTACAGGTCCCGGTAGAGGTCGCGGGGCCGGCCGCCGTTGGTGAGCAGGACGACGGCCGTACCGGTCTCGGGCAGCAGGCGCAGGAAGGCGGACTGGCCGAAGGTGTTGCCGTCGTGGCCGATCAGGCGGTGCCCGTGCCAGCCGTGGCGGATCCAGCCCAGTCCCCAGGAATCGCCGAGGGTGTGGGGGTCGGGCACCTTCACCTGGAACTCCGTCATGGCGCGCACGGTGTCCTCTTCGAGGATCCGGGTCCCGTCGGCGGTGACGCCGCCGCGCAGGTGGACGGCGGCGAAGCGCAGCACGTCCCCGACGTCGGCGGTGACGCCGCCGGCCGGTCCCACCGAGCGGTGCAGCCCCCACCGCGCGGCGCGCACCGGCTCGGGCAGGCCTGTGACGTGTCCGATCGCGGCCTCGTACAGCAGCGCGTCCTCGGGGAGGGTACCGGTGCGCTCCAGCCCCAGGGGGACGAAGAGGCGTTCGCGCATCGCCTCGTCCCAGACCAGCCCGGTGAGCCGTTCGACGATCCGGCCGAGCAGCACGAAACCGGAGTTGCAGTAGGAGAAGGTGGCGCCCAGGGGGTGGACGCGGGCGGCCTCGGGGAGCGCGGCGACGTACCGCCGCGTCGTCGCCCCGGCCGGTGTCGGTGAACAGGTCGCCGTCGATCCCGCTCGTGTGGACGAGCAGGTGGCGCACGGTCACCCCGGCCGTGGTCGCGGCCTCGGACGGGACCGCCTCGGGCAGGATCTTCGCGATCGGGGTGTCCACGGTCAGCAGCCCCTCCTCGACCAGACCCATGATCACGGTCGTCGTCCAGACCTTGGCGATCGATCCGATCTGGAAGGCCGAGCGCGTGCCAACGGGGTGGCCGGTGCCGGCGTCCAGGGCGCCGTGAGCGACCGCGATCGTCTCCTCGCCCCCGTCGGGGGTCGGGCGCAGCACGCCCAGTTGGGCGCCGGGCACACCGTGACGCCGCGCGAGATCGGACAGCCGGGCGGTCCAGTGGTCGGGGTCGAGGGGGGTGGTCGGGTCGTGAGGCAAGGCACTCCCCTGTCGGTCGTGGCCGGTGGAACTCCGCACGGCCCGCGCCCGAGCCCCACGGCCACCCTAGGTGCACTGCCCGCAGGGGTCGGGAACAGAGTGGCAGGAAGGCCCCGGATCAGGGCCAACCGGAGACAGGGCGATCCGGCGCACAGCAGCGAATATCACATACACCGTGACGGACCGATCGGATTCCGGCTAGCCTCTCCCCAATATCCGTGCAGGGGAAAGGGCACAGGTGCGGAAGATGGTCTCGTTCCCCCGGCTCGCACGCACCACCGGCCTGGCCGTCATCAACGTCATCATCAGTGCCACCGTCAACCTCATAACGAACAACATGACGTGGACACTCTTCACCCTGCTCGTGGGAGCGGTCATCATCGCCATCATGATGGAAGCGCCGAACTGGTTCCAGAGAACGTCTCCCTCGACCGAAGAACAGATCGAGCGTGTGCGCACGTATCTGGCGCGAAGCGCGCAGAGCGAATGGCGCGCCCAGCTCTCCCTGCGCGGGGTTGACGCCCGAGGTGTCATCCACAGCCGGTGGATCTTCCGTTCCCCTCCAACCGCACCGATCGACATCACCCTCGACGAAGAAGGGATCCGCCGGCTCGGGGAGTTGGTGACCGAGGGTCAAACGCGCACGGTCATCGTCAATGGTGGCCCGGGGATGGGGAAGACGACCCTGGCCGGGCTGCTCGTCCATCAGGTGGCCTCGAAAGCGCAAGAACACACGCAGGTCCCGGTCCCGGTCTTCCTGCCCCTTTCTTCCTGGGACATGTCCCGGCACCCGGGGGTCGAGGCCTGGATACGCCATTACCTCGAACGGCTCTACCCGGTGCTGACGAGCGGAGAATACGGGACCGACCCGATCGCACCGCTCATCGAACGAGGAGGAATCCTTCCCGTGTTCGACGGCCTGGACGAGGTCTTCGAACAAAAGCAAAAGGACATCGTCGAGATGTTCGAGGTCTATCTCTCGTACGCGCCGGATCGTCGACTGATCGTGACCGGCCGGACCCAACAGGTGAGAGCCGCGATGAGAACGGCCCGGCACTCCTCCGAACTGCGCGCGGCCGCCGTGCTCGCGCCCCGAGAACTCCGCCCCACGGACATCCGGGATTACATCACCGGTCTGCTCAACCCGCCCGGAACCGCGCCCTTGTCACGTGCGGTGCCTCCGGCCTGGCAGGAGGTTCTCGGCCGGTTCGACGACAGGAACGACGGGCTCACCATGGCCCTCGCCACACCAGTGGACCTCTGGATCCTGCGAGCGACTTACCTGGAAACCGAACGCGACCCCGGAGACCTCATCTCTCTCGCCATCGAGCACGAGGGCGAGGGCCCTGTCTCCGCGCGGGAGGCCGTGACCCACCACCTGCTCGACCAACTCGTCCCCATGCTCTCGGGCACCGCTCGCAGACAGGCACAGCGGGGCGACCCGGGAGGCTCGGCTTCATCCTCGTTCGGGAACTGGCCGGTGGAGAAGGCCGAAACCTGGCTCGGTTACCTAGCGGACTATCTCCGGCAGAAGGACTTGACGGACTACGAGTGGCGACGGCTTCGGGACGCACCGCCCGCGTGGGCGGTGTCCGTCGTGTTGGCAATCGCTTTCTCCATCGGCTTGGGCGGTGTGGCCTGGGTCGGAGCCGTGCTCGCTCTGGGATCGGACCGACCATGGCTGTGGGGAACGGCGCTGGGTTTCCTCGGTGGTGTGTGCGCCCTCTTGTCCAGTGGTTTTCGCAAAGGACCCGAACCGGCCTATTCAGAGCGCGGAGGAGGACTCCCGCGGGCTCTGCGCTCCTCAGCACGATTCATCGGCCGGGTCGGGTTGGTCGTTCTCGTGCTGGTGATGACGGGGGCCTACGTCCAGGGGATGCTCGGCTCCGGAGACCCCCTCCTGGGTGGCATCGGATTCGGTTTGCTGGGCGGTATCGCCTCGGGAACCACCGTCTTCATTTTGCAATGGACCAAGCCGCATTTCGCCCTGGATCGAGCCCCCAGTCCTCAAGTTGACCTGCGCGTCTACCGGCAGAAATTCCTGAGGAACCTAGGGCTGGGCATGCTCTTCGGCGCCTTGGGCGGGTCAGGGGTGGACGTGCTCTTCTCCTTCTTCCCGGGGTTGGAGAGCAGCACATGGCTCAGCGTGGTGAGCGGCGCCCTAGGCGGGGCCATGATCGGCCTCGTGGCTCCGAACCCGTGGCTGGGATACTGCATCGGTCTCACCGCTTTGGTGGTGAGCCGCAGAATGCCCCTCCGGCTGTCACGATTCCTAGAGGACGCACATCGCGCCGGGTTGCTCCGTCAAGTGGGTGTGGTCTACCAGTTCCGCCACGAACGCCTCCGCGATCACCTGGCTTCGCAGGGCCACTATCCGGGAACGAGACATGACCGAACCGACCTGACGCCCAGCTTCGGGGGTCGGGCAGCCCCATAACGGCCTGAACTTGCGGAGAAGATCAGTCGTGGCAGTAGCAGCCCCGCCTTCTGGGGCGCAGTGGGCGGAGGTGATCGCGGGCTCCCGGGGAGACCGTTCAGCCGTGTTCGACGAAGACGGCCAGCTGGGCCAGGGAGGACGCGAGGCCGGCCGCGTGGTCCTGCGGGGTGATCCCGGGCGGAACGTCCTCGGCGGTGACGGTGACCAGGGTGGTGTCACCGTCGGAGGCCAGCCGCCAGGTCATCGTCATGGTCCCGGCGAAGGCGGGGTCGTCCGACTCGAAGACCACGCGCTGGACGACCCGCTCCTCGGGGACCAGGTCCACGAACCCGACCTCGACGACGTCGGTGCCCGCGTCGGTCTTGCCGGGTCCGGGGTCCCGGTAGGTGAGGGTCATCCGGTATCCGCCGCCCGGACGCGGGTCGAAGCACTCCACGCGGCCGGTCATCCCCTCCGGGGGGAGCCACCGTTCCAGGGAGCGCGGGTCCAGCAGCGCCCGGTGGACGACGTCGGCGGGGGCGGCCATCCGGCGCTCCCCGCGATCCACGCGTTCCCCGTCCATGACGATCCTCCCCGTTCCCTCGACGTCCCATCAGACTCGCACACGGCGGTGACCGTCGGCCCGGGGCCGATACGCGACGCGCCCTCGGCCGAGCACGGCGTGGCCCCGTCCCGATCGGACGGGGCCGCGCGTCGACCGGTCGCCGTGACCGGCTAGTTCTTGCGGGCGACGCCGCCGTACTCGGCGACCGGGCGGATCTCGCCGATCTCGGTCTCGGCCGGACGCCACAGCGAGCAGGAGACCACCCCGGGCTCCAGCAGTTCCAGGCCGTCGAACAGCGCCTCGATGCCCTCCGCCGAGCGGATGGTGAGCTTGGGCGTTCCCTTCTCGTTCCAGGCCGCCGCGACCTGGTGGGCGCGCTCGCGGTCGATGTCGTCGGTGGGATGCGAGATGACCAGGTGACTGCCCGGGGCCAGCCCGCCCAGCAGCGTGTCGAGGATGGCGCGGACCTCGTCGTCGTCCTCGACGAAGTTCACCACGCCGAGCAGCATGAGACCGACCGGCCGGGACAGGTCGAGGGTCTTGGCCGCCTCGGCCAGGATGCCCTTCGGATCGCGCAGGTCGGCGTCGATGTAGTCGGTGACGCCCTCCTCGCTCCCGGTGAGCAGGGCGCGGGCGTGCGCCAGCACCAGCGGGTCGTTGTCGACGTAGACCACGCGGGCGTCCGGGGCGAGGGACTGGGCGACCTCGTGGGTGTTGTCGAGGGTGGGCAGACCGGTGCCGATGTCCAGGAACTGCCGGACGCCCTCCTCGCGGACGAGGTGGGTGACGGTGCGGACCAGGAAGGCCCGGTCGGCGATCGCGTTGTCCACGATCTCGGGGAAGAACGAGCGGATCTGCTCGCCCATCTCCCGGTCCACCGGGTAGTTGTCCTTGCCGCCCAGCCAGTAGTTCCAGATGCGGGCGTTGTGGGGGATGGTGGTGTCGATCTTCGAGGGCCGACCCTCGGGCGTCTCCGGGGACACGTTCCTACTTCCTGTCCTGATCGGGCACTGATGGCCGATCGCGCACGGTACGCCGATCAGTAAACGGTTCCCGGGCCCCGTGGGGCAAGCCTGGAACGCCGCTCATCGCACTTTTATTCAGGTTCCCCTCTTTTTCTCACTGTTACGGACATGACGAGTGCATCGGTGCGCCTCGTGTGAAAACCACGGGCGTTCCGTCGTCGGGAGCGATAGTTTGCCGGTCGACCCACCACGATCCGGGGAGCCACCCGTGAAGCACTCGACACCGGAATTCGCCGCCATCGCCGAGAAGGGCACGGTGCTGCGCTGCCAGGTCGGTTCCGGCGTGCACGGCATCACCGTCACCGACCAGGACGACCGCGACGAGATGGGCCTGTGCGTCGAGCCCCCCGAGTACGTGGTCGGCCTGCGGACCTTCGAGCAGTACATCCACCGCACCCGGCCCGAACACGTGCGCTCGGGCCCCGGCGACCTCGACCTCACCGTCTACTCGCTGCGCAAGTGGATGCGCCTGGCGCTGGAGGGCAACCCCACCGTGCTGCTCCCGCTGTACGTGCCCGAACACGAGATCGTCGAGATCACCGACGTCGGCCGCGACCTGCGCTCCCGGACCGACCGCGTCCTGTCCCGTCGGGCCGGTCACCGGTTCCTGGGCTACCTGCGCGCCCAACGCGAGCGGATGGAGGGGACGCGCGGCGGCAAGCACACCAACCGGCCCGAACTCGTGGAACGGTACGGTTTCGACACCAAGTTCGCCTACCACATGGTGCGGCTGGGCGTCCAGGGCGTGGAACTGCTGGAGACCGGTCGGCTCACCCTGCCCATGCCCGAACCCGACCGGACGTGGCTGCGCGAACTGCGCAGGGGCGAGCACACCAGGGCCGAGGCACTGGAGCGCGCCCGGGACCTGGAGGAGCGGCTGGTCGTCCTGTGCGAGACCGCCGACCTGCCCGCCGACCCCGACACCGACTGGGCCGACCGCTGGCTCGTGGACACCTACCGTCGGGCCTGGGACCGGGGATGACCGCGCAGGTCGCGGCACCCGCCCCGGCGCGGCGACCCGGCAGGGGGGAGATAGGGTGACCCCCCGTAGAGGTACGCGCGCCGGTCGAGTGCCGGGCAAGAGCGAACGTGAGGAGAACCAACCGTGATCGGAACCATCGCCTTCGTGCTGATGTGCGTGAGCCTGTCGATGATGTTGATCGCCGGCATCGTCGCCACGCTGGTCAAGACCCGCTAGCGAACGTTCGGGCGCGCCCCGGCGGGGTGCGCCCGTCGTCTCACGACGGGTCGACCTCGATGAGGTCGTGACGGGCCAGTTCGGCCCCGTCACCTCCGATGACGACGACCCTGCCGTCGGCGATCTCGTACCGCGTCTCCCCCGCCCGCGCCGTGTACCCGTCCCCGTCACGCTCGGCGGGCACCACCATGGGTTCGCCGGTGCCGTCGAGGAACTCCCCGAAGTAGTACAGGGTGCCGGTCCCGTCGGCGCACAGGACGATCCGGTGCCGCACGGTCTCATAGGACTCCACCAGGGGCCCGTCCCCGGAACCGGGAATGAGCGCGGCCACCCGGTCCGGGCAGGGCCGCTGGGGCGGCGGCCCCGTCGACGCCTCCTCCTCTCCCTCGCCCCCGGGCAGCACCCACCAGAGCACGATGAGGGTCAGGCCGAGCGCGCCGAGTGCCAGGGCCCGCACCGTCCCGGACGGCACACGCGGCCACGTCCGTCGGCGTTCGCCGGGGATCACCGGCAGCGGCGCCGTGGTGGCGGAGGGAGGGGCGGGGTTCGGGGGCGTCGGGGTTCCCGGGGGCGGGCCCGCCGCTCCCCCGCCGGCCCCCGCCCGCAGGACGTGGCCGCCCGGGACGGCACCGCCCGAACCGACACGCCCCGACCGACGTCCCGGCCGGTCCGGCGCGGGGACGGGTGGCTCCATCACCCGGACCGACGGCAGGTCGTCGGGGAGCGTCGGCGGCGCGGCGGACCCCTGGAAGACCTCGGTCCCCACCGGGGCGGCCAGCAGGTCCGCCGGGCCCTCCTCCTGGGCGACCACCGTGCGGACGGTGTCGCACACCAGGCAGGCCCGGCTCACGGGTTCGTTGAGGGCGGCGCAGACCCCGCACCGCCAATCGCCTTCCGCCACGGGTCCTCCCCCGGATCAGCCCCCACCGTACGACGCGAGACCCCCGGAACGGGCCGGAACGACGGAATCCGCGCGCTTCGGAGGTACCCCCACAGAGGACACGGAACCCTTACGAAACCCCCGCCACGGTCGCCACTTCCGGCCACACCCTCCTCCCCCGCCGGTGACCTCGTCTCTTACCGCCCGTCCCGGGAACCTGACCGTCGAGGCCATGGCACGGACCGTACCGGTCGGGGATCCTCGGAACCATGGCCCGGAACCTCGTTCGCGCACACCCCTGCGACGGTCCCACCCTCCGTGGCGGACGCTGTCTCCGCCCCCGCCTCAGCCCGCCCTGCGCCGACCACACCCCGCACGCCCTGGCCCGCCGGGTCGAACCGGACCCGTGGACGCGCCGCCCCGAACCGCTGCGCACCCCTCGACGCCGCGGCCTGTCACTGCGCGCCCTGCTCCCCACCCCCTGGCCGGTCCCCGTCGACGCCCCGGGCAACGCCGAACACGTCCGCCACTGGCTCACGCCGCGCACCCGCGCCGCCGTGGACTGCTTCGCCTCGCTGCTGCCCGCCGAACGGTGGCGGCGGGTCTGCTCCCCGGCCCACCGCGCCGACTGTCCCACCCTGGAGGCGCTGGCCCGCGTCTGTGAATCCCCCACCGCCGTCACCGTGGGGGCGCTGCGGCGCATCGCCGACGACGGCCTGGTCGACCTGGCGCCCACCCCCGAGCACCGCATCGCCCGGGATCTGGCCCGGGCCAAGGAGGAACAGCTCGGGTTGCGGGCCTTCGTCCCGGGAGCCGCTGTCGAGCGTCCCGGTCCCCACCTGGCCGACCTGGCCCTGTCCCTGCGCCTGCTGGGGGTGCTGGCCTGCGCCGTCCAGGGCAGGGCCCCATGGTGCCCGTGCCTGGCGACGTTGCTGGCGCGCGGCCCGCTGCCGGAGCCGACGGCGGTGTTCGACCTGGCGACCCGGTTCGCCACCCCCTACGGTCCGGGGTCCGGCGTCTGAACCTCCCGCGACCGGGCGTCGTACCGGCGGTGCACCCCTTTCGTCGACGGCTTGTCGACGGCGTTCCCGGGATGGCGCGCGGGAACCCGCGCCGTCTCGTCTCCCGGGTGCCCGGATCACACCCCCAGGCCCCGCCCGTACGAGCGGCCGTCCATCCGCCGGCGGGGCGTCGATGCCGTCCCTCACCGGAAAATCGCTTTTCCGCCGACCCTTCCCGCGGCTAGGTTACGGACATCGACGGAGTACGGCCCGGCCGGCGGAGCACCCGGTTCACGACCGGGAGGCCGCGGGGCGGGACCCGCCCCGTCGACGGCCCCTCCGAGGGGCGTCACGGTACGTGGCTCATGAGCAGAGCGCCCGGCTCCGGACCGGGAGGGAGCGGGGGCGGAACCCGCCGTACCGGCCGATCGGCGCGCGCACCGAGCAGCGTGCGCCGATCCACGATGCGTGGCTCAGTCAGTGGAGCACCCGGCTCATCCGGGAGGTCGCGGGGGCGGAACCCGCCGCATCGGCATGGACGACACCACCCCCGTGCGAGCGAACCCCGGATACGCCGCCGACCGACTGGCCAGGGCACTGGCCACCGCCGCGACCCACGGCGATCCCGCCGTGCGCCAGGCCGCCGAACGCCGCGCCGCCTCCTGGCGGCGGGTCCTGGACGGCATGGCCCGCGGCCTGCTGTCCATCGGTTCGCGCACCCCCGTCAGGGGCATGCCCGCCTGGGTCACCCCGGTGGTCTCCCACGGCGGCTTCGCCACCGGCGAGGCCGCCGCCGGAGGTCCGCTGCGTCCCCAGGAACGCGCGCTCATCGACCGGCACGGCCTGAAGGCCGACCGCGCCGCCCTGTACGCCCACCACCTCACCGAAGCGGGTCTGGCGCACCTCTCCGCCCTCCTGGACTCCGGCGCATACGAGATCGACGAGCCCGAACAGGCGGCGCTGCTCACCGTCACCTGGCTGCTGCGCGCCGGCGACACCGCCGGGGCGCTGCGCGTGCTCGGCGAACTGGACCCCTTCGCCGCCACCCTGTGCCTGACCCCGCGTCCGGCCCCCGCCCGGAACCTGCCCGAGGGCTCCGTGTTCCGGTGGTCGGTCGAGGACGTGCGGCACTCCCTCGCGGACGTCACCGCCAAGGGCGCGCACCGGGTCACGGTCCAGGGAGAGGCCCTGACGGTGTGGAACCCCTTCGCCGACCGGTTGTTGACGCACTGGCTGGAGACCACGGCGGAGGCCGGAGGCCCCGGTGCCGAGGACGCGGGCGCGGGCGCCACCGAGGTGGACGTGCGTCGTCCCGACGGGTGGACCGAACGCGGTGCCGCCCTGCTCGACGAGTACGAGCGGCTCGCCGTCGAGCACACGCTGTGCACCAAGCACCGCAGGCCCAATGAGAACCTCGCGATCCTCCTCGCCGCGCTGCGCGAGGCCCTCACCGAGGGCGGGCTCGGCGCGCGCCGGCGCGGGCTGCTCCGGCACGCGGTGGTCTCGATGACGGCCAAGCGGGGCGTACCCGGTTCCCCGGGGCACGCCGCCCTGCGCGCCGACCAGGCGGCCCAGGCCGCTCGGCCCGCCCACGACGTGCTGGCCGCGCTGCTGGGCGAACGGCTGACGCCGCTGCCCGGCAACTCCGGGGTGCCCGACACGGAGGCGGTCCTGGTCCCCACCTCCCCCGAGGAGGCACGGAGCTTCACCGTGCCCGAGGGCGCGTCGATCCCCGGTCCGCTGCGCGCCCGGGTGGAGCGGGCCGTGATCGCGCCCCTGGACGCGTTGGTGGAGCGGGGGATCGTGCCCTCCGCCGAGGTGCTGGCCTCCCTGGTGCCGGCCCTGGCCGCCGAGGCCGAGGCCTCCGCGATCGGCGACCCGACGCTGTCCCGCCTGGTCGCCGCCCACCACAGGGCGTTCGCGGCCCGGCGCTCCCTGCTGCTGCTGAACCTGGAGAGCCAGGTGCGCCGGAGCGAGCTGCCCTGGGTGCGCGAGTCGACGCCGCACCACGACTCCGCCGGCACCCGGCGGACGGCCGCCCGCACCCTCATCACCCGGCTCGGCGACACGGTGCTGACCCGTTTCCCCGGCACCATCACCCCGAACCCGCTGGTGAGCGAACTCAACGGGCTGGCGCGGACCGCCGGTCTGGAGTTCGGGTTCGTGGAGGAGTTGGCCTCCGACATCTTCATGGGCACCTTCTCCCCCAAGTTCACCCGGGTCGCGCGCGTGGCCGCGGAGGTGCTCGGGGACGACCTCTACACCCGCTACTACGGGATCGACCGCACGCGGGTGCTCGCCCTGGAGGAACGCCCCGGACGGGGACGACCCACCTTCGCGGACCTGTGCCGGGAGCGGGCCGGGAACCCGCCCGGGACGGTCGCGGGCAACGGCATGGTCATCGAACAGGCGCAGATCCTCACCACCCACAACCTGGCCGCCCTGACCCTGCTGGGGTCGCGCCCCGCGGACGGATGGGCGGAGGCGGCCCTGCGGGCGCACCTGACGACGGTGCGGCTGGTGGGGGCGCTGCCCCGGGTCCGGGACGCGCTCGCGCACGTGAAGAACGCCGCGTTCGCGTGGCGTCAGACCGTGTTCCTGTTGTCCCGGTGCCCGCTCGCGGAACAGCGCGAGGTGCTCGACCGGATGGAGGAGTCGTCCGCGGGGCGGCCCCACCACGTGCGTGAGCGGCTGGAACCGGCGCTGAGGGGACTGCGCGCGGCGGTGGAGGGACGGTCCCTTCCGGACCACGACGAGGAGGAGGTCGTGCGGTTCCTGGGGTGGACGGCCCGGCGACACTGGATGCTGCGGATCGCCCCGCAGGCGTTGCTCCCCCACCCGTATCGGCTCTGATCGGCGGTCCGCCGGTGCCCCGCCCGGCGGACGGGGCACCGGAGAGGCTCGCGCGAGCGGGACGACCCCACCCCGTGGGGAGGCTCCCGGCCCCCTGGCCCGGCTCCACTCCCCGCGCGGGGCGACCCGTACGCGCCACCACACGGTCCATCGCCGGGTGCGCACCCGGCCGGCCGACGACGGCCTCGCCGTGTGGGACGCGCTTCGGCGGTCGGGCCGGGCCCACCGACCGTCCCCACGGGTGCGCGGTGATCCGCGCGTCCACCGGATGCCTCCGGGTGGCACGGACGTCCTCGTGGAACCGGACGGGGCCCACCCGTGCGTGCTCCGGACCGCCCCCGCCTCGCACCGCCGTTCCGGGAGGTCGGGGACCGGTCGTCGCCGATCCCGTCCACGGCGTTCCCACCGGCCGGCGACAGCGGGGCCGACAGCCCGTCGATCCGCTCGCGGATCCGGCGCGGAATCGCCTGCCGCACAGGGGGTGTGGTGTCACGCTCCGCGTGGCAGTGTGGACGGATCCGGGTGCGCCCCCGCGCCCGCCCCCGCGAGCGGAGGAACCCCATGCTCTCCTCGTCCGCCCCCGTCTCCCCCGTCCCCGCCGCGCCGGCCCCGACCGGCCCCGCGCCCTTGTCCCTGCTGTGGTCCGCCCTGGTCACCCTGGTCGTCCTGCCCGGGCTCA
Source organism: Nocardiopsis lambiniae (assembly GCF_031845465.1). Classification (NCBI taxonomy): domain Bacteria; kingdom Bacillati; phylum Actinomycetota; class Actinomycetes; order Streptosporangiales; family Nocardiopsidaceae; genus Nocardiopsis; species Nocardiopsis lambiniae. The sequence continues at coordinate 214,504 of NZ_JAVREP010000007.1, read as the reverse complement.
TGGCCCCCGCCCCGGCCCTCGCCGAGGCCGTACCCGCCGCCGAACCCGCCGGGTGGATGGGCTCCCTGTCCGACGACGTGAACCTGGCGGAGCTGTCCATCCCCGGGACCCACGACAGCGCCGCCTGGCGCGGAACGGTGTGGTCGCGGACCCAGGATCTGACCATCGCCGAACAGCTCGACGCGGGGGTGCGGTTCCTGGACGTGCGCACCCGCCATTACCGGGACGCCTTCCCCCTCCATCACGGGGCCGAGTACCTGCACCTGAACTTCACCGACGTGGTCGTCGAGATCGGCGCGTTCCTGGACCGGCACCCCACCGAGACGGTGCTGATCCGGTTGAAGAAGGAGCACACGGAGGAGGAGAACACGCGAAGCTATGAGGAGACCCTCGACCACTACATCGAGGAGGACCCCGGGACCCGGCACATCCTGGGCGAGCGTCTGTGGGCGCCGCCGGTTCCGGGCGGGACGCGGGTGCCGGACCTGGGCGAGGTCCGTGGACGGATCGTCATCGTGCAGGACTTCCCGGCCTCGCGCGACTACGGGATCCGGTGGAACGGGTCGGCGTTGAGCGTCCAGGACGACTACCGGGTGCCCACGCTGTTCGACATCCCGGCCAAGTGGGAGAAGGCCCGCGTCCACCTGGACGCGGCGGCGTCCGGTCCCCCGGGGACGCTGTACGTCAACCACCTGAGCGGGAGCGGCGCGCCCTTCGCCAATCCGCGCGAAGTCGCCTGGGGGTTCCTGGGGTCCCGCGGGGTCAACACCTACGCGGTGGGGCATCTGCGGAACGCGCCCCCGCGACGGACCGGGATCGTGGTGATGGACTTCCCGGACCGGGAGCTGATCGACAGGATCCTGGTCCGCAATCCGGGTTGAGACCGGCCGCCGACGCCGACCGCCGTCCGCCCTGAGGGCACGGCCGGCGCCGGAGGTCCGGAACGGGAAACCGGGAGCCCGGGCGAGGCGTCCGTCCACACCGTCCCGCACCGGAACTCCCGAGGTCCCGGAGAACACCTTACGGAATGCGAGGGAGTGAACGTGAACGCTTTCGGAAAACCAGTGGGGCGAAAGGGTCGGTTGTGGCTCTTGTCTCGTCTTGTCCGTTAACGGTTCCGAATCAGGTCCGCTCGGTCTCGACGAACCACTCGTGCGAGGCGCGCAGCTGCAACAGGATGAGCACGACCAGCGGTGAGAGCACCACCATGGCCGCGGCCCGGTCGGTGAGCACGGCGCCGACGATGGTGACCAGCGCGGCCCCGCCCACCAGCAGGCGCGCCAGCAGGTGCGCGCGCCGACCGCCCTTGGGCAGGAGCACCCCGGCCGTCGCCAGGGCCACGGCGGAGAGCAGCCCCAAGGCGAACCGGAGCAGGATCTCACCGAGGTCCGTCCCGGACTCGGCCAGGAGACGCCGTTGCTCCTGCTCGGGCGCGCCGAGCAGGAAGAACAGGCTGAGCAGGCTCATCACCAGGGACACGCCGACCAGGCCGGCGGTGACGAACAGGATGATCCGTGCGGCCTTGAGCGGGCCGGGCATCGGGGGATTCACCGGGGGTTCCTCGTTCCTTCGAGAGGGGGACGACCCGCGCATGCTATCGCCGCCGCCCTCGGAAACCGCCGGCCAGGGACATGTCCCGGCGGTGCGGTGGACCTCCCGCCCGCTTCCTCGACGGGTCGGTGCGCGCGGCCTCCGACGGGATCGCCGGTGACCGCACTCGGGGTCGCTGCCCTCATCCGATGGTCTTGCGGGGGTTGACTTTCTCAATTGTTAGCGCCAACACTATGAGCTGCGTCATGTTTTCCACCGCGGGGCGACGCCCCGATGAGGCGCCCGGAACCACGTGCGCCCCATCGGAAGCCACCCTCGCGGACGCACCCCGGTTCCGGGGCGTCCCTCCCCTCGCGGGGCGGCCGTCCCACGATCAAGACCGGGAAATACCTCCCATGAGCCCACCTTCACCGACCCGGAAACGACACACCGCCCCCACCCTCGGAGAATGATCGGATCCCGAGTTCGCCCCGAGGGCGGGACCCGCCTTCTGGCACCGACCGACCCTCGAAAGGGACGCACTCCTTGCCTGAAAATGTTAGCGCCAACAAAACTCCGTCGGCGGACACGGCCGTCATCGGGATCGACTTCGGGACCCTCTCGGGTCGGGCCGTCGTGGTCCGGACCTCCGACGGCGCCGAACTCGGCTCGGCCGAGTACGTCTACCCCCACGGGGTCATCACCGATCACCTGCCCGGCGGGGAGGAGGCCCTGGAACCGGACACCGCGCTCCAGCACCCCGAGGACCACATCGAGGTGCTGCGCACCGCCGTCCCCGAAGCACTACGGGTCTCCGGCGTGCGCCCGGAGCAGGTCATCGGGATCGGCACCGACTTCACCTCCTGCACCTTCCTCCCCGTGACCGCCGACGGCACCCCCCTGTGCCTGCTGCCCGACCTGCGGGACCGGCCGCACGCCTGGCCCAAACTCTGGCGCCATCACGCCGCCCAGCCCGAAGCGGACGAGATCAACGCCCTCGCGGCAGAGCTCGGAGAGCCGTGGCCGGCCCGCTACGGGGGCAAGGTCTCCTCGGAGTGGCAGTTCGCCAAGGCCCTCCAGGTCCTGCGCGACGACCCCGAGGTGTACGAGCGCGCCGACCGCTGGATCGAGGGCGCGGACTGGATCGTCTGGCGGCTGTGCGGGCGCGAGACCCGCAACGCGGCCACGGCCGGGTACAAGGGCCTGTACCAGGACGGCCGGTGGCCCTCGAAGGAGTTCCTGGCCGCCCTCGATCCCCGGTTCCCCTCCTTCGTCGAGGACGGGCTCGACCACCCGCTCTCGCAGCTCGGCTCGCGCGCGGGCGGTCTCACCGCCCAGGCCGCCACCTGGACGGGACTGCCCGAGGGCACCCCCGTCGCGGTCGGCAACATCGACGCCCACGTCACCGCCGCCACGGCCCGGACCACCGCCCCCGGCCGAATGCTCGCCATCATGGGCACCAGCACCTGTCTCGTGATGAACTCCGAGGTCCCGGCCGAGGTGCCCGGCATGTGCGGGTCGGTCCTGGGCGGCATCACCCCCGGAATGTGGGGCTACGAGGCCGGGCAGAGCGGGGTCGGCGACATCTTCGGCTGGTTCGTCGACACGCACGTTCCCCCCGCCTACCACGACGAGGCCCGCGAGCGGGGACTGTCCGTCCACGACCTGCTCTCCGCCAAGGCCGCCGACGCACCGGTGGGCGGGCACGGGCTGGTCGCCCTCGACTGGCACAGCGGCAACCGCTCCGTCCTGGTCGACCACTCGCTCACCGGCGTGCTCATCGGCATGACCCTGGCCACCCGACCCGAGGACGTCTACCGGGCCCTGGTCGAGGCGACCGCCTTCGGCACCCGGACCATCATCGACGCCTTCACCGGCGCCGGCGTCCCCGTCCTCGACCTCACCGTCGGCGGCGGCATGGTGCGCAACCCCTTCGTGCTCCAGGTCTACGCGAACGTGCTGAACCGGCCCCTGCGGGTCGTGGACACCGAACACGCGTGCGCCGTCGGGTCGGCGATCCACGCGGCGGTCGCCGCCGGCGTTCACCCCGACGTCCACGCCGCCTCCGCCGCCATGGGACGCGTCCGCGACACCACCGTCGACCCGGACCCGAGCACCACGGCCGCCTACGACGCTCTCTTCGCGATCTACACCGAACTCCACGACCACTTCGGCCGGGGCGGCACCGACGGGCTGCGACGGTTGCGCGCCCTGCGCAACGACGCCCTCACCGGTCCCCGGACCGACCGGAAGGAACGACGATGACCACCGGAACGCCCGCGGCGGAGGCCGACGCCCACCGCGACACGATCGAGCGCCTGCGCGAACAGGTGTGCGCGCTGCACGCCGAACTCCCCCGTTGGAACCTCGTGACCTGGACCAGCGGCAACGTCTCCGCGCGCGTACCCGGCGCCGACCTGATGGTCATCAAACCCAGCGGGGTCTCCTACGACGACCTGCGCCCCGAGCACATGGTCGTGTGCGACCTGGACGGGCGCGTCGTCGAGGGACGGCACAAGCCCTCCAGCGACACCGCCGCCCACGCACACGTCTACCGCCTCCGCGCCGACGTCGGCGGGGTCGCCCACACCCACAGCCCCTACGCCACCGCCTGGGCGGCCCGCGGCGAGGCGATCCCCTGCGCCATCACCGCCATGGCCGACGAGTTCGGCGGGGACATCCCCGTGGGCCCGTTCGCGCTGATCGGCGACGACGCCATCGGCCGCGGGATCGTCGACACCCTCGAAGGCCACCGCTCCCCGGCCGTCATCATGCGCGGCCACGGCGTGTTCACCATCGGCGCCGACCCGGCCGCCGCCGTCAAGGCCGCGGTCATGTGCGAGGACGTGGCGCGCACCGTCCACATCGCACGGCAGGCGGGCCCGGTCCCGCGCCTGCCGCAGGAGCACATCGACGCCCTCCACGAGCGCTACCGAAACGCCTACGGACAGTAGAGGAGACACCCCCATGCCCTTCCCCATCCCTCCGCCCTCCGCGAATCCGGCCGTGCGGACGCGCGCCCCGCGCATCGGCCTGCTCGGCATCATGCAGCCGCTCTACGACGACATGATCCCCGGTATCACCGAACGCCAGGCGGCCTACGCCGCCCGGGTCGCGGAGCGGCTCGCCGGCGTCGCCGAGTGGACCGTGGCCCCGCCGGTACGGGGACGCGCCGACGCCGAGAGCGCGATGCGCGCGTTCGAGGCGGACGGCCTCGACGGGGTCATGATCGTCATGCTCACCTACGGCCCCTCCCTGCGCGTCACCCGGGCCCTGAGCCGATCCGACCTGCCCCTCGCCCTGGCCAACATCCAGCCCGATCCCGCCGTCACCGCCGAGTGGGACATGGACGACATGACCTACAACCAGGGGATCCACGGCGCGCAGGACACCGCCAACGCCCTGGTCCGCGCGGACACGCCCTTCGAGGTCATCACCGGCGAGTGGCGGAGCCCGGACTTCGCCGCCCGGGTGGACCGGTGGGCCCGGGCCGCCCGCGCCGTCTCGGACCTGCGCCGGTTGCGGGTCGGCGTGTTCGGTTACCCGATGAACGGCATGGGCGACGCCCGGGTCGACGAGACCGCGCTGCTGCGCAGGCTCGGCCCCGAGGTGCACGTCATCGCCCCCGGTGCCCTGCACCGCACCATGGCCGATCTCCCGGAGGAGACGATACGGAGCCTCATGGAGTGGGAGGACCGGTCCTTCCGGGTGGACGAGCGCCTGTCCAAGGAGGAACGCGAGGACCACGCCCGCATGCAGTCGGGCATCGAACGGCTGCTGGAGGAGGCGGAGTGCGGCGCCTACTCCACCCACTTCGACGCGATCGGCGAGGACGGCCGTTTCGCCCGGCTGCCGATGGCCGCCGCCTCCACGCTGATGGCCCAGGGGTACGGCTTCGCCGGAGAGGGCGACGTCCTGGCCGCCTCGATCGTCTACGCGGGCCACCGGCTCGCCGGGGACGGCCACTTCACCGAGATGTACGCCATGGACTTCCCCGGCGACTCGATCCTCATGAGCCACATGGGTGAGGGCAACTGGCGGGTGGCCCGCGAGGACGAACCGATCCGGCTCATCAAACGCCCCCTGGGCATCGGCGGCCTCGGTGATCCGCCCACCATCCTGTTCCGGTACCGGCCCGGCCCGGCCACCCTGGCCTCCCTCGTCTCCCTGGGCGGGGAGCGGTTCCGCCTGGTCGTGGCCGAGGGGGAGGTCCTCGACTCCCCCGAACTGCCGTCACTGGAGATGCCCTACGGCCGGTTCCGGCCCGTCTCGGGGGTGCGCGACTGCATGGACGCCTGGCTGCGCGCGGGCGGCACCCACCACATGGTCATGAACACCGGCCACCGCGCCGAGGACTGGCGCGTCCTGTGCCGCCTGGTCGACATCGAACACGTCCGGGTCTGAGCACCCGGCCCCGGAGAGCACCGACAGAAGGAGACCCCCCATGCCGAACGGCACACGTACGACGCTCCCCGCCGCGCTCGTCGCGTCCGCGCTCGCCCTCACCGCCTGCGGCGGTGTCGGCGACGCGGCACGGACCCAGGGCGAGAACGGCCTCATCGGCATCTCCATGCCGACCCAGTCCTCGGAGCGGTGGATCAACGACGGCGCCAACATGGTGGCCGAGTTCGAGGAGCGCGGTTTCGGCACCGACCTGCAGTACGCCGAGGACGTCGTCCAGGACCAGATCTCGCAGATCGAGAACATGATCACCCGCGGCGCGGACGTCCTCGTCATCGCCGCCATCGACGGCGAGGCCCTGGGCGACGTGCTCGACACCGCCGCCGACAGCGACATCCCCGTGATCGCCTACGACCGGCTCATCATGGGCAGCGAGCACGTCGACTACTACGCCACCTTCGACAACTTCGAGGTCGGCGTCCTCCAGGGCGGCTACATCGTCGACTCCCTCGGGTTGGAGGAGGGCGAGGAGGGACCCTTCAACATCGAGATGTTCGGGGGGTCCCCGGACGACAACAACGCCTACTTCTTCAACGACGGGGCGATGTCGGTGCTCGACCCGTACATCGACGAGGGCACCCTGGCCGTGCCCAGCGGCCAGACGGAGATGGAGCGGATCGCCACCCAGCGCTGGGACGGGGCCATCGCCCAGTCCCGCATGGACAACCTGCTCAGCGCCCACTACTCCGATGAGGAGCTGCACGCCGTCCTCTCCCCCTTCGACGGGATCAGCCTGGGCGTGATCGAGTCCCTGCGCGCCGTGGGCTACGGCGCGCAGGACCGGCCGTTGCCCGTGGTCACCGGGCAGGACGCCGAGCTGGCCTCGGTCCGGTCCATCATCGCCGGCGAGCAGACCCAGACGGTCTTCAAGGACACCCGGTCCCTGGCCGCCCAGACCGTCGCCATGGTGGAGGCCCTGCTGGCGGGAGAGGAGGTCCCCGTCAACGACACCGAGACCTACGACAACGGCGTCAAGACGGTCCCCGCCCACCTCCTCGAACCCGTGTCGGTCGACATCGACAACTACCGCGAGGTGCTCGTCGAGAGCGGCTACTACGAGGAGTCGGACCTGTGACCGACCCCGCCGCGGACGCGGGCCACCTCCTGAGCATGCGCGACATCCGCAAGGAGTTCCCCGGGGTGCGCGCCCTGGACGGGGTGACCCTGGACGTGCGCGAGGGCGTCGTCCACGCCCTCATGGGCGAGAACGGCGCGGGCAAGTCCACCCTGATGAAGGTGCTCAGCGGCGTCCACCCCGCGGGCACCTACGGCGGGGAGATCCTCCTCGCCGGAGAGCCCTGCTCCTTCGGCGGGGTGGTCGACAGCGAGCGGGCGGGCATCGCCATCATCCACCAGGAGCTCGCCCTCGTCCCCCAGCTGTCCATCACCGAGAACGTCCTGCTGGGGCACGAGGTCTCCCGGTTCGGTGTCGTGGACTGGGGCGCCACCCACACCCGGGCCCGGGAACTGCTGCGCCGGGTGGGACTGGACGAGAACCCGGCCACACCGGTGTCCGCGCTCGGCATCGGGGCCCAGCAGCTCGTGGAGATCGCCAAGGCCCTGGCCAAACGGGTGCGTCTGCTGATCCTGGACGAACCCACCTCGGCCCTGAACGAGACGGAGAGCCAACGGCTGCTGGACCTGCTCGGGGAACTGCGGGAGCAGGGGGTCACCTGCATCCTCATCTCCCACAAACTCGGAGAGGTGGTGAGCGTCAGCGACGAGATCACCATCCTGCGGGACGGGCGCGCGATCGAGACCCTCACCGTGGAACGCGACACCGACGGCACCCCTTCGGTGGACGAGGACCGCATCATCCGCGGCATGGTCGGTCGTTCGCTGGACCGACGCCACCCCGAACCGATCGGGGAGATCGGCCCGGTCAGGTTCGAGGTGATCGACTGGACGGTCGACCACCCCACCCAGCCGGGACGGCGTGTGGTGGACGGCGTCGACCTGCACGTGCGCGCCGGGGAGATCGTGGGCCTGGCCGGCCTCATGGGCGCCGGGCGCACCGAGTTCGCGATGAGCCTGTTCGGCCGCTCCTACGGACGCCACGTCCGAGGACTGCTGCTCAAGGACGGGACGCCCCTGGCCGTCCCCGACGTGACCGCCGCGGTCCGGGGCGGTCTCGCCTACGTCCCCGAGGACCGCAAGACCCTCGGCCTGCTGCTGGACGACGACATCCGGCACAACACCACCCTGGCCGGACTGCGGCACGTCTCCCGGTACGGGGTCGTCGACCAGGAACGGGAGACCGTCGAGGCCCGCCGGATGAGCGAGCGGATGCGGGTGCGCAGCCACGGGACCGCGCAGACGGTGCGCACCCTCAGCGGCGGCAACCAACAGAAGGTGGTGCTCGGCAAGTGGATGTTCACCCGGCCCGAGCTGCTGATCCTGGACGAGCCGACCCGCGGTATCGACGTCGGGGCCAAGTACGAGATCCACCTGCTCATCCGCCGGTTGGCCGCCGAGGGCACCGCCGTCCTCCTCATCTCCTCCGAACTGCCCGAGGTCCTCGGCATGTGCGACCGGATCCACACCATGTGCGAGGGGCGCCTCACCGGTGAGGTGCCCGCCGCGGAGGCCGACCAGGAGACCTTGATGAAACTGATGACACGAACCGGGGACCGGCCATGAACCAGACGACCTCCGCGCGCGCCGGGCTCGGCGCCCTGCTGCGGGGCAACACCCGCCGGTACGGCATGGCGGCGGCCCTCGTGGTCATCGTCGTCCTGTTCCAGATCCTGACGGGCGGGCTCCTGCTGACCCCGCTCAACCTCACCAACCTGATCCTTCAGAACTCCTACGTCCTGATCCTGGCGATCGGGATGATGCTGGTGATCGTCACCGGACACATCGACCTGTCGGTCGGCTCGGTGGTGGCCTTCACCGGCGCGGTATCGGCGATCATGCTCACCTCGTGGGGACTGCCCACGGTCGTGGTGGTGCCCCTCGCGTTGCTGCTGGGCGCCCTCATCGGCGCCTGGCAGGGTTTCTGGATCGCCTACGTGGGCGTTCCGGCGTTCATCGTCACCCTCGCCGGCATGCTCGTCTTCCGCGGCGCGACCCTGGCCGTCCTGGGCGGTGAGTCCATCGCCCCGCTGCCCCCGTCCCTGCGGGTCCTGGCCGGGGGCTTCCTCCCGTGGCAGGGCGAGGGCCCGCACCTGCCGACGCTCCTGCTGGGCGCCGCGGGCGCCGGTGCGGTGGTCTGGATCCAGTGGCGTTCGCGGACGCGGTCGCTGGCGCACGGGCTGCCCGTGCAGCCGGTGGCGGTGACCGTGGTCGTCTCCGCGGTGGTCGTGGCGGCGATCCTGGCGTTCACCTACGCCTTGGCCGAACGCAACGGCCTGCCCCTGGTGGGCGTGCTGCTGGTGGCCCTCATCGCGGGGTACTCGTTCGTCATGCGCTCCACGACGATGGGGCGTCGCGTCTACGCGGTGGGCGGTAACGAGAGGGCGGCGGCCCTGTCCGGCATCCGCACCCGACGGACGACGTTCTGGGTCTTCGTCAACATGGGGATGCTCTCGGCGCTGGCCGGTCTGGTCTTCACCGCGCGGCTCAACGCGGCCACCCCGGGAGCGGGCACCATGTTCGAGCTGGACGCGATCGCCGCCGCCTTCATCGGGGGCGCCTCGGCCTCGGGTGGGGTGGGCACGGTGGTGGGGGCCGTCATCGGGGCCCTGGTCATGGGCGTCCTCAACAACGGCATGTCCCTGATCGGGCTCGGCGTGGACTGGCAGCAGCTCATCAAGGGCCTGGTCCTGCTGTTGGCCGTGGCCTTCGACATCTACAACAAGAAGCGGGTCGGAGGCGGCTCGGCCGGGCCCGTCCTGTGGCGACGCGGCGGGACGGGCACCGGTGGTCTCGACCGGGACGCGCGAGGCGGCGTCGGGAGCGACCGGCGGACCGCGCCCGCCTGAGGCGCGTTCCGGGGAACACGCCCGGGGTCACCGGCCCCGCCCGTCACGCGGGCGGGGCCACCACGCTGTCCCGCTCCACGAGCGTGGGAACGATCGTCCTGCGGGTGGAGCCGGATCCGTCACCGGACATGCGGGACAGCAGGACGTCGAGCGTCTCGACGGCCACCGTGTCGAAGTCGGGGCGCACGGTCGTCAGCGGCGGGGTGAAGTACGCGGCCTCCGGAACGTCGTCGAACCCGACGATGCTCACCTCGTCGGGAACGGAACGACCGCGTTCGGACAGCGCCCGCAGCATCCCCAGCGCCAGGTGGTCGTTGGCCGCGAACACCGCCGTCACCTCGGGCATGCGGGCGAGCATCAGTCCGACGCGGTAGCCCGAGGCGGCGCTCCAGTCCGCCTGGCCGACCGGCGGCACCTCGGCCCCCGCCTCCTCCAGGGTCCGCCGCCACCCGCGCAGCCGGCCCGCCGCGTCGAACCAGTCCGAGGGGCCGGCCACGTGCCAGACGGTCCGGTGTCCCGCGTCCAGCAGGTGGCGGGTGGCCAGCGCGGCGCCGGCCTCCTGGTCCACCGTCACGAGGGCGGCGCTCCGTTCGGGGTCGCCGTCCACGGTGACCAGGGGGAGGTCGGCGGGGACCTCGGCCAGGGCCTCATCGGCCGCGGCCGTGGGTGCTATCACCACGATCCCGGCGGCCCGCTGCTCCCGATGGTGTTCGACGGCCTCGGCGATCGACCTGCGGTCCAGCACGCGGACCCTGCGGACGCTGACCACGAAGCCCTGTGCGGTCGCGGCGAGTTCGAAGGCGGCCAGCAGCGAGGTCGGGCCGAACAGCGTCGAGTTCTGCGCCACCACACCGATGATCTGTGACCTGCCGGTCGCCAGTGTGCGGGCCGCCCGGTTGGGCCGGTACCCCAGCTGCTCGATGGCCGCGCGCACGCGCAGCCGGGTCCGTTCGCGAACGTTGGGGTGCCCGTTGAGGACCCGGGAGACCGTCTGGTGGGACACGCCCGCGAGACGGGCGACATCGGTCATCGCCGGTTCGCGGGCCGCCCGCCCGGACGATGGGTCCTCCGCCATTCGCGCCTCCTCCGACTCGGCGTCACGGGCCCCCGGGCCGGACGGTCCAGGACCGCTCGCGACGGGCGGGGGCGATCGACGCGCGAGAACGGCCGATGCGGGGATCGTATCCGGTCCCGGCATCGGCTCACCTTGAATGAGCGTTAACATATCTCACTCCGCGATGCGGGTTCAATGCCCGATATCCCCTTTGCACGGCGATCCATGTCCGATTGTTAGCGCTCACGTGAACAGATCCCGTCGACGCCCGCCCGGTTGCGCGCGCCTCCGGGACCGCGTGAGGGCGGCGACGCGTCGGGGAGGCCGGGGCGGTGGTCCCCCGCGACGCGGCCGGGAACGGTGTCCCGGCGAGCGGTGTGACTTCTTCGGCCCCGCTCCCGTGGATGCGCGGCGTCGGCGTCCGTCGGAGGCGGCGGTCCGCCCCGACGGTCGGCGCCGAGAGGCCGCAGAAGCCGCCCGACTCCTGCCATCCGCCGCGATGACCTGCAAGGACGCGACCGCGAGAAAGGTACACCACTCCAGGAGGCATGGCCCGGCCGGGGACCCGCCCCCCGAGGTTCTGTGCGAACAGCGCCCGTGGCGGGAGGGGGTGGGCGAACGCCCGGAACGGGCCGCCCACGGCCCGGTCGATCGGCGCGCCGGGGCCCCACGGGTGGGCGCGGCGCCGAAGGGACGGGGAAGGGGCGCCCGTGGGGTCCGGGTCTGCCGAAGACCGGGCGTCCACCCTGTCGGACCGGCCGGAACGCGTCATCGCCGCCGTCGCGAAGGGCCTGCGGCGGGCCGTGAGGCGCGTCGGGGGCGCGTGAAGGCGCGGTCGGCGGAGCGACCCACGATCGGCCGGGGTGCCACGGGAAGCCGACGGATCGACGGTCGAAAGGGGGAACGAGCGAAAACCTGCGCCGACTTCCCGTGCGAGTCGAATGTACAGCGGGGAGTTATCGGCGAACAGCCCGATGACCTGCCGAATCCGAAGAGCCGACCAAGGTCCCGACACGGAGAAAACCTTCTGTTCCTCCCGAAATCAGGGGAATTCCTCAGTCCTCGACGACGTCGCCGAGGAGGCTCCGGAGTTCCACCGCCCGGGGGTCGCCCAGGCCGTCGAAGATCCTCCACGCCTCCCGGTGGTGATGACGCGCCTCGTTCGGTCGGTCGGCCGCGACCAAGGTATCCCCCAGGCCCTTGTGGGTGAAGGCGAGGCCGTAGGGGTCGATCCGCTCGCGTACGACCCTGGCCCGGTGGAAGGCGTCGATCGCCTCCTCGTGGCGTCCCGTCTTCGCGAGGATCAGTGCCAGGTTGTTCACGGCCCACGCGTGGCCGTGCTCATCACCCAGAACGTCGAAGAGGGAGACGGCTTCGCGCGTGCACCCCATCGCCTCGGAGAGGTCGCCCATGGCCGCGTGGATCCCACCGAGCAGGTTCGAGACCCTGGCCTGTCCATGCTCGGAGCCGAACCGGAGGAACAGCTCCCGCGCGTCCTTCGCCTCCCGCAGCGCCCGTTCGGGTTCCCCCGTCTCCCGGTACGTCTGCGCCAGATGCAGGCGTACCTCGGCCTCGCCTTCCTGCTCCCGTTCCCCCTGGAACAGTGCCAGCGCCTCATAGAAGTACCGCAGCGCCTCGGTGTGCGAGCCCCGCTCCCGGTACGCCACACCGAGCCCGTCGCACAGCCAGGCCTCGGCCGACGCTTCCCCCTGTTCGCGGGCCGCCGCCGCGCCCGTCTCCTGCATGCGGATCCACGTGGCCCAGGGCTTGCGGCCGAAGAAGTACGAGGAAGGGGCCAGCGCCAACCGCCACGCCAGTTCCCGTTCGCCCTCTCGGTGGGCGCTCTGCACGGCCGCGGCCAGGTTCTCCAGCTCCTCGTCGAACCAGGCCTCGGCCTCGGCGCGCTCCCGTTGTTCGACGCGACCGGAGAACCGGCGCGAGATGCGCGGCCTCCACGGGTCGATCACCGCGTCCCGGGCCTCGGCGCGCTCCAGGTACGCCAGGAGGATCCGACGCAGCTCGGCCTGACGTCCGGAAGGACCCATCTCCATCGCACGCTCCCCGGCGTACTCGTGCAGGAGGTCGTGGAACCGATGACGGTCCTTACCCGACCTCTCCAGGAGGTGCGATTCGCACAACCAGAGCAGTTCACCGTGATCGAGGTGGAGCATGGTGGCCGTCTCGGACGAGACCGTCGGGCCGGGGTGCAGTCCCAGTATCCGGAACACCCACTGCTGCCGGCTCGACAGGCCTCGGTAGGAGAGGGCGAACACCTCGCGGAGCGAGGACTTGCGATCCCGCGACGGCCCGAACAACCCGAGTCGTCCACGCCCGAGATCGTCGATGAAGTAATCCAGATCGTTCGGCGCGAAGGCACGGCCCCGGGCGCCGACGATGCACAGCGCGAGCGGGTGGAAGGCGCAGAGCTTCGCGATCCTACCCAAGTCGGGCAGGGGCAGCCGACCCCCGATGATCTTGCGCAGCAGGTCCACCGCGCTCTCCGGCGAGAGATCACCGATCCCGACCTCGTGCACACCCACGTCCATGCTCAGACCGGGCATGGTGTTCCGACAGGTCACCAGCACCGCGCAGGTGGACAGGTCGGGCAGCAGCGGGGACACCTGGTCGGAGTCGAGGGCGTTGTCCAGGACGATCAGGCAGCGCCGGCCGTACAGCTCCGACCGGTAACGCCGGGTCAGCCCGTCGAGATCCGTGGGAACGGATTCCGCGAGCCCCAGATCGCGGAGCAGGCCGCCGAGCACTTCGGCGGGATCGGCCGGCGGAGAGGACATGTCGAATCCGCGCAGGTCGATGTAGAGGACACCGTCCGGGAAACGGTCGCGCACCCGGTGGGCGTACCGGAGGGCCAGAGCGGTCTTCCCGGCCCCGGGGCCGCCGAGCACGAGGCCGACCTTCGCGTCGGCCCCGCCGGTGGGCATGATCGCGTCCAGCTCGGCGAGTTCCTCCTCCCGTCCGGTGAAATGCGCGGGGGCGGGCGGGAGTTGCTGCGGCAGGGGCGGTCGATCGCGTCGTCCGTGGATGTGGATCTGCCCTGCGGAACCGACCTGCACCACGGTGTCGGCCTCACCGGAGAAATCGTTGCGGGTGTCCCCCCGGACCGCCGGGGGCGGCTCCTCCGCGGGGACCGCGGGGGGTAGCGGGATGAACGTCTCCCACGAGGCGCTCGACGGGGTCCAGTCGAGTCCCAGGCCCATGGCGATCGCGGAGCATTCGATGGAGAGACCGCGGCGGCGCGCACCCTGCTCGATGAGGTGGCCGCCCAACTCGTCGAGCAGGGCCCGGGCGTCGCCGAGACCGGCCTGTTCGGCGGGGCCCGACACACGGGAATCCCTGAGGAGGCGTCGGATCTCCCGCAACGCGTTCATGGCGTCGTCGATCTCCGAACGCAGCTCGGCGTCCGTACGGAGCAGGTGGCGATCGGTACCGAGGTAGAGGGTGACGGTGCGCCGTTCCTCGCTGACCGCGACCACCGGGCGCCCGGTCTGTTCGGCCCAACTCGCGGCGATGAAGTGTCTGGTCCCGCCCGTGTCCGTACTACGGGTCGCCCTCGGCCCCAGGAACACGCCCTCTCGGGCGATCCTTTCGAGATCCGCGGACAGGATCGTGGCCCCGTCGTTCTGGGCGGCCCGGTGGATCTTCTCGGCCGTGACGGCCTCGTCGATCTCACGGCCTCCGTTGCCGAACAGTCTCTCGTGTTCCACGTCGCACCCGAGCACGACCATGGTGCCGCGACGGTTGGCGCGCACGAGTTCGAGGCCGTCCCGCAACGGCCGCCCGAAGGCGAGCGCGGCGCGCACCTCCGAGGGGGGTTCTGGATGGTCCGCCATTCCGCCTCCGGATCACGCCGTCACCGTTCAGCCGAATATTAGCGCCGGGGCGACCCGCGAATGACATTTCGCAAAAACCACAAAAAGTCAATTCAAGGCACGAAAAATGACACGAGAAAACTCAGGCCCCAAAAACCCCACACCCCGAGGTGAGGGGTCGCCCCACCGACGAGCCCCTTACCCCTCTTCCGCCCCCTCCGCCACCCCCGTGCCGTAAGTGGCCATGCATCCCCGTTCTCCCGGACACACCGTGGCGGGCGTTGCTATGTTGCTGTCACGGCGACGGCACCCGCAGCCGGAACACCCGCCCCTCGCGCCCGACCGGGAGGCCATGTGCCCACCCAGTGGACACTCACCCTCACACCCCCACCCTCGGAGCCCGTCTCCCCCCGCCACCTGCACGCACTCGCCTGCCGTCTCTTCGAGACGCCCGCCGACGACCACACGGCACAGGCCAAGCCCTTCACCGCCGCCCTCGTCGACCGACGCCTCGTCCTGAGCCACCTGGACGACCCCGCCGCCCCCGACGTTCCCGGCGAGGCCGACGGAACCGTGCGGTTGGGCACCGACGCCTTCCGACTCGACCCGATCGACCGCCGTGCAGAGCCGTACGAGCGGCTGACCGCCGTGGCGCCCGCCGTCAAGGCGCGGGTGGGTTTCGCCACCCCGACCTACGTCAACCGGTCCGGGCGCCAGCTCCCCCTGCCCGACCCCGAACTCCTCATGGGCGGGCTGGCCCGCCGATGGGCGGCCTTCAGCCCGCTGCCGCTCCCGCCCGAGTCGGTCGCCGAGGCGCTGGAGTCGGTCCATCTGGCCCGTCACGACATCCGCACCCGGGTGGTGGGCGAGGGATCGGCGCAGCGGGTCGGGTTCGTCGGCGACGCCGTCTTCGGCATGGCCGGTCACCCCTCCCCCGGGGCCCGACGGGTCTTCGCGACCCTGTGGTCGTTCGCGGCCTTCGCCGGGATCGGCGCGCAGACCACCCACGGCCTCGGGCACGTGCGCGTCCACCTCCACCGACGGACCGGCACCGACGGGAGCGGAGCGACGGCCGAGAACACCGACCACTCCGGCACCACGCGCACCACCGACCGCAGCCGCACATGGAACGGAGCCAGATGAGCGGACACGATCCGCGCGACCTGGTCGTCATCGCCCTCTCCGGGGTGCAGACCTACATCACCGAGTCGCGCACCACCGCCGACGCGGCCAACGCCAGCGACATCATGGCCCGTTTGGGCACCTCGGCCGCCGAAGGGTTGGAGAACAACGACGGGGTCGAACTCGTGATCCCCACGCGGGCCGACCCCTCGGCGGCGTCGAGCAGGATCGTGGCCCTGGTCCCCCCGGGGTCGGGGGCCGAACTCGCCCACAGGGCCGCGGAGAACGTGCGAGCGCTGGTACGGGAGCGGCTCACGGAGTTGTTCGCATCCGAACGCGACGTCCCCGGTTTCCCCGAGGTCCTGTGGACCGTCGTCCCGGCCGAGGCGGGCGACTACGCCGAACGGTGGGAGATCTCACGGTCGGCGTTGGAGGCGCGCAAGGTTCTGCGGGCCTTCGATTACCCCGAGCGCCGTGGGACACGGCCCTGCGCCGTCTCACCGCGCTGGCCCTCCGAGCGGCACCCGCCTGCCCGCGTGCCCGAGCACGAACGGGGCGGCGAACTGTCCGCTGCGGTCTGGCTCAAACGCCGCTGGCACCGGCTGCCCTCCGTCGGCGGACGAGGGTTCCCCTCCACCGCCTCGATCGCCTCGACGCCCTTCCGCGCCCGGGTCCTGGAACGGTGGGACTCCCCCGGCGTGCGCGAGCTGGTCACCGGGTTGGAGGACGCCGCCCGGGCCGTGATGGGCCGTGAACGCTCCCGTTTCCTCGAAGGCGCCGTCCCCGCCCTGAACCCCACGGACACCGACGAGTGGGACGACCCCCTCAAGAAGTGGTTCGTCCGGGGCGCGGGCTGGTGGGTCACCCCGGAGACCTGGAACGTCGACACCCTCTCCCGGGAGTACGGGACCGAGGCCCGGCCGGTGGACCCCGACGCGGTGGCCCGCGGGCTCGACACCACCAGGGCACTGGTGGACCTGGTCGAATCCGAGGCCAACCCCTACTACGCCGTGCTCACTGCCGACCTCGACGGTCTGGGCGACCACCTGTCCTCCCCGCCCGTCACCGCTGAACGCCATCGGGCCGTCTCCCTGCGTCTGGAGGAGGTCTCCGAGGAACACCGCCGACGGATCAAGGAGGAGCACTCCGGCGTCACCGTCTACTCCGGCGGGGACGACCTGCTGGCCTTCCTCCCCGCCGCCACGGCCCTGGAGACCGCCCGGTCCTGCCGCGAGGCCGTGGCGGGCGACCCCACCACCCTCAGCTGCGCGGTGGTCTTCGCCCACCAGGGCTCGCCCCTGCACACGGTCATCTCCCGGGCCCGTGAGCTGTTGGCCGAGGCCAAGAACGTGCCGGGCAAGAACGCCGTCGCGGTCGGCTACATCACCGGTTCGGGAGCCCGTTCGCACACCGTGCGACCGTGGTCCTCCGCATCGGTGGGCGATGCCCTGGGAGCCCTGCGGACCTTCGAACCACGGTCGGGCCGCCCGGTCCCCCGCACCGCCACCGACGGCGCCCTGTCCCCTCGGTTGATCGGCGATCTGCACGGCGAACGCACGGCCCTGGCCGAACTGGCCCGAGCCGATGAGAAGACCTACGAGGCGGAGGTGACACGGTTGATCCTGCGGCACGGCGGCACCGGGGAACAGGCCCGGAACCTGCTCGCCATGGGAGCGTCCGAACACGCGGAGGGCTCCCCGGCCCCGGTGCCCCTGGCCGCGGCCCGGGTCGCCGTCTTCCTCCGGAGCCGGGCATGGTGAGCCGGGTCCCGCGACCACCGAAGGGGCCTGACACCGCCGACGCGGCCACGCGCGTGTGGTTCGCCCTGCGACCGCGCGACGCCGTGCAGGTCAGGGACGGACGTACCTTCATCGCCGGGGCGGGCGGCGGGGCGCGCACCCGGCGTCCGTGGCCGAGCACCGTCGCGGGAGCACTGGGCGCGGCCTTCAAGGCCGCCGCCTCCGGAGGGAAGCCGGAACCCCGCACGGTACGGGGCCCCTTCCTCGGCCGGTGGGACTCCGGGGAACGGCGATGGCACCTGGCCTTCCCGGTCCCCGCCGACGTGGTCCCCGCCAAGAGGACGCCGCGGTCCCACGACCGGTGGACGCGCCTGCGCCCGCGGAGTGTCCCGGCCCGCACCGATCTGGGGCGCGACGAATCGCTCTGGCTGCACGCCAACGACGCCGGTAAGAGGGACGACCGGAACGAGCGGGACCTGTGGTGGGGGGACGACTCCATGCGGGACTACCTGCACCACGGAACGATCGGCTCCGACATCCGCGCGGACCTGCTGACGGTGGAGCGGCGCACGGGCATCGCCCGACAGGGGCGCACCGTCAAGCACGCCCACCTGTACACCTCGGATTTCCTGCGGTTGCGCGAGGAACCCGACGAGGGCTGGGAGTTTCTGGCCCTGTGCGAACTCGACCCCGATCTGGCCCCGCCGCCCCCGGGGCCGGTGCGTCTGGGCGGAGAGGGACGGCTGGCCGACCTGCGGGTGTGCGAGGAGCACGAGGGGATCGCGTTGCCGAAGCCGCCCGGCCGCTTCCCCGAAGGCAAGGTGCTGGTGTATCTCGCCACCCCCGCGATCTGGCGACGGCCCGCCCGAGACGGCGGCTGGAACGACACCTGGTCGCCGCCCCTGCCCGAGAACGCGCGCCTCGTCACCGCGGCGATCCCCGGGCCCGAGCACGTGGCCGGTGTGACCCCCGAGAGCGACGGCACCTTCACGAACGCCTGGTTGCGGTGGGCGGTGCCCGCGGGCTCGGTGTACCTGCTGCGGTTCACCGGCCCCGACCCGGAGGGCGCCGCGCAGGACTGGGCCGCCCGGGCGCACGGGCGGGCCTGGGGAGAGGAAGCAGACAACCCCGACCGTGACGGCCGGCGGTTGGCCACGGCCGGATTCGGCCTGATCCTGACGGGAACGTGGACGTGAAAGACCTCCTGCTGTTCTTCTACACCGAATCGCCCCTGCACGCCGGGGCCTCCGACAGCGAGGGCATCATCGACCTGCCCATCCAGCGTGAGGCGCACACCCGCTATCCCACGGTGTACGGGCAGAGCCTCAAGGGCGCGCTGCGACAGGCCGCCGAGGAGCACACCGAGTGGACCACCGCGGACGTGCACGCGGTGTTCGGCTCCCCGGTCGGCGGTCGCGGTGGCACCACTGCGGGACTGCTGTCGGTCGGCGACGCCCAACTGGTGGCCCTGCCGATCCCGACCCTGCGCAGGACCTTCGCCTGGGTGACCTCCGTGATCGCGCTGGGCCGCCTGTCCCGCAAGTACCGGGCGGTGGGCCTCACGGAACACCCCGTGCCCCCCGCCGAACCCGAAGGGGTCATCGCCATCGGTCACGGTTGGACCGGTGACCAGGCGCTCGGGCCCTTGGTGCTGCCCGTGGACGGAGCGGTGGAGGGCGCCGCGGAGGACGGACGGAACCGGCTGGTGGCCGACTGGGCCGCGCGGATCGCCGCGGACGCCTTCGCCCCCGAGCCCGCCTTCGCGCCCTTCTCCCGGAAGTTCGGCGAGGACCTGCTGCTGGTCGACGCCACCGCGATGGCGACGCTGGTGGAAGAGGGCACCGAGGTGAGCGTGCGCGTCCAACTGAACAGCGGAAAGACCGTCGAGAACGGCCCCTTCCACAGCGAGTACCTCCCCGCGGAGACCGTCCTGGCCTCGGTCCTGACCCTGCGGGGGAGGTCCGACGGCGCTCCGCCGGACCCCGATCACCTGCGGCTGCTCCGCTCGCTCCTGCACGGTCCCGGGACGGTCCTGCACCGGCTGGGCGGGGACGAGACCCTCGGCAAGGGACTGGTGTGGACCCGTCTGGTCGACACGGGGTCCGGCACGGGCGAAGGGACCGGTTGATGTCCCGGATCGATCAGAACATGGCCGTCACCGCGGCCGGCCTGCTCCCCGACGTCGTCGGGGACAACGCGCGGGAACTGCGCTCCCGATTCCGGCACCTGCCCGTACAGCTGCACACCAGCGGCCTGGCGGCCACGTACGCCTTCCTCGCGGCCCGCTCCCACTCGGCCTCCTCCGATCGGCTGACCGGTGCCTACCGGGACGTCGCGAAGCAGATCCGCGTTCACCTGGCCGACAAGGGCATGGTGCCGGCCGGGCTCGGGACCGCCGTCGGACCCGAGGCGCACCGGGCGATGCTCTCCGCGCTGGGGGAGATGGACGCGCAGTCCTACGCGCGTGCGAGCCGAGAGGTGAGCGTCCTGTTCTCCTGGTTGCGCAGGTTGGCCGATGCCGTGTACACGCAGGTCAAGACGGAGACACCCGACGAGGAGGAGCGATGACCGGCCAGGGGCCCGGGGCCGGGAGGGGCGGCGGGTTCTCTCCGAAGGACTTCGCGAAGAAGGCGGCGGTGCGGGCGGATGGACCCGCCGGCACCGGCACGCCCGCCGCACCGGGGCGGGGGCGCGACGGCGCCCCTCCCCGGGAACCACGGCGGAAAGCCGCTCCGGGCCCGGCCCGGGACACCACGATGCCCGTGGCCTGCGCGGGGCCGCTGCGATCCCTCCTCCAGGTCGAGTGGGACACCCCCGCCCATACGGCACCGACACTGATCGGTCCCGGGGCGGTCCCCGACGCCAACGCCCTCATCGTCCTGCGGCGGACCGCGTTCGTTCCCGACGGTCCCGCCGAGGTGGAGCTGCCCCAACAGGCGGGCACCGCCCTGCTCCGGTGGGCGCAGGAGCACGACCTCGGGCAGGTGGGACCTCGGGTGGCGCAGGTCGCGCGACGGCGCGAGTTCGCCCTCGAACGGCTCGCGGACGGCGGCGCGCACGTGATCCGCGTCCTCATGGAACCCGAATGGCGGGTCGCGGTCGGTCTGGGCGAGCGGTCCAACGCCCACGAACTGGGCATCTCCCTGCACGGCACCTACGGTTGGCCGATCATCCCCGGTTCGGGGCTCAAGGGCGCGGCGGCGGCGTACGCCTGGTCCGAGGTCGAGGGGTCGGCGGCGGACGTGGAGGCCTTCACCCGGGTGTTCGGCACCCCGTTGCCGTCCCACCGCGTCGGAGGTCGGGAACGCCACGGGTCGGAGACCGGTTCCCGGGGCCGGGTCCGGTTCCTGGACGCCTTCGCCTCGGGCGGACCGGTGACGGTGTCGGTCGACGTCCTGACCCCGCACGTCAAGCCGTACTACGACACCACCGTCACGGGACGTCCGGGCGAGGCTGCCGAGCCTCCGGCGGAACACCACCAGCCCGTCCCGGTCAACTTCCTGACGGTGTCGGGGGGCACCTTCGCCACCGCTGTGGTCGGGGACGACGAGGGGACCACCGCGCTCGCCGCGCGCTGGCTGACCGAGGCCGTGGCCGATCTGGGCGTGGGCGCCAAGACCGGTGCCGGCTACGGCTACATGAACGCGTGGGAGGGATCCGCGTGACCGCTCCCCACCTACACGCCCACCGGCGCGCCGAGGAGAGGTGATCTCATGTGGAGCACACTCACGCTCCGGACCATGACCCCGGTGTTCAACTCCGACGGGGACCCGGCACGGGCGGAGATCCGGGTGCCGTCACTGCGCGGCGGCATGCGCTTCTGGATGCGCGCCATGACCGGGATCCTGGCGGGCGACGATCTGTCCGCGCTCCGGGCCATCGAGGATCGGGTCCTCGGATCCACCGGCAACGCGTCGCCGATCCGGTTGCGCGTCCGGGCCCAACCGGCCCGGACGCTCGACGAGGATCCCGACTTCCTGTCCTGGCGCGGCCGGGCGGAACCGGGACGGCGGTGGGGGCACGAACAACCGGGACAGTGGATCGGTTACCTCCTGGGCCCCGGGCTGGTGTCCTGGTCCAAGGACAAGCGCAGGATGGTGCTGAACCGGGCGTTCGTTCCGGCCGGGGAGGAGTTCGCGCTCTCGGTGCGCCTGGTGGGCGACGACGAGGACGCCCACCGCTGTGCCCTGGCCGCCCTGTGGCTGAGCCTCACGTACGGGGGCATCGGGGCCAGGACCCGGCGCGGGTTCGGCTCCGTACGGATCGTGGGCGTCGAAGGCCCCGCGGCCGGGTTCGGCCCGCCGTCGCCGGAGACCCCGGGGCTGGAGCACTACGCGAGCGCCCGGAGCCTGTGGCCCAGCGGCCCCGCGGCGGCGGCGATGCCCGCCCTCCTGCGGATCGCCGGAGAACTGGGGCTCAAGGGCGCCCATGTGTGGAAGCGGACCCCCGATCATCCGGTCCTGTCCAAGGAGCACACCCTGGCCGGCATGCACGGGGATCCCGCGTGGACGTCGTGGGAGGAGGCACTGACCGCGGCGGGTCGGGAACTGCGGTACTTCCGCGCCGAGACCGAGCACCGCGACCAGAACAAGTACCGGCCGCCCATCAAGACCTTCGGCTGGGAGGAGGTCGTGCACGGTCCCGGGAACGAACTTCCCATGGCCGCGATGGGACTGCCCCTGGTGTACGACAAGAAGTTCGAGGTGCACGCCGTCGCCGGGGACGAGAAACTGCGCAGGGCCTCACCGTTGTGGATCCGGCCGGTCACCGATGGTCGGACTTGGCGGTTGTTCTCCTTCGGGTTCCTGAACCGGTTCCTTCCGGAGGACCGGGTCGAGGTGCACCTGTGGCGCGACCGACGCCGGGACAAGGTGTTGAAGGTGACCGATGCCGACGCGCACGCTCTGGTGCGGGAGTGGGTCGCCCACCTCACGGCGGGCGGGAGCTTCGTCCGGGACGTGTGACCGGACCGGGGCCCGTTCGGTACCCTCCCAGGGTCGCCGCACCCGTGGGAGGGTCCCCTCATGAGTCGTAACGTGCTGGTCACCGGTGCCTCCCGGGGCATCGGCCGGGCGGTCGCCGCCGCCTTCGCCGCGTCGGGGGACCGGGTCGCCGTGCACTACGGCACGCGCCGCGCGGAGGCGGAGGACACCCTGGCCGCGCTGCCGGGTGAGGGGCACGTCCTCGTCGGGGCCGATCTGCGCGACCCGGAGGCGGTGGCGTCCCTGGTCGAGCGGGCGGTCGACGGGCTGGGCGGGGTGGACGTGCTGGTGAACAACGCCGCCGTCAACGTCGCGCACCCCCTCGCCGACACCTCCTACGAGGAGTGGCGCGCGGCCTGGCGCGAGACCATGGACGTCAACGTGTTCGGCGCGGCGAACGTCTCCTACCTCGTGGCCCGGCACATGATCGACCGGGGTGTGCGGGGCCGCATCGTCAACATCGGCTCGCGCGGCGCCTACAAGGGCGAGCCCGACCACCCGGCCTACGGGGCGGCCAAGGCGGCCCTGCACTCCCTCGGCCAGTCGTTGGCCGTGGCGCTGGCCCCGCACGGCATCGCGGTCGCCTCGGTGGCGCCCGGGTTCGTGGCCACCGAGCGCGTCGCCGACCGCCTCTCCGACGCGGTCCTCGCCCAGAGTCCGTTCGGCCGCGTGGCCACGCCCGAGGAGGTGGCCTCGGCGGTGCACCACCTGGCCTCGCCCGGGGCCGTGTGGTCCTCCGGCGCCGTCCTGGACCTGAACGGCGCCTCCCACCTGCGCTGATGAGGAGATTCCCGGCCCGTCCGGCCCGGCGCAGCAGGTCGGCGAGCCGTTCGCGGAGGTGCTCGACGTTTCGGTGGTCGACCTCGCGCTCCCACCGATCAGCGCACGTCCGGGTACCGGCCGTTCGGACGGTGCCGTCGACGCGCCGGGGCATCCCGGACCGGAGCACCCGACGCCGTTCACACGGCGGGTGAGCCCTCGTACGGGACCGCCGTCATCGAGGGCCGGGCGCTCCCCCTTCAGGACGCCGCGGGTTCACTCCCCCTGGTCGGACATGTAGGCCGCGAACTCCTCCAGGGTGATCAGTCCGTCGCCGTCCTGGTCCATGGCCTCGATCGCCTGCCGGGCCTGTGCCTCGGTGCAGGGGTCTCCCATGCGGTGTATCAGGTCGGCGTACTCCTGGGCGGAGATGAGCCCGTCACTGTCGGCGTCGACGAACCCGAAGGACGCCGCGTAGTCGGAGGTCGAGGCCATGTGTCACGCTCCAGGTCGTGTGGGGCGGGGGTACGGGCCGGGCCAGGATACCGGCCCGCCGACGGGCGCCCGGACGTCGACGGCACCCTCCCGTCGATGGCCTCCGGATAACGGGAGGGCGCACCACCTGCGACTTTCCGGGCATAGGTGACGGGTATCGGCGTTCCCCGGGCGGGAAGGGCCCGTTTTCCCTAGGCTCGCTCGGAAACATCCCGAGGAGCATCGATGTCCAAGCCGGCGGAGCACACCCTCCCCCGTGATCCCTATCGCAACCTGGTCCTTCTGGCCCTCCTCACGCTCTCCGGTCGTCCGCCCGCCCACGAACTCCTCCCATGGGCGCACCGGTTGGTGTCCGGGGCCCTGCCCTGGGGCCGGCGCAACCCCCGCGCGCACGAGTACCCGCGGGTGCGCCGCCGAGTGCTGCGGCGCGCGTTGCGCGGGCGCCGACCGCTCACGCGCGGCCACGCCGGGCTGCGGGTCTCCCCCGTGGAGGGCCCCGGCCACCTCGAACGGGCGCTGGAGCCCCTGGCCGGGCTGGACCCGGCGGCGCGCGCCGGGTACGCGCTGCTGCGCGTGGAGGCGCTGTCCCCCGAGGAGGCCGCCGGGCTGCTGCGTTCGGCCGGTGTGACCGATCCCGAGGGCGCGCTCGACCGCGCGACCGCCGTCCCCGAGGCCCCGCGTCCGCCCGATCCCACGGTGGTGCGGGTCAGCGGACGCGGCGCGCCTCCCACCCGGAGCGCGCTGGCGGTGGTCGGGGCGGGTCTGCTCGCCGTGGCGGTGGGCACCCTGGGGCTGACCACCGTGGAGTCGAGTGCGATGCGATCGGACCGGCCCGCCCCTTGGTCCCCGGGGGCGACGACCGTCGCCGAGGAGGTCTGGCGGGAGAACTTCCGGTTGGACCTGAACGCCTGGCACGCCAGGGGCGACGCCGTGGCCGACGAGGGACTCGTGGACGCGGCCCTGGCCGCCTGGCGCGACCGCGGGATCCCGCCGCGTGATCCGCGGTTGATCTTCTCCGGGCGGGTGGACGGGCGCGACGTGGTGGTGCTGCACGACACCCCCTGGACCGCCCGGTACATCCGCGACGGTGACGACACCGAGTTGGAGGTGTTCCCCGCACCCGTCAACGGCGTGGCGAACTGGCCGGCGGTACGGCTGTCCGTCTCGGCCGACGGGGTGCGCTACCTGTTGCCGCCGTGGGTGACCGAGGCGGCGACAGCCTCCCTGGCCGCGCCGGAGGACGGGTGGGTCGAGGTGGGGTGGGACGACCACGGGGTGACCGAACCCCTGCCCGCCGACGGGCACTGCGGGACCGGCCCGGTGCTGCGGCTGCGCGCCCCGGACGTGGCGCACGGACAGCCGTACACGGTGTTGGACCTGGGCGGTTCGGCCACCGCCCACCTGGGGTACATGCCCCCGCCGCCCGCCGAGATCCGCAGACTGGGTCCGCACGAGGTGCTGGACCCCGAGAACGGTTTCGCCCTGTGGGGCGAGGTGGCATGCGCGGGCGGTCCGCCGCGCGAAGCGGTGATCACGGCGACGGCGTGGGAGTTCGCCGTGCAGGAACTGCCCGGCGGGGGTTCGGGCCGATGGGTGTGTCTGCGCTACGGCACCCACGACGGGGGCGGACTGGCACGGGCGGTGCTGGTGGCGACCACCGGGGAGGGCACCGAGACGATCGTCGCCGGGGAGCGCTCGGGAGGCTGGGAGTGCAGCAACCTGGACCGGCAGGTGGTGGCGGGGACCTGGTGGCGGGATCCCGACGGCGGATGGCACTACCTGGCCGCGGCCTCGCGCGAAGTGGCCGGGATCCGGGTGTCGGGCGGCGTCGACGAGGACGGCGACGGCCCCGTGCTGGCGGTGGCCGGTCCCGAACGCGGTGACGGCCCGCCCGCCGCACCGGTGACGGTGAGCGCGGTCGACGTCCGCGGTGACGAGATGACCTCTCTCACCGGCTGACGCCCGGACCCGAAAGCCCGCACCTTGGCCGGATCCGGACACGCCGGAGAACCCGGACACGGCGTGTACGGTCGGTGCCCGGGTGATATCACTGGGGTTGTCGGCCCGTCCGGACGGGAACCGCGTCGCCGTGCGCATTCGACCGCGACGGCCCCGGGCCGTAGTGAGGGTTGAACGATGTCGATCTGGTCTCGTGGAGACCGAAGGGGAAGGGTCGAGGAGGCCCTTCTCATGTTGAAGGGGCAGGGCATCATCGACGGCCTGGAGATCCTGGCCGCCGAGGAGCACAAGCCCTACCGGGTGTTGTTGCCCGCCGGCCTGGTCCACATGGACGAGGACGAGGCGTCGATGTTCGCCCTGGGAGCCGTCGTGGCCGCCTTCGGCGACGTCGCCCGCCGTCGGGGCTGACACCCCCGCCCCGGCCGCCCGCGCCCCGAACGGCCGTCGACGACGGCCCGGGGCGTGAGGGACCGTGTCCGGGAGCCGGACCCGGTCGGGGACCCGGTGCTCCCCGGGGTCGGTCCGACGTTCACGGGCGGCCGGACTCGCATCCGGCGGCCCCCCCGGGGCCGGTGCGGAGCAGGGCAGCGTCGCGCGGCCCGTCGGCCCCTCGCCCTGATCACGGTGCCGCGCCCCGCCCCTTGCTCCGTCTCCCGGCCGTCGCCGCCCACGGCGACGGCGTGCCGTGGTTCGCGGGGACCTCCAGGGGTGGGCGGGCCCCGGGCCGGAGAACGGACGGCGGGTTCACCGGGCGGTGGTGCGGCGGGCCCGTTGGGTGGTGAGGAGTTCCCGGTACCAGTGGTAGCTGTCCTTGGGGTGGCGGGCCAGGCGTTCGTAGTCCACCCGGACCAGGCCGAAGCGCCGGTCGTAGCCGTAGGCCCACTCGAAGTTGTCGAGCAGGGACCAGACGAAGTAGCCGCGCACGTCCACTCCCGCGTCGATGGCGGCGGCCAGGGCGTTCAGGTGGTCGCGCAAGTAGGCGATGCGGTCGGCGTCGTGGACCCGCCCGGAGTCGTCGGGCCTGTCGTCCTCGGCCGACCCGTTCTCGGTGATGAGGATGGGCGGCAGGTCGGGGTAGCGCCGGTCGAGGTCGACGAGCATCTCGGTGAAGGTCTCCGGGACGACCGGCCAGCCCATGGTGGTGTGCCGGACCCCTTCGTAGGCGACCTGTTCGGTGCCGATGTCCACGGCGGTGCGGGCGGTCGGGTCGGGCTCGGTGTGGGGGGCGTCCCGCAACATGATGGGCCGGTAGTAGTTGACGCCGACGAAGTCGAGGGGCTGGCCGATGATGTCGAGGTCGCCGTCGCGTCGGTGGGCGTGGTCGACGAGGTCGCCCCAGACCTCCTTCTCGTTGTCGAGATAGGCCCCGGCGAAGAGGGGATCGAGCCAGACCCGGTTGTGCAGGGTGCGGGCGCGTTCGACGGCGGCCCGGTCGGCCGCGGAGTCGGTGGCGGGGACGAGGTGGTCGGGGTTGAGGGTGATGCCGACGTCGCCGGCGGCAGCCGCGCGCAGTTCTCCGACGGCCATCCCGTGGGCCAGGAGCAGGTGGTGGGCGGCGGCCAGGGCGGGGGTCCCCTCGCGGGTGCCGGGGGCGTGGCGGCCGATGGCGTGGCCGACGAAGGCGACGCAGAAGGGCTCGTTGAGGGTGATCCACCGGCTGACCCGGTCCCCGAGCCGGTCGGCGACGATGCGGGTGTACTCGGCGAAGCGGTAGGCGGTGTCGCGGACGCGCCAGCCTCCGGTGTCCTCCAGCGCCTGGGGCAGGTCCCAGTGGTAGAGGGTGAGGACGGGTTCGATACCGGCGGCCAGGACGGTGTCGACGAGTCGGTCGTAGAAGGCCATGCCCTCGGGGTTGGGGCGACCGGTGCCGGTGGGCTGGACGCGGGGCCAGGCCACGGAGAAGCGGTACAGGTCCACGCCCAGGTCGGCGAGGAGGGCGACGTCCTCGCCGTAGCGGTGGTAGTGATCGCAGGCGATGTCACCGGTCTCACCGCGGACGACCCGGCCCGGGGTACGGCAGTAGGTGTCCCAGATGGAGGGACCGCGCCCTCCCTCGTGCGCTCCGCCCTCGATCTGGTAGGCGGCGGTGGCGGTGCCGAAGAGCAGGTGGGCGGGCAGTTCGGGGAGGTGAGCGGGGTGTTCCATCGTCGGCCTTCCAAAAGGTGGGAGCGCTCCCAATGTTAAGCCACGTGATTCATATGACCAATCACCCCTCGGTAGTGGATACACGACTCTGCGCAAGGAATCCCCTCCCCCGGATCACCGTGTGCTCACGTTCGTCCGGAATTCGGAACCCGGAGCGGCCTTTCTCCCGTCCCAAGCGGCAGCGCATCACCCGCCCCGGGCGCCTGGAAGGAACTCATCGGATCGTGGACTGGATCGACTACTCGCAGAACCGACGCATCAGGGAACTCGAAGAGGGCGTCAGCACGGCCCAATCGATGCTCTACTCCGAACGCAGGAGGATGCGCTCGGAACTGTCACAGCTGCGCGGCGGCCTCGAACAGCGGCTGAACCGGGTCTCGGCGACCCTGGACGCCTTCATCGAACTCAGCGACGTACGCGCCACCCTGGCCGTGTTCGCCCCCAACGCCCTGGCCCGGCACCGCACCCTGAGCATGATCGACGGCGAGGTCCCCGCCACCCTGGAGCTGGAGGACGTCCCCGACTACTGGCTCGTCCCCGCCGCCCGGGGCCTGCACGCCCTGCTCACCGGCTCCCCCGACACGGCCCGGCTGCGGTTCCGAGAGGCGGCCGAACGCGATCCGGAGCGGGCCGGCGCCTTCGCCGTCCTGGCCACCGCCCTCACCAGCGCCGAGTACGCCCGGGCCCTGGGCACGACCGAGGAGTTGCTCCCCCACCTGCCCGCGCCCGACGAGCGGATGACCCGGGGACGCCGCGCCCTGTGGATGCTGACCGCCGACGGCTCCCTGGGCGAGGACGCCCGCGAACACCTGCTGCTGTCCACCCTGCGGCACTGGTCCCGGCTGGAGACGACCCTCCCCTCGATCGACCTGTCCGGTCCGGCCCGGACCGCGCGGTCCACCTCCTCGCGCGAACGCGGCGGCGTCAACGCACAGGGCGAGGAGGCCATCGAAAACCGCGCCCGGGCCGTCGAACGGCTCGCCGCGCTGCGCGAGAACATCGCCCGCATCACCGCCCTGGGCAGTGAGGACACCCGGGTCGAGGGGCTCGCCCCCGACCAGACCAGCGCCGTCTTCCTCTCCGAGGCCCTGATCTCCCTGGTGAGCGAGGGGACCGCCGAGGAGGCCCCGCTCATCGCCCGCGCCAACGAACTGCGCGCGGTCATCGAGAACGGCGGGGGCGGCCGAAGCCTCGGCTGGGACGACGAGGTCGGGACCGTCGCCTCACTGCTGGAGGAGGACCTGCGCCGCGAGGGGGTGCCCCCGCACCGCAGCACGTTCGCGCTGGTCCTGCAACGCCCGGCCGTGATGAGGGCGGTCGAGGAGCTGGTCGAACAGGCACGCACCCCGATTCCGGAGGACACCTTCGTCACCCTGCACGGGTTGCGCGTCACCGTCGGCGGGCACGGGCCCTCCTCCGAGGAACTGCGCAAGGCCCGGACCCGACTCGCCGACCGCCATCGGCCGGAGGGCAAGGGCCGCACCTACCTCTGGGGGTTCGCGGCGCTGGCGGCCCTCCTCGCGGTCCTGGGCCTGGTGGCCCAGTCCGGGTTCGCGTGGTTCCTGTGCCTGGCCTCGGCGATCGCCGCCGGAGGCGCCTACGTGTTCGACTCCAAGGAGCGCGGGCAGGCCCGGGAGGCGTCGGAGTACGCGTTCGACCGGTTGAAGAAGGAGGCCGACCAGGCCGGGGACCGGTGGCGGAAGCGGCGGGAGGCCGCCGAGGAGCATCCCGCCACCGCACAACGGTCGGCGAACGAGATCTCCGGGTTGCTGGACCCGCGCTAACATCCCTTGGATCGATGGACCCCAGGAGGCGGGAGGCAGGGACCGGGCATGGGCCTGTTCACGAAGAGACCGCGGCTGCTCAGCGACCCCCAGGGGGTGTTCCAGGGGCCGCTGGCACACGCCTTCGCCACCGGGGCCCACATGCCGGTGGCGGGCGGCGGGGTGTGGAACGCGGTGCACTCGTCGTGCTCGTGCTGCGACGCCGAGGACGAGCGCGAGAAGTTGCGCGCCTCCTGGGGCATCACCGACACCGCCGGCTGGGAGCGGGCCCTGCTGGCCCTGACCGAGGAGGTCCGCCCGCCCACCGCCCTGTCCACCGTGCTGGAGTTGCGCGTCCAGGCGATCACCGCCCGGCCCGACGTCCCCTTCGACGCCGGCGGCTGGCCCGACCTCATCGGGTACTGGTGCCAGAGCCGGGGCGCCGCCCGGGAGGTCTACGACGAGATGGTCACCGAGGCCGCCCGGGTCTGGGAGTACGAGGAGCGCATGACCTCCGACGGGGTGCTGCCCCGGGGCGCCGTGGTGCGCACCGTGCGCGCCTACGACTTCGGGCGGGCGGTGAACCTGGCGCGGTGGGGCGCCAACGGCGGGTACGCGAGCGAGGACATGGCGCGTCACCACATCATCCGGGCCGGGGCGATGTCGATGCGCTTCCACGGTTCGTGGGAGGAGATGTCGGCCGGGTTCACCCTGGGGCGGGCGATGGGTTTCGACGACGGTGCGTTCGGGCCGTACTACACCGACTCGGTCGAGGCGCACAAGGCACTGGTCGGCGATCCGCGGAGCCCGTGGCGGAACCTGCCCTGGCGGATGTAGCGCACCGGGGCGGCACCGTGGTCAGAGCCAGCCGTTGCGACGGAAGACCAGGTAGAGGGTGACGCTGGACAGCGCCATCAGGGCGAGGGTGAAAGGCCAGCCGAAGGCCCACCCGAACCCGGGTCTCGGGGCGATGTTCATCCCGTAGATCGAGGAGATGAGGGTGGGCACCACCAGGATGCCGCCCCAGGAGGACACCTTCTTCATCGCCTCGTTCTGCGACTGGCCGATGAGCGTGCTGTTGACCGACATGATGTTCTGCAACAGCTGCCGGAACCCGTCGACGCGTTCGCGCACCGCCGTCGCGTGGTCGGCGACGTCGCGCAGGTAGTGGCGCAGCAGGGTCGGTCCCCCGTGGCGGTCACCGTGCGGACGGAGGTGGCCGGGGCGGTCCGGGTCCGGGTGTTCGAGCGAGGTCATGAGCTCGTCGAGGAGCGCGCCGAGCGGATCGACGGCGCGTTGCAGGAGGATGACCTCGCGGGCCAGCCGGTAGGTGCGGCGCGAGGCCTCGGGGTCACCGCTGAACACCTGGGTCTCGACCTCGTCGATGTCCTCCCGCAGGCTCGCGATGGCGGGGGCGTAGGCGTCGACGACCCGGTCGAGGGTGACGTAGAGGACCGCCAGGGGGCCGTGGGCGAGCAGACGGGGCTCCCCCTCCAGGTCGCGGCGCAGGGCGTCGAGGTCGAGCCGGTCGTCGTGGGTGATGGTGATGACGAAGTCCCGGCCCACGAAGAGGTGGACCTCGCCGATCCGGACCGCCTCCCGTTCCTCGTCGTACCCGGCCGGGCGCAACACCATGAAGAGGATGTCGTGGTACAGCTCGCCCTTGGGCCGCTGGTGGGCGACGATGGAGTCCTCCAGCGCCAGGGGCGGCAGTCGGAAGACGCCGGCGAGGTCCATGAGCCGCGACCGGTCGGGGTTCTCCAGGGCGATCCACGCCATGAGGCCGTCGTGTGCGGCGATGGCGTCGCGGGCCTCGACGGGGGAGTCGACGTCCCGCTCGGGCCGACCGCCCCGGTAGAGGCGGATCGACATGTGTCCGGGTCCGGTGTCGGCGGGCACGACCGCGGCCGAGCCCCCCAGGGCCATGGTGCGCTCGGGCGAGGAGGCGGCGTGGCCGGGTTCCTCGTGGGGGTCGGGTGCGCCGGTGGTCACGGAGGTCCCCTTCGTCGTCGGTGGCGTCGACGTGCACGATCCTGTCCGGTGGGAGGACGCGCGGACGTCCCGACACGCCCACGGCGGGCGTGTTCGCTCGGCCGCGCGCCACGGAGGGGTCGGGGCGGGAGCGAGGCGGCGGACGTGTCCCTCCGACGGCCCGCCCCGGGGATCAGGGGGCGGACGGGGCCGCGGGCAGGCCCGAGGCGCGCAGGGTGATGTTGAGCCGGCCGACGAGGCCCAGGGCGGGCGGCGCGGTTCCGGAGCGGGTGCGGGGCACCCCGTGGTACGCCAGGCGGGAGGGCCCGCCGAACACGAACAGGTCGCCGCTGCGCAGTTCCACGTCGGTGTGGGGCCGGGTGCGGGTCTCGGTGTTGCCGAAGCGGAACACGCAGGTGTCACCGAGACTGAGGGAGACCACCGGTTCCCGGGCGACCTCGTCGCGATCCCGGTGCATGCCCATGTGGGCGCCGGCGTCGTAGAAGTTGATCAGGGCGACGTCGTAGGGGGCGGCCTCGGGAGCGGGCGGGGCGCCGTAGGCGACCTCGACGGCACGCACGGCCAGATCGCCGAGTTCCTCGGGGAAGGGCGGCACCGGGGAGCCGTCGGGCAGGACGCGCTCGTAGGCGTACGGGCGCCAGTACAGACCCAGCGCGGTCATCCCCACGGACATACGGCCGCCGCGCGGCATGGTGTGGTGGCGCATCCCGCCGCGCGCCCACTCCCGACAGCGTTCGACCAGGACGATCTGCTGCTCCTCCGACAGCCATCCGGGCAGGTGGACGGCTCCGGGGGCGATCTCCACGGGCGGGGTGCCGAACAGCGCGTCGTTCATGCGTCCATGGTGCCCGCCCGGAACGACGAACGCGCCCCCGCACCGTGTGCGGGGGCGCGTTCGCGGGACGCGGGGATCAGCGGCGCATGAGGTCGCGGATGTTGACCACGAGCAGGAGCACCACGATGACCACGATGGGGACCGTGACGGCGATGCGCCAGTCGAGGACGAACGCCACGATGACGCCGACCACCAGGCCGACCAGCACCGCCAGGATCGCCAACCCGGTGACGTACTGGAGGAACTTGCGTCGGGCGATCGAGTCGACCGCGGCGAAGGCGACGACCACGCCGATCATGGCGTAGAAGGTGAACTGGCCTTCCAGGAGGAACAGGGGCAGCGCGAGCGCGATCAGCAGCAGGGGTGTGCTCAGGGCCACCCACAGATGCAGGAAGCGGGTGCTGCGCTGCTGTCCCGACGTGTAGGGCAGGTGCGGGGCCTTGAGGTGCTCGGTCGGCGACGGGACCAGCGGGACGTCGGCCTCCAGGGCGCGCAGGTGGCTGTCGCGTTCGTCGGCGGTGAGGACGCGCTTCTCGTAGACGCCGGCGAGCTCCTTCTCCAGGGAGGTGATCTCCTCGGAGTAGGCGCGGGCCCGGGGGCGCGAGTGGGCCTCGCGGGCCAGGACCATGCGGGCGGAGTCGAGCTGGCGCAGGCGGTCGCGGCGCTTGACGATGTCGGCGTCGAGTTCGCGCAGGCGCCCCTCCAGGGTGAGGATGTGGGCGCGCAGTTCGGCGCGGGCGGCGGTCTCGGTGGGGGCGACCTTCTGCAACCCCACCCAGGCCAGGGGGTCGGCCCAGGAGCGGCGGATGGTGCCGTCGCGTTCGTAGCGGGGGCCGCTGGGGGCGCGTTCGCCGTCGAAGAAGTCGCGCGTGTCACGGCCCCACAGACCGCGGAAGCCCTTGACCCAGGGGGTGTCGTCGTCGATGAGGACGGCCTGCCACCGGCGGTCGCCGCCGGGGCCCAGCCGTGTGCCGTCACCGCGGGCGTAGTCGACGAAGGGGACGCCGATGCCGTGGCGGTTGATGGCGCTGTCGGCGCGGAAGACGCGGTGGGTGATCCACTTCCAGGCGTTGATCAGGCCGCGGAAGACGGAGGGGTCGACCTGGATGAGGTAGTCGCCCGGGAGCATCTGGTGGGAGTGCGAGCCGGCGCCGACGTAGATGAGCGGGTGGGCGCCGTCACGGTGGAGGTCGGGGTCGTCCCAGCTGCGACGGAGGTCGTCGCCGTGGTACTCGTGCGAGGAGGCGCCGATCCAGACGGGGCGGGTGGTGCCGTCGCGGTTCTCGACGACGTAGACGGTGACGCGTTCCCAGTCGGCCTCGTGGTCGTTGACGCCGCCGTAGATGGTCCGCCAGTCGTTCATCGCGTAGAAGAACCAGTACTGGAGGATGATGTAGCCGCCCTCGCGGGTGACCCGGCCGTAGTAGGTGGCGTCGCCGTTGTCGACGCGTTCCCGGTAGCGGGTCACCGCCGCGAAGGTGACGCCACCGGGGACCGCGCCCCGGATGAGCAGGGAGAGCTTCATCAGGATGTCGAGGATGCGGCCGAGGACGCCGACGGCGGCGAGACGGCCGCTCTTGGGGATGACGGTGCGGGAGATGCCCTTGAACCGGCGGGCCTCCTCGCGGAGGGTCTCCTCTTGGACGAACCGCAGGTGTTTGTGGCGTCCGGGCCACTCCTCCTCGGCGGTGGCCAGGCGGTCGAGGGTGAGTTCGCCGGCGGGGACGATGACGCGTTCGCCACCACCGGACTCCTCGATCCACAGGCTGCAATTGCGTACGTAGGCGTCCACGTCGGCGGGGAAGAAGAGTTCTCCCTTGGTGCACATGAGCACCGGTTCGTGGGCACGCAGGAGTTCGAGATCAGTTTTCGCGGCCATGGTCGCGCCAGATTAATGCATCCGACAGGGCCGTTAGTCCCTTCCGGGAGGGTGGGTCGAGGACCTTGCGTCGGTGGTGAAGGGCCGTCTTCGCAGTTCGGAGCGGGAGTGGGACCGTGGCACCGGGCGGAGGGGACGCCGCGAGCGCCCGGGCGGAGTTCGCGGCTGTGGCGCGGATCACTGCGAAGCCCCTGCCCCACGAGGAAGGCGACAAGGGCTTCGAGGTGAAGGGGAGGTCTATCGCGCGGCCTTCAAGAGCGCGGACCACTCCACGGCGGGGAAGGACAGGGCCCCCTGGTCCCGGTTCTGCGTGTCACGAACCAGGGTGGCGGGACCTTCCCTCACCTCGACACAGTGAGAGCCGTCATGGCTGTACGTGCTCTTATGAAAATCGTTGCTCATGGAGCAATCCTTCCAACAACGGCACGGACTCGCTACGGGGGTGAGCAAGCCCGATCAAGTCCCGTATGAAGGACTCTACCGTCGCGGTCTCACTCGGCTTCTCCAGAAGAACGTTCCCGCTGACGTGGTCCGACGACGCGACGGCCTTGCCATCGGCGAGCCGGTAGAGCTGCATCGAAGAGGACACCGACAGGATGGGGACATGGTCGGGTATCAGGTACACGACCAACCGCCCTCGCTCCAAGTGGCGTAACAAATGCTTGACCTGGTCTTCCTTCACCACAGGAGGAAGGTGCAACAGCGAGTGCATCGGAAAGACCGCGGTGACCAGCGGGTCGTTCCGCTTGGTCAATGACTCGTAGCGATTCACCCGCAATTGCGCCAGACGTTCCACTTCCTCCCTGGGAGCAGTAGGTCGCCCGGCACGGAACACCGCACGCGCATACTCCAACGACTGGACCGAACCAGGAACCAACGACACCGACACGGTGTCGATGGAAACAGCGCGCGCCTCCCTGGCGTCAGGAAGACGCATCCACGGAGGCGGCCCCTCGCTGGTTTCGGCCTCCCACTTGTCGACCAGCCTCCCTCGCACGCCCAAGACCCTGTCGAGCTTTTCCACGTCGGCGCGGACAGGGGGCTTGTGGTCGTTCTCCCAGCGGGACAGCGTCGAGATGGCAAAGTTTGTGAGGGATGAGAACTTTCTCAGCGTATGACCTGCTTGCTTTCGCTCGTTTCGCAGGTAGGAGCCGAAAGTCAAAGGACCACGGATTGGTTCCTTGGACACCGGTGTCTGTTCAGTCATGTTCCTGACATTATCGAGGTTTCCCAAGGTGCGTCATGTCTTCTGAGATACATCCCGCTTACTGTGGAACATCGCTGGCGAGAGGCACCTTGATGGCATGGAACAGCAAGTTCTGACCCAACCGACAAGGTCACCACGAGCAAAACTCGCAATAGCATCCGAAGCATTCAGAAAACGACAAATCAACATGAAGTGCGAATGGTTCCGTTTCCCGTGGACGCGGGGACCGGAGATGGCGCCCTGTCTCATCGGGCCCGAACACCTCGGGAACGCCGTCATCGGTGTGACGGCCGACGGCATGTACACCTTCGAGTCCCGCCCCGGCGTCTGGGAGGACCTCCATCCCGCGTACCCCGAATTCCCGGTGGACGCGGTCATCGGGTCACGTGCGGGCCGCCCCCTCCCCCTACCCACCCGTTCCGGCCGTCCGGAGGCCCGGCGATGAGGCTCGACTCCCTCGACGACCTCCTCCTCACCCACCCCGACATGTACCTCACCACCGGGGAGACCGCGATCGTGCTGGAGGTCGGCACCACCACGGTCAAGCGCTGGGAGGCCGACGGCCGCCTCTCCTGCCTCAAGAACCCGCGCGGTGTGCGCTACTTCCGCGCGGGGGACGTCTTCTCCCTGCGCGAGATCCTGAGGAACCGGCACCGCGGCGACCCACCACCTCCGCCACCGGCACCGGTGGAGGTCGAGCGAACCGGACGGGCGTGACATCGCGAGGGTGGGTGGCGCGCACCCACCCTCGTCCCTGTTCGGCGGGACGGCCCCCGCCTAGCCTGAGGCCATGGGCACTGACGAAACCCCCGGGGCCGGCCCCCGGGTCACCCTGGAGGGGTTCCTTCGGGCGCGAAGAGACCGGGTCCGGCCGGACGACGTCGGGCTGGCGACCTCCGGACGCCGCCGGGTGCCGGGCCTGCGTCGGGAGGAGGTCGCGATCCTGGCCGGGGTGAGCACCGACTACTACATGCGCCTCGAACAGGGACGGGAACGCCACCCCTCCCCCCAGGTGCTGGACGCGCTGGCCCGAGCCCTGCTGCTGGACGAGGAGGCGACCGACCACCTGCGGCGGCTGGCCCTCTCCGACGGGCGGCGCGGCCGGGGGTCGCGCCGATCCGGGCGGGTGGGCCCGCACCTGCTCCGCCTTCTCGACCGCTGGGGCGACACCCCCGCCTTCGTCATCGGCCCCACCCTGGACCTCGTGGCCCGCAACCGTCTCGCCGAAGCCCTGTACGCCGACTTCACGATCACGGACAACCTGGCGCGGATGACCTTCCTCGACCCGGCCGCCCGCGACTTCCACCGCGACTGGAACCGTGCGGCGGACGCGGTGGTGGCGGAACTGCACAAGGCGGCGGGGCTGCGCCTCGACGACCCCCGGCTCAACGGACTCGTCGGAGAACTGTCCCTGAAGAGCACGGATTTCCGCGTGCTGTGGTCGCGTCACGACGTCCGGGGCAAGAGCGGCGGCACCAAACGGCTGTACCACCGCACGGTCGGTGACCTGGATCTGCACTACGAGAGCTTCACCGTCAACGACACCGAGGGGCAACAACTGGTCGTCTACCAGGCCGAACCGGGGAGCCCGTCGGAGGAGGCCCTGGCCCTGCTCGGGTCCCTGCACACCGCCTACCCGGTGACCGGATCGGAGCCGGGCGCGGGGGAACGACCCGCACGGACCTGAACGCCTATCCGAGAGCGTCCAACGCGAGGGCCGCGCCGGTCACCCGGCGCGGCCCTCGCGCGTCGCAGGCCCCGGGCCGTGCCCGTCGGCCCCGGCCGAGACGCCCTGACCGGGTGTGGCACACCAGGGTGCACGGCGACCTGGAACCCCCGGCGACGCGGAACCAGACTCGGGAGGGTCGGTCCACACAGAACCACCCGAGGGGACATCTCCCATGCGTTCCGAAGACTCCGAGCACACCGCCGCCGAGGCGGCACTGGAGGAGATCCGGCGCCGGTCCGGCGACCCGCGCCGGCGCATCCTGTTCACCGGAGCGACCGTGCTCACCATGGACCCGGCCCTCGGCGTCCTCGACGGCGCGGACGTCCTGGTCGAGGGGAACACCGTCGCCGCCGTGGGAACCGTCCCGGACGCGGGCGACGCGGTCGTCGTCGACGCCTCCGGAAGCGTCATCACACCCGGGTTCGTCGACACCCACCGGCACGCCTGGCAGTCCCAGTTGCGCCGGATCATGCCCGACGTCGACGACCTGGCGGGCTACGTGGTCTCCACCCTGGCGGGGTACGCGCCCGCCTACGGCCCCGAGGACATGTACGTCGGAACCCGGCTGGCGGCGCTGTCGGCGATCGACGCCGGTATCACCTGCATGCTCGACTTCTCGCACAACTCCCGTTCCCGGGAGCACTCCGACGCCGCCGTGCGCGCCCTGACGGACACCGGGATCCGGGGCGTGCACGCGTCCATGGGGCCGCACTTCGGGGAGTGGGACCGGCAGTGGCCCGGGGACCTGGCCCGGCTCCGCGAGGAGCACACCGACGACACCTCCCGCATGCTGACCCTACGGGTCGCGGCACTGGCCACCGACGAGGTCGCCGGACCGGTCCCGGCCTACGGGCCCGACCTCGCCCGGATCGCCCGGGACCTCGGCATCGGCGTGAGCGTGGACGCGGTCTTCGGCGCCGGTTCCTCCTCGGCCGTCCTGGACTGGGCCGACGGGGGGCTGCTGGGACCGCACGTCACCCTGATCCACGCCACCGGGCTCACCGGGGAGGCGTGGAAGGCGATCGGCTCGACCGGGACCACCATCGCCCTCGCGCCCACCTCGGACGCGCAGATCGGGCTGGAGACGGCGATCCCGGCCGTCGACGAGGCCCTGGCCGCGGGGGTGCGCCCGGGGTTGAGCATCGACGTGGAGGTGGCCCTGGCCGGGGACATGTTCACCCAGATGCGCGCCCTGCACACCGTGCAGCGGATGCGCGCGGCCAACGCGGTGTACGGCACCGGGCGGGAGGCCGACCGGATCGGCGTCCACGACGTGCTGGACTTCGCCACCCTCCAGGGGGCCCGCACGAACGGGCTGGACGACGTGACCGGGTCGCTCACCCCGGGCAAGCGGGCGGACCTGCTCGTCATCGAGGCCGAGGACCTCAACAACATGCCGCTCAACGACCCCGTGGGCACCGTGGTGCTCGGCGCCGACGCCCGCAACGTCACCACGGTCCTGATCGACGGGGAGCCCCGCAAGTGGGCGGGACGGGTCCTGGACGTGGACCTGGGCGAACTGCGCGCGCGGGTCCACGAGTCGAGGGACCGCGTGCTGGCGCGTGCCGCCCGTTGAGCACACCGCACGGACACGACGAGGGAACGAGGACGACCATGGGCATCACCGAAGCCTCCCGGCCCCGACGCGAGGACGCCGTGTCGGCGCGGGCCCGCGAGCCCGAGGACCGGCCGCTGCTGCTGACCGGAGGCA
Organism: Nocardiopsis lambiniae; assembly: GCF_031845465.1. Taxonomy (NCBI): domain Bacteria; kingdom Bacillati; phylum Actinomycetota; class Actinomycetes; order Streptosporangiales; family Nocardiopsidaceae; genus Nocardiopsis; species Nocardiopsis lambiniae. The sequence continues at coordinate 175,392 of NZ_JAVREP010000007.1, read as the reverse complement.
CCGTGATCACGGGGAACCCGTTGATGGGCGACTGGGAGCGCGCCGACGTGCTCATCGGTGGTGAGGTGGTCGTCGGCGTCGGCCCGGGGCTGCTGACCGCGGCCGAGGACGACGACATGATCGTGATCGACTGCGCGGGGACCGTGGTGCTGCCCGCCTCCGTCGACCTCACCGGGAAGGGTGTGAGCGGCACCCTCACCCCGGGTGAGCGGGCGGACGTCGCCGTGTACCGGATCGCCGACGCCCCCGGTACTCCCCCGGGCGCGGTGCCGTTCCGGGGAGGGCACCGCGATCTGCTCGTCATCGGCGGCCGGATCAGGGACGCCACGGAGGTGCCGGACGGGAGCGGACCGGCGGCGGCCCCCTGGCCCGAGGGCGACGCCCGGCACCCGTACACGGGGACGTGGGTCACCGAGGACGGGTTCATCCGTCAGGAGTTGTCGGCCGACGGCCGCTACGACGAGGGGCGCGGGGAGCGCGAGAGCGCCTACACCGGCCGCTACCGGGTCGGCGGGAACCGGATCGACTACCTGGACGACCTGGGGTTCTGGGCGTTCGGTGAGTTCCACGACGGCGTGCTGCACCACGCGGGATACCGGTTCACCCGCCGTTGAACGATCGAGAGAGGAGGGTCGCCATGACCGAGGAGACCATCGCGCCGCACCCGTACGTGGGCATGTGGGTGACCGCAGACGGCCACATCCGGCAGGAGCTGTTGCCGAACGGACGTTACGACGAGGCGCGGGGGAACCGTCGGAGCGCCTACACCGGGAGCTATCGCGTCACCGGGGACCACATCGACTATGTGGACGACACGGGGTTCACCGCCACGGGCGATGTGCGCGACGGGGTGCTGTACCACGAGCACCTGGTGCTGTACCGGGAGGGAGGGGTACCGGACTGAGGGCCGGGACGTTCGTCGAAGGGCCGGGGCACGTCCCCGGCCCTTCGGCGTTCGCTGACCGGGCCGGTGGCACCGGAACGAAGAGCGCGAGAACCTTCACCGACCGGGACGGAGGCGCCGGGACCGGAGACGCGGGGGCGTTCAGGGGGCGGCGGGGCGCGCCCGCGTCTCACCACGGGGAGGTCCGCGGGGCGCCCGGCGCGCTCTCGCGGCCCGTCGAGGTCGGCCGGTCGCTCACCTCGGCGGAGGCGACCGGTGTGATCGAGGACGTCGCCGTCGGCCCTCGGTCGGCTCGACGTCCCGCCCAGGGTTTTCCCACCACCCCGGAAAACACTTGCCAAAGTGGAAAGTGAGTGCGAATCTGGAAACAGGAAACGATCGGAAGGATCGGCATGCGACAGCACGAAGCGTTGGACGCCCTCGAACAGGCGGGGACCCTGGGGGCCCGCATGCGCGGACAGGGTGGCTGGTACGGGATCTTCGGCGCGGGTTACGCGGCGATGAGCTGCGGCCTGATCCTCGCCATCGGGTTCGCCCCCTCCCTCTCGTTCATGATGTGGGCGACGGCGGTGTGCCTTCTGCTCATCGCCGTGCTGATCACCTATGCGCTCACCCGCCCCGTACAGCCGCGCAGCATGGGGAGGCTGCACCTCGGCATGATGGGCGCCTGGACCGTCGTCTACTCGGTCACCGTGGTGGTCGGCAGCACCTGGCTGCCCGACGTGGCGGCGTGGTGGATCACCGGTGCCGTGCTCAGTGCCGTCCCGCCCCTGGTGGCCGGGTACGTGGCGCTGCGACAGAGCAGGAACCCACGATGAGTCACCCGCGCAACAGGCTGGACGAGGTGATCCACTCCCCCGTGCGCTTCTCCGTGGTGGCCGCTCTCGCCGCCGTGGACCGCGCGGAGTTCCGGGTGGTACGGGACACGGTGGAGGTCAGCGACTCGGTGCTGTCCAAGCAGATCACCGTTTTGGAGAGCGCCGGTTACGTGAAGGTCCACAAGTTCACCGTGGGTCGGCGCACCCGGACCTCCCTGTCGCTGACCAAGGAGGGTCAGGCCGCCTTCGAACGGCATGTCGCGGCGTTGCGCGAGATCGCGGCGGGCACCGCCCTGGAGGGGTCGTCGGTCGGCGAACCCACGGAATGATCCTCCGGACGCGGACGGCTTCGACACGGTCGAACGGACCCGGCCTCGCCCCGGGGGAGGCCGCCACGCGCTCGGCGCGCGGGCTCCCCGGGGTTCACCGAGCGGTTCGGGCCGAGGCCCACCGCACGGGAACGCACAGGACGGGAGGGGGTTCGCGCACATTTCGCGGTGCGGGGGTCCTCCGGAAGGGCGCAAGGCGACCGTTCGGCGCGCGCCCGTCCGCCCTCGTGGTGGGCGCGCGCCGAACGGTCGGTTCAGGTGGCCCGCCGCCGGGGACGGAGCGCGGGCCCGGCGTCGACGAGTTCCGCGCCGGAGACCTTCACGGTGTCGCCCTCCGTGGAGCCGGGATCCGTGGAGCCGGGATCCGTGGCTCCGAGGTCCGGAGCGCCCGGGTCCGTGGCGGCGGAGCCCGTGGAGCCGGGGTCCATGGTGAGCGCGACGTCCTTCACCGCGTCCGCGTCCACCGTGCCCTCCGCCGGCGCGGCGCGATCGCGCCGCTCGCGCACGATCTCCGGGACGGCGGGGCGGTCGCCGCGCTCGCCCCGTGTGGCCCCGATGCCCGCGACGACCACCAGCGCCATGCCGACGATCTGTAGGGCGGCGGGCGCCTGGCCGATGATGATCAGGCCCATCACCAGCGCCACTCCGGGTTCCATGCTGGAGAAGGTGCTGTAGGCGGTGCGGGTCATCCGCTGGAGGGCGATCATCTCCAGCAGGAACGGCACCATCGGGAACAGCAGCGCGATGAACAGGGTGAACAGGATGAGGTCGAGATCGGGTGCGGCGATGACCGCCGGGGCCCCGAAGGGCGCGGTGACCAGTGATCCGACGCCCATGGTCAGGGCCAGTCCGTGGACGGCGCCGAATCCGGCGCCCACCTTCTGGGTGAGGACGATGTAGAACACCACGCACACCGCGCCCGCCAGGGCGAAGCCCACACCGAGCAGGTCGAGGTCGCCCTGCCAGGGTCGGGTCAGGCAGAGCACCCCGGCGATGGCGGCGACGATCCACACGAGTTCGCGGCGGCGGCGCATGGCGGCCACGGCGACGACCAGGGTGCCGAGGAACTCGATGGCGGTGGCGGTGCCCAGCTCGATCCGCGCCGTCGCCTCGGAGTAGAACATCATCATCCCCGCACTCGCTGTGCCCAGGATCACCACGGCACCGCGCTCACGCCACGTCGCTTCGCGCACGGCCCGCCACAGAGAGCGACCACCCAGGGCCAACAGAAGGAGCGCCGCCCACGTCAGCCGCAACCAGGTGACCGTCGCCGGGCTCGCCTGCGCGAACGCCGTGACGGCCAGGGCGCTGCCGGTGTGCAGCGTGAACATACCGATGAGCAGCATGATCGGCGCCGGCACCTGGAGGCGGGCACGGCGCAGCGAGGGAAGGAAGGAGCGGATCACCCGACCAATGTGGCGCAGAGGTCCGTTTCTGTCCACGAACCGTTGGTTGATGGACCATGTAGTTTCAGTGGATGGATTTCACCCGTTTGCGCCTTCTGGTCGAACTGGAACGCCTGGGCACGATGGTCGCCGTCTCCGAGGTCACCGGCATGAGCACGTCTGCGGTGTCCAAACACCTCGCCGTCCTCGAACGTGAGGCCGGGGTGCCCCTGCTGGTCCCCGACGGGCGCCGGGTACGGCTGACCCCGGCGGGGCGGCGGTTGGCCGAACACGCGGTGGACATCCTGGCCCGGGTGGAGGCCGCTCGGGCGGAGTTCGACGGCGACGGCGAGCCGGTGGGCCGTGTCGACCTGGTCATGTACACCAGCGCCGCGCCCTTGGTGCTGCCCGCGCTGCGCCGGTTGCGCCACGATCACCCGGGCATCGACATCCATCTGACCGAGTACGAGTCGGAGCAGGCGCTCACCCTGTTGCAGAACGGCGGCGCCGATCTGGGGGTGGTGTACCAGTACAGTCTCCTCCCCCGGGATTTTCCGGGGACGCTGACGGTCCATTCGATCGGCACCGAGGGTCTACTGCTGTCCCAGCCCTCTCAGGGGGCGGACAGCCGGGCCCTGACCCGGCGCCGGTTGCGCGACCTGGCGGACGCCGCCTGGATCGCCAGCCCCTACCGGGGTGACGAGGAGACGCTGGTGCAGCGCATGTGCGCCGACGCGGGGTTCACGCCCCGCATCGTGCACCGCATCGACAACCTCGAACTGTTCGAGGAGTTGGTGGCCGCCGGGGTGGGCGTGGGGGTCGTCCCGCGCCTGTCGGCGACCACTCGGCGCGGGGTGGCCCATGCCCCGCTCGGTGAGCTGGGCGGGGTGCGCCAGGTGTACCTGGCCGGACGCACCGGCGGGTGGGCCTGGCGGCCGATCCGCGTGGTGGCCCGGTATCTGCACCAGGCCGCCGAGGACGTGCTCGACGACGTGCCACCGCTACCGGGGTCCTCGCCCTCCCCGGGGTGAGCGCGGCCTTGGGGCCGCGCGATCATCCGGCGATGGCGAAGGGGCCCACCGAGGGCACCGGGACCTTGCTGGCGGCCTCGCGCACGGCGGTGAGCAGCGGTTCGGGGGTGGCCCCGGACCGGGACAGCGCGATGATGTGGCGACGGGCGGTCTCGCGCACCCCGCGCACGACGATCTGCGGGGTGTTGATGCCGGTCCAGGCCAGGCGCGGCATGAGCGCGATGCCCAGGCCCGCCTGGACCAGGGAGAACACGGCGCTGAAGTCGTCGACGGTGTGCACCACGCGCGGCTGGAAACCGGCCTGGCTGGTGGCCGCGGTGACGCACTCGTGCCAGGCCGTGCCCGGCGCGGACATGATCCAGTCCTCGTCGGCCAGGTCCTCGGCCAGGTGCAGGCCGTTGCGGGTGGCGAGCGGGTGCTGGTAGGGCAGGATCGCGTCGAACAGCTCGACCATCACCGAGTCGGTGCGGAAGTCGGGGTCGCCGGCGGCGGGCAGATGGCCGGTGGACATGGTGAGCGCCACGTCGAGGCGGCCGGAGCGGACCATGTCGGCGCTCTGCTCGGGTTCGGCCTGGACGACCTCGAAGGACCAGCCCGGGTGGCTGACGCGCAGCCGGGCCAGGGCGGGGGCGATGAGGTCGCTGATGCCGGTGGAGAAGGAGCCGACGCGGATGACCCCACGGTCGCCTTCGGCGTAGGCGGCCAGGTCGGCGCCGGCGCGCTCCATCTCCGCGAAGATCGTGGGGGCGCGTTCGAGCAGGACCCTGGCCCCGCCGGTGAGCATGAAACGGCGGCCCTGGCGTTCGACGAGGGGGACCCCGGGCTCTCTGGCCAGGGCGGCGAGCTGCTGGGAGACCGCCGAAGGTGTGACGCTGAGCGCCTCGGCCGTCGCGGCCACCGTGTGGTGGTGCGCCAGAGCGTGGAGGAGCTGCAACCGCCGTACGTCGATCATGGTCTCCAATGTAGGTCAGTACGCACAGGTTTCCGGGCGGTTTCCGACACATTGCCCGCCTTGCGACAGTGATTCGCTGCACAACGTCCAAGGAGCCCTCTCCGGGCGATTCAAGAAGAAAAATTTGAACTTCTTCTTTCATCGTGATGGCGACCGAATTCTTTCCTCGTGTCGCGCACGTTCCGGTGAATACCGGCACGTACAGTCAGGACCACAGCTCAAGCAAGGGCGCGCATCCTGGGCGCTCCGGGGGATCAGCACCCAATGCTGGTGGAACGGGTGAGAAGAACATGCAAACTTCGCTGATGACCAAACCTCGACCGAACGACGTCGGTGTGCTCGGCTTCCGCTACCTGGGCGCTCACGAGGTGGAGGAACTCGCGGACCTGTGGTGCGCCCTCCACCAGCAGCACGCCCTGGGCGCCTCCCACCTGTCCGACATCATCAGCACCACGAGCATGGACGAGTCCTGGCGACGACGTCGCGCCCAGTACCTGGCGTGGATGTCCGACCCCGAGACCCTGGCGATCCTCGCCGAGAACGGGGACGACCCGGCCGGGTACGCCATGGTGACGCTGCGCGAGAACCCGCAGGGCAGCTGGGACCGCGGTGAGCGCGTCGCGATCGTGCAGACGTTCGCCATCGACCCGGAGTACGCGGGCACCCGCGTGGGCTCCAAGCTGCTGGAGGAGATCCGCCACCAGCTGGCCGCGATGGGCATCCGCGACATCGAGTTCTCCCCCCTGGCCACGGCCTCGGAGGACATCAGCTTCCTGGAGACCGAGGGCTTCCGGCCCTTCGTGACCACCATGGTCTGCCGCGTCGACGGTTTCGGCGCCCACGACTGACGCCGCCCCTCCCCCGGGCGGACGCCCCCGTGCCCTTCGGCACGGGGGCGTCGCCGTGTCCGCACTCCCCCGCGCGCCCCGATCACGCTGGGTCATGTTATGACAACTGAAATGGGTTACCTTGCGCGCACGGTTTTCTCACCGTCGCGCCACTGTTCCCCTCCGTCACAGGAGGCCTAGCGTTCTTCCCGTCGCCCGGAACCGACAGGGGACCGGGGCACCCGTGGAAGGAGACCTCATGAAGAAGGCCGCCTATCGCATCGCCGCCAAGCTGCGCCTCATCGACGCGGAGCGGCTGACCCGCCCCTACATCTACTACTAGGCCACACCCTGATCGGCCCGTGCCGCCCCGGCGGCACGGGCCTCGTGCGGAAACGGACACGATGGCGGTTCCCTCCTCCGCTCCCCCGGGTCCCCGGGGCGGGCGCTCCTCCTCCAACGCCGCCGACTACGCGGTGGACCCCCTGGGTTTCCTGACGGGGGCCGCCCGCGAGTTCGGGGACGTCGTCTCCCTCACCCCCACCAACGTGCTGTTGGCCCACCCTGATGACATCGGCCGGGTCCTGCTGGACCGCGAGGGGCGTGTCGTCAAGATCGGCGAGGCGGTGCGGCGCGGCCCCATGGGCTTCCCTTCCGCCATGATGAACAGCGAGGGGGCCGACTGGGAGCGCAAACGGGCCCGGTTGCGCCCGGCCTTCCGCAGTGACCGGCTCGACCACCTGGAACACGCCGCCCGGGACGGTGTCACCCGTCTCCTGGACACCTGGCACGACGGTCTGGAGATCGACGTCCACGACGAGATGTCCCGGCTGGCGATGGGCGTCGGCGCCGTGCACATCGCCGGACGGCCCCTGGGCGAGCGCGGCGAGACCCTGATCCGGGCCGTGGCCGCGATCATGCGCCTGACCTCGGCACCGCGCCTGCCGATGTGGCTGCCCACCCGGACCAATCGCGGCCTGCGCCGGGCCCTGCGCGACTTCGACGCCGCCCTCGCCGCCCTGATCACCGAGAACCCTCCCGGGGAGGACGCCCACGCCCTCGGCCGGTTGTTGGCCGACGACCCGCCCTTCCCCGAGGTCCGCGACGAGCTGGCCACCCTGCTGATGTCGGGGTACGAGACCACCGCCAACGCGTTGACCTGGCTTTTCCACGCCGTGGGAGCGGATCCGGAGGCGGGCGCGCGGATGGGCGAACCGGAGTTCGCCTCGGCCGCCGCCAAGGAGGCGATGCGCCTGTACCCTCCGGCGTGGGTGATCAGCCGGGAGACCGTAGGTCCCTTGGAGGTGGGCGGGTACACACTGGCCGCCGGCGTCACCCTGGGCCTCAGTCCATGGGTCGTCCACCGCGACGGGCGATGGTTCCCGGACCCGGAGGAGTTCCGTCCCGAACGTTGGCTGAACGGCGGGCGCCCCGGGCACCGGCACGCCTACTTCCCCTTCGGTGCCGGGCCGCGCGGTTGCCTGGGCGCGTCCATGGCCCTGCGCGAGGTGGAGGTCATCGCGGCCCACCTCTGCTCACGGGTCCGACTGGAACCGGTGCGCCCCGAGGAGGTGCGCCCCCGACCGGCACTGGCCTTGCAGCCGGTCGGGGTGCGGGCGGTGGTCCGGTTCCTCGGTTGAGGACCGCCGTGCGGTGCCGTTCAGGGGCGTTCGGCGCTCACCAGCAGGAAGGGGACCGCGACGAAGAGCCGTCCTTCCTCCGCCCGTTGGCGCTGTTCCGTCGCCCAGGATCGGGCCCGTGCCCCATCGATCGTTCCGGAGCGTTCCGCCGCGTCGGCGAATCCGATGAGCATGCCCAGGACCTCCGCCTCGGTGAACACCACGATCCGGCCCTCGATCTCGATGTCGGTGAACCCGGCCGACGCCAGCAGCGCCCGCTGTCGGCGCGGAGCGCGGGGGTCGGCCATGGTGTCGGCGTAGGCGGCGATGATGCGGCGGGTGGTGTCGGGGTCGTCGGAGTCGACCATGTAGGCGTCCCAGTCCTGGCCGAGCAGGACCACACGGCCGCCCGGGACCAGCACCCGGCGCGCCTCGGCGAGGGCGCGCAGCGGGTCGTCGAGCGAGTGGTAGACCTTCTCCGCCCGGTAGCCCCGCATGGAACCGTCGGACAGGGGCAGCCGATAGGCGTCGCCGTGGCGGAACTCGGCTCCGGGGTGGGCCGCACGGGCGGCGTCGAGCATGAGGGGGTCCAGGTCAACGCCGACGGCGCGCGTGCCGGCCGCGGCGAGTTCGCCGGTGGCCCGGCCGCCTCCGCAGCCGACGTCCACAACGGCGTCCCCGGGATCGGCCCGGAGCAGTTCTCGGGCCCGATCGCGCAGGGCACGGGCCTCGGGCAGCAGGGAGAAACGGTCCAGGCGGGTGAGGAGGCTTCGCGTGGCGACATCGTCACGTTGGGGAGTCGGCATGGCGGTATTGTCCGTCGGCGCGGCCTCGCGGACAAGGGCGTCGGGTTGGGGACGGACACCGGCCGCGCACGCCCGCACCGCGCTTCCCTCCTCTCCCCCGCCTCCCGTTCTCCCTCGCCCCACCCGTACCGCTTTCCCGCACGCGCCGTGTCCCGCCCACACCGCGCCGCTCCCAGCGCGACACGCCCCGGCGCGGGCGGGGCCGGAAACGCTACGCTCGCCTGCGTGGCGACCTCCGACTCCAACACCTGCAACTTCCCCGGCTGTGACCGCCCGGTGCCCCGGGCCTCCTCACCCGGGCGACCTCCCCAGTACTGCGACCTGCCCGAGCACACCCGGTGGCGCGCCTGGAAGGAGCGCCAGCGGCAGGCCCAGGAGTCCGAACGCCAGGAGGCCGAGGCGCGCGCCGCCCGAGAGCCCTCCGCTTCCGACGCCCCCGCGTTCGCCACGGCCGAACCGGTGACGGCCGCCCGGCTGCGCGCCGACGACCTGCTCACCCGGTTCGCGGTACAGAGCGAACAGCTCACCGAGACACTGCGGTCCGCCACCGAGGCGTTCGCGACGATGACCGACCCGGCCGCGGCCGAGGCACAGGTGGAGGCCGCCCGGCTGGCGGGGGGCCGGCACGCCGCCGAGGCCGACGCGGCCCGACTGGAGGCGGAGAACCGTCGGCGTGAGGCGGAGTCGGCCCGACGGTCGGCCGAGGAGGCGGCGTCGGCGGCGATCGCCGCGACCACCGAGGCCGAGCGGATGGCCGAGGAGGCCTTGGCCCGCCGGGACGAGGCCGAGGGCGCACGCGAGCGGGCGGAGCGGGAGGCGGAACGGGCCGGGGAGGAACGCGACGCCGCCATCGCCGAGGCCAACGCGGGGCTGGCCACCGCCGAGCGCCGGATCGCCGAACTCCGTGACGCGGCCGAGCACGAACGCGCCGACGCCGCCCGGCGTCTACAGCACGCGCACACCGAGGCCGAGGGGCTCCGGGCGGAGACGGCCGAACACGCCCGCCGCCGTGACGAGGCCTTGGCCCAGGCCCGGGGCGAACGGGAACGGGCCGACCGCGCCGAGGAGCGGATCCACCGGCTCGAAGAGGCGCTGATCGCCGAACGCGAACGCGCCAAGGCCGAACTCGCCCGGATCGAGCGCGCGCTGGAGTCGGAACGGACGGCGGCCGTGGCCGAACGCGAACGACTCACCGCCGAACTGGAGCGTTCGGTGGCCGAACGCGAGCGACTGACGGAGGAGCTGGCGGCGCAACGGCGCGGGGCCGAACTCACCCTCGCCGAGTCGCGCGAGGCCGCCGCCGCCCGGCTGGCGTTGGCGGAGGAGGCGCGGGACCGCGCCGCGGAACGGGCCGACCGGGCCGAGGCCGAACGCGACGAGGCCCTCACCCGGGCGGCCGAGGCCGAGGCGGCCACCACGCGGAATTGAGTTCCCCTCCTCCCGGAGGAGAGGGCAGCGGGACCACCCGTGACGGCCCGAGGCGTGCGCCCCGTCACGGGTCCACCCGCGGCCTTCCCGTACTCCCGGCCGCCCTGGGGCCCGGGTCCGTCCCGGCGCCCGAGGGCACGGGGTGGCCGAGGACACCCTCTCGGGGGCGCGGACCCGACCCGGGGACGTCCTGTCAGCTCAGGGGGTGGAAGGGTCGGTGCATCGACGCGCGATGAGGGACGCGCCGAAGGCGGGGTGGCCGAGGACACGGAGAGGGCACCGAACCCGAAACCGGGGGTAAAGCGTCCTCTGAGTCATGAGTACCGATTCGTCCCGGTCTAGGATGGGGCACGTGCGAGATCTGGGAACCACGGGCGATACCGGACCTCTCGATGTGGGCGACACCTCGCACCCGGTCCCCCGACGCGCCACCATCGGTGAGCGTCCCCGACCGCGTGTGGATCTGCGCGCCGTCTTCGGGCTGGAGTCGGGTGCCTGGGCCTGGACCACCGCCGCGCAGGCCGCCATCGCCATGACCGTCTCCTTCGCCTTGGGGGCGTGGCTGTTCGACGCGCAGGTCGCCACTCTCGCGGCGATGGGCTCGATGACGGTCCTGTACGAGAAGAAGACCCCCTACGTCTACCGGTCGGCCGCGCTGGCCCTGGTGGGCCTGGGTTTCGTGGTCAGCGTGACGATGGGTTCGCTGGCCTCGGCGCTCTCCCCGTGGGCGGGGGTGATCTCCATCGGACTGACCGCCGGTCTGGCCACCTGGATCTGCGCCGCCTGGCGGGTGGACAAGCCCGGCCCGCTGTTCATCGTCCTGGTCGGCGCGATCTCCACGATCGTGCCCGGCGGTCTGACCGACGTCCCCCTGCACGCCGCCATCGCCGCGCTCGGGGCGGCCATCGGCTGGGCGGTGTCGATGTCGGGTGTCGTCGTGCGCGCCCGCCACCCCGAGTACCAGGCGGTGGCCGTGGCCTACCGCAGGCTCGCCGCCCTGCTGCGGTCGGTGGGCACCCCGGAGCTGGACCACGCGCAGCACGACGCCTCGGTCGCGGTCGCCGACGCCTGGCGCCTGGTGCTGTTGGCGCAGACCCGCGGGTACCGGACCAGTGGCGAGGCGGCCCGACTGCGTTCGCTGCTGCGCCGGGTCTCCGACGTCCACCTGGCCACGACCCAGGTGTGCATGGCCCGCACCACCCCGCTGCCCCCGGAGGCGGCGGCCTTCGCCGACAGGATGGCCGCGGCGGTCGCCGACCCCGACCGGGCACCCGATCCGGCCGAACTGGACGGGGTGCGTCGGGGCATGCGCCCCCGTTCCCTGGAGGCGCGGCTGTACGGGTTGATGGCGCGGGCCGCCTCGGCCGAACGCAGGGACGGGGAGGAGTTCGAGGACGACGAGAGCGCCCGGACCCTGCACGACGAGCGTTACCCGGCGCTGTGGGGGGCGCTGCGCTCCAGTCTGAGCCCGGAGTCGCTCATCCGCCCCACCGCGCTGCGCATGTGGATCACGGTGACGGCGGCGGGGGCCCTGGCCTTGGCCGTGGGCCTGGAGAACTCCTACTGGGTGGGCATCACCACGACGGCCGTCCTCCAAGGCGGCAACGTGGTCCTGACCCTCAACCGGGCGGTGCAGCGGTCGCTCGGCACCCTGCTCGGCGTGGTGATCGGGGCGTTCCTCATCGCCGCGAACCCGCCGCTGGCGGCGGTCATCGTGCTGGCGGCGGCGTTCCAGGGGGCGGCCCAACTGGTCATCGGGCGCAACTTCTTCTACGGTTCGCTGCTGATCACCCCGATGGCGCTGCTGCTGTCGTACACGGCGGCGCCGCACCCGATCACCGAGCTGGCCGAGACCCGCATCATCGACACCGTGGTCGGCGGCCTGGCGGGGCTGGCCGGGGCGATGCTGCTGTGGCGGGGCGCGTCGGCGACCCGGTTGCCGCAGTCGATCGTGGGTGTGCTGGAGGAGGCCCGCCGGTGCGTGTCGGCGGTGCTGGACCAGGACACCGAGATCGACCCCGGGCTCCGCTACGAGCTGCGACGGGACATGCGGGCGGCGCTGGTGAGCCTGCGCGGGGTCTACGACAGCGCGATCGGCGATGTTCCTCGCGCCGCCTCCACCCGGCCGCTGTGGCCGGTGGTGGTGGCCACCCAGCGCACGGGATACCTGGCGTTGTCCGCGTTGGCGCTGGAGGACCCCGAACCGGTCGGGACGATCACCCTGCAACGGGTGGACCTGGCGTTCTGCGAACTGATCTCGGCGATGGAGGAGCGGCGCACCCCGAGGATGGGTGCGCTGCCCCGGCTGCCCGCCTACCCGCGGATCAACATGGAGCTGCGCGCCCTGTCGACGTCGATGGCCGGTGCGGTCGCCCAGGACGAGCGGACGGCCCGGCTGGAGGCCCGGCAGCGGGCCGAACTGGAGCGGCACCGGGCACAGGACGACGTCGACGCCGATCTTTGACGCGGGAGCGTCCCCGGTGGGACGCTCCCGCGCCACGGCTCAGCCGACGAGGGCGAAGGCTCGCACGGGGAAGGCGGCCAACCCGCGCACCTTGGCGGGCACGGCGAAGAACCGGAACCCCTCGTTGGGCAGCTCGTCGAGCAGGCACAGGTGCGAGACGACCGGGATCCCGGCGGCCAGGAGTACGGCCAGGGCGGGACGGGCCCCCTCGGTGGCCGGGGCCGTGTCGTCCACGCCCACCGAGTCGATGCCCACCAGGACCGCACCGGCCTCGACGAGGGTCTTGGCCGCGGCCTCGGTCAGGTGCGGGTGGTCGAATCCGCCGTAGGCCTCGGTGCGCCAGTGGCGGTCCCAGCCGGTGCGCAGCAGAACGGCCCTGCCGCGCAGTTCCAGACCGGAGAAGGCCTCCGGTCCGATCTGACGGGCATCGGCCACGTCGACGACCGCGCCGGGGAGGTCGGCGACCCGGTCCAGGTCCAGATCGGCGAGGTCGGCGCCGTCCCGGTAACGGTGGGCGGGCATCTCCACGTAGGTGCCGGTGGCACCGGCCATGGCGACACGGCCACCGCCGTTGCCGTGCCCGGCGGTCCCCGGGGCGGTCGAACTCTCGGTGATGCTCGGTTCCGGAAGGTTCGGACTGGTGATCATCCCGTCGGTGATCTGATGGCTGACGTCGACCGGTTTGGACATGGCTGTTCTTCCTCGCTTCACGAGCGCGTCCGGTGCACGACCTCCGACCTGCGTCAGAGGTCTAGACCATGAGCCTAGCGTGTGTGACCCACGCCACCATATTGATCTCCCCGGGGAGTTCGGGGGAAGCCCCCGGAATCGGCGGGCCCCCTCGACCCGACGCCGGACCCCACCGGCCGGGTAAGGTCATGGCACGCGCGGAGCGGCGGATCCGTGGAGTTCCCCCGCACACGCCGATCGGCTTCACCCACGGAGAAGGGTCCACTTCATGGTGTCACTGTACGGAGCGGCCAAGGTCGTCGTCGCGCCCGCGACCCGCATGGTGTGGCCCGTGAAGATGGAGGGCGCCCACCACGTGCCCCGCGAAGGCGGGGCCATCCTGGCGGTCAACCATCTGGCGCTCATCGACCCCCTGTTCATCGGCGTCGCCTGCCCCCGGCCGGTGCGGTTCATCGCCAAGCAGGAGCTGTTCGACGAGGGAACGTTGCCGCGTCGGACGCTCGCGCGGATCCTGCGCGGACTCGGCCAGCTGTCGGTGGACCGCCGTCCGGGCCAGAGCTCCCAGGAGGCGATGGACAACAGTCTGGGGGTGCTGGAACGCGGCGAGGTGTTCGGGATCTTCCCCGAGGGCACCCGCTCCCCCGACGGCCGCCTGTACAAGGGCCAGACCGGACTGGCCTGGCTGGCGCTGACCACCGACGTCCCGGTGATCCCGGTGGCGCTGACCGGGACCGAGCGGATTTTTCCGCGGGGACGCAGGGTCCCCTCGTTCAACCGGGTGGGCGTGCGTTTCGGTGAGGCCGTGGACCTGTCCCCGTGGAAGGGCCTGGCCGACAAGGCCAAGCCCCGCAGGGAGGCCACCGACGCCATCATGGAGGCGATCGCCAAGCTGTCCGGCCAGGAGCGCGTCCTCCGGTACGCCGCCTCGGTCAAGGCGGAACTGGAACGGGGCGGATCCCAGGGGTGACTTTCCCCACAACGGACTCGGGGCTGATTCGCCGTTGACGGCGCGTTGACCCTTCAGCGGGGAGGGGAACGTCGCCGCCGCGACCCCCGCCCCAGCTGGGATGCCGGTGTGCGGTGGCGCCGATGCGCGGCCCCGGCCTCGAAGCCGCCCCCCGTAGACGGAGGCGGAATTTCCCACCACTATAGTGGGGATTACCGGTGTCGCCACCGGATAGATTAGGCAAGCCTTACCTTTTGATGGCGTCCGACCCTGGCGCGAAGACTTGGAGCTGTGCGATGACGCGACCCCTGCGAGTGGGAATCGTTGGTGCCGGTCCGGCGGGCATCTACGCCGCGGACCTGCTCACCAAGGACGAGACCCTGTCCGCGTGCGGCACGTCCGTCAGCATCGACATCCTGGACAAGCTGCCCTCCCCCTACGGCCTGGTCCGCTACGGCGTCGCCCCGGACCACCCCCGGATCAAGCAGATCCAGGGGGCCCTGCACAAGATCCTCGACAAGCCGGAGATCACCTTCTACGGCAACGTCGAGTACGGCGTGGACCTCAAGCTGGAGGACCTGCACCGGCACTACGACGCGGTCATCTTCTCGACCGGCAGCGACCGCGACCGCCCCCTGGACATCCCCGGTATCGACCTGCCCGGCAGCCACGGCGCCGCCGACTTCGTCTTCTGGTACGACTCCCACCCCGACGTCTCGCCGTCCTGGCACGTCGAGGGCGGCAGCGTCGCCGTGATCGGCGCGGGCAACGTCGCCGTCGACGTGGCCCGCATCCTCGCCAAGAACGCCGACGACCTGCTCGAAACCGACATCACCGACAACGTCTACGAGGGGCTGCGCGCCAAGCGGGTCACCGACGTGCACGTCTTCGCGCGCCGGGGCATCGCCCAGTGCAAGGCCACCCCGATGGAGTTGCGCGAACTCGACAAGCAGCCCGGGGTCGAGGTCATCGTCTACCCCGAGGACTTCGAGATGGACGAGGGCAGCCTCCAGGCCTGCGAGGACTCCAACCAGGTCAAGACCAACGTCAAGGTGCTGCAGAACTGGGCGATCCGCGACCCCCGCGGCGACGAGGTCCGCCTGCACCTGCACTTCCTGCACGCCCCGGTGGAGGTGCTCGGCGAGGACCGGGTCACCGGTCTGCGCACCGAGCGCATGGAACTCACCGGCGACGGCAACGTCCGGGGCACCGGCGAGTACGTGGACCACGAGGTCCAGGCCGTCTACCGGGCCATCGGTTACCTGGGGTCGCCCCTGGCCGACCTGCCCTTCGACGAGGAGCGCGGTGTCGTTCCCAACCGCGAGGGCCGGGTCCTGGACCTGGACGAGAACCACATCCCCGGGGTCTACGCCACCGGCTGGATCAAGCGCGGCCCGGTCGGCCTGATCGGCCACACCAAGGGCGACGCCATGGAGACCGTCGCCAACCTGGTCTCCGACCGCGAGACGTTCACCCCCGCCGTCGAACCCGACCCGATCGCGTTCCGGGCCCTGCTGGAGGAGCGCGGCGTGGAGTACACCACCTGGGAGGGCTGGCAGCGGATCGAGGCCCGCGAAGAGGAGCTGGGGGCCGCCCGCGGCCGCAAGCGCCTCAAGCTGCTCACCCGCGAGGAACAGACCACGATCGCGCGCCGGGTCTGACCCCGCGCGAACGTCCCCGCCGGCCCCGCTCCCCTCTGCGGGGCCGGCATCCTTGTTCCCCGTCACGGCGGATCCCCACCGTGATATTGCGCATGCGACTCGCCGTGGGATCATGGAACAACGGCCCGGTTCCATGGGTTAGAGTCACTGTTGGTCGGTGTGGTAGCAAGTGTCCCCCGGGCCTCAACTATTGCCTTCGCGGAATACCGCGTACGGCCCCCGCGAGGGGTGACCGTACGGTCCGGAGCCCCGTTGTGCCCCGCGCCGAGAGGCGACCACCATGCCGACCATCATCCTCGTGCCCCGCTCCCACCGAGGTGGGAGCGGGGCATCTTGGTATTCTCCCCGAGAAGAACGACGAAGGACGGTCAGGCGTGGACGAACGGTCCCCCCGGCAGCCGGATTCCTCCGGACCGCCCGAGGAGTCGGGTGACACCCCGGCCCGAGGGGTGCGCCCGGAGAACCCCTACCGCATTCCTCAGCGACCCGCGGCTTCGGAAGGAACGAACCCGGTCTCCCCTGTCCCTCGGGAGACCCCCGCCGCCCCCTCCGACCGTCCCGAGTCCTGGGACGCCCCTTACCCGGCCGCGCAGGGGCCCACCGGCGAGTGGAACATCCCCCAGCCCGACGAGACCCCTCCCGCGGACACCTGGAAGGACTGGGAGACCCCGGAAGGTTCTCCCGAGGAGACCGCCGAGGCGGACCCTCGGGAGAGCACGTCCGTCTGGGATCGCCCCAAGCGTGCCCGACAGGACGGCACCGACGCGCCGGAAACGTCCGCCAGGGACTCCGGTGACGGACGCGACTCCTGGGGCCGCCTCAGGGAGAACCGCGGCGATGCCGACGGGGCGCCGCAGGCCGACCCCTCCGCATGGGCGACCGACGAACTCGGCTCCCGACCCGGAACCGGATCCCACGCCGCCTGGACCGGTTCGCACGGCGGACCGCAGCCGAGCGGCACCACGTGGGACACCGGCGACGCAGGCGACACCTGGAGCGACCCGCGGGGCGACGCACATCCCGACACCCCGACGTGGACGACCGACGACCTCGGAACCGGCTCGCACCGCGCCCCCGAGGACCCCCGGACCACCCGACCCGACATCCACGGCGGACCGCAGCCGAGCGGCACCGACCGGGGCATCGGCGACGCAGGCGACACCTGGGGGCGGTCCGAGGACACCACCCTCCCTGACGGCACCGACACCTGGGGCGAACAGCGCGGCCTCCCCGACGACTTCGGCGCGGGCCGGGGCGGTGCCCACAGTGGACCCCGAGAAGACACCACCGCCCGGGAGGCCGGGGACCTCGGGTCCCAGGCCCCGTCCCACCCCGGAGCCGGAGCCCCCTCCACCGCGCACGGGATCGGCGATCCACGGGAGACCTGGACCGGTTCGCACGGCGGACCGCAGCCGAGCGGCACCACGTGGGACACCGGCGACGGACACGACACCTGGAGCGACCCGCGGGGCGACGCACGCCCCGACACCCCGACGTGGACGACCGACGACCTCGGAACCGGAACCGGCTCGCACCGCGCCCCCGAGGACCCCCGGACCACCCGACCCGACATCCACGGCGGACCGCAGCCGAGCGGCGCTTCCTGGGACACCGGCGACGGACACGACACCTGGGGGCGGTCTCAGGACACCCCCGCCTCCCAGGGCGACGACGCCTGGCGAGAGCGGCCCGGTGCCCACGGCGCCGCCGGGCACGAGATCGATGATCCCCGGGACACCTGGAACGACACCCTCGGTGGCCATCGACAGGACACGGCCGACCGAGGCGCCGACCACGGGCGGGACCCCTGGGGCGAACAGCACGCCGCCTCGGGGCGGAACGCCGACGACGCGTGGGAATCCGGACAGGACGACTGGACCGGACGGTACGGCGACTCCGAACCGACGGCCACGGGTGCCCGGCGTCCCGAGGACGGACCGGCCCCGTGGGGCGAGGCCTACGGTGGCCCGCCGGAGACCGCCACCTGGAACGCCGGTGACGCGTACAACACGCCCCGGCCCGACGACGAGCGTTCCGGCGACCCCCGAAGCGACGAAGAGGCCGCCTGGAGTGCCGGTGGCGCCTACAACGCGCCCGGACCGGAGGCCGAGGCCTGGGACTCCGGTGACGATCGCGGTCGGCCCCGAGGGGACGGTCAGGGCGACGACTGGGACGACTGGGACGAGGCGCCCCACGGCGATGCCCCGGAGCCCCGGGCCGGTGGCTTCGAGTACCTCTACGACGGCGACGGCGCACCGCAGGGGCCGCAGGAACCGCCCCGGCGCAAGTCGCGGCGCGGGCTGCTCATCGGTGTCCTCTCCGCCGTGGTGGTCCTGGCGCTGATCGGCGGCGGTGTGTCCTGGTACGTGCTCACCCTGCCCAGACCGCAGGAGGCCACCGCCGAGTACGAGGCCGCCTGGGAGGCCCAGGACTACGAGCGGCTGGCCGCCGTCACCACCGGTGGCGACGCGGCCGAGGTGTTCGGCGGCCTCGCCTCGGGGATCGGTGTGGAGGCCGTCGACGCCACCGTCGGCGATCCCGTCACCGACGGTGACACCGGGACCGCCCCCTACGAGGTCTCCGTCTCCCTGTCCAACGCCGGCGACTGGGGCTGGGAGGGCGAACTCCCCCTGGTCCGTCAGGACGGTCGGTGGTGGGTGGACTTCTCCCCCGAGGTGGCCTTCCCCGGGCTCACCGAGGGCCGGACTCTGGGCCGCACCGCCGTGTGGGGCGAGCGAGGCCAGATCCTGGCCGCCGACGGCACCCGGCTGGACAGCCAGGAGATCTCCGGTTCCCTCCAGATGCTCGTCGGGGAGATGGGCGAGGCCACCGAGGAGGACGTCGAACGTCTGGGCCCGGCCTACCGGGTCGGCGACACCGTCGGCGCCAGCGGCCTCCAGCGGACCTACGAGGAGCGGTTGGCGGGCCAGGCGGCCACCACCATCGTCATGATGGACACCGGGTCCGACGTCGAAGCCCTGGAGGTGACCGAGGACAACACCGTCGCCACCCTGGACGGCGCCCCCGGTGAGAACATCACCACCGGCATCGACATGTCCGTCCAGAGCGCGGCGGCGAGCGCCATCATCGATTCCGCGGACCCCGCGGGCATGGTGGCGATCCGGCCCTCCACCGGTGAGATCCTGGCCGCGGTGAACGTGCCAGGCGGTTTCAACCGCGCCTTCGAGGGCCAGTACCCGCCCGGTTCGACGTTCAAGGTCGTCAGCTACAACGCCCTGCTCGACAACGGCATGACCATGGACAGTCCCATGGAGTGCCCCAAGGAGTACGACCCCGGCGGCTGGGAGTTCACGAACGCCGGCGGCGCCGAGTACGGGTCCCAGACGATGACGCAGGCGTTCGCCACGTCCTGCAACACCGCCCTCGTCAGGGCGGCCGTCGACAACATGAACTCGGACGCCATGGTGAACAGCGCCGACCTGTTCGGGATGAACGCTCCGCTGAACATCGGCGTGCCGACGTTCGAGCCGGTCTACCCGCCCAGCGACGGCGCCGTGATGCTGGGCGCCCAGAGCATCGGACAGGGCCAGATCCTGACCTCCCCGCTGCACATGGCCACCATTCCGGCGGCGGTCGCCGACGGTTCCTGGCGGCATCCGGTGCTGGTGACCGAACCGGCGGCGGAGGACCTGCCCGAGCCCCGGCAGATCGGCAACGCCGACGCCCTGCGCACGATGATGCGCGCGGTCATCACCGAGGGCACCGCCAAGGACCTGCCGTTCCAGGGTGAGGTCCACGGCAAGACGGGCACCGCCGAATTCGGCACGGCCGAGGGCGAGGACGAGGAACTGCCCAGCCACGCCTGGATGATCGGCTACAAGGGCGACATCGCGTTCGCCGTCGTGGTGGAGGGCGGCGGTGGCGGTTCGTCCGTCGCCGGACCGATCGCCGCGAAGTTCACCAACGCCCTCTGACCCCGTCCCCTCTCGCCGACCGACGGCGCGCGCCGGCACCGCCGACGCGCGCCGTCGGCGTTCCACTGGGCCGCGGACCGACGCTTTTCACAGCGACCGCGTAGGACCCGGATCATCCGAAGGACGCACGACCGTTCGCCTGACGGACGGGTCTGGGGGCGGCTTCCCCGTTCAGGGTGTTCGTCATGCGCCCGAGGGGAAGACCTGGCAAAGAAATCCATTCGTTACTTTATGAAGTCATCCCACTACTGAGAGCTATCAATACTGTTCATGGGGCACCTTCAGAGGTGGCGCCGAACGAAGAGTCCCCGCCAAGGTCGACGGAGGGGGCCGGCGCCGCTCGGATCGACAGATCGTCGATCCGGCTCGAAAGGACACAGCATGAACCGCAAGACCGTCACCCGGATCGCCTTCGCCGCCGTCATCGCCCCCGCCCTGGCCTTCGGTGCGCCGGCCGTCGCCATGGCGGACAGCTACTTCTCGGGCAAGGCGACCGTTGCCGGACCCTACGGCGCCGCCAGCCACAGCGTGACCGCGATCGCCAAGGACGGCCACGGCAAGCACGGCCACGGCAAGGGCGGCTCGTACTTCGAGTACAGCTCGACCTTCGCGGGCCCGAAGGGCGCCGCCTCCAACAGCTCCACGAGCGCCGCTCACTAGTCGCGTTCCCGGCGGGCGTCATCCGGGACGAATCGAAAGAAGAGATGGGAACAATGACCTCAGTACGACGCACGCTGTCCTTGGTGATCGTCACGCTCGGCCTTGCGCTGGGCGCGCCCTCCGTGGCGATGGCCGGGGCGGACTTCGAGAACCGCTACGGCTCCGCGGGCCCCAAGGGGGCGACGCTGACCGTGGTCCGCGCTCACGCGGGAGACGACGGCAAGGTGACCTACGAATACGTGACCTACACGGCCACGGCCGAAGGCGCCTGGGTGAACAGGGTCACCAGTGCGGCCGAGTGAGTCGGGCGGACGACGTTCGGTCGGCCGCCCCTCGGGTGTGCGGGAACGCCGTGATCCGCACGTCCCCTCGATGGGGAGCAGAGGGGGCATGCGGAGTCGGTACGCGGAACCGTGGTCGTGGGGATCGCCATGGCCCTGTGCCGCGTCGGCGTGACGGGTGCGGCCGACCCCGAGGGTGTCGCGGACGGGCGGACGGGCGTCTCCTCGCCGTTCGTCCGGACCGGGGCCGACGACCGGCCGCCGAGCCGGGCCATCGGAGCGGAGCGGCCCAAGGCGGGCTTCCGGGCCGCCCGCCGCCGGGTCCCGTGCTCGGCCGCACGGCCCCGGCTCCGGCGGGCAGGCGCGAGGGTCCGAGGAGCGCCGCCTACCGGGCGGGTTCGTTCTCGACCGGTTGCGTGGTCTGCGCGGGGGCGCTCGGTTCGGGCTGTGGCGCACCGGGCGTGAGGACGAACAACAGGACCAGGAGTCCGGCGGTGACCGCGGCGATCAGGCCGCACGCCACCCAGGGCTTCCAGCCGCTCAGCCCGGGGTCGATGGGGGCGTCGGGGTCCCCGAAGGACTCCAGGCGCCCGGCCAGCTCCGGTTCCTCTTCGCTGAGCCGCCGCTCGATCTCCTGGAGGATTCTCCGCTCGTTCTCTCTCAAGGACATGGCACCCCTCCTTCAGCGGCCGGGGGATGGACTACCGTCGCCACCGGGTGTCTTACAGTTTCCCCCGAGGGGGGTCCGGATATCCAATGTTCCGGAGGTTTTCCCCGCCCGTTCTCCCCCCTTGCAGGTCACCGCACCGGAATGGTCCACTCCGTGGAAGGACCGTCTCAAGGGATGGTCATCCGGGATAGCACTCGACCTCGGCGGCCTTGA
The DNA here is from genome assembly GCF_031845465.1 of Nocardiopsis lambiniae. NCBI lineage: Bacteria > Bacillati > Actinomycetota > Actinomycetes > Streptosporangiales > Nocardiopsidaceae > Nocardiopsis > Nocardiopsis lambiniae. Next base: position 153,773 of record NZ_JAVREP010000007.1, on the reverse strand, counting down.
CCCCCGCCCATACGGTGTCGCCGCGCGCGAGGCCGAGTTCGGCCAGGGCTGCGGGACCGATGTCGGCGGCCAGGTCGAGCGGGCCGGTCAGGCGCACCCGGACCTGGTCGCCGAACCGCTCCACCCCGTCCACCTCCAGCGGCCACACGTTGCGCGGGCCGCCGCGCGGCCGTTCCGGGTACAGGGCCACCGCCCGGGGCGGGAACGCCACCAGCGCGGGCCCGTCGTAGGCCTCGCGCACCTCCACCCGGGCTCCCCCGGACAGGGTCACCGCGGTGCCCTCGGCACGGCCGTGGAAGAGGTTGAGGCCCACCAGCCGGGCCACGTAAGGGGTGCGGGGCCGGCGGGCCACCTCGGCGGGCGGCCCCTGCTGGACCACCCGGCCGTTCTCGATGACGGCGATGCGGTCGGCGAGGACCATGGCGTCCAACGGATCGTGGGTGACCAGCACGGTCGCTCCGTCGAACTCCTCCAGGAGGTGGCGCAGCCGGCCGCGCACATGGTCGCGGGTGCCGACGTCCAGGGCGGCCATGGGCTCGTCGAGCAGCAGCAGCCGGGGACGCACCGCCAGGGCGCGGGCCAACGCCACCCGCTGGGCCTGCCCGCCGGACAGGTCCCGGGGACGGGAACGGGCGTATCCGGACAGGTCCATGTGATCGAGCAGGGCGGCGGCCCGGGCCCGGGCGACGGCCTTCGACGACCCTTGGCAGCGGGGCCCGAAGGCGACGTTGTCCAGGGCGCTCATGTGCTGGAACAGCAGATAGTCCTGGAAGACCATGCCGATGGGGCGTCGTTCCACGGGCGTGCGGGTGTGATCGTCGCCGTCGAGGCGCACGTGTCCGCCGGTGAGCGGGATCAGCCCGGCCAGGGCGCGCAGGGCCGAGGACTTGCCGGCGCCGTTGGGCCCGAGCAGGGCCAGCACCTCCCCCGGCGCCACGGACAGGGCGACGTCCAGCGTGAAGTCGCCTCGGCTCAGGCACAGGTCGGCGGAGAGCACCGGCATCAGGCGTTCACCCATTTCTCGCGGAGGGTGGCCAGCACGGCCAGGGAGACCAGGAGCAGGACGAGGCTGAGCACGATCGCGGCCTCGGGGTCGCGTTGCAGGGCCATGTAGACGGCCAACGGCATGGTCTGCGTGGTACCGGGGAAGTTCCCGGCGAAGGTGATGGTGGCGCCGAACTCGCCCAGGGCACGGGCCCAACACAGGATCGCGCCGGCGCCGACGCCCGGGAGCACCATGGGCAGGGTGACCCGGGCGAACACGGTCACCCTGCCGGCTCCGAGGGTGGCGGCGGCCTCCTCGTAGCGACGGTCGGCACCGCGCAGGGCTCCTTCGACGCTGATCACCAGGAACGGCATGGCGACGAACACCTGGGCCAGCACGACGGCCAGGGACGTGAAGGGGATGGTGACCCCGAACCAGGCGTCCAGGTACCGGCCGACCAGACCGTTGCGGCCCAGGACGAGCAGCAGGGCGACGCCGCCCACCACGGGCGGGATGACCAGCGGGACGGTGACCAGGGCGCGGACGAACCGGCGCCCGGGGAATGCGGTGCGGGCCAGCAGCCAGGCCAGCGGCACCCCGAAGACCAGACACAGGACGGTGGAGACGGTCGCGGTGGACAGCGACAGCCACAGGGCCGCCAGCACCTCGGGGTCGGTGATCCGACGGCCCATGTCCGGCCAGGGCGCGCGGACGACCAGGCCGACCAGGGGCAGGACGAGGAAGGCGACGCCGACCAGGGCGGGCAGGACCAGGGGCCAGGGAGGGCGGCCCGATCCGACCCGCATGACGCCGTGCGTCGCGGGGCCGGACCGGGGGCCGGAGCGGTTCACGGGGTACCGAACCCCGCCTCGGTGAGCACGGAGGCGCCGGTCTCGGACAGGACGAGGTCGATCCAGGCGGCGGCGAGCGCGGGGCTCGGCGCTCCGGCCGGCACGGCGATGGGGTAGTCGTTGACGACCTCGTCGGCCTCGGGGAAGGAGATGCCGGTGACGGCCGTCCCGGCGGCGTCGACGTCGGTGACGTAGACGAGTCCGGCGTCGACCTCGCCCAGTTCGACCTTGGTCAGGACCGCGCGCACGTTCTCCTCGTAGGTGACGGGGGCGACGTCGAGTCCCGCGGCCTCCAGCACGGTGAGGGTGGCCGCGCCACAGGGGGCCTCCTCGGCGCAGAAGGCGACGGAGACGCCGTCGGCGGCCAGGTCGTCGAGGTCCTCGATGCCGGCGGGGTTGCCCGGCGGAACGGCGATCTCCATGGTGTTGGTCGCGAAGATCGCGCCGCCCTCCCCGTGTTCGGCGACCCATTCCCCGGCCAGGCCCTCGCCTTCGACGACCTGGTCCATGGTGGAGGTGTCGGCGGCGGCGAACACGTCGGCGGGGGCGCCGGAGTTGATCTGGGTGGCGAGTTCGGTGCTGCCGGCGAAGTTGAGGACGACCTCCGCGCCGGGTTCGCGCGCCTCGAACTCCTCGGCGAGTTCCTCGAAGACGTCGGTGAGGGAGGCGGCGGCGAACACGGTGAGCCTCCCCGTGAGGTCCCCCTCGGCGCCCCCCGCGTCCGTGTCGGGGCCGATGTCCTCCGACCCGCAGGCGGTGAGGGCCAGGGTGATGGCCGTCAGGGCGGCACCGAGCCGCCGGGGGGCGTCACGCATGGTGTTCCCCGGTGGTCTCGATGATCACGGAGGTCGACTTCACGACGGCCGTGGCGGTGGCGCCGACCTCCAGGCCCAGCTCGTCGGCGGCCTCCCGGCTCATGAGGGAGACGATCCGGTGCGGTCCGGCCTGGATCTCCACCTGGGCCATGACCGTGTCACGGACGATGCCGGTGACCAGTCCGCGGAACCGGTTGCGCGCGGAGGAGCGGCGACGGTCGGGATCCTCGTGGGATCCGGATCGCATGAAGTCGGCCAGGTCGGCCCCGTCGAGGAGGCGGCGTCCGGAGGCGTCACGGGTGGCGTGCAGGCGCCCGGAGTCGACCCAGCGGCGCACGGTGTCGGCGCTGACACCCAGGAGCTCGGCGGCCTCGCTGATCTGAAAGGTCGGCATGGGAGAAATCTACATCTCGCAGTTGCGAGGGTGTTAGACCCATGAGACTGGCGGATCATAACTTTTTTCCGGCCATGGGCGGGCATGGGTGAGATGATCCTCCAACCCGGGCCCGAGGAACGGCTCCGGCCCTCCTGACGGCCGGTGCGCCCGGAACCGGGGGCGTCCGGCGCCACGCCGCCGTTCTCCGCCCGGCCGGGGATGTCCGGGCCGGTGCGCGCGGTCATCCCGGGGGCGCGTGAGAGCCCTGGTCCGATTGGATCGGGGCCCTTGGCCCGGACGCGGGTCAGCCGCGCGGGTCGGCGATCTCGCCGACCGGCCCTTGGGCCCGGTAGTCGTCCAGAGCGGTGACCGCGTACCCCGCGACGTCCTCGTCGGCGGTGTCGGTGAGCCCGGTGGTGCCGGTGAGACCCACCAGGTTGTCCGGTGTGAGCGCCTCGCACACCGCCTCGTCCCCGGCCTCGGCCGTCTCGTCCGGCAGCCGGTACACCGCGTAGAAGCGGGCGCCCTCGGTGGCGTCCCAGGTGACCTCGACCCGATCCCCCTCGGTCTGGGCCGCGACACCGGTCACCGCGCCCACCCGCGCCTCCTCCTCACCGGAGTCGGTGCGCGGTGGCAGCGCCGGATCCGCGTAGTGGCCGCCGAGCAGGTGGTCCACCACCTTCCCGTGCTGACGCAGGCTCTTGATGGAGAAGTAGACGTCGCCGTCGACCTCCTCCAGCGCACCGGAGTAGTCGAGCTGGGTGCTGAGCGCGTCGTCGCCGCCCCAGCCGTCCTCGCCCAGGCGGTAGGCGGCCTGACCGATGTACAGGTCCACGTCGGTGTCGGCGACCTCGTTCGCCCACCAGTCGGCCAGGACCTCGTAGTCGGCGGTGCCGAAGCCGCGCTCCCAGTACAGCTGCGGCGCGACGTAGTCGATGGTCCCCTCTCGGATCCAGGTGCGGGTGTCGGCGTACTGGGCGTCGTAGGACTGGAGGCCGGAGCTGGACGACCCGGTGGGGTCGGTGCTCTGGTTGCGCCAGATACCGAACGGGGAGACACCGAAGCTCACCCAGGGCTTGGTCTCCTGGATACGGCCGTGCACGTCGCGCATCAGTTGGTCGACGTTGTCGCGCCGCCAGTCACCCCGGTCGTCGAAGTCGCCGCCGTGGGCCTCCCAGGAGGCGTCGTCGTCGAACTCCTCGCCGTCCTTGGGATAGGGGTAGAAGAAGTCGTCGAAGTGGACGCCGTCGATGTCGTAGCGCTCCACGACGTCCATGATGACGTCGGTGACCCACGCCCGCACCTCGGGGTTGCCGGGGTCGACGTAGGCCTCGGGGCCGTAGTCCACCAGCCACTCGGGGTTGCGCTCGACGGGGTGCCCGTCCGCCAGGTTCTCCACGTCGGGGTCCTGGAAGCCCACCCGGTAGGGGTTGAACCAGGCGTGCATCTCCAGGCCGCGCGCGTGCGCCTCGGCGACGGCGTACTCCAGCGGGTCGTAACCGGGGTCGCCGCCCTGTTCGCCGGTGAGGTAGCGGGCCCACGGCTCCTTGTCGGAGGCGTAGACGGCGTCGGCGGTGGGACGCACGTGCAGGAAGACGGAGTTGAGGCCCATGGCGACGGCGTCGTCGAGGTAGGCGTCGAGTTCGGCCCGCTGCTCGTCGGCGGACAGGCCGGGCTTCGAGGGCCAGTCGATGTTGCGGACCGTGGTGAGCCAGGCCCCGCGCATCCGCCGGTCGGAGTCGGTCGCGCACGGTGCGGACACCGCCCGTCCGGCGTCGGCGTTCCCGCTGCCCGAGGCCCCGCTCGTCGGCGCGCCCCCCGAGCCCCCGGCGGCGGTGCATCCGGTGAGCAGGACGGTGGACGCGACGGCGGCGGTCGCCCATCGCGCGGCGCGCGGCGCGGTCACGGTCCGTGTCACTGAACCCATCACGACGACGTCTCCTCTGTGGCCGGTCGCGCGCCGCCTTCCCCGTGACGGCGCGCCGTGGACCAGGGTAGAGGACAATGTCAACTTTCGGACACGATCAGGCCAATCTGTGGATAACCTCGCACATCTTCGAGACGGGGAACATCTCCGCAGGTCAACGAAGCACCCCGAACGACCACCGATGTACCTGGTCCGGGTGCGGAAACCGCAGAGGAGGCAACCCCTTCGCTCGCGGGGGTCCTTGACGGCCCGCGTCCATTCACCCGAAACGGGACGCTTCGGGGCACGAAGCGGCCTAGAATCGAGAGTCGTGAACGCCGTTGTGTGCCCCTCCAAGCTCTTCGTCCGGACCGTTCCGCTACGCGGACACGCCGGTTCCCTGGTGCGCCGACTTCCCGCCGGCACACCACTGGCCTGGCTGAACGGCGATGACGGACTCGTGGGCTGGGGACGGGCCGCCCAGTGGACCCCGGCCGCCGAGCCCGAGGGGACCGCGCCCACCGACACCACGCGGTTCACCGAGGCGGCCCGGTGGCTCAACGGACTGCTGGAACGGACCGAGGTGGAGGACGAGGTCCGCCTGCCCGGCACCGGCATGCTCTCCTTCGGCACGTTCACGTTCTCGCCCACCTCCGCGGGCTCGACGATTCTGGTCCCCCGCGTCGTGCTGGGCCGCCGCGGCGACCGGGCCTGGCTGACCACGATCACCGAAGAACCCGGCGCGCATCCCGACGAACTCCTGTACCCCACCCCCGCCCCGCGCCCGATCGGCCCGCTCTCCTGGCGCACGGGCGCCCGGACCTCCGCCGAGTGGGGCCGGGTCGTCGCCGCCACCATCGCCCGCATCCGCGACGGGGAACTCGACAAGGCGGTCCTGGCCCGCGACCTGATCGCCGAGGCCGACTCCCCCATCGACGTGCGCACCCTCCTGGGGCGGTTGAACGAGCGCTACCCGGGGTGCCTCACCTTCTCGGTGGCGGGGATGGTCGGCGCCACCCCCGAGCTGTTGCTGCGCCGCGAGGGCACGGACCTGACCTCGCTGGTGCTGGCCGGGACCCGGCCGCGCGGCGCCACCACGGAGGAGGACCGGCGCCTGTCGGAGGAGCTGATGTCCTCGGCCAAGGACGTGGAGGAGCACGGACTGGCGGTGGACTCCCTGCGCGACGCCCTGGCACCGCTCGCCGAGGAACTGGTCGTCCCCGCCTGGCCGCACCTGCTCCAGTTGGCCAACGTCCAGCACCTGGCCACCCGCGCGCACGCACGGCTGCGTCCGGGGGTGTCCGCCCTGGACGCTGTGGCCGCCCTGCACCCGACGGCCGCCGTCGGCGGCACCCCCACCGCCACGGCGATGCGGCTGATCGACGCGTCGGAGGGCATGGATCGCGGCGGCTACGCCGGTCCGGTCGGCTGGGTGGACGGCGCGGGCAACTCCGAGTGGGGCATCGCCCTGCGCAGCGCGTACGTGGACGGTTCCACGATCCGCCTGTTCGCCGGCGGCGGGATCGTCTCCGGTTCCGAGCCGGAGTCGGAGATCGCCGAGACCGAGTCCAAGTTCCGGGCGGTGCGCGAAGCCCTCATCGATCGGTGAGCGGTGCGGGACATGGGCCCGTAACACGGTGTCGCTACCGTTCCGCCATGCACATCGACTTCGTGAGCTGGGAGGACCCCGACGGGGCCGCCCTGCGGGCCCGCCAACGGGCCGAGATCGCCGAACGGTACGGCACCCCCGACTCCGAACCGGGCACTCCACCGACGGCGTCCGACATCGCCGTGTTCGCCCTGGCCCGGGCCGCCGACGGAACCGCCGTGGCCTGTGGAGGCCTGCGCGACCTCGGCGAGGACGGAGAGGTCAAGCGGATGTACGTGCTCCCCGAGCACCGCGGCTCGGGGGCCGCCGCCCACCTGCTGCTCGCCTTGGAGGAGTGGGCCCTCGAACGGGGGTGGAAACGGTTGCGCCTGGAGACCGGCGACCGCCAGCCCGACGCGGTGCGCTTCTACACCAAGGCCGGGTACGAGCCGGTGGAGCCCTTCGGCGCCTACGCCGACGCGCCCTCGTCGCTGTGCTTCGGCAAGGTCCTGTAGGTCCCCGCGCGTGAACCGGCCCCGGGGCTCCCCCACGATGGAGTCCCGGGGCCGGTGATCGGGGACGTCGATCACTGACCGACGTCGCGACCGCCCTTGTGCCAGATGCAGACCACCGACGGGCGCGGGAAGTCGCCGTCGGGCCACACGCTGGTGGGCGCCTCGAAGGTGCCGTTGTCGCCGGGGTGCTGCGGGGCGAGGAACACGGTCTTGTTGTCCTCGCTGATCAGCGGACCGCAGGCCTCGGCGCTCACCGGGACGGTGGCGAAGGTCTTCAGCTCACCGCGGAAGCGGCCCTCGACCGGCATGACGTGCAGGCCGTCGTTGAACCCCATGGCGCCGGGCTGGCCGTCGGTGGAGATCCACAGGTTGCCGTCCCTGTCGAAGGCGACGTTGTCCGGCGCGGAGATCGGCATGACCTTCGACTTGTCGTAGCCCGCGTAGTAGGTGTCCTCGTCCTCGGGGTCACCGCACAGCAGGGGGACGTTCCAGGCGAAGGCCTCGGCGGCGGAGTCCGCGTTGTGCTCGATGATCTCCAGGATGTGGCCGTGCTTGTTGGGCCCGCGCGGGTTGGGCTCGTCGGCCTGGCCCGGCTCACGGGCGGAGTTGTTGGTGAGGGCCACGTAGACCTTGCCGGTGGCGGGGCTGGCCTCCATGTCCTCCGGGCGGTCCATCTTGGTGGCGCCGACGGTGTCGGCGGCCAGCCGGGTGTGGATCAGCACCTCGGCGACGGTGAATCCGTCGACGAAGCTCGTGGTGTCGCTGGTCAGCGCGATCCAGTCGCCGTAACCGTCGAACTCACCGTCGGAGGGCAGTGCTCCGCTGCCGTCGATCTCCTCCTCCGGGCTGTTGCCGGTGAGGCGCGCGACGTAGAGGACTCCGGTGTCGAGCAACGTGAGGTTGTGCCGGGTGTCGCCCTCGCGGTACTTCTTCGCGCTGACGAACTTGTAGATGTAGTCGAAGCGCTCGTCGTCGCCCATGTAGGCGACCGCGCGACCGTCCTTCGCGAGACGGATGGTGGCGCCCTCGTGCTTGAAGCGGCCGAGCATGGTGCGCTTGGCGGGGGGCGCGGAGGGGTCGAGCGGGTCGATCTCGACGATCCAGCCGAAGCGGTTGGCCTCGTTGGGGTGACGCGAGAGGTCGAAGCGCTCGTCGACCCCCTCCCAGCGTCGGCCGGAGGAACCGGTGGGCAGGCCGTAGCGGGCGTACTCCGGCCTGGCGGGGGCCTTGGCGAAGTACTGGTTGAAGTTCTCCTCACCGCTGAGGAAGGTGCCCCACGGGGTGTAGCCGCCGGCGCAGTTGTTGAGCATGCCCCGCACCGTGGTCCCGGTGGGGTCCTCCGCCGTCTTCAGGAGGTCGTGACCGGCCGCCGGCCCGGTGAGGGTCAGCGGGGTCTCGGTGGTGATCCGCCGGTTGAAGCGCCGCTCGCCCCCGGACAGGCGCCACTGGCCGGTGCGGCCGACGCGGTCGAGCTCGACGAGGGAACCGCCGTGGGCCGCCATCGCGATGCGGATCTGCTCGGCGGTCGCCGAGGCTCCACCCCGGTAGCCCCGGAACATGATGTGCTCGTTGGTGTACTCGTGGTTGACCCACAGCAGGCCGCGGTTCTCGTCGAGCTGGTGAAAGCCGACGTAGTCGCAGTTGTAGCCGAACTGCTCGGCCTGGGCCTCGGCGGTCTGGTTCTCGACGTCGAAGGCGGGGGCGCCGGGCACCACGGGGTCGCCCCAACGGACGATGACGTGCTGGTCGTAGCCGTTGGGGATGGTGACCTTGTCGTCGTTGTTGGGCAGGACGCTCTTGAAGGTGGGCCGAGGGGCCGGCTTGGGGCGGTTCGGGCCTCGATCCGCGGCCGCCGGCGCGGCCACGCCCAGGGCGCCGGCGCCGGCGCCGATCACGGCGGCGCCCAGCATCGAGCGGCGGGAGAGCGCCTTGGCGAAGACGTCACCGAAGTAGGGGTTGTCGCTGGTGTTGGGCGCGGGGTGGAAACAGGCATCGCCGCAGCGCAACTCGCACGTCCTGCGGGAACGACCGCCCCCGACCGTGCCGATGAGCGGCAGCGGGCGGCGGTGGGGCGCGGATTCGGGCACACCTTCTCCTTGGGGATCGTGACTTCCCCGAACGGCTCCGCCCTGGTACGGGGCTGGGGTGGGCCGCGCGGGGTCGCGGCAGGCGGGGTGGTCCCGCCGGACGCTCTCGACCTTGGCCGAGGTTCCACTCGCAGGGGTGAAACCCAGGTGAACGCCCTCACAACTCCGGCGCATCGCTGAGTTCATCACTTCTCGCCACCGTGGGAACACTCACCGTCGACACTCGTCCACGATGATCCCCCACCGCCGGTTCCCGGTCCAGATCCCACGCCCGGGCCCGTCCGCGGGCCCGTTCCGCTCCTCCCCTTTCCTCCTCAGTCGTCCTTGCTGCGACCGATCGGGACGACCATGGGCCCGCCGGTGACCGGGTCGTCCACCACCACGGCCTCCAGTCCGAACGCCTCGCGGAGCAGTCCGGGGGTGAGCACGTCGGCGGGCGCGCCGCAGGCCAGCACCCGGCCCTCGCGCATGGCGATGATCGTGTCGGCGTAGCGGGCGGCGAGGTTGAGGTCGTGCAGGACCATGACGATGGTGCGCCCGCCCTCCCGGTGCAGCTCGCGCACCAGGTCGAGCACGTCCACCTGGTGGACCAGGTCGAGGAAGGTCGTGGGCTCGTCCAGCAGGAGCAGGTCGGTGCCCTGGGCCAGGACCATGGAGATCCAGGCGCGCTGGCGTTGCCCGCCGGACAGCTCCGACAGCGGGGTGTCGGCCAGTTCGGCCAGCCCGGTCTGCTCCAGCGCCCGGGCGACCGCCTCGTGGTCGTCTCCCGACCACTGGCGGTACCAGCGTTGGGCCGGGTGACGGCCGCGCGCGACCAGGTCGGCGACGGTCAGTCCGTCAGGGGCCACCGGTTGCTGGGGCAGGACGCCCAGCACCCGGGCGACCTCGCGGGTGGGGGTGCGGTGGATGTCGCGGCCGTCCAGTTCCACCAGTCCGGCCCTGGGCCGCATCAACCGGCCCAGGGCGCGCAGCATCGTGGACTTGCCGCACCCGTTGGGGCCGATGACACAGGTGATGGTGCCCTCGGTGATGTCCGCGTCCAGACCGTCGACGATGACATGGTCGTCGTAGGCCAGGGTCAGGCCGCGCGCGCTCAGGCGGACCGGGCCGCCGGCGGGGACGGCGTCGATGCCGGTGGTCTGCGAGGCGGTCATGCTTGGGTCCTCCGGTTGGCGCGGACGAGCAGGTAGATGAGGTACAGGGCGCCCAGGCAGCCGGTGACGACGCCCACCGGGAGCTGGATGTTGTCGAGCATGGTGCGGGCCAGCAGGTCGGCGGCGCAGACCAGGGCGGCGCCGACCAGGGCCGACAGCAGCACGGGCGGCCGGGAGGCGCCGGCCAGGCGCAGGGCGATCTGCGGGCAGGCCAGGGAGACGAAGAGGATCGGGCCGGCGGCGGAGGTCCCGAAGGCGGCCAACAGCACGGCCAGGAACAGCATGGCGGTGCGGGCGCGCCCCAGGTCCACGCCCAGTCCGCGCACCACGTCGTCGTCGTGGGCCAGGGCGTCCAGGGTGCGCGAGGAGGCCAGCGCGAGCGGCAGCAGGATCGCCAGGGCCAGGGCGACGGGCGCGGCGTTCTCCCAGGTGCGCATGGTCAGGCTGCCGGCGACCCAGACCATGGCCCGGCCGGTGTCGGTGACCTCTCCCAGGGTGAGCATCCACAGGGTGAGGTTCATGAGGATGGTGGAGACGCCCACGCCCACCAGCAGCAGCCGGTAGCCGTCGATCCCGTTGCGAAGGGACAGGGTGTAGCACAACGCGCCCGCGGCGAGCCCGCCGATCAGGGCGACGGCGGGCACTCCCAGCGAGGCCGAGGGGCCGCCGGTGAGGATGCCGTAGCTGCCGCCGAAGGCCAGGAGGGCGACCACGCCCGCGCTGGCGCCGTGGGTGACGCCGAGCAGGTCGGGGCTGGCCAGGGGGTTGCGCATGATGGTCTGGGTGATGGCGCCGGCGGCGGCCAGGGCGGCACCGGCGAGCAGGCCCACCACCACGCGCGGCATCCGCACCCGCCACACGGTGAAGTGGTGCTCGTAGTCGGTGCCGATGATGTGCGCCCACACCTGGGCGGGGCTCAGGGCCGTCTGTCCCAGGGACAGGTTGAGGGCGACCAGGGCGGCCAGGACCGCCGAGGTGATCAGGGACACGGCGATCAGGCGCGGTCGCAGGCGGAGGACCACCGGGCCCAGGGTCAGGCTGCGGTGGCTGCGGCGCAATCGGTCGCGCACCTGTTCCTGACGCGCTCCGCGTTCGGGGGCGAGGGGTGTCATAGCGAGAGCAGTCTCCGGCGACGGACGATGTGGATGAAGAAGGGCGCCCCGACCAGGGCGAGCACGACGCCGACCTGGAGTTCGCCGGGCGGGGCCAGGAACCGGCCCAGCACGTCGGCGGCCAGCAGCAGGACCGCGCCCATGAGGGCGGAGTAGGGCAGCAGCCACCGGTGATCGGCGCCCACCAGACCGCGGGCCAGGTGGGGGACGATGAGGCCGACGAACGCGATGGGGCCGCAGGCGGCGACGGTGACGCCGGTGAGCAGGGTGATCGCGGTCAGACCCACCACTCGGGCCCGACCGACCCGGTGCCCGAGGGCGCGGGCGGTGTCCTCTCCCAGGGCGAGCGCGTTGAGGGCCCCGGCGTTGGCCAGGCCGAGCACGACGCCCACGATGACGACGGGCAGCATCGGGCCGAGGATCTCGGGGTCGCGGCCGATGAGGGAGCCCACCCGCCAGAAGCGGAAGTCGTCCATGGTGGAGCGGTCCAGCAGGACCAACCCCGAGGTCAGGGAGTAGGCCAGCCAGCTCACGGCGGTCCCGGCCAGGGCCAGGGTGAGGGGGGTCGGCCCGCGTCCGGGGACCGATCCGATGAGGTAGACCACGACGACGGCGACGCCCGCCCCGGCGAAGGCCAGCCAGGTCTGCACGTGCACGGCGGTGAGGTCGAAGAACGCGATGCCCACGACCACGGCCAAGGCGGCGCCGAAGGTGACGCCGAGGATGCTGGGGTCGCCCAGGGGGTTGCGGGTGTGGCCCTGCATGAGGGCCCCGGCCATGCCCAGGGAGATCCCGGCGAGGACGCCCAAGGCGGTGCGGGGCAGGCGGATGTCGTGGACGATGATGTCGGCTTCGGCGCCGGCGGTGTCGGTGAGCGCCCGCCACACGATGTCGGGGGTGAGGCCGCGGGCGCCGATCAGGACGCTGGCGAGTGCGGCCGCGCCCAGCAGCAGGACGAGGAGCAGCAGCCCGGCCAGGCGTCGGGTGCGACGGGCGGCGACCGTCGCACCGGCGGTCGCGATGGGGGCCGCCGTCGCGGTAACGGGGGGCGGCCCGGAGGTGTCGTGCACCCGGACTCCTATCATGACGAAGGCCAGGCAATCCTTAGTTAGGTTTGCCTAGCCGCATCTGGATGATCTAAGTTTGCCACGTTCTGGCCTGGAACGACACACCGCCCCGCAGTCCGCGTACCCCGCTCACCCCGACCGTGGGGCCGTTCCCCGACCTGATGGAGCCCTTGAATGACCCTTCCCCCTCGGATGCGTCGCCTGACCCCGCCCTCCATCGCGGCGGCCGTCACCGTCGCGATGCTCACCGCCTGCGGGGCCTCCGGCCCCGGTGGGAACCCCGAGGCGACCAACGAGCCGACCGACGGTTACCCCCGCACCGTGGAGCACTTCCTCGGGTCGACCGAGATCCCGGCGGCCCCCGAGCGGGTCCTGCCCCTGGACGCCGCCTACGTGGACTCCACGCTGGCCCTGGGCGGCAACGTGGTGGGCTTCACCACCTTCGCCGAGGACGTCACCTCGCTGCCCGAGTACCTGGTGAACAGCGACTGGAACGTCGGCACCTCCGACGAGGCCGTCCCGGTGGGTCTGTTGTGGGACCTGGACCCGGAGCTGGTCGCCTCCACCGACCCCGACCTGATCCTGTCGGCCCAGGTCCGCCACGGTGACGGGTACGAGCAGTTCTCCGAGGTGGCCCCCACCGTGATGTCGGAGACCACGGGTGCCACCTGGAAGGAGAACCTGGTCCTGACCGGTGCGGCCCTGGACGCCGAGGAGGAGGCCGGACGCCTCGTCACCGAGTTCGAGGAGCGCGCCGCCGCCCTGGGCGAGGCGATCGTCGAGGCCAACGGCGGCGAGGCGCCGACCGTGTCGGTGGCCCGGTTCGCCGGTGACGCCGAAGGTGTGCGCCTGTACACCCCGAAGTCCTACATCGGCGTGATCCTGGAGGACCTCGGCCTGGAGCCGGGTCCGGGCGTGGAGACCGAGGCCGAGGACATCGTCACCTACCACAGCCAGGAGCGCCTGCTCGACCTGGACGCCGAGTACATCTTCGTCGCCACCTACGACGACGGCGGTGCCGACGGCGTCCAGGAGAGCAAGGAGGAGTACATGTCCGCTCCCCTGTGGAGCGAGCTCGAAGGCGGGATCACCGAGGTGAACGACGAGTACTGGATCTCCGGCGTGGGTCTGATCGCCGCGCACGCGGTGCTGGACGACGTCGCCGAGATCTTCGACGTCGACCCGCAGCGCTGACGGAGTCCCTCCTCACCGCTCCGCTCTCGCTCGTACGGTCGCGCGGCGGCCCCTCCCGCCGCGCGACCGCATGATCACGACCTACCGGGAGACCCCCGTGGAACCACCCCGTTCCTTCGAGCACGCCCCCGCCCTGGGCATCGACCGGATCCCCGCTCCCGTACGGGAGGCGGCACTGCGTCTGGCCGCCGACCCCGGCGCCGGGTACGTCTACGACCCGTTGCTGGCCGCCGATCGCGTCCGTACGCTGCGCAAGGTGCTGCCGTCATGGGCCCGGGTGTACTTCGCGGTCAAGGCCAACGGGTTCGAGCCGATGCTGGCGCACCTGGCCGAGTCGGTGGACGGTTTCGAGGCGGCCTCGCTGCGGGAGGCCCGCGCCTCCCTGGCGGCGTTGCGCGAACGGCGCGGCGGTCCGGGCGTACGGATCGCGGTGAGCGGTCCGGGCAAGACGCCCGAGCTGCTGGCCGGGCTGGCCCGATTGCGCGGCGAGCACGGTGCCGACGTGGTGGTCAACCTGGAGAGCGCCCTGGAGGCGCACCGGGCCTCGGCGGCGGCGGTCGCCGCGGACACGGTGCTGCCGGTGACGATCCGGGTCAATCCCGCCCGGGTCCCGGTGAGCGGCTCGCTCGTGATGGGCGGCGCCCCAGGCCCGTTCGGAGTGCCCGAGGACGAGGTCCCCGATGTGGTGGCGACGGTGTCGTCCCTGCCCGGTCTGGACCTGACGGGGTTCCACGTGCACGCGGTCAGCGGCAACACCGACGCCCGGGCGCACGCGGCCTACGTGCTGTGGTGCCTGGGGTGGGCGCGGAGCACGGCCGACCGGCACGGGGTGGACCTGCGCACGGTGGACGTGGGCGGCGGTCTGGGCGTGCCGTTCGAAGAGGGCGACGAGGCCTTCGACCTGGAGGGGTTCGGTGCCGCGCTCGCGGACGTGCCCGACCCGGGCGTGGAGCTCGTGTTCGAACCGGGTCGCTGGATCACGGCCCCGGCCGGGTGGTACGCCACCCGGGTGACGGACGTGAAGTCGGCCCACGGCGGGACCTTCGCGGTGGTGCGAGGCGGGATCAACCACTTCCAACTGCCCACCTCGTGGGAGATCCGCCACACCTTCGCGGTACTGGAGGAGGAGTCGTGGCCGGACCTCCTGCCGCGTCCGGAGGCGCTCGGGGCGTCGGTCACGGTGTCCGGTGAGCTGTGCACACCCGAGGACGTGCTGGCCCGGGACGTGCGCGTGGCATCGGTGCGCGCCGGGGACGTGCTGGTCTTCCCCAACGCCGGCGCCTACGGGTTCGAGTTCGCCATGCCCGCGTTCCTGGGGCATCCGGCGGCGGCGCGCACCACCGTCGACACCCGGTCGCCCTGAGCGTCGCCCCGCTCGTGGCGGGGCCGTACGCACACCCCTTGACAGCTTTAGGTTAGCCTGCCCTAATTAATGCGGTCGTGTCGTGCGCGACCGCGTTCCGTCACCGCCCCGCGCGTCCCGACCGAGGAGCACCCACCGTGTCCGTGTCCCCCGCCATCGCGACCCAGACGACCTCCGTCACCTGGCGGATCGACGACCACACCGGCGCCGACGTGCTCGCCGACCCCACCCCCTGGGTGAAGGCCTACGAAGAGGTCTACGCCCACGCCCTGCACCTGCCCGACCACAACGACCCGACCTTCGCCGAACGCCTGGCCTTCAGCGCCGGTCGCGAGGGCTTCCGGCTCACCTCCTGCCACGCCGACGGCGTCCTGGCCGGATTCGCCTACGGGTACACGCTGCCCGCGTCCACCGGCTGGTGGAACGGATTCACCCCGCTGCCCGGGGTGGACGCCGACGAGATGACCGCGGAGCGCCCGGGACGCACCTTCGCCATGTGCGAGGCCCTCGTCCCCACGGCCTTCCGCCGCAGCGGCGTCGTCGAACGCGCCTTCCCCTTCCTCATCCGGGGCCGGACCGAGGAGCGCGTCGCCGGGCTCGTCGCCGAGACCAACGCCCACGCCCTGGACCTGACCCTGCGCAACGGCTGGACCCACGTCGGCGACGTCGAGCCCCACCCGGGCTGGCGCCGCCACCACGCCCTGATCATGCCCCTGCGCTGACCCCCGGTCCGGCGAACCCCATCACCGGGCCCCGTGGCCCGGGACTCCCCCACCACGTCCTCGTCCGCGCGCGTCCCGACCCGCTTCGGAGAGAGAACAGGAGCCCGACGCCCCATGACCCTCACTCCCGGTGGCGACACCGTGACCTGGAGGCCCGACGGCCTCACCGTCCCCACCGACGCCTCCACCCTCCTGGCCGACGGCCTGGCCGGCGCCCCCGGCGGCCCGGAGGCCGTGGCCGCGCTCGTGGCGTCCGCCGCCGAGGCACTGACCCGGGCCCGCGACGAACGCGACGGTCCGCTGCCCGCCCGCACCCCCCACCAGGTGGCCGAGGCGGTGCGGGCCGCCCTGGGCCCCCTGGCCTCCACCCCCGGGGGCGACCCGCGTGCCCCCGGCCCGGCCGAACGGGTCCTCACCCGGCTCACCCACGCCCTGGCGGTCAACGCCGCCGACCCCGCCCATCCGCGCTGCGCCGCCCATCTGCACTGCCCGCCGCTGGCCGTGGCCGTGGCCGCCGACGCCGTCGCCTCCGTCCTCAACCAGTCCATGGACTCCTGGGACCAGGCGCCCGCCGCGACCGCCATGGAGACCCAGGTCATCGGCGAACTCGCCGGACTGGCCGGATACGACCCCGAGATCGCCGGCGGCGTCGTCACCTCCGGTGGCACCGAGTCCAACCTCACCGCCCTGCTGCTGGCCCGCGACCACGCCCTGGCGGGCCCCGAACGCGACCCGGTCCGGCACGGGGTGGCACGGGCCGCCGCGGGCGCCCGCCCGCGCGTCCTGTGCGGGGCCGCCGCCCACTTCTCCGTCCAGCGCTCGGCGGCCCTGCTCGGGCTGGGCGAGGACGCCGTCGTCACCGTGGACGTCGACTCCCACCACCGGATGCGCCCCCGCGCCCTGCGCGAGGCCCTGGACACCCTGCGCGCCGACGGCGACCTCCCCGTCGCGATCGTCGCCACCGCCGGCACCACCGACCTGGGCGGCATCGACTCCCTGGGCGCGATCGCCCACATCGCCCGCGAGTACGGGGTGTGGCTGCACGTGGACGCCGCCTACGGTGGCGGGCTGCTGTTCTCCCGCCGCCTGCGCGGACTGCTCGCCGGGCTGGACCGGGCCCACTCGGTCAGCCTCGACCTGCACAAACTCGGCTGGCAGCCGGTGGCCGCCGGCGTTCTGCTCACCCGCGAACGCGCCCTGTTCGCGCCCCTGTCCCGGTCGGTGGACTACCTCAACCCCACCGACGACGAGGAGGCCGGTTACCCCAGCCTGCTCGGCTACTCGCTGCGCACCACCCGCCGTGCCGACGTGTTCAAGATCGCCGTCACCCTGCGCGTGCTGGGCACCGACGGACTGGGGCGTCTCGTGGACGCCTGCCGGGACCTGACCCTGCGCACCGCCGCCCGGGTCACCGCCCACCCCCGTCTGCGCCTGGCCACCACCCCCTCCCTGACCACCGTGGTGTTCCGCTACGACGCCGGCGCCGACTCCGACGAGGTCAACGCCCGGCTGCGCCGTCGCCTCCTGGAGGAGGGCCGGGCCGTGGTGGGCCGGACCCGCATCGACGGCCGGGTGTGGCTCAAGCTCACCCTGCTCAACCCCGACACCACCGTCGACGACACCGCCGCCCTGCTCGCCGAGGTCGTCACCGCCGGCGACACCGAGGTGTCCGCCCTGAAGGAGTCCCGTTGACCAGCACCGATCTCCGTTCCCTCACCCCCGGGGACGACGTGCCGCACGACCTGGTGGGCGTCGGACTGGGCCCGTTCAACCTGGCCCTGGCCGCCCTGGCCGACGGCGTCCCCGGTTTCGACGCGCGGTTCCTGGAGGCCCGACCCACGTTCTCCTGGCACCCGGGCCTGCTGTTGGAGGGCGCCCGGCTCCAGGTGCCCTTCCTCGCCGACCTGGTCAGCCTGGTCGACCCCACCAGCCGCTGGTCGTTCCTGTCCTACCTGCGCGAACACGACCGGCTGTTCCCGTTCTACTTCTCCGAGCACTTCCACGTGCCGCGCCGCGAGTACGACGACTACTGCCGCTGGGTGGCCCGCTCGCTGGACTCGTGCCGGTTCGACGCCCGGGTGACCGCCGTCCACCACGAGGCCGGGGTGTTCACCGTGGAACACGTCGACGGTGAGGGGACCGTGACCCGCACGCGCGGCCGTGCCCTGGTCCTGGGCATCGGTACCGAACCGGTCCTGCCCGAGCCGCTGCGCCCCCTGGTGGGCGACCGGGTCCTCCACGCCGCCGAGTACCTCGACAAGGCCGCCCACCTGGCCGGGGTGGACGACATCACCGTCCTGGGATCGGGCCAGTCCGGCGCCGAGGTGTTCCTGGACCTGCTGCGCTCCGCCGAGCACCGCGAGAGCGCGGTGCACTGGCTGACCCGCTCCCCGGCGTTCGCGCCCATGGAGTACTCCAAACTCGGTCTGGAGCACTTCACCCCCGACTACACCCGCTACTTCCACGGCCTGCCCCAGGAGACCAGGGACCGGGTGGTGCCCGCCCAGTGGCAGCTGTACAAGGGCATCAGCGGCGACACCATCGCCGAGATCCACGACGTGCTCTACGAGCGCGGGATCGCCGGCGCCGAGGTGGGCGTCGACCTGCGCGCCCACTGCGAGCTGCTGGCGGCCGAGGCCGACGGGGACGGGTTCGCGCTGCGCTTCCGCCACCGCGAGCAGGACGCCGAGTTCACCGTGCGCACCGGCGCGGTGATCTCCGCCTCCGGGTACGCCCAGCGCTCTCCCGACTTCCTGGCGCCCATCGCCAAGCTGATCGAGACCGACGACCAGGGGCGTCCGCTCATCGACGAGGACCTGCGCCTGGCCACCGACCCGACGCTCACCGCGCCCGTCCACGTGCAGAACGCCGAACTGCACACCCACGGCGTGGGCGCCCCCGACCTGGGGCTCGGCGCCTGGCGGGCGGCCGTCATCCTCAACTCCATCGCCGGACGTCCCGTGTACCGGCTGCCGGAGCGGACGGCGTTCACGTCCTTCGGCGCACCGGCCGGGGCGGGGCGGTGAGCGGGCCGACGTTCCGCCGGCTGTACCTGCTGGTCGTCCTCCTGCACCTCGTCGGCGACGTGGCGTTGAGCCCGTTCTACCCGCAGTTGTTCGAGCGTCTGTTCGGGGTCACCGACCCGGCGGCCACCGGCGTGTACATCTGGGTGTGCCGGGTGACCGCGCTGGTGGCCATGCCCCTGTGGGGGCTGATCGCCCGGCGGTTCTCCCTGTCGTCCCTGGTGCTGGGGTCCCTGGGGGTGGCGGCGGTACTGGAGGTGGCACTGGCCGTCTCGCCGACCTACCCGGTGTTCCTGGTGCTGTCGGCGGTGCAGGTCGCGGTCACGATGGCGTTCACCCTGGCCTACCCGGCGTTCGTGGGCACCGGCACCGACCGGGTCCGCGACGTCACCGTGTTCGCCTACGTCATCAACGGCGGCACGGTGGTGGCGACCCTCATCGGCGCAGGGATCATGGCCCTGCCCCAGCCCCGGTGGGGTATCGCCGCCTGCGCGCTGCTGTACGTCGCCCTGGCGGTGCTGTGTCACCGGCGGCTGCCCGGGGGGAGGACCGGTCCCGCCGTCACCGACACCGCCGACGCGACGACCGCAGGGACGAAGACGGCCCCCGGCACGGCCCCCGGCGCAGTGACGGCGATCGTCACGGTGAGCGCGATCGTGCTGGCGGTGGAGATCGCCCGGCTCATCGTGCGGCCCTTCTTCACCCTCTACGTGGAGGACGGCGGCATCGGCACCACGACCGCCGCCGTCCTCTTCCTCCTGCCGCAGATCTCCGTGCTGGCGGTGCTGCCGCTGGCCGGCCGGGCCCACGCCCTGCTGGGCCGGGCCCTGCTACCGGTGGCGTGCCTGGCTGCCGCCGCCGGGCTGGCCGGACAGTTCCTCACCGACGACCTCGCCCTGCTGGCCCTGGGCCGGATCGTCTTCGGCGTCGGGCTGGGCCTGGGACACATCGCCCTGGACCTGCGGGTGTTCTCCGCCACCGGCACGGCCGGACCGGCGTTCTCGATCGTGGCCACCGTGCGGGTCGCCGCGACCCTGATCAGTCCGGTGGCCGCCACCGCCCTGGCCGGGGCCGGGCTGGGGCTGCCGCTGCTGGCCGGGGCGGGACTGTTCGCCGCCCTGGCCCTCCTCCTGGCCTTCACCGGTCGGCCGCCGACCACCGTCCCCTCCACCGCGCACCCCACCGAAAGACCGCACCATGTCTGAGAACGCACAGCACACCCACGACGCCGACGCGTGGCGCCGGGCCGGGCGTCGCCTGCTCGCCCACATGGTGGGCGAGATGGCCTACGAGGAGATGATCGTCCCCTCACCCGCCGGCGACGCCCCCGGCGGCTCCCCCGCCTGGCGGCTGCCCGTGGACGACGGCGTCGTCTACACCTTCACCGCCCGGCGCGGCGGGTTCGGGTCCTGGCACGCGGACCCCGACTCCTTCGTCCGCGTGGACGACGAGGGCGCCGAACCGGCCTGGGACCCCACCCGGTTCGTCACCGACGCCCAGCGGACGGTGGGCCTGCCCGGCGACTCCCTGGCCGAGGTGGTGCGCGACCTGCTGGCCACCCACGCCGCCGACGCGCGCCTGCTGGCCGCCGCCCTCCCGGCCGCCGACCTGGTCGACCTGCCCTACGAGGACCTGGAGGGCTACCAGACCGGCCACCCCTGCATCTTCGTCAACAAGGGCAGGCTCGGGTTCTCCGCCGACGACGCCGCCCGCTACACCCCCGAGGCCCGCGGCGCGTTCCGTCTGGTGTGGATCGCCGTCCATCCCGACCTGGGCCGGTTCCAGGCCATGGCGGGCACCGACCGGGCCGCGCTCCTGGCCGCCGAACTCGACGACGACCAGCGCGCGGGGTTCGCCGCGAGGATCCGTGAGCGCGGCGGCGACCCCGACCGGTACCTGTGGGTCCCGGTCCACCCCTTCCAGTGGGACGAGGTCATCGCCCCGCTGTTCGCGGGCGAACTCGCCCTGGGCCGGGTCGTCCGGCTGGGCGAGAGCCGCGACCGCTACCGACCCTTCCAGTCCATCCGCACCCTGATGAACCTGGACCGGCCCGACCGGCTCAACGTCAAGGTGCCGCTGATGATCCGCAACACCCTGGTGTGGCGCGGCCTGTCCGGCACCCAGACCGGATGCGCCCCGCACACCAGCACCTGGCTGCGCGACCTCGCCGAACGCGACGACTTCTTCGCCGAGACGGGGGTGGTGATGCTGGCCGAGCGCGCCTCGGCGACCGTGTCGCACCCGGTGTTCGCCGCCATGCCCCAGGCCCCCTACCGGTTCCACGAACTCCTGGGCACCATCTGGCGCGAGCCGATCCACCTGCACCTGCGCGAGGGCGAGCGCGCCCGGACCATGGCCTGCCTGCTCCTCAGGGGCTCCGACGGCCGCCCCCTGGTCGCCGAACTGATCGAACGCTCCGGGCTCGGCGTCGAGGCGTGGCTGGAGCGGTTCGTCTCCGCCCTGTTCCCGCCGGTCCTGCACTACCTGTACCGGTACGGCGCCTCCTTCACCCCGCACGGGGAGAACGTGGTGCTCATCCTGGACGAGAACGAGGTGCCGGTGCGCATCGCGCTCAAGGACTTCGGCTCGGACGTCGAACTGCTCCCCTTCGACCTGCCCGAGTACGCCGAGATCCCCGAGCACGTGCGGTCGGTGCTGCACCGGTGGAAGCCGGAGGAGCTGGCGCACTCGGTGCTGTCCGCGATCTGCGCCGGGCACCTGCGCTTCCTCGCCGACATCGTCGACCACGACCTGGGCGTGCCCGGGGAACGGCTGTGGGCGCTGGCCCGCGCGCAGGTACTGGCCTACCACGCGCGCTTCCCCGAGCTGGCCGAGCGCTTCGCCTGGTTCGACCTGCTGGCCCCGAAGGTGGGTCGGGTGGCCCTCAACCGCGAGCAGCTCATGGGCGGCGGCTTCCACGAGCGCGCCGAACGCGACGCCGAGTTCGACGTCATGCACGGCCTGGTCGACAACCCGCTGGCCGTCCCCGAGGAGCAGGAGTGAACCCCTTGACCGACACGTCCGCCGCACCCCTGCCGGTGCCCGCCGAGCTCACCGCCGAGCACTGGGACCGGGCCTGCGACCACCTGGTCGCCAAGATGCTCGCCGAACTGTGCTTCGAGTACGCGCTGGCCCCCGTGGCCGAGGGACCCGACCGATGGCGGGCCGACGTGGGCGGTGCCCGCTACCGGTTCGCGGGACGGCGCACCACCATGGACGGGTGGCGGGTGCGGCCCGGCACGGCCGTGCGCACCGGCCCCGACGGGAACGACGCCCCGGCGTCCCCGTTCGCGCTCCTGCGCGACCTGGGCGAGGCTGGGATCGTGGACCCGGCCGTGGAGGCCTTCACCGTCGGGGAGCTGAACGCGACCCTGTCCGCCGACGCCCGCCTGGCGGTGGAGCGGGTGGGCGCCGCCGAGCTGGCCGACCTGCCCTACGCCGCGTTGGAGGGACACCAGACCGGCCACCCGTGGATCTTCGCCAACAAGGGCCGGGTGGGGTTCTCGGCCCGCGACCGCGCGGACTTCCCACCCGAGGCGCGACGCCCGGCCCGGCTGCCGTGGATCGCGGTGCACACCTCCCTGGCGGAGTACCACGGGGTGTCCGGCCTGGAGGCGGAGACGCTGCGCTCGCGCGAGTTGGGCGCGGCGGTCACCGCACGGTTCACCGAACGACTGACGGCGGCCGGGGTGCGGCCCGAGGAGTACGTGTGGCTGCCGGTCCACCCCTGGCAGTGGGACGAGGTGGTGGTGCCGCTGTTCGCCGCCGAACTCGCCCACCGACTGATCGTCCCGCTCGGCGAGGCCGAGGACGACTACCTGCCCCAGCAGTCCATCCGCACGTTCACCAACCTCACCCGCCCGGACCGGTTCAACGTCAAACTGTCGCTGGCGATCCTCAACACCATGGTCTACCGGGGCATCCCCACGGAGCTGTGCCGGGCCGCCCCGGTCAGCACCGGGTGGGTGCACGCCCTGCACGCGCGGGACGCGTTCCTGGCCGAGCGCCACCGGGTGATCCTGCCCGGCGAGGTGGCCGCCGTCGCGGTGCGCCACCCGGTGCTGGAGGACATCCCCGACGCCCCCTACCGGCACCGGCAGCTCCTGGGCGCCCTGTGGCGCGAACCGGTGGGCGAACGCCTGGACACCGGCGAACGGGCCCGCACCCTGGCCGCCCTGTTGCACGTGGACGGGGAGGGCCGTGCGTTCACGGCCGAGCTGGTGAAGCGCTCCGGGCTGGACGCCGAGTCGTGGACGGCCGCGCTGTTCGGCGCGGTCCTGCCGCCCATCCTGCACCTGCTCTACCGGTACGGGGTGGCGTTCAACCCGCACGGGGAGAACGCGATCGTCGTCTACGACGCGCACGACCGGCCGGCGCGGCTGGCCGTCAAGGACTTCGTGGACGACATGAAGCTCCTGGACACCGACCTGCCCGAATACGCCGGTCTGCCCGACGAGGCGCTGGGCGTGCTCATGCGCTTCGACGCCCGCGAACTCACCTCCTCGGTGGTCAAGTCCCTGTTCGTCGGCCACTTCCGCTACCTGGCACCGCTGATGGACGAACACCTGGGGCTGCCCGAGGAGCGGTTCTGGGCGTTGGCGCGCGCCGAGGTCGACCGCTACCAGGCCGAGTTCCCCGAGCTGGCCGACCGGTTCGCGCTGTTCGACCTGCTCGCACCGGAGTTCGAGCGGGTGTGCCTGAACCGGGAGCGGCTGCTCGGCGGCGGCTACCACGACCGTGCCGAACGCGACGCCGAGTTCCACCTGGACGCCCCGGCGATCCCCAACCCGCTGCTCACCACCGAGGAGACGGCGTGAACCCGCTGATCGGCGACGGCCTGCCGCCCCTGTTCGAGACCCTGCCGCCCTCCCCTCCCCCGCCGCCCTTCCCGGTCCCCCTGGAGCGGTTGCGCGCCGACGTGGAGGCCGGGGGGATCACCGACGTCATCGTCGCCCTGCCCGACCTCCAGGGACGGGTCCAGGGCAGCCGGGTGGCGCCGCGCGACTTCGCCGAACGCGTCCTGGAGCACGGCTTCGACGCCTGCCTGTACCTGCTGGCCACCGACGTGGAGATGGAATCGCGGCCGGGGTACGCCACCGATCCGTGGGGCGGCGGCCTGGGCGACTTCGCGATCCTGCCCGACCCGGGCACCCTGCGGTACCTGCCCTGGGACCCGGGGACGGCGCTGGTGCTGGGTGACGCCCTGGACGCCGACGGGCGACCGGTACCGGTGGCGCCGCGCCAAGTGCTCAAGGCCCAGCTGGACCGGCTGGCCGAACGCGGATGGCGGGCGCTGGCGGGGACCGAGCTGGAGTTCCTGGTCTTCCGCGACTCCTACCAGGAGGCGTTCGAGGGCGACTACCGGGGGCTGACCACGGCGACCCGGTTCAACTCCGACTACGCGCTGCCCGAGGTCACCGAGATCGACCCGTTCGTACGGCGGATCCGGACCGCGATGGAGCGCACGGGGATGCGGGTGGAGTCGGCGCGCGGCGAGTGCCATCCGGGGCAGTACGAGATCGTGTTCCGCTACGACGACGCGCTGCGCACCTGCGATAACCACGTCGTGTACAAGGCGGGGGCCAAGGCGCTGGCCGCCCAGGCCGGGGTGGCGCTGACGTTCATGGCCAAGTACGACGGGGGCGAGGGCAACTCCTGCCACGTGCACCTGTCGCTGCGCGACGGGACCGGGGCGCCGGTGTTCGCCGACGACGGGTCGGGGTCGGGCCGGTACGGGATGTCCGAGCACATGGAGCACTTCGTGGCGGGACAGTTGGCGTGCATGCGGGAGTTCTCGTTGCTGCACGCGCCCAACGTGAACTCGTTCAAGAGGTTGTCGCCGCAGGCGTACGCGCCCAGCTCCATCGCGTGGGGGCTGGACAACCGCACCTGCCCGGTACGGGTGGTGGGGCAGGGGGAGTCGGCGCGCATCGAGTTCCGGGTGCCGGGCGGGGACGCCAACCCGTACCTGTCGGTGGCGGCGATCATCGCCGCGGGGCTGTACGGGATCGACCGGGAGCTGCCGCTGCCCGAGCCCACGGCGGGTGACGCCGGTGCGGCCGACCTGCCCCGGCTGCCCGCCTCCCTGGAGGAGGCGGTCCTCGCCTGGGAGGAGAGTGAGATCGCCCGGTCGGTGTTCGGTCCCGACATCGTGCGCCACTACGCGGCTGCGGGGCGGGCGGAGCTGGCGGCGTTCTCGGCCACCGTGAGCGACTTCGAGCGCCGCCGCCACTTCGAGCGGGGTTGATGCGGCGGTGTCCCGTCGGGTCCGACCCGGCGGGGCGCCGTCCGCCCGCGGCGACCAGACTGGGCCGCATGCGAACTCTGTACCTCACCCTCTCAGGGGCCTCCACGACACCGGAGGAGACCGCTCCGGACCTGGTCCGCCTGCTCCAGAACGAGGGGTGGCGCGTCACCGTGCTGTGTACGCCGACGGGCACCCGCTTCCACGACCTCGACGCGCTGGAGAAGCTGACGGGCGAACCGGTGCGCGTGGACTTCCGCCATCCGGGAACCGGCGTGAGCCTGGCGCCCCCGGACGCGGTCCTGGCCTGCCCGTGGTCGTTCAACAGCACGAACAAGACGGCGCTCGGCATCACGGACACGCTCGCCGTCGCGCTGGTGTGCGAGATGATCGGATGCGGCGTGCCGACGTTCCTGGTCCCCAAGACCGGCGCCAGGCTGACCGGCCACCCCGCATGGGGTCGCAGCCGACGCATGCTGGAGGAGATCCCGAACCTCACCCTGCTGCGCAGCGCCACCCGCGGCCTCCCGACCTGGCGCCAGGTCGCGGACACCCTCGCCGGGACCCCGACCCGCTGAAGCGGTCACGGCAGGTCCGCCCCCTCATCGGAGAGGGTGCCCCCGGATCCGTGGGCAGCGTTTCAGGTCCGCAAGGCCAGGTAGGTGCGGATGCGGTCGGCCGACTCGGCGAACTCATCCTCGCCGGAGGCCAGGGAGTCCTCGCGCTCTGCCGGGCGTGGCCGCGGAACCAGGTCGGGATAAGGGCGGACCAGCGCCCCGGCGATCAGGTCGGGGTCGTCCTCCACCAGATCGGTCGGGCCGGTGCAGGCTCCGGCCGCCCCCGTGTCCGGGTCGGGAAAGCCGTGCGGGTCGGCGAGCAGGTCGTCCCGCCTTGCGGTGGCGGTGGGCTGCGCGAGCAGTGCGCGCGGAACCCGGTGGGGCTACCGGGGCGGTCGAGGGCTGAAGAGCGCGGCCAGGGCGGTCGCCGGGAGCGCGGTGGTCAGGGCCCGTACGCACCCGGCCATGCTGTGGCAGGGCCTTCGGTGGCGGCCGGTTGTAGGGTGTGCCATGGTCATCTCCTGACTGGTGCAGGTGCTGATCACGCCCCGGCTCGGTGTTCGCGCACCGGCCGGGGCACCTGTGTTCTCAGTTGTTGTGGGGGCGGGTGTCATTGGCCCGGTGGGGCTGCGCTTCCCGCCCGGACCGGTCCAGTCCGCGGTGGCCCAGGGGTCGCCGGTCAGGTCGCAGGCGAGGAAGAACCACACCCCCTGCCGGGCGCCGTTGTTCTCCCGCCACGCCTTCGGGTGCAATTTCGAGCAAGCGCATTGCCCCGAGCCTGGTCGCCGGGCTTCCATGGTTTTCGGGAGGCCGCCGAGAACCCCCGGACGGACAACGGCCTCCCGCAGCGCATCCACCACACAAAGCGAGGAGGCCGCCGTGAACGACGACGGCAACAACTGACCCCCGAGAAGCAACGGCGGGGCGGCCCCATCTCAGGGCCGCCCCGCACCCGTTCCTCGAACACTTGCGGTAGCGGGCTCCGCTGTCACTGCTCTGCTCGTCTGATCCGTTCGGCGACCTCGGCCAGCCACCCGTCGTCGGCCCGCTCGTGGTCGTGCGAGGACAGGTAGCCCTGGTAGCGGTCGAAGTAGCCGGAGGTGGTCGACACCACCGCCCGCCAGTCCTCGCCGGTGTTGCCCGCCGTTCCGTGCATGGGGAAGAGCTTGGCGTGGGCGTGGTCCACCCCGTACCCCTCGTACATGATCCCGGTGCGCGCCACATCGGCGAACGCCGCGTCCAGCAGGCGCGCCACCTCCCGCGCGGCCAGGTGCAACGCGACGTACTCCTTGTCTTCCAGGTCCACCACGTAGCTGCTCCGGTGCGCTTTGGGGATCACCACCGAGAACCCCTCGGTGTTGGGGAAGATCGACAGGAACGCCAGATGGTCGGCGTCCTCCCAGATCCGGTGCGCGGGAGCCTGCCCGGCCACGATCCGGCAGAAGACGCACCCCGCGTCGGCGGTCATCGGACTCCTTCACAGAGGGGAACGGCATCGGCGCAGGTGGGGCAGGCCGGGTCGCGTTCCGCCCCCTGTTCGTCGAGCGTGAGGTCGTGTGACCACACACCCACCCGACGGTTCAAGGAGGAAGGGGTCCCGAAGCCGCCCAGGTAGCGGAGCACGTCCAGCACGGCCAGGGACGAGGCCAACATGTTCACCGGGCCGTTGGAGGGCGCCTGGTAGCGGTCGTTGATCCGGGCCATGAGCCCGGCCAACTCCGGTTCCCCCTCCGGAGCATGGGCGGTGAAGGGCCGGCAGTCCCAGCACCCGGTCGTCCCAGGCACCACCAGCGGTCCCCACACCGCGATGTCGTTGACGTAGCAGGCGTTCAACCAGGGGGTTCCGCTCCGGACACAGTGGGCGTTGACCATGCCCGTCAGCCCAGGAGAGTCCGCCGAGACCACGAGCAGGTCGCAGGCGGGCAGGTGCTCCAGGTCCTCCCCGTCCCCGACCTCGTGGACCACCGGCCGCGCCCGGCAGTCGTGGTTGCGCCTTCGCAGCTCCCGGGCGAGCACCTCGGCCTTGGGCCGTCCGATATCGGCCTCGGTGAACAGGAACTGGCGGGTCAGGTTGCTCGGCTCCACCTGGTCGGCGTCCACCAGGACCAGTTCGCCGACCCCGGCGGTGGCCAGGGTGACCGCCACCAGGCTGCCTATGCCACCGCACCCCAGCAGCACGACCCGGGACCGGGCCAGCCGGAGCTGGACCTTGACCGCGTCGGCCCCGGAGAGGGCGTAGAACAGCGTGTGGCGGCTGTAGCGGTCGGCCGGGTCGTAGGTGTGCGCGGGTATCAGGTGGTTTCCGTCTTCGAGCAGCCGCATCACAGCCTCGGCCCGGTCGACATCCACCCCGCAGGGACCGTCCAGGAAGGAACGGGCCTCGGCCCGGGTGCGAGGCGTGCGGAAGTGGTCGGCCAGTCGCAGCAGGGACTCCCACAGCGCCCGATCGTGCACGGGTCGGCGTATCGACCCGAACCCGAGGAACAGCGTCCCGTCCTGGAAACCGACACGGACATAAGGGGCCAACACCCGGGGTTCGTCAAGGCGGGGTTCCACCGATCGCACAAGGTCTCCTTCGTCGGTAGGGTCGGCGTACCGACGAACGTAATCCCGGGTTCGGGCCACGCGAGCGGGGATTGCTCGGAATTGCTCGCGCGGTGTCGACGCCGCTCTGGCGGGCGCAGAACCGAGTCGGTGAAACTGGGTTTCCACCCCTCCTAGACAGGGAGCCTCTGCGAAACTCCGCAAAATAGGCACGACTTCGCAGAACGGCGGATGCCCGACCCTGTACGAGACCGACACCGGCGACATCGTGGTCCAAGGCGACCGGCTGACGGATCCCGAAGCCCTCGCTCAGCTCGCGGACGTACTGCCTGGCGAGGAGTTCGTCGTGGTCCCCCGAGCCCTGCTGACCCGCTTCGCCCCCAAGGAGTGACGTGCCCGACCTGGTATCCGGAGAAGCCTTTGACGACCTCTTCCGACGGTACAGACACACCGCCTGGAGACTGGAGACCCGCACCTACTACGGCAAGCTCGACGAGGACCGGCCCTTTCAGGAATGGCTGACCGGAAAAGAGCCCGACCTGGACTGGTTCACCCCGTGGCTGCGCATGGTGCGGGAGGAGACCGCCACCGGCAAGCGCATGGAACGGGTCCGGATCATCGACGACCCGCCGTCGGACTACCTGCGCTGGGAGCTGTGGGGCACCCCCTACAACCTCGGTGCGGGCGAGGACATCCGCTACCTGCCCCGCACCCACCCGATCGTCGCGGAACTGCCCGACCACGACTTCTGGGTTTTCGACAGCCGCACCGTCGCCCGCCTGGCCTTCGACGGCGACCGGTTCCTGGGCGTCCACCTCAGTGAGGAACCGGCGGAGGTCCTGGCCTCCCTCCAGGCGCGTGATGCCGCCTGGCACCACGCCCTGACCTTCACGGAGTACATGGCCGCCCGCGCCCTATGACCGACTACCAGACCGCCCGCGCCTCCCTCGGCGTTCGCCTGCGCGAACTCCGGGAGGAGGCCGGGCTGTCCGGACGGGAGCTGGCCGCGCGTCTGAGCTGGCACCCCTCCAAGGTGTCGAAACTGGAGCACGGCAAGCAGACGGCGAGCCTGGAGGATCTCCGGTCGTGGGCGCGGGTGTGCGGGCGCTCCGAAGCGGCGGAGGGACTATCGGCGCAGTTGAGGTCGTTGGAGACGCACTATGCGAGCTGGCGTCGGCGACTTGTCGGCGGTCACGAACCGCTCCAACGCTCCTACTCCCCGTTGGACGCCGCGACGCATCGTTTTCGCATCCTCGAAACCGCGTGTGTGCCGGGCCTTCTCCAGACACCGGACTACGCGACGTTCATGTTCCGCCGAGGGGTGCGCCACCACCGCACCCCCGAGGACATCGACAAGGCGGTCAGCGCCCGCATGGATCGCCAGGGCATCCTGGACGCATCCGGCAAGCGGTTCGAGATCCTGATCTGGGAACCGGCCCTGCGGATCAGGTTGGGTCCGGACCCGGTCATGGCCGGGCAGCTGTCCCGCATCGCCTCGGAGATCACCCGGTGCCGGGCCGATATCGGCGTCATCCCCATGGGGGCGAGCATGGACGTGGTCCCCTCCCACGGGTTCTGGATCTTCGACGAGAGACAGGTCCTGGTGGAGACCATCGGCGCCGAGCTGTCCCTGACCGAGGACCTCGCGACCGGGCCCTACCGACGCGCGTTCGCGGAACTCTCCGCCGCGGCCCTGCGCGGTCCCCGAGCCGTGCGACTCGTCCAGACCATCGGCCGGGATCTGTCGACATGAGGTGCATGCCGGCGCTTTCCCGACGGTTGGAGGTTCGCGCCCTATGACCGACTACCAGACCGCCCGTGCCTCCCTCGGTGTCCGGCTGCGCGCACTCCGGGAGGAGGCCGGGCTGTCCGGCCGGGAACTGGCGGCCCGCGCCCGTTGGCACCCCTCCAAGGTGTCCCGTCTCGAACGCGGGAACCAGACCACGGCCGCCGCCGACCTGCGCCGCTGGGCCCTGCTGTGCGGGCGCGAGGACGCGGCCGAAGGACTGGGGGCCCAGCTCGGCGCGCTGGAGACCCACTACACCGGATGGCGGCGCCGCCTCGCCGCCGGCGACCGGGCCCGCCAACAGAACGCCGTGGACCTGGAGCACCGCACCCGCACCCTGCACATCTTCGAGTCGGTGTGCGTCCCGGGCCTGGTGCAGACACCGGCCTACGCCCGCGCCATGATCAGCCGGGCCGTGGAACTCTACGGGACCCCGGCCGACATCGAGGAGGGCGTCCGCAAGCGCATGGAGCGCCGCACGATCCTCCGGGACCGGGACCGGAAGGTGCGGATCCTGTTGTGGGAACCGGCCCTGCGCACCCGGCACGCGTCCGCGCAGGTCCAGATCGAGCAACTCGACCACCTGACCACGTGCATCCGCCGAGGAATCGGCGGGATCGGCATCATCCCGCTGGCGGCGGCCCTGGCCGTCTCCCCCATGCACGGGTTCTGGATCTACGACGACGAACGGGTGATCGTGGAGACCGTCAGCGCGGAGCTGTACCTGACCGACGACGACGCGGTCGAACCCTACCGGCGCGTGTTCGCCGCTTTGTCGCGCACGGCGGTCAGTGGTCACCAGGCCCTGGAACTCGTTCGTTCGGCCCAGGCGACTATGGCGGAAGACTGAGGCCGAGGGGCTTCGACCGGTCACCTGAGGAGCGACTCTGCATATGGCCCGTACCGAGCACTACGACGCCCCGGCCGCACCGGCCCCGAACAGTCTGGTGGCCGCGGCCGGTGCGGCCGTCATCGACGGTGAGGGACGGCTGCCGTTGCAGCGGCGGGTGGACAAAGGACTGTGGGCGATGCCCGGCGGGGCGATGGAGATGACCGAGAGCCTGCCGCAGGCGGCGGTGCGCGAGGAGACCGGGTACGAGGTGGAGGTGACCGGTCTGGTCGGCACCTGCACCGACGCCCGGCACGTCATCGCCTACGGCGACGGCGAGGTGCGCCGCCGGTTCAACGTGTGCTTCCGCGCCCGGGTGGTGGGAGGAGAACTCGCGGTCAGCGACGAATCACATGAGGTGCGCTGGTTCGCGCCCGCCGAGATCGACGAACCGCCGATACACCACACCCAGCGGCTCCGAGTGGACCACGTCCTGCGGGACGGTCCTCCCCACACCGGATGAGCTCCTACATCCTTGCGTGGTGAGCGGCTGACGGGCTGCCCCACCCTTCGGGGCAGGTCGGTCTCCAGCCCTCCGCCCACAGCGACCCGATAGGGCTCCTGGTCGCCGGGTTCGAGGCCACCGCCGCCGGCGGCGGGTCGCTGGTCCTCGACCGTCTGGGGGAGGTCCTGCTCATCCACCTGCTCCGCGCCCACGCGAGCCGGGCCCGCAGTCCCTTCAGCCGGCTCTGCGCGCTCAGCGCCGACGGGATCGGCACGGCCATGCGCGCCATGCACGAGGACCTGGCGCACGCCTGGACGCTCCAGGAACTCGCCGACATCGGCCACATGTCGCGTTCGGCGTTCGCCCGGTCGTTCAAGGACCAGGTCGGGGTCCCGCCGCGGGAGTACCTGATCCACTGGCGCATGCGCCTGGCACGCGAGGCACTGCGCCAGGGCACGATGTCCATCTCCGAACTCGCCTCCCGGACCGGCTACCGGTCCGAGAGCGCTTTCAGCACCGCGTTCCGCCGCGTGGTCGGCGTCTCGCCCAAGAGGTTCCGGGACCAGACCCGACGGTCGGACCGGCAGCCGGCCGGATAGGCGCGCCGGTCAGCGGACCACGCGGTAGCGGAGGTAGACCACCGTCGAACCGACGGTGCGGGACTCGACGAGGTCGAGGTCCACGTGGCGCTCGGCCCGGGGGAAGAACGGGATACCGCCCCCGACCAGAACCGGGTAGACCCGGATCCGGTACTCGTCGATCAGTCCCAGCGCGGCAGCCTCGGCGGCCAGGGTGGCGCCGCCGATAGCGATGTCGCCCTCCCCCGGCTCGGCCCTCAGCCGCTCGATCTCCTCCGCCAGGCCTCCCGAGGCCAGGCGGGTGTTGCCCCGCACTTCGGAGAGCGTGGTGGAGAAGACCACCTTGGGCAGCGCCCGCCAGATCTCGGCGAACTCACGCGTCGAGTGGTCGTGCTCCGGGTTCTGGTCGACCGTCTCCCAGTACACCATCGTCTCGTACAGCCGCCGCCCCAGCAGGTGGACGCCGACCCGGCGCACCTCGTCGGTGGCGAGCTCGAAGACCTCCTGGTCGGGTACAGACCAGTTGAATCCGCCGTCCGGCCCGACGATGTAGCCGTCGAGCGAGACGGCCATGGAGCAGATCACGTTGCGCATCGGAGGTCCTCCTCGGTTCCGGGTTCGACGGTATGACCACCGAACACCGCGGAACTCATCGCGACGCGCGCAGATCTCGGGGAAGAGCAGAGATCTCGTGGGAGAGAACCGCCCCGCCGAGTGGCCGCCCCGCATTCCCGCGGTCGGGAGCGGACAAGCCTCCTTCACCCGCGGGCCTGTGAGGGTAGAGTCGGCCCATGGACCGACCGGGACCCCCCTCCCCCCTGTTCTCCGACGTCCGGGCCGCACGCCGTGTCCGCGTGGCCATCATCGCTCTCGTGATCGTCGGTGTGGGCGCTCAAACGGTCCAACGGGCCGACCCCACCTTGTCCCTGCTGTACTTCACCGTGCTGTCCGCGCTCCTGTGCGGCATCGCCCAGATCGGCCTGTTGGCAGGTCGCTCGAACCGCTTCTGGGAACCGGTCCGCGACGCCGCCTGCGGGAGCCTGTGCATTTCGATGCTGGTCTACCTGACCGTGCTGCTACCGCTCCAGCCTCTGTCCGCCGCCGACGGGGCCATGGCGTGGATCGGCGCCCTGTGCCTGCATGTACCGCTCCCCGTCCTGGCCGTGGTCGACTTCCTCCGGTCACCCCGGGTACGACCGCTACGCCATGCGGACGCGGTCACGCTGTGGCCGGTTCCGGCGGTGGTGTACGTGGTGGTCATGGTCGCTCTGGCAGTGACCGGGGTCGGCGAGCCCCCGTACGATTTCCTGCGCCCGGGCCTCGGCGGCTGGCCGCTGG
Source organism: Nocardiopsis lambiniae (assembly GCF_031845465.1). NCBI lineage: Bacteria > Bacillati > Actinomycetota > Actinomycetes > Streptosporangiales > Nocardiopsidaceae > Nocardiopsis > Nocardiopsis lambiniae. The sequence goes on along the minus strand of NZ_JAVREP010000007.1, from coordinate 120,634 downwards.
TCATCCTGTCCTGTTCGGCCATCAGCCTGGTGCTGGTCGTCATCGGCCTAGTGCTGGTACGGGCCCGTCTTTTCCTTGATTCACGGGCGCTCGCCCCAGACCGCCCCTGACGATCTCCCAGGCCTCCGTGCAGGCGTCCTCCCGGAAGAACTCGATCCGTTCCTGGACGAAGTGGTAAAGCTCCCTGCCGTTGTCAGGGACGGGGTTGCCAGCGAACATTTCGAGGAGGCCGATGTGCCGGCTCAGCTCCTTGTGACGGATGGCCATGGCCACCATGTCGACGCCCAGCAGCACGGCCAGCGATCGCAGGTTGCCCCGGGAGCGCTCGATCTTCTCGATCCAGGAACGCAGGGAGTGGCTCTTCTCAAGGCGCCGACCGCGATCGAGTTCGGCACGACTGCTGGACGAGGCCCAGGGACAGCGCAGCCACAGGGCGAAGGACCCCCAGGGGGCGGCCAGGGACTTCTCCATCGCCTGGAAGAGCAGCGCGGTGTGCTCCGCGAGAAGCCGGGTGTCCTCGACGAAGACCCCCTCCGTTCCCGCCCCGCCCCCGCCCTCGTCAAGGAAGAGAGTGGAACGGTCCAGCAGGGCGCTGGAAGGCACTGAGTGTACGACCCGTTCGGGACCGAGCAACCACGCGCAGGCCGCGGCATAGGGGTGCTCCTGCGGGCGGAACCTGCCGAACGGGAAGAACGCGCGGCAACGGTCGGTGACCCCCTGGCGGTGCAGGTCCACGAGTACCCCCAGGCCCGTGCGGGCAGGGCCCCCGGCACCGGGCGGACCGGCCTTCGGCCCCTCCCACCAGCTTGGGGTCAGATCCACCGTGTCGCGGCCGGAACGGGGGTCGACCAGGACCAGGGCGTCCGGTCGCGCATCCATCTCGGCGAACAGGACCGCCGGGGAGTCGACCACGATGATCCCGGCCAGGTCGGCGCCGGAGCGCCGCACGCCGGACGCCAGGGTCGGATCATCGGTGTACAGCAGGATGTCGTGCGGGTGGTGCGTCTCGCTCATGTCCGTACCTTCCGTCCCACCCAGCTCACCTCGATGCCGCGCACGGTCGCGCCGTCCTCTCCGTGAGGAAGGGCGACCCTGCGGACCCGCTCTTTGCGATGGCCCGTCGTCCCGTCCGCGCGCCACCCGCTCTCGCGGCTCAGTTCGTCGTACAGCCTCTCCATGTCCTCGTCCGAACGGTCGACGGACTCATTGGCCACGCGGAGGAAGAACCGGGCGTGATCGTCCACCTCGTCGTTGTCGACCTGGTCCAGCACGACGAGGAAGTGATTGGTGGCGCGGTTCACTTCGAGCTTCCCGCACAGGCGGCGCAGGATCTCACCGGCGAGCGCGTCCTCTCCGCCGTACATGGCCTGGACCTGGACACTGGGCGAGAAGCGGTACACGGTCGGGGATTGCGCGTCCTTCTCGATCAGGTCGATCGCCCAGCGCAGGATCCTGTCGTGCGGAACGGCGTCCTCGTGCCGGGCGGAGGCGCCCCTCAGCAGGAGGTCGTCGGACACCGCCCGCAGCCGGTCCACCGCCTCGGCGATCCGGCGCGGGTCCTCACCGGCCATGGCCATGTCGTGTACCCGGTCGATCTCCCGGCCGAGCAGGCGGGAGAGCCATCGGGCGCCCTCGACGAGGCCGTGCCGGGTTTCGGTGAGCATCATGTCCCGGGCCGCGGAGAGTATCCGCTCGTTCTCGGCCACCCTGAGGCTGATGGCGATGGGAAGCAGGCTCACCAGGGCCACCGAGACCAGGACCTCCGTCGAACCGCCTCCCAGGACCAGGTCGGTACCGTCGCCCGGCCAGGGGCGCCCTCCCTCGGGGAGCAGCTGGAAGACGTATACCTGGCAGCCCAGGATGAACAGGGCGAGCAGGGTTCCGGCGAAAGGACGCCACCGGATGTGCCGCAGAGGCAAGGCGTCACGGTTCTGGAAAGGGGCGTCGACCAGTACGGCGGAGGCCCCGGAGTTGATGTAGAGCACCGCCAGCAGTAGGGCGAGGACCTTGATAAGCCCGAGTTCGGGGGGCAGGAGGAAGGTGACCGCCAGGATGTTGGCGATACAGGTGACCGTGCCCAGGAGACCGGTGTTGTTGATGGGGAAGTGGCGCCGCCAGGGGGACGTCCCCGTCACGGACCTGTGCGCGTAGCTGCGGTCGAGTTGGTGCTGACGGCCCTTGCGTTCTCCAAATATCTCCAGGGTGCTCTGGATGAGGCTCACCGCTCCGCAGACCAGCAGTGCGGCCGCGGCCGCGGGTTCGGCCCCGGGGAAGAACAGCAGGTACCAGAGCGTGATGGCCATGATCCCGCAAGCCAGCAGCGCCCGTGTGATGAAGGCGCGGTACCCGTCGTACACACTGATCCTGGTGGCGACGACGTTGAGGACCCAGTCGTTGGCTTTGGCCTTCTCGGAGACGTACAGCGATTCGAGCCAGGTCACCTTGCCGTGACGGTCGGGGGAGCCCATCACACCTCCGCGGATCGGTCGTCGGGAAGGGTGCCCTGATCGATGTCGGCGAGGCGGCGCGCGAGAACACCCACGTGTTCGATCGACTGCCACAGCGCGTGGTGGGCTCCGGCGATGCCGTGGACGCGGTGGTCCCCTCCGGCCCTGGCCAGGAGGCGGCAGAGTCGGTCGCGTCCTTCTGCGGGGACCATCGCGCTGGACTCGCCGACCACGGTTTCGATCCGCAGGCCGGGAACCGCGCGCACCAGGGCGATGAGGTCGCGTGGCAACAGGCCTCGGGAGAGACCGTGGATCATGGCCCTGAGGTCGGCCGACGCGGGTCGGGGGAGAACCGACTGCGGACCGGAGCGCCGGTCCGTGGGCGGGACCGCCCAGCCGAAACGGTGGTTGAGGTCCAGGTAGTGCTCCTCGGCCCGGCTCTCGGCCAGGCGGGCCAGGCCCAAGGCGGGCAGCGTCCACCGGTGCGCCGCGACCGGCTCGACCAGGATCATCCTGTCCAGGGCGGCCACGTCCCCCCGCTCCACCAGCAGGCCTGCCAGGGCCGCGGCGCTACAGGCCCCGAGCGAGTACCCCAGCACCGACACGGCGCGTCGGTCCAGCCCGGGGACGAGCGAGGTCAGCGCCTCGGCCATGTCCTCCACCAGTGGCCGGAAGTCCCCCCGGTACAGGGCGCCCCGCTGCCGCCGATCTAGACGGACCTGGGAATAGCCGTAACCGGGGGTGTCCAGCACAACGATGTCCCATTCCAGGGCCTCCGAGAGCAGGCGGAAGCGTTGCATCTCGAAGTCGTCCACACAGGCCCGGTATCCCATGGTCGCCACGACCAGCGGACGATCGCCCCCGGGTTCGACCGTGCCGACGATGCCGGCTCTGAGGGTGGACGGTCCTCCTCGTATGTGCGTCCAGCGGACTTCGGCCGGGGTCTCGGGCTCCGGCGGCCAGGCCATGATCATTGTTCTCTTTTCCGATTCGGGAGAGACGAGACGCGCACGAAAGGTTCGGCAGCAGGTTTTTCCCTGAGATATTTGACGAGCCATGGGGGGCCGGGGGCCGGCGGAGGGACGATGAGCTCTCCTTCAGTGATATCAAATTGGCCCAAATCGACCGTGTAGCCCTCACTGAAGCCTTCGCTGGAAAAACGCAACCAACCATCGGTCATCTTCGCTTGCGCGAGGGATACGGTGGTCCTCCCGCCCTGGTGGAAGCCGATCTCAACATGCCCTCCGGAGAACTCGGCCTGGTTGAAGCGGATCTCCCGCCGAAGATCACCACCCCTGTCTGTTTCGACCAAGGATATCTCGACATAACCCTTTTCGAAAACGGCACCACTGAAACTGCACGCACCTTTTATGGCGATCTCTTTAAGACTCACTCCCTTGGGCGAGAAAACGGCATTCGAGAAATCGATGCATGCTTCATGGGAAGCGCCCACGAAGATCGATTTATTGAAGTCCACAAACCCACCGACAAAACGCGCATTGCGAAAATCGACACGCCCCTTGAAAACGGCACTGGAGAGGTCCATATCGTGAATGACCGCACCGGTGAAATCAAAGTCGCAACCACTCCACGAAGCGTACTCCGAGGTCTCCAGGCAGCGTTCCCTGATCATGCGGATAATCATCTGATCGACCTCGTAGGCGGCCCGCAACTCCGCCCCCTCCACCGGGTCGGAGAAGCCCGTCAACGGGCCGTTCCTGTCCCAGGACGCCAGATCCTTGTGCGGCGTACGCAGATAGGAGCAGAGCTGATCGACACAGTGCTGTGCGTACTTTCCGTCCGGCGCGCTGTCGGCCAGGAGCGCGAGGTGCTTGGCACCGGCCAGGCGCACGGTCGGATGCTCGTGGCTGAGTTGCTCCACGGCGCTGGAGAAGAGGTCGACGAAATGTTTGATCTCCTCTCTCTGTTCCCCCTTCTCCGACACCTTCTGCTTCCGATAGGTGACGGCAAGCAGAAGGATCGCGCTCAGGGCGGCGGAGACGGAGAAGACCCGAGTCATGATCATCTCGACCTGCTTGGGACCGAGGGTCCCGGGGAAGTCGACATCCGGGCGGTTCATGAGCACCCAGGCGAAGAAGAGGCCGAAGAACGAGATCAAGAGAAAGAAGAAGACGGCGAGGACCACGGCGGGGGCCAGCGGGACCTCTCCGCCCTTCGACACCTTGCGCAGCACCGCCCAGACGGCTCCGCAGAGAACTGCCAGGGAGAGCAGCAGGAGAAAAATTCCCCAGAAACGCTCGTCCGTGATATGCGACGAGAAGAACCGAACAACCTGATCCCACATGTACAGATAAAAAGATATTACGAGGAGAACCAGCCCGACCAAGAAGAGAATTATGGCCCAGGCGAACTTAGTCAACCCTTCGGAGGCAAGCGGCTGGCGGCCCGGCAACCTTAGGCGCATGCACACCGACCCTCTCTTTTCGGAAGAGCATACAACCGAGGAAGGGGCGAGACAAATACGCCATGGGCTTTTTTTCTTGAAACGTCCTGCGAAGTCCGTTTTCTGGAATTTTTTTTCTGGAAAACAAATAAACAGGAAAAAAACCTACGGCGCCCGATGAGAGGGAAAAGGGACTCCGGTGATCGGCCGGCCGTCCTCCGATGGACGACCGGCCGACAGGGGCTTCACCCGGGTCAGAGGGCCTCGGCGAGGGCGGTGTCCACCGATTCCTGGAGGCGGCGGCGCAGGGCCGCGCTCTCGGCGCGGTCGGTGCGCACCTCCACGACGCGCACCCCCTCCCCCAGCAGCGCCTTGGGCAGGTCGGTGGCCCACTCCAGGTGGACGTAGGGCACGTCGGCCATGGCCGCCACCCGCTCCATCGACACCCCGTGCGGGGTCCCGAAGACCCGCTCGAAGTCGGGGTGCCCGGCCTGTTCCAGACCGGAGAAGATACCGCCGCCGTCGTTGTTGACCACCACGATCGCCAGGTCCGGGCGCGGCTCGCCGGGACCGATGATGAGCCCGTTCTGGTCGTGCAGCACCGCGAGGTCGCCCAGCAGGGCGAACGCCCCGGCCGACCGATCGGCGGCCTGGTGTGCCAGGGCCGCGCCGATCGCCGTGGACACCGTGCCGTCGATGCCGCTGACACCCCGGTTGCCGACCAGGCGCACCCCGCAGCGGGCGCGCATGGTGGAGTCCAGGTCGCGGACGGGCATGCTCGACCCGGCGAACAGCAGGGACCCGGCGGGCAGACGGGAGGACAGGTCGCGGGCCAGGCGCGGCTCGGTGAGCGTCTCCTGCTCGTCCAGCACCGCGTCCAGCGCGGCGCGGGCGGCCGACTCGGCCCGCCACCACCACCGGGACCAGTCGGTGCGGCGCGGTTCGTCGAAGGACAGGTCGGCCGGGGCCTCGACGGCGGCCACCACGTCGGTGGCGGTGCGCGCCGGGTCGGCGAACCCGTCGGCGAGCGCCGCGCGGGCGTCGCCCAGCACGCCGGCGGTGACGACCACGTGGCGCCGGGCCCGGCGCAGGAACGCCAGGGTCTGCCGGGACAGGTTGGGGCGGCCCGCGCTGACCACCAGGTCGGGGACGGGGCCGGAGACGATCGAAGGCGAGGCGAGCAGATGGCGGTAGGTGGAGACCGCGCCCACCCGCCGGGCGTTGGAGGTGGGTTCGGCCAGCAGCGGCCATCCGGTCAGCTCGGCCAGGGCCAGGAACGGCACCGGGTCGTAGTCCCCGTCCCCGCAGACGATCACGCCTCGTTCGACGTCGGGCAGGACGAAGGGGACCGGCTCGGCGACGGGACCGGGACGGGAGATCCACGGCGCGCCGTCGACACGGCCCTCCAACGGTTCGACCCATTCCCCGCCGCGGCCGTCGGGGGTGAGCGGGTCGCGGAAGGCGACGTTGAGGTGGACCGGCCCGGGCCGTCCTCCCCGGGCCGCGCCCCAGGCGCGACCGATCAGCGAACGCCAGTAGGCGACCATGCCCGGCACCGGGTCGGGCGTGCCGACCTCGGCGAACATGCGCACCGCGCCGCCGTACAGGCCGATCTGGTCCACGGTCTGGTTGGCGCCGGTGGCGCGCAGCTCCGGCGGCCGGTCGGCGGTGAGCAGCAGCAGCGGGACACCGCTCTCGTCGGCCTCCAGCACCGCGGGGTGGAAGTTGGCCGCGGCGGTCCCGGAGGTGCACACCACGGCCACGGGGCGCCGGGAGGTCCGGGCCAGCCCCAGCGCCAGGAAGGACGCCGACCGCTCGTCCACGCGCACGTGCACCCGGATCCCGGGGTGGGAGACCAGGGCGAGCGCGAGCGGCGTCGAGCGCGACCCCGGCGCGACCACGGCCTCGGCCAGGCCGCAGCGGGCCAGTTCATCGACGAGGACCCGCGCCAGGGCGGTAGACGGATTCATCCACAACGCTTTCGTTCGTCAAGGTGTGTACCAAGTATCACCGCAGGGTGCCGATGTACCGCATCGCACCCCTGATCTCACGGGAGCGCACCTTCCAGTGAACCCCGTTCGGGGGCGAACGGCGAACGCCCCGGGCTGTGATCCGCGTCCCGGGCGGGTCAGCCGCCGTCGGCCGCCGCGATGGCCGCCTCGGCGCGGGCGCGCCAGCCGGCGGGGGCGATCTCCACCGCGCGCAGACGCTCCTCGTCCACCTTCACCGGGCGTACCGGAAGGTACCCGTTGTCGGGCAGCAACGGCTCGGCGGTGACGTCGGCGGTGAGCATCTGCATGGTGGCCAGCCCGCACGCGTAGGGCAGTTCGGGCAGGGCGGCGGCCAGCGCCACCCCGGCGGCCAGACCCACCGAGGTCTCGACCGCGCTGGAGACCACCACGGGCAGCCCGCACGCCTCGGCCACCCGTAGCGCGGCGCGCACCCCGCCCAGGGGCTGCACCTTGAGCACGACGATGTCGGCGGCGTCGGCGGCGCGGACCTTGAGGGGGTCCTCGGCACGGCGGATCGACTCGTCGGCCGCGATCGGCACGTCGACCCGGCGGCGCACCTCGGCGAGTTCGTCCAGGGTGACGCAGGGCTGCTCGACGTACTCCAGGTCGTAGGCGTCCAAGGCGCGGATCATCCGCACGGCGGTGTCGACGTCCCAGGCGCCGTTGGCGTCCACGCGCACCTTCCCCGAGGGGCCGATGGCGTCGCGGACGGCCTCGACGCGGGCCAAGTCCTCGGCCGGGTCCCGCCCCTTCTCGGCGACCTTGACCTTGGCGGTGGCACAGCCGCCCGCCGCGACGATCGCGCGGGCCCGCTCGGGGTCCACGGCCGGGACGGTGACGTTGACCGCGACCCGATCGCGCACCGGGGCGGGCCACCCGCGGTGGGCGGCCTCGTGACAGGCCGCCCACCAGCGGGCGCACTCACGCGGACCGTACTCGGCGAAGGGCGAGAACTCGCCCCATCCGGCGGGTCCGCGCACCAGCATGCCCTCGCGCACGGTGATGCCGCGGAACCGGTTGCGCAGACCGATGGCGAAGGCCCGGCCCGCTCCGGGGCCGGTCTCCGCGGGGGGATCGGCGATCGGTGTCACGGGCGGCGCGGGAACTTCTCGAACTCCGGGCGGCGCTTCTCCTTGAAGGCGTCCCGGCCTTCCTGGGCCTCTTCGCTCATGTAGTAGAGCATGGTGGCGTCACCGGCGAACTGCTGCATGCCGGCCGCGCCGTCGCTGACGGCGTTGATGGCGCCCTTGAGCATGCGCAGCGCCAGCGGCGACTTCTCCAGCAGCTCGCGGGCCCAGGAGACGGTCTCCTTCTCCAGGTCGGCCAGCGGCACCACGGTGTTGATCATGCCCATGTCCAGCGCCTCCTGGGCGCTGTACTGACGGCACAGGTACCAGATCTCGCGGGCCTTCTTCAGGCCCACGGTCTCGGCCAGCAGCCAGGAGCCGTAGCCGCCGTCGAAGGAGCCGACCTTGGGACCGGTCTGGCCGAACTTGGCGTTGTCGGCCGCGATGGTCAGGTCGCAGCACACCTGGAGGACGTTGCCGCCGCCGATGGACCATCCGGCGACCATGCAGATGACCGGCTTGGGCAGGCGGCGGATCTGCACCTGGAGGTCCAGGACGTTGAGCCGGCCGATGCCCTGGCGGGCCACGGCGTCGTCGCCGATGTAGCCGTCGTCGCCACGGATCTTCTGATCCCCGCCGGAGCAGAACGCCTGGTCCCCGGCACCGGTGAAGATGATCACGCCGACCTCGGAGTCGTCGCGGGCGATGTTGAACGCCTGCTGCAACTCGAACAGGGTCTGGGGCCGGAAGGCGTTGTGCCGTTCGGGCCGGTTGATCGTGATCTTGGCGATGCCCTCCGCGGTCTCGTAGATGATGTCGGAATACTCGCCCGACCGCTGCCAGTCGATCACGCTGCTCACGGCTACTGCTTCTCCTCACGGGACACTGGGACGGATGGACGCCCGGATTCGTGGGAATCCGGAGGCGAACCCCGCGTCAACCCTACGCATTCTGCCAGGCCGACCGCGACGACCGGGTACGCCCCCCGACGGCACGTCGGGCGTAGTCTTGTGCCCCGTGGCATCCGCGAACCCTTCCCACGTCCCGAACCCGGAACCCGTCCCCGGCGACGGCCCCGCCCTGCGCGCCGCCGTCGGCCTGGAACCGGGCAGACTGTCCGAGCTGTTGGCCGAGGCACTGGCCGGTCGGGGGCCCGCGTTGATGCCCGTACCGGCCGGCACCCCCGACGCACGGGTCGGGGAACTGCTCACGGCGATGCGCCCCTCCTCGATCCTGACACCCGAGGGCGAGAGCCCGCTGGCCGACGGCGTACGCGCCGCCCCGGGGACCGCCCTGGTCGTCACGACCTCCGGGTCCACCGGCGCGCCCAAGGGCGTGGAGCTGTCGGCGGCGGCCCTGCGCGCATCGGCGGAGGCGTCGGTGGCGCGGATCGGGGCCCGGCCGGGCGACTCCTGGCTGTGCGTGCTGCCCGCCGGGCACATCTCCGGCCTCCAGGTGATGCTGCGCGCCCTGGTCATGGGCACCGAGGCCGTGCACGCCCCCTTCTCGGAGGCCGCCTCCCTGGCCGAGGGGATCCACCCGCACGTGTCCCTGGTGCCCACCCAGTTGCGGCGGCTGGTGGCGGCCGGGGTGGACCTGTCGGCGTTCGGGGTGATCCTGCTGGGCGGGGCGGCGGCCGACCCGGGGCTGTTGGCGGCGGCCCGCGCCGCCGGCGGCCGTGTGGTCACCACCTACGGCATGAGCGAGACCTGCGGCGGGTGCGTCTACGACGGGGTCCCCCTGGAGGGTGTGGGGGTGGGGATCGAGGAGCCCGCGCGGGACGGTTCGGGTCGGGTGCTGCTGTCCGGGCCGACCCTGCTCACCCGCTACCGCACCGCGCCGGGGGCCACCCCGGTCGAGGGCCCGGTCACGGACGCCGACGGACGCCGGACGCTGCGCACCAACGACCTGGGCCGGTGGGAACGGGACCGGTTGACGGTCCTGGGCCGGATGGACGAGGTGATCAACACCGGAGGCCACAAGGTCGTCCCCGGCCCGGTCAACGCGCTCATCGCGGCCGACCCGGCGGTGGCCGAGTCGGTGGTGGTGGGACGGCCCGACCCCGAGTGGGGCGAACGGGTGTGCGCGGTGGTGGTGCCGGCGGACCCGGCGGACCCGCCCACGCTGGAGCGCGTCCGTGCCCTGGTGCGCGCGCGGCTACCGGCCTACGCCGCCCCGCAGGAGGTGGAGGTGCGGGACCGGCTGCCGATGTTGGCCTCGGGCAAACCGGACCTGGTGGCGTTGCGAGGCGGGCGCGGAGTGGACGCCGAGGACACCGAACAGATCCGATAGATCGGACATATCCGATGGTCGGGGAACTTCCCCGGCCCGCCCTGCGTCTACCTGTGTATCCGGGTCGGCCGAGTGCCCGGATCCCACGGCCCCTCTGTCAAGGAGGTCCGCAGTTGGCGACAGCCACGAGTCCACCCGTCCACGCCCCTGCGCCCTCCGCCGCGACCGGTCCCGCGTGTCCGCGGACGGCGACCCGAGCGGGTTCTCATACTCGCTTCCTCCCACCGCTCGCCACCGAAGGCGCGGTGATCCATGTCACTTCGAAAGATATCCAATCGAGACGGGGAACATTTGACACCCCGACACGTTGGACATATTGGCGCGTCCAGTCGGCGGGAATCCTCCGCCACGTGCCACACGTCATGGAAGGGAGGGAGGTGCCCAGATGACGAGCACTGCCCGGACCCGCTCGGCACCCACCGCCACGGCCACCGACGGCACCGTTCCGTTCGCGGCCGACCACACGGCACTGACCGACCTGCTCACCCGCGGACGCGCCCAGGGGCACCTGTCCCTCTCCGAACTGCGCACCGCCTTCTCCGCGGCCGGAGTCTCCGCCGGCGACGGCCGTGCCATCCTGCGTGAACTCACCGAGAACGGGGTCCGACTCGCCAACGGGGGCGAGGATTCCGTGCCGGTGGCCGAACCCGACGCCGAGGACGACGTGCTCGAAGACACTCTCATCGCGACGGTGCCCGACACCCACGAGGCACCCAAGGCCGTATCCGGCAAGGTCGCACCGCGCACCGGTCCCTCCCCTCGGAGGAAGACCCGCACCACGCGGCGCACCCAGAAGACCGAGTCCACTCAGGCCACCGTCGATCCCGAGACCGGCGAGGCCGATCTGGACGACCAGTCCCCCGCCATGGGCGACTCCGTCCACACCTACCTCAAGGCCATCGGGCGCCGACCGCTGCTCAACGCGGAGCAGGAGGTCGAGCTGGCCAAGCGGGTGGAGGCCGGTCTCTACGCGGAGTACCGCCTGGGTCTGCACGGCGAGATCGACTCCTCCGTGGAGATGGCCGAGGTCGAACGCGCGGAGTTGGAGTGGATCGCCGAGGACGGGCGCGCGGCCAAGTCCCACATGCTGGAGGCCAACCTGCGCCTGGTGGTGTCGGTGGCCAAGAAGTACAGCGACCGGGGCATGTCCCTGCTGGACGTGGTCCAGGAGGGCAATCTCGGACTGATCCGCGCCGTGGAGAAGTTCGACTACACCAAGGGCTTCAAGTTCTCCACCTACGCCATGTGGTGGATCCGCCAGGCCATCCAGCGCGGTTTCGCCGACTCGGCGCGCACCATCCGGCTGCCCGTCCACGTACTCGAACTGCTGAGCAAGGTCAGCCGCCTGGAACGCGACATGCACCAGGCTCTGGGCCGCGAGCCCACCCCCGAGGAACTGGCCCTGGAGCTGGACAAGACCCCGGCCCAGATCGAGGAGCTGCTGCGGGTCACCCGCCAGCCCATCAGCCTGGACTCCACCATCGGCGAGGACGGCGAGACCCGCATCGGCGACCTCATCGAGGACGTGGACGCCTCGGAGGCCTCCGAGGTGGTCGACCGTCAGCTCATGGCCGACCAGCTGCGCAACGCGCTGTCGGACCTGGAGCCCCGCGAGGCGACCATCATGTCCCTGCGCTTCGGCCTCATGGACGGCCGACCGCGCACCCTGGACGAGATCGGCAAACACCTGGGGCTGACCCGCGAGCGGATCCGGCAGTTGGAGAAGCAGTCGCTGTCCAAGCTGCGCCACCCCAGCCGGGCCCAGCAGTTGCTCGACTTCGCCAGCTGACCCAAACGTCCGAAGGGCCGCCCTCCCGCGTGGAGGGCGGCCCTTCGGACGTGTCCTCAGGGTTCTCCCGGAACGATCCCTGGGATCGGCTCCGATGGATCGATCCGGACACACCGGTGATGCCACCATGGATGGATGACCGACAGCACATCCCGCCACCAGGCCGACATCGCCGCCACGTTGCGCGCCGGGCGCGAACTCGGGCCCGAATACGACGAGGCCCTGGCCGCCTCCCTGGTCGAGCGCATCGACGAGGCCATCGACACCAGCGTCCGCCGTCACCTGGACCACAGGCGGCAGGAGGAGCGCCCGGCCAAGGTGGGGGTGCCCTCCAACACGGCGCGCATGGTGCTGTCCCTGGTCTGCCTGGGGGTGAGCATACCCATCACGGGGATCGCGGCCGGTGTGGTGGGCGGGGCCGCCTCCCTCGCCGCCGTCTGGCTCGGTCTGATCGTCTTCTACATCATCTCCGTGGTGGGTCTGCGCCGCTGATCGGCGCGCACCCGGAGGGCCTTCACCCCTGGGGCTGGACGGAGCCCAGTGCGGCGCGCAGGATCTCCACGGCCTCGTCGTGGTCGAGGCCCACCCTGGAGATCACCTCCGCGTAGGCGCGCGCGGCCGTGAGGGCCTCCGCGCGCTGGTCGTCGCCGGCCGCCGCGATGAACGTCCCCGAGCGGCCCCGGGTCTCCACCACCCCGGCCTGCTCCAGTTCACGGTAGGCGCGGGCCACGGTGTTGACCGCCACCGACAACCGTCCGGCCAGCGCTCGCACCGTCGGCAACCGGTACCCGACCGGGAGTTCACCGGCGGCGGCGGCCATGGCCACGGTCGTCCGGATCTGCTCGTAGGGCGGTACCTTCGACGTCGGGTCGACGCGGATGAAATCCGCCATCTCCTCCTGCGCTCCCCACGTTCGGTGTTCGTGACTGCGGGCCCCATACCCGTTCCGGCCCCAAACTACCGTGCGTGTCCGGCCCCGCGCCTCCGGGGGCGCGGGGCCGGTCGGCTCAGGCTCGGCGGACCTGCGGGGGGACCCGCTGCACGCCGTGCAGGCGATGGGTCTCGCGCACGGTGAGCAGCCGCTCGGCGACCTCGGTGGCCTGACGCACCTCGGGGCGGGCCAGTCGCTTGCGCCGCTGGAGGCGGTCCTCGTAGCCCTTCGGGCCGATCAGTACACGCTCGCGGGCGTAGGCGGCCCGCATCGCCTCGGTGAGCGCGGTGTCCAGCACCAGGCCGCGCTCGTGCAGTTCCTCCACGGGGGCGTCCGCGGCCCGGGCGTCGTCCAACGCCGTCTGGGCCGCCGCCACCTCCCGCAACAGATCGTCCAACCGCGCAGCCGTCTCACGGTCGGCCATCAGGCTCTCCCGTACCTGCGCCGCGCTGTGTCCGCCGAGTCCCATCGCCCACTCCGATCACCTGGTACACCGTTGCAGGGCACTCTAGCCGTGACGAAGATCATGAGGCGACCCGGATCGCGCGTCGATGACGGCCTCCACGCGCCGGAACAGCCACATTGGGTGACCAATACTTCCGAAAGGACACAAGTGAGCAGGAACTACGCGGGGCTCAGCCGGGAACGCATCATCCTGGAAGCGCTCCACATCATCGCCGGACGCGGCCTGGGCGGATTGTCGATGCGCCGGTTGGGCGATGCCCTGGAGGTGGAGGCCATGGCCATCTACCATCATTTCCCCCTCGGCAAGGAGCAGCTCTTCAACGCGATCGCCGCCTACGTCACCTCGCCGGGTTCGACGGGCGACTCCCCCGTCGAGGGCGTCGAGGACATCGAGGAGGAGGTCCCCGAGGAGACCACCGAGGAGGAGAACGACACCCGCCCTTGGGACGAACGCCTGGCCTCCTGGGCCGACGACTACCGGGCCCGGCTGCTGGAGTACTCCGGAGCGCTGTCCCTCCTGGTGCACCGTGCCCCGGCCACCCCCGCCGACACGGCGGCCCGCGCCCTGGCGCACCGCGCCTTCACCGAGGCCGGGGTGCCGACCGACGACCTCGACCGCGCCACCGACGCCCTGTACTCCTACTGCCTGGGCGCGGTCGTCCACCAGGTCCGCCACCAGGACGACGAGGACGCGCCGGGCGCCGCCGAGACCGCCGCCCGCTTCCACTACGGCCTGCGGGCCCTGCTGCGAGGCCTGGCCTGAGCCCCGACCCCAAGGGAATCCGAGAAGGCCGACCTGGAGCCGCCGTTCGTCACCGACGAGCGCGACATGGACGTGCTCCTCGGACCGGCCAGGGCCCCGGCCCGCCGTTCGCCGAGGGACGGAATGGTCACGAGGGCTTCGACGTGGCCCACGAGCGGGCCGCCCGACTGGACCGGGCCGGGGAACCGCGACCCGTTCCGACCGTCCGCGCCGGTCGGGGAGACCCGACCGGCGCGGGGTCTCAGACCCCGGCCGCGCGTTCGCGGACCCGTGCGGCGCGCAGTTCACGCGCCTCGTCGGGGTCCAACACGGGGGCGGCGTTGAGGAGTCGGCGGGTGTAGTCGCTCCGCGGGTTCTCGTAGATGGCGTCGCTGTCGTCGAGTTCCACCAGTTCGCCCTGGCGCATGACCGCGACGCGGTCGCTCACCTGACGCACCACCGCCAGGTCGTGGGCGACGAAGATGTAGGTCAACCCGAAGTCGTCCTGGAGTTCGGAGAGCAGACGCAGTACCTGGTCCTGGGTGGACACGTCCAGGGCCGACACCGGCTCGTCGCAGATGATCAGCTTGGGCTTGAGGATGAGCGCCCGCGCGATCGCGATGCGCTGACGCTGCCCGCCCGAGAACGCGTGCGGGAACCGGTTGTAGTGGTCGGGTTCCAGGCCCACCCGCTCCAGGAGTTCCTGCACCTGCGCGCGGATCCTCCTGCCGTCGCGCTCGCCCTGCACCCGCAGCGCGGTGCCGATCGCGTCGCCCACCGTCACCCGCGGGTTCAGCGACGAGTACGGGTTCTGGAACACCATCTGCACGTCACGGCGCAGCGGACGCATCCGCCGTTCGGAGATGTGGGTGATGTCGCGCCCCTCGAACTCCACGCGCCCCTCGGTGGGCTCCAGCAGGCGCATGATCAGTCGGGACAGGGTGCTCTTGCCCGAACCGGACTCACCCACGACGCCCAGCGTCTCACCCTTGTACAGGTCGAAGGAGACGTCCTTGACGGCCCAGAAGTCGGTCGACCTGCCCCAGGTGCCACCGCGCACCTTGAAACGCCGGCCCACGTCGGCGACCTTGAGCAGGATCTCGCGCTCGGGTCCGGGCGTCTCGGGGGTGGACCCCGCGACGTGCTCCGGGGTCGGCCCCTCATCGGCCGGTGCTCCGGGGGGCCGCCGTCCACCGCGTTCACGTCGGATCCGGTCGGCGCGGTCCTGGGCGCGGCGCTGGGCCCGGGAGACCTCCACCCGCGGCACCGCCGCCAACAACGCCCGCGTGTACGGATGCTCCGGCGCCGACAACACCCTGCGCACCTCACCCCGCTCCACCGCCACACCGTGCCGCATCACCACGACCTCGTCCACCGACCCCGCCACCACCGCCAGATCATGCGAGACCAGGATCAAGGCCATCCCCAGATCCCGACGCAACTCATCGAGCAGATCCAGGATCCGCGCCTGCACCGTCACGTCCAACGCCGTCGTGGGCTCATCGGCCAACAACACCTTGGGATCGCACATCAACCCCATCGCGATCACCACACGCTGACGCATACCACCGGAGAACTCGTGCGGATAGGAATTGACCCGCCTGGCCGGCTCCGGGATCCCCACCCGCTCCAACGACTCCACCGCACGCCGAAGCGCCACGGCCCTGGACGCCCGGGGATGATGGACCCGATAGGCCTCGACCAGCTGGTTACCGATGGTGTACTGCGGATGCAACGACTGCATGGGATCCTGGAACACCATCGCGATGTCGTTGCCCCGCATCGCCCGCAACCGCTTGTCACCGGCGGTCACCACGTTCTCACCCGCCACCTCGATGGCGCCGGTGATCCTCGCGCGAGTGCCCCGGTGCAGACCCATCAACGCCAACGAGGTCACGCTCTTACCCGAGCCCGACTCGCCCACGATACCCAGGGCACCACCGGCCGGCACCTCGAAGGACAGTCCGTCCACCGCCCGGACGTCACCGTCCATGGTCGGGAACGTCACCCGCAGGTCGTCCACCCGGACGACGGGCTCGGGTGCGGATTCGCTCATCGGGGACGCCTCTGCTCTCTGGGGCCGAAGTCGTGGTCACTGGGGCGGTGCGCTAGTGGATGCGCACGCGCGGGTCGATCAAGGGGTAGATCAGGTCGACGATCAGGTTGCAGACGACGATGAAGAACGCGCCGAAAAGGGTCACCCCGAGGATGACCGGCAGGTCGCTCTGGGTGATGGCGTTCACCGCGTACCGGCCGATGCCGTTGAGGGAGAACACCTGCTCGGTCAGGACCGCTCCGCCCAGGACCAGGCCCAGGTCCAGGCCGAAGATCGTCACGATGGGGGTCAGCGTGGGACGCAGGGCGTGCTTGAGCACCACCCTGCCCTCGCTCAGCCCCTTGGCGCGGGCGGTGCGGACGTAGTCCTCGCCCAGCACCTCCAGCATGCCCGCCCGGGTCTGGCGGGCGTACATGGCGGCGTGCAGGAACGCCAGCGTCAACCAGGGCAGGAACATCCCCGCGGCCCAGGCCAGGGGGTCCACGGTGAGGGGGACGTAGCGCGGGGTCTGGAACCAGCCCCAGGAGTGCACCGGGAAGGCCAGCACCAGCAGACCGGTGAAGAAGATGGGCAGGGACACGCCGGCCAGGGCGATCGCCATCGCGACCCGGTCGAAGAGGCTGCCCTTCCACACGGCGGAGATCACGCCGACCGCGATGCCGCCGACGAGCCAGATGACGCCCGCGCCCAGCGCCAGCGAGAACGTGACCGGCAGGCGGGCCACGATCTCGGGGAAGACCTCCTGGTAGCTCTGGAAGGAGTAACCGAAACAGGGGGCCGAGCACTCGATGGTGTCGCGGCCGAACCGGTACTCGGCGCCGAAGAAGATCCCGCGCACGAACTCGCCGAACTGCACGATGACCGGTTCGTCGAGGCCCAGGCGATCGATGGTGGCCTGGATCGCCTCGGGCGTGGGGGCCCGACCCACGTACATGGTCGCCAACTGCTCGGTGGTGCGGCCGGCCCACTTGGGCACCACGTAGAAGATCGCGAAGGTGACCATGGTGACCACGGCCAGGAGCAGCAGACCGGCGCCCAGACGGCGGAGGATGTAGGTCGGCAAGGCGCGTGTTCCTTCTGTCGTCGGGCCCGCCTCGGAGGGGGATTCGGCAGGGGCGCGAAGTCGCGGCCTGAGACGACAAACATAACGCAGCGTATTTGAATGATCACGCTTGATCACGCGGCGTGTGGCCCGTCCGGAAACGGGAGAGCGCGGGTGCGGACCCGGGGAAGGCCCGCGGGCCCCGTTCACCCCTGCCGGAGGGCCGCCCTGCCCCGGGCGACGAGCCCTGCGGCCTCGGGGTGGTCGAACAGCTCGGACTCCAGAACGACCAGCACCCCCACGACATGGCCCCACGGCGCCCCGTGCGATTCCATCACCACCCGGGTCCACTCCAGGAACCGGGTGAACACCCGATCGTCGCCCACGTAGAGGGCCGCCAGAAGGAAGTCCAGGATGTGCGCGAGTTCCCCCACCGTGCGGTCCAGGTCCGGCCCCTCCAGAACGCGCCCTCGGCCCCCATGGGCCTCCTCCGCGCTGCGCAGGCAGACGCCCATCAAAGCCTTCCGTCGGCGCAGGATGGGCGTGTACTCGTCGCTGAACGGCAGCGACGCGGGAGCGCGCCGGACCGGGAACGGCGGCCCCTTCTCCAACAGGTCGGCGGCCTCGGTGGCGGTGGCGGCCCACAGCGAAGCGCCCATGCGCTCGGCCAGGGTGCCGTCGGCGCCGAAGCCCGCCCCGCCCACGATCACCGGGACCCCGGTGCGCCGGGCCGCCTCGATCATGCCGTGCGCGGCGATCAGCCGCGAGGGCAGCGAGCAGCTCAGGGCGACGATGTCCGGCGAGTACTCCTGAAGGTGCAGGGCCAGGTGCCGGGTCCGGACGCTCGCCCCCAGGAACCGGACCCGCCAACCGCGCAGCCGCAACACCTCGCCCATGAGGCGGGCGGGCAGGCTGTGCCACTCCCCGTCGGCGCAGACGACCACGACGACGCCGCGCGGCGTCGCGGCCTCGGTCGCGTGCTCGGTGATCAGGGCGGTGGCGCGTTCGCCCATGTAGGTCGCCGCGTGCTCGCGGGCCACACTCCAGTCGTCGGTCTGCCAGAGCCGGCCCACACGCCGCTGGGCCCAGGCCACGACCTCCAGGAGAAGCGTCTCGGGATCGTCTCCGCGGGCCAAGGCGCGGCGGACGACGTCCAGGGCCGTCGCCTCGTCCATCGCGGTGACCGCCTCGAAGTAGGCGTCCCGGGTCCGGTCGAGCCCGGAGGCGTGGGGCTCCGCGGCGCTGCCCGACATCAGGAGGTGCCCGGGGTGGCCACGGCCTGGAGCACCAGGACCGTGATGTCGTCGTGTTCGGCTCCGCCCAACCAGTCGCCCACCGCCTGGGCGACCCGGTCGGCGATGGCCGGGGCGGGCATGCCGCCGCACTCGGTCAGCAGGCGGGCCAGTCTCTCCTCCCCGAGCATCTCCCCGTCCAGCAGGGGGTTGCGGGCCTCGGTGACCCCGTCGCTGTACACCACCATGGCCTCCCCGGGGGCCAGGTCGGTCTCGGCCTCGCGGAAGACCGCCTCCTCGATCGCGCCGACGAAGATCCCGCCCAGCGCGAACTCCCGGACCGTGCCGTCGACCCCCAGCACCAGGGGGGCGGGGTGACCGCCCCCCGCCGCGCGAACCCGCAGTCCTCCGCCGGGCAGCGGCCGTGCCGTGCCCAGCACCATGGTGCTGAACTTCTCCGGGTCGGTGCGCAGGAGCAGGACGTTGAGCAGCTCCAACAGGCGCAGCGGCGCGGTCTCCACCAGACGCAGCGCCTGGAGGGACTGGCGGATGAGCCCGGTGAGCACGGCGGCGTCGTTGCCCTTGCCGCACACGTCCCCGAAGGAGAAGTGGACCAGGTCCCCCGCGTCCTCCACCTCGTAGAAGTCACCACCGATGCGCTCGACCTCGAACGCCGAGCGGAAGGAGGAGCCCAGCTCCACCCGGTCCACCCGAGGCAGCGGTTCGGGCACCAGGGCGGCTTTGAGGGTGGTGGCGGTCCGTGCCTGGTACTGGTAGAGGTGGGCCGATCCCAGCGCGGAGCCGACCCTCTCGGCGTACTCGGAGAGCAGGTCCGCCTCCGACGGGGTGAAGCGGCCGTACCGGCGGTACCAGAGCAGGGCACCGAACGCGCCCGCGAGGCCGGGCAGGGGGACCACCCGGATCTGGCCCGAGATCTCCCGTCCGGTCACCTCGCGCAGCAGCTCTTCCGCCGGGTCTCCGGGGGAGAGGTCCACGGCTCCCGGACCGGATTCCGCCCCCTCGGTCAGCCACGGGGCGGCCAAGGCGGTCTCGACGGGCCAGCGTCCGCGCACCACCGCGCCGTCACCGCCGTTCTCCCGACCGGACACCCCGGCCGTCCACCGGGGCGAACCGCCGGGGCGACCGGCGAAGAGCACGCAGACGTCGGCGACGGAGTCGAGCGGCAGGCGGACCGCCTGTTCGGTGAGGCGTTCGGGATGCAGCACCCCCGCCAGGCCGCGGAGGGACTCGCGCAACAGTGCGATCCCCGACGGGTCGGACCGCAGGGTCGAGACGACCGACCGGAAGGACGTGAGTCCTCCCCCGTCGGCCGACGGCACGGATTCATCGGTTCCGGGCGGCGGCAATACCTTGCTCCCCATGAAGGCGCGGGTGGGGCGGATGAACGGCGCACATCGCCATCACCCGCTCACGAGGGTGGGACAACGCCGCAGGGACGGCCCCGGATGAGGGGACGGTCGCCCCTGTGATCGGAACGGTATCCGAGCACGGTTCTGTTCCCGGGCCGCACCGAGGAGCGGGGTGTGCCCCCTGAAGTGGTGTGACCTCCTCTCGGTCGCGTCCTCGCAGTTCACTCAGACGGATGACAGGGGTTCAACCGCTGCCGTGACCTCTTGGCCGCGCCCACCGGGACGGACACCGCTGCCGCGCACCCGGGACGGACCGGCGCGGAGTGCGATCAGCCCTGACCCGGCCGACCCCACCATGGTCCCATCCCGACCGGTTCCGGGAACGCCTCCGCCGACGTACCGACGTCACGCCCCGCCCGGGGCGACATCCGCGGCCTCCGGGGGTGGAGGCCACCTCCGGTCTCCACCCCACACCCGTCAGGAGGTGGCGGCAGCCGCGACGATGACCTGCCAGAGATGGCCGTCCGGGTCGGCGCAGACACCCGTGTACCCCCACGGCTGCCGCTGAGGCTCCGCAACGATCTCACCCCCGGCCCGCCGGGCCCGCCCGATCACATCATCGACCGCCCTGGGCGCGCCGACCGTCAAACTCAGCAGCACTTCGTGCGACTTCGTCGGTGCGACCTCACGCCCTTCCCCCAGAACCCAGCCGAACCCTCCCGAAGGGATGAGCATCAGCCGCGTCCGCCGACCGATCTCGAACTGCAACGGCTCCGGTACCCCGTCCTCGGCCGGCTCGCCCAGCGCCTCGAACCCGAACACCTCCCGGTAGAACAGCATCGCCCGCATCCGATCCGCGATCGGCAGGCTCAGAACGATCCCATCGACATCACCCGAGGACATGAGCACTCGCTTTCCCTACGTCTTCCGGCCTCTGCCGTTCCGACCCCCGTCCACCTTCGAACTCATCGCCCCCGCACCCACATCTTTCACCTCGGCTGCCCCTTGGGGCCTCCGCGCCCTTGCGCGCCCCGCCGCGAGGACACACGACGCGAAGCCAACGCTCCGCGCCGGCACAGGTCATCAAGCACGAGCGCCGCGCACGCGGGGATGATCCCGGGTGCGCGGCGCGGTGGTCGTCGCGGGAGGGCCGGGCCCCGCGCACGCGGGAACGGTCCCGCCGCCCTACCTGCTGCTCTTCACTCCCGGGTGGTGCCCAAAGACATGTAGTCGTACATCGAGTAACCCGCGTGGTAGTACACGTTGGTCAGGTTCGGCGGCCGGTACATCACCGTGCGCTCGAACACCGCCGGCAGGATGACGGCCTCTTCCATGGCCCGCTCGTCGATCCGGGTGTAGATCGAGGCCCGCTCCTCGGGGTCCTCGATCGTGACGACCTCGTCGAACCAGCCGTTGACCTCGTCGTCGTCGAACTCGGAGATGTTGGAGTTGCCCGCGTCCTGGATGGCGTCGCCGTCCAGGATCTTGCTCATGAAGCCGTAGCCGCTGGCCCAGTCCGGGGCCCAGCCGTAGACCGTCAGCCCCAGGTCGTTCTCCTGGACGAAGTCCGGGGAACCGGCCTGGGTGTTGGTGTAGGTGTCGGACGGGTACTGCTTGATCTCGACCTCGATGCCGACGCGCTCCAGAGCCTGCTGGACGGCCTCGGCGGTGCTCACGTCCGAGGGCCGGTCGGCGCGGGCGCCGATGGAGGTCGAGAAGCCGTCGGGCCGCCCGCACTCCTCCAGCTTCTCGCGGGCCATCTCCAGGTCGCCCTTGTCGTCGTCGGACGGATAGGGGTCGATGTCCGGGTCGGCGCCGGGCAGGGCCGAGGGCATGATCTGGGTGGCGATGTCCCCACCGCTGTCACCGCCCCAGGCGCGGTGCAGGGCGTCGCGGTCGGCCGCGTACATGACCGCCTGGCGGCAGGCCGGGTCGTTCAGCGGCTCGACCACGGTGCTGATGTTGACGTACCGCAGGGTGTTGGTCTGCGGGTTGTCCACGCTGGCACGACGGGCGTCATCGGTGATGAGGCTGCCGCGCATCGCCGGGCCCACCCCGACACCGGCCATGTCCACGTCGAGTTCGCCGTTGACCAGGCGCTGGTCGATCTCGTTCTGGTCGACGCCCAGCTGCACCTCGACGCGGTCGGGCAGCGCCTTGCGGGTGGGGTCGGTGGAGGCGTCCCACTGGTCGTTGCGGACCAGGTTCAGTGACACCCCCGGCCGGTACTCCCCGTCGAACTTGTAGGGACCCGAGGAGACGACCTGGCTCTGGTACTGCTCACCGCGGTCGGCGTCCGGCGGCACCGGCGCGGTCTGCGGCTGGATGAGGACGTACGGGAACTCCGAGAAGCTCTTGTTGAGACGGAAGACCAGGGTGTGGTCGTCCGGGGTCTCGATGCCGTCGAAGCCGTCCAGGGGATCGCCCTCGGCGGCGTAGGGCCCCTCGTAGTCCTCGCTGTCCGCCAGGAGCTGCTGGAAGTACTTGGGCCCGTTGGGCAGGGCCTGGTCACCGAAGTTGCTGCGGGCGATCGCGTACTTGACGTCCTGGGCGGTGATGTCCGACCCGTCCTCGTACCTCAGCCCCTGTTTGAGGCGGACGGTCCACTCGGTGGAGTCCTCGTTGGCCTCGGGCAGCGCCTCGGCCAGGTCGGGCTGGAGTTCGGTGCCGGTCTCGCCCGGGGCCTCGGTGTAGGTGAGCAGGGTGCGCGCGTAGTAGCGGGTGAAGTTCCAGCTGAACGCGTAGTAGGTGTTGCCGGGATCCGGGGAGTCGAAGTCCGCGGAGATGGCGTAACGGAGGGTACCGCCGGTCTGGTCGGACGGATTGACGACCTCCGCCTCCGCCTGGTTGAACTCTGCGTCGACCTCCCCTCCGCCCCCGCCGCCGCCCCCGCCGCCGCACGCGGTCAGCATCAGGACCAGGGCCGTGCCGACGGCCGCGGGAGCCGCGTGTCGGCGCCCCCGGAACGTCGCGGGTGTGCCGTGGTGGGTGTTCACCTTGCCTCCAGGATCGGGTTGCTGCGGGAACCGTGCGGAGCACGGTCGGGAACCGGGTCCGCCCGCCGCGTACGGCGAAGGGGCGGGTCCGTCAGTCGGAGGAACGCGGGTCGAAGGCGTCACGCAGGCCGTCACCGAACAGGTTGAAGGCGAGCACGGTGATGAAGATGGCCAGGCCCGGGATGATCACGAAGTGCGGCGCGATGGTGTAGAAGCGCAGGGCGTTCTCCAACATGCCGCCCCAGGTGGCCGTGGGCGGGTTGACGCCGACCCCGAGGAAGCTCAGGGCCGCCTCGAAGAGGATGTTCGTGGGGATGAGCAGCGTGGAGTAGACGAGGATGGGGGTGACGAGGTTGGGCAGGATCTCCCGGAAGACGATGTGGGGGCTTCCCGCGCCGAGGCTGCGGGCGGCCTCGATGAACTCGCGCTCCTTGAGGGTCAGGGTCTGTCCGCGCACGATGCGGCCGATGTAGGGCCAGTTGAAGAACCCGATGATGAAGATCAGGACACCGATGCGCAGTCCGTTGCCGGTGAGGCCGAACGCTCCGTCGGGGATGACGCCGACCAGGGCGATGGCGAACAACAGCAGCGGGAAGGCCAGGAAGATGTCCATGGCCCGGCTGATGACGGTGTCGACCCAGCCGCCGAAGTAACCGGCGACGACGCCGAGAACGGTGCCGATGACGACGCACACGACGGTGGCGACCGTGGCGACCAGGAGTGAGGTGCGGGCGCCGTAGACGATACGGCTGAAAAGGTCGCGGCCGTTGACGGGCTCGACGCCCAGGAGGTGATCGGCGCCGATGCCGCCCCAGGGGTCCAGCATCCCCGGCACGGGGTCGTCGGGGTCGAGCAGGACGCCGCCGGTGGCCGGGTCGATCATCTGCTGGTTGAACTGGTTGGGCGGGTAGCCGAACCAGGCGGTCAGCAGCGGGGCGAAGATGGCGACGAGGATGAGCAGGACGACGACGATCCCGCCGGCCATGCCGACCTTGTCCTTGCGGAACCTTTGCCAGGCGATCTGGCGCAGGGATCGGCTCGCGGGGTTCTTCGCCCCGGCGACCACCGCTTCGGGGTCGGCGTGCTGGGAGGACTCCGGCGCGTCCATCGGCGCGGTCATGTGCGGCACTGCCCCCGTAGATCGCTTTACGTAGTAGATCGACTACGTAGAGCTTGCACGAATGGCGTGTCCATTTCCAACATCCGCGCCGACCGCAGGGCACCGTCCCCGTCCGCGCCCGGGTGGTGCCCGCCGGCCCTGCGGCGCCGGGCCGGCGACCTCCTCACGACCCCAGGCACACCACCGGCCGGGGACCTCGGGGTCCCCGGCCGGTGCCGGCCCGAACAGCCGACACGTCGTCTCCCCCGGCGGCCGGCCGGTCCTGCGCGCACCCCGGGCGGGGACGCGCGGGACCTCGCGCCTCGTTCCCTCAGGAGCCGGGGAACGGCGGGAAAGGGTGCTTCGAAAGGGAGAGCGGAAAGGAAGCGGTGCGCGCGCGAGGGCCGCACGGAAAAGGACGGAGCGCGAAAGGGGCCCGTCAGACCATGCACTGCCCACTGGTGCGGCTCAGGTACTGGTTGGAGGCCCAGCGGTTGGTCCCGGCGAGCTTGCGGAACCCGTTCTGGACCGTGGAGGTGGCCGACACGATGGAGTTGATGCCCAGCCAGCCGACGGCGGTGTGGTGGGTGCCGGGGCCGCTGCGGACGCGCAGCCCGTCGACGGTGACACGGTAGGGGCACAGGACCTGGGAGGCCGAGGCCTCCTGGGGGACGGCGGTGGCCTGCGCCGGGGAGGCCAACGCCAGACCACCGACGACGGTGACGGCGGACAGGGCGATCGCGGCGAGCGAGCGTGAGAGCGAACGCTTGGGGGGCGTGGTCACGATGATCCTCCGAAGATCATGGGAAAAAGCGGGAAGGCTTTTCCATACACCGGTGTCGAAAACGATTCCGACGGACCCTTGGAACCGTAACGGCGATGCACCGCTCAATGCTTGAATTGTCCGGCTCAGGTCATGATGTTTCATCATTGGACCGCTTCTCTGAGCCGAACGGTCCCCTTCCCGGCACGGCCCACCTGCCCTCCTCACCCACGGCGAGGATTTAACGACGGTGTTCGCCCCCCACGTGTCCTGACCGAAAAACACGATCCCGTTCGGCTCCCGGCACCCCTCCCCTGTGGCGACGCCCCTGTACGGCCGTTGTCCCAGCGCACGGCCGCCGGCGCACGTCACCCACCCGGACCCGCGTCCCCCGCGCGGCGCACCCGCCCGGTCGCGCTCCGAGCGGTGGCGATCTCACGCGCGTCGAAGACGCGCACCTCCCACCCGGACCGGCCCCCTCGTAGGGCCCGACGCTCCCTTCCACCGAAGCCCCGAACACGTCGCGGGCCTCGCTCGCGTCACACCGGGAGGCGGGGCCGCGGACCGCGCCCGTCATCACGCGGTCCGCGCGATGACGGGGCTAACGCCCGCGCAGTGTGCGGTACCGGGCCACCAGGGCGGCCGTGGAGGTGTCCAGTCCCGATACCTCGGCCCCCTCGGTGAGCGCGGGTTCGACGCGCTTGGCCAGCACCTTGCCCAGCTGCACCCCCCACTGGTCGAAGGAGTTGATGTTCCACACCGCCCCCTGCACGAAGACCTTGTGCTCGTACAGGGCGACCAGTTGACCCAGCACCGATGGGCTGAGCCGCTCCGCCAGGATCGTGGTGGTGGGGTGCCCGCCCGCGAAGGTACGGTGCGGGACCAGTTCGGCCGGCACCCCTTCGGCGGCGACCTCCTCGGCGCTCTTGCCGAAGGCCAACGCCTGCCCCTGGGCGAACATGTTGGCCATGAGCAGGTCGTGCTGGGGCACCAGGGCCTCGGGCAGGTCGGGGGCCGGCTCGGCGAACCCGATGAGGTCGGCGGGCACGAACCGGGTCCCCTGGTGCAGCAACTGGAAGTAGGCGTGCTGTCCGTTGGTGCCCGGGGTGCCCCACACGATCGGCCCGGTCTCCCAGGTGACCGGTCGCCCGTCGCGCTGCACCGACTTGCCGTTGGACTCCATGTCCAGCTGCTGGAGGTAGGCCGGGAACCGCGCCATGTGATGGGCGTAGGGCAGCACCGCGTGGCTCTCCGCCCCCCAGAAACCGCCGTACCAGACCCCGATGAGGCCCAGCAGGAACGGCAGGTTGCGCTCGATGGGCGCGGTCGCGAAGTGGGTGTCCATCAGATGGAACCCCGCGAGCATCTCCCGGAACCGCTCGGGACCGATGGCGATCATCAGCGACAGCCCGATGGCCGAGTCATAGGAGTAGCGACCGCCCACCCAGTCCCAGAAACCGAACATGTGGTCGGTGTCGATCCCGAACCGGGTCACCTCCTCGGTGTTGGTGGACACCGCCACGAAGTGCCGGGAGACGGCCTCCTCCGCGCCCAGTCCATCCACCAGCCACCGGCGGGCGACGGTGGCGTTGGTGATGGTCTCGATCGTGGTGAAGGTCTTGGAGGAGATCACGAACAGTGTGGTGGCGGGGTCGGCGTCCACCAGCGCCTCGTGCAGGTCGGCGCCGTCGACGTTGGACACGAACCGGAACTCCAGCCCCCGGTCGGTGTAGGGGCGCAACGCGTCGTAGGCCATGGCCGGGCCCAGGTCGGAGCCGCCGATGCCGATGTTGACGACCCGCCGCACGGGCAGCCCCGTGTGCCCGACCCAGCGGCGGGAGCGCACCCCGTCGGCGAACTCCGTCATCCGGTCCAGGACCTCGTGGACCGCGGGGACCACGTCGTGGCCGTCGACCTCGATGACCGCCGAACGGGGGGCGCGCAGGGCGGTGTGCAGCACGGCCCGGTCCTCGGTGAGGTTGATGTGCTCGCCGCGCAGCATGGCGTCGCGCAGTTCGGCGACCCGGGTCGCCTCGGCCAGGTCCACCAGGAGACCCAGGGTCTCGTCGGTGAGGAGGTTCTTGGAGTAGTCGACGTGCAGGCCGCCGACGTCGAGGGTGAAACGGTCGGCCCGCGCGGGGTCGGCGTCGAACAGGTCGCGCGGACGCGTGCCGGTCAGCCGGGCCCGGTGCCCGGCCAGGGCCGTCCACTGGTCCCGTCGGTCCAGGGCGGTGGCCCCGCGGGCACGCTCTCCGGGGCCCTCTGTGCGGGGGAGGGGTGTGGCAGACATCCGGTCGCTCCTCGTCGTCCGTAAGGTCCAGGTGCGGGGCCAGGGACACGTGTGCTCGGTCCGCGCCGTGCGCTCCGCGTTGCGGCTGTGATCCTTACCCTGCCACGTCCGGAGCCGAACGCGGGGTTTTCCACAGGCACTCCCCGATCCGTCCCATCCGGTGGGACGGATCAGCCCGGACCGACGCCCTCGCGCTCGCGTCGCAGGGACTCCACCTCGGCCCGCAGGGCGCGCAGTTCGGCGAGGATGAGGCGCTGTCCCTCGGGGCCCTCGTCGTCGGGTCCGGAACCGCCGTGGCCGGCCCGGCCCTCGCCACCGCCCCGGGGCGGCTCGTCGTCGTCCCGTTCGAGGGCCTCCACCGCCACGGCGATGAACAGGTTGAGGGCCACCAGTGTCGACACGAGCACGAAGACGACGAAGAACACCCACGCCATCGGCTCGTGCTCCATCACGTCCTTGGCGATGGTGCCCCATCCGTCGGCGGTGGCGATCTGGAACAGCGTGAACAGCGAGGTGGGCAGGTCCGCGAAGTACTGCGGGGAGACCTCCGCGAACAGCCGGGTCGCCATCACCGCCGACACGTACAGCAGCAGGACCACCAGGAACAGGATCGACATCATGCCGGGCATCGCCCGGAACAGCCCGGCGACGACGTGGCGCAGGCTGGGGATGACCGAGAGCAGGCGCAGGACCCGCAGCACACGGAGCACCCGCAGGACCGCGAACGGCCCGGAGGCCGGCAGCAGGGCGATACCGACGATGACGAGGTCGAACCAGCTCCACGGGTCGCGGAAGAACGCCGCGCGGTGGGCGAACATCCGCAGGGCCAGTTCCACCACGAAAAGGGCGAGGATGCACAGGTCGATGGCGTGCAGGAGCCCTCCGTGGGCGGCCATGACCCTCGTGGAGGTCTCCACGCCCAGGATGACGCCGTTGACGAGGATGAGGGAGACGACCGTGCCCTGGAACCAGGAGGCGTCGACGATCGTACGGACCCGTTCGCGCGCTGTCACGGGGAAGGGGGCTCCGTTCCTGTGGTGGGGGGTGGGCCGCAGAATCCTACCGTCCGTAACGGACGGCCGTTCCCCTCTCGTCCCGCTCCATCCCGCTCGGAACTGGAATCCCCCGCTCCGAACAGGCATGATCGAAGGTCCAGGGATGACCGAGGGTGAGGGGGCCGCCGGTGGTCGGATCAACCGAGGAGTACCCGGACCGGAACCGGGACGAGGACATCGACGACGTCGACGCCGACATGGACGTGGGCGCCCCGAACCAGGACAGCGTGGTGGCCGGGTACCTGCTCGATCATCCCTACGGTCTGCGGATCGAGGAGATCGAGGACCAGGGCACTCTGGGGATCGGTGCCGAGTTGCGCCGGGAGGTGCCCGAGCAGGCGCCCGAGCCCGAGGAGGAGACGCCTCACACGTCGCGGCGCGAGGATCTGGCACGGGTGCTGCGGGCCGAGGAGTTCGCCGAGAGGTTGCGCGAGCGCGGAATGTGACGACGCGGATGCGGCACGGCCCGACGGTTCAGGAGCGCGCCTCGGGTCTACCGGTCCCGGCTCTCCCGGGTCGCCAGTTCCGCGGTGAGCCACCGTTCCACCCGCATGACGTGGACGGCGGCGGCGGCGCGGGCGGCCTCGGGGTCGCGGGCCAGCAGGGCCTCGTGGATGCGCCGGTGATCCTCGCGCAGCGCGTCGGTGAACCCGGCCTCGCGGTGGCCGGCCCACACACGGGCGTTGAACGTCCGTGAGGACAGACCGTCGTTGACGGCGGCCAGGGTGGCGTTGCCGGTGGCGGCCACGATCGCCTGGTGGAAGCCGAGGTCGGCGGTGACCGTGTCGGCGGCCGTGGCGGGGTCGCCGTCGATGCGGTCCAGAAGCGCGCCGATCCGCTCCAGGTCGGCGTCGGTGGCGCGGGCGGCGGCCAGGGCGGTGGCGGCGGGTTCGATGATCCTGCGGACCTGGAGGACCTCCAGGAGCGTCTCACCGCCGGAGACCTCGGCCAGCACGGAGAAGGTCTCCAGCAGGTCGGCGGGGCGCAGCGCGGTGACGTAGACGCCCGCTCCGTGGCGGGCCTCCAGGACTCCCAGCGTGGTCAGGGAACGGATGGCCTCGCGCATGGAACTGCGGGAGACGCCCAGGCGGGCGGACAGGTCGCGCTCGGTGGGCAGGCGTTGACCGGGGCCGACCTCCCCGGAGGAGATCATCTCCTTGATGCGCTCGACGGCCCGCCGTGTGACCGGGGTGCGCTCGGAGTCGGAACCGTCCACGACACCCCCCGTCCGCCGGGTGCGGGCCGCCGCGCGACCCTTGACACCCCCCACGCGAAAGTGATCATACCAATCCGGACCACCACCCCTTGCCATCCTCCGACAAGGGGGTTTCCTTGCCGCCTTTCGCTCACCTGTGCAAAAGTGGTCAGACCACTGAGAGGCTCGTGGTGAGCGGTACGCCCGCCCATCCGGCGCGGCGCGAAGGAGGCACATGAGGGTCGCGTTGTTCATCACCTGTGTCAACGACACGCTCTTCCCCGACACCGGACGGGCGGTGGTGCGCCTCCTGGAGCGGCTGGGTCACGAGGTGGTCTTCCCCGAAGGCCAGACCTGCTGCGGGCAGATGCACTACAACACCGGCTACCGGCGTCCGGCGAGCAGGCTGGCCGTGCGGTTCGTGCGGACCTTCGAGGACGCCGACGCCGTCGTGGTGCCCTCGGGCTCCTGCGCGGCCATGATCCGCGACAACTACCCGCGTCTGGGCGGGAGCGGCAGCCGCCTCTCCCGCAAGGTGGCCGCGCTGACCCCCCGGGTGTACGACCTCACCGAGTTCCTCGTCGACGTTCTGGGCGTCACCGACGTGGGCGCCTACTACCCGCACAAGGTCGTCTACCACCCCACCTGCCACGGACTGCGCATGCTCGGGCTGGGCGACCGCCCCTACGAGCTGCTGCGCGCGGTGCGCGGTCTGGAACTGGTGGAACTACCCGGGGCCACCGAGTGCTGCGGGTTCGGCGGCACGTTCGCGGTCAAGAACGGCGACGTCTCCTCGGCCATGGGCGCCGACAAGGCCCGCCACGCCCTGGAGACCGGGGCCGAGGTGCTGTGCGCCGTGGACAACTCCTGCCTGATGCACATCGGCGGCGTCCTGTCGCGCCAGCGCGCCGGCATGCGGATCGCGCACATCGCGGAGATCCTGGCGAGCACGGAGAAGGACTTCCGGAGCGACACCCGCGACCGGACCGACAAGGAGGAGGCGACCCGATGAGCGACGCCACGTTCCTGGGCATGCCGCCCTTCCCCGAGGCGGCCCGCACCGCCGTCAAGGACTCCCGGCTGCGCTACAACCTGCGCAAGGCGACCCACACCATCCGCGACAAACGCGCCCACGTGGTGGACGAGATGGGCGACGACTGGGCCCGGCTGCGCGCCGAGGGCGCGGCCGTCAAGACGCACACCCTGCGCCACCTCGACCGTTACCTCGAACAGCTGGAGGCCTCGGTGACCCGCGCGGGCGGGCACGTCCACTGGGCCTCCGACGCCGCCGAGGCCAACCGGATCGTCACCGCCCTGGTCAAGGCCACCGGTGAGACCGACGTGGTCAAGGTCAAGTCGATGGCCACCCAGGAGATCGAGCTCAACAACGCGTTGGCGGCCGAGGGCATCACCGCCTACGAGACCGACCTGGCCGAACTGATCGTCCAGCTGGGCAACGACCTGCCCTCGCACATCCTGGTCCCGGCCATCCACCTGGGACGCGCCCAGATCCGGGAGATCTTCCTGGAGCAGATGGCCGAGTGGGGCACCCCCGCTCCCCCTGGGCTGACCGACGACCCCCGGGCGCTGGCCGAGGCGGCCCGGGCCCACCTGCGCGAACGGTTCCTGCGCACCCGCACGGCCATCTCGGGCGCCAACTTCGCGGTGGCCGACTCGGGCACGCTCGTGGTGCTGGAGTCGGAGGGCAACGGGCGCATGTGCCTGACCCTGCCGCAGACCCTCATCTCGGTGGTGGGCATCGAGAAGATCGTTCCGACCTGGGACGACCTGGAGGTGTTCATGCAGCTACTGCCGCGATCGTCCACCGGGGAGCGGATGAACCCCTACACCTCGACCTGGACGGGTGTGACACCGGGCGACGGCCCCCAGGAGTTCCACCTGGTACTGCTCGACAACGGCCGCACCGACGTACTGGCCGACACCGTTGGCCGCCAGGCGCTGCGCTGCATCCGCTGTTCGGCCTGCCTGAACACCTGCCCGGTCTACGAGCGCACCGGCGGGCACTCCTACGGTTCGGTCTACCCGGGGCCGATCGGCGCCATCCTCACGCCGCAGCTGCGCGGGATGGGGTCGGAGGTGGAGGAGTCCCTGCCCTACGCGTCGTCCCTGTGCGGCGCCTGCTACGAGGTGTGCCCGGTCGCGATCGACATCCCCGAGGTGCTGGTGCACCTGCGCGAGGAGGTCGCCCAGGGCCATGGGCACCTGGGCGAGAAGACGCTGATGGCCGGCGCGGAGGCGGTGTTCTCGTCCTCGACCGCCCTGGGCGCGGTGCAGCGCGCCGCGGGGCTGGGCCGCACGCTGGTCCCGCGCCACCTTCCCGGGCTCGCGGGGGCCTGGACCGACACACGCGATGTCCCGGACGTACCGGCCGAGTCGTTCCGCCGCTGGTGGAACGAGAGAGAGCAGGGGGAAGGCCGATGAGCGCCAAGGAAGCGATCCTGGCCCGGGTACGGGCCGCCCTGGCCGACGTGCCCGCCGACGAACCGTTGGAGCGCGTTCCGGACCGCGCCCATCTGGACTCCCACGGGGTCGGGCCCACCCTGGACGTGCTGGAGGACCGGCTGGTCGACTACAAGGCGCTCGTGCACCGGACCCCCGCCGACCGGGTGGGCGAGGAGATCGCAGCCGCCCTGGCCCGGCGCGGGGCCCGGCGCGTGGTGGTGCCCCCGGCCCTGCCCGGGGAGTGGCTGGCCGGGACCGGCATCGAGACCCTGACCGACTCCCGGGAGGAGCCGCTGACGGTGCGGGAACTGGACGCCTCCGACGGAGTGATCACCGGGTGCGCCGTCGCGATCGCCGAGACCGGGACGATCGTCCTGGACGGCGGCCCCGATCAGGGTCGGCGCGCCATCACCCTGGTGCCCGACTACCACCTGTGCGTGGTGCGCGCCGACCAGGTGGTGGACGGGGTGCCCCAGGGGGTGCGCCTGTTGGACCCGGCCCGTCCGCTCACCTGGATCAGCGGGCCGTCGGCCACCAGCGACATCGAGCTGAACCGGGTGGAGGGGGTGCACGGCCCGCGCACCCTGGAGGTGCTGCTGGTGGAGGCCGCCACCTGAGACGCCCCGGACCGGTGGCCGACGCCACGGGGGAACCGCGTGCACGCGCGGTCCGGCCCCTCCACGGGTCCGGGCCGCGCCCGTTCAGCCCCGGGGGGTCCAGGTCGCCAGGAGCCGGTCCAACGGATCGGGGACGTCCTCCTGCTTCGCGAAGGGCGCCTGGTAGCGGGCTCCCGCCCCCTGCGGGGCGCGACGCCTCTTGGGCTCGGGGACCGCGACGACCGTCTCCGCCTCCTCCCGGCCGCCCTCCCGGGACAACGGGGCCTGGTAGCGGGCCCCCTGCGCCACGGGGCGTCGCCTTCTTCGGATCCAGGTGCGCATCGGACCCCGCTCCTGCGGCGGCTCCTGCCGTTCGGTCCGTTCACCGGTGGCGGTGAACCACACCGGCAGTTCCTCCAGACCGTGCACCGACAGCGAGGGCCGCCGCCGCAGATCGGCCGGTTCGACCGCCAGGACCATGCCGCGCAGCCGGTCCACGGCCATGTCGATGGCGGTGCGCACCATCTCCCGGGAGAAGGCGGTGGCCGGGCACCGGTGCGCGCCCGCACCCCACGCGAGGTGGGAGCGGTTGCCGGCCAGGGCCATCGCGTCGTCGCCGCCGCGCGACACCGACGGGTCGGTGTGCGCGGAGGCCAACCCGAACAGCAGCGGCTCGCCCTTGCGGATGTGCGCTCCCGAGAACCGGATGTCCATGGTGGAGTAACGACCGGCCAGCACCTGGATGGGCGAGTCGGTCCACATGACGTAGTCGATGAAGTCCTCCGGGGTGAGGGTGCCGCCCAGGTAGGCGGTCCACACGTTGGGGTCCTCCAACAGCTTGAGCAGGGCGTTGCCGATGAGGTGGGTGGTGGCTTCGTGCCCGGTCGCCCACAGCATCGACAGCGCCTCGACCGCCTCCTCGTCGGTGAGCGCGTTGGGGTGCGCCAGCAGGTGTCCGACCAGGTCCTCGCCGGGTTCACGGCGTTTGCGCTCCACCAGACCGCGGAAGTAGCCGCGCACCGAGTCCCCGGCGTCCGCCGCCTCCCGCGGGTCCGCGCTCCACGAGCGTTCGGCGATGTCCGCCAGGAGTCGCCCGTACTCGTCGGGCAGTCCGAACAGCTCGTTGAAGACCATCGCGGGCAGCGGGGCCGCGTACTGACCGATGAGGTCGGCGCTGCCGTCGGCCGCGGCCCGGCCCAACAGGTGCACTGCGGCGCGTTCGACCACCGGGACCAGCTGGGCGGTGCCGACCGCGGCCAGCGCCTCCACGATGGGGGCCCGGAGCCGCTGGTGCTCGGCGCCGTCGTGCCCCAGGGCCCCGCTGCGGGCCGGAGACCCGGTGGAACGCCAGGGACGCGGATCGGCGGAGAAGTAGGTCTGGTCCCGCAGCGCCTGGAGGTTCTCCTTGTAGCCCAGCAGGAGCCACCCGGGAACCCCCGGGCCCAGTTCCACCGGGACCAGCCCGCCGTGCCGTTCGCGCAACTGTCGCCAGGGCAGCTCTCCTCCCCGGTGCAACGCGAGGGCACCGTCCTCGCTGTAGGGGCAGCGGCCCGCCCCGTCTCCGCTCGCGGTTCCCTCATGGTCGGTGGGACCGGTGCCCTGGTACATGGAGACTCCTCGGTGACTGCGGTTGAGGAGACGCTAGGACCGGGATGTTTCCGCGATGCTTCGGGAAGGAAAGTTCCACCTTTCCTCGACGGGCACCCGATACCACGAGAGGGCGAGCCCGGATTGGGAGGTATGGCGGACTTCAGGCCCTCTATCAGCTCTTACATGATGTTCCGCACGTATACGCGGAAGCCACTCGCAGGCGCCGCTGACCGGCGATGTCGGGCCCGGCGCGCCGGGTTCCGCGTTCGGCAGGGAGCATTTCCCCTGGCGGGTGAAGTGATACGGGACACTTTCCCCGGCAAAGCCGCCGGCACGCCCGCCCGGATGTTTTTCCCGGGTATTTCCGTTCCCTCACGTGCGGGGCGGGTACGCGCCGCTCGGTAGGATCGTCCACCGATCACACGACACCGCGACCGAGGGGAACACCGTGGGCGGCAAGAGGCGACGAACGGCCGGGCGCCGCGACCGGACCGTCCCCGACTGGGACGGTCCCTCGACCGCGTCGTCCCCCGCCGAGATCGTCACCGAGGCGGTCGACGCCCTGGTGATGGGGCGCGGTGGCGACGGCGTCGACCTGGCCGCGGCCCTGCTCGCCGACACCGAGGACGCCGCCCGGGTCCGCGACGCCGAACGGGCCCTCACCGAGGCGCTGCGCGACGCCATGACGTCGGTGTGGGCGCGCGGCTGGCAACCCGCCGAGACCACGCGCCGCGTCGAACGCCTCCTCGGCCCGGCCGCCGCCGCGGTGTGCGCCCACGCGATCACCGCCGACCTGGAGCGGCACGCCCCCGCCACCGTGGCGCCCGACTGGACCGCGCAGGCGCGTGCCCTCGACACCGTCGGGGATCCCCTCGCGCACCTGGCGGACGCCCACGGCCTGCTGCGCTTCGAAGCCGTGGAACAGGTCCTGCGCACCCTGGCCGGACTGCGCGTCCTACCACCGTTGCAACGCCTCGTCGACCCGCCCGGCGCCCACCGTCCCGGCCGGGCACGCCCGACCCGCGCACGCACCGAGGTGGACCGGGGCAAACTCGCCCGGGTGCGGGCCCTGCTGGCCAAGGCCGAATCGACGGAGTTCCCCGAAGAGGCCGAGGCGCTCAGCGCCCGCGCCCAGGAACTCATGGCGCGGCACAGCATCGACCGGGCGCTGCTCGACGAGGACGATCCGGAGTCCTCCGAGGCCGGGCACGCCCGGCGGCTCCCCGTGGACGCCCCCTACGACGAGTCCAAGGCCGTCCTGCTGCACGAGGTCGCCGAGGCCAACCACTGCCGGGCCGTGTGGCACCGCGAACTCGAAATGTGCACGGTCATGGGCTTCCCCGACGACGTGGACGCCGTCGACCTGCTGTTCACCTCCCTGCTGGTGCAGGCCGAGACCGCGATGCGGGCGGGCAGTTCGGCGCGCGACCGCTCCGGGCGCAGGGCGGGGAAGGACTTCCGCTCCTCGTTCATGTCGGCGTTCGCCGTGCGCGTCGGGGAGCGCCTCACCGAGGCGGCCCGCACCGCCCGGGAGGCCGTCCAGGCCGAGGCCGGCCGTGATCTGGTCCCGTTGTTCGCCGCCCGAGAGCGCGAAGTGGAACGGGCCGTGGCACAGGCCTTCGGCGAACTCACCTACTCGCGGGTGCGCGGCCCCTACAGCGAGGACGGGTGGAACGCCGGACGGGCCGCCGCCGACGCCGCCTCCCTGGGATCGCGCCGCCCCGTCACCGGACGCTGATCCCCGGCGGCACGGCACCGGGGGACGCGCTCGGCGGCGGTGCCCTCGGGACCGCCCCGGTGCCGTGCGGCGGTGACCGACCGGGGCATCCCGGTGCCGTGCGGTGCCCGGGAAAATCCCTGGCCCGGTGACCCGGCGCCACGCTAGAACGGTCCTCATGCACAAGTACCCGCGGACCCGGCACATCCGGGGATCACGCCTGCAACCCGGCGACCGGGACCTGTCCGCGGTCCCCTTCTCCGCCCTCGCCGGACGGCACCTGGTCGTGGAGGAGAAGCTCGACGGCGCCAACGCCGGCATCGGCTTCGGGCCCGACGGTGACCTGCGCCTCCAGAGCCGCGGGCACTACCTCACCGGCGGCCCCCGCGAGCGCCAGTTCGCCCCCTTCAAGGCCTGGGCCGCCGCCGTGGCACCGCGCCTGCGCGAGCGGCTGGGCGACCGGTACGTGCTGTACGGCGAGTGGATGTACGCCAAGCACACCGTGTACTACGACGCCCTCCCCCACCTGTTCTGCGAGTTCGACGTCCTGGACACCCGCGAGGGCGCGTTCCTGGACACCCCCTCACGCCGGGCGCTGCTGGCCGGCCTGCCCATCGTGTCGGTGCCCGTACTGCACACCGGGCCCCTCCGCCGGGTGAAGGACCTCACCGACCTGGTCGGCCCCTCCACCTGTCGCACCCCGCACTGGCGGCGGTCCCTGGAGGAGGCCGCCCGCGCGGGCGGGACCGACCCCGCCCGTGCCCTGGCCGAGAGCGACGGCTCCGACCTCATGGAGGGCCTGTACGTCAAGGTCGAGGAGGGCGGGCGCACCGTGGACCGCTACAAGTGGGTCCGCGCCGACTTCACCACCGCCGTCCTGGACTCGGGGACGCACTGGATGGACCGGCCCGTCATCGCCAACGGCCTGGCCGACCCGGAGGTGCTCCATGCGAACGTTCACTGAGTTCACCGACCTGTGCCCGGCCCCGCCCACCTGGGACCTCGACTGGGACCGGATCCGCGACGCCCTCCCCGAGGTCCGCGCCCTGGAGGGGGTGGAACAGGACCCGGTCCACCACGCCGAGGGGGACGTGGCCGTGCACACCCGCATGGCCTGCGAGGCACTGGCCTCCCTATCCGAGTGGCGGGCCCGCCCCGCCGACGAGCGGGTACGGCTGTTCGCCGCGGTGCTGCTGCACGACATCGCCAAACCCCTGTGCACCCGACGCGACACCGACGGCAGGGTGACCGCCCACGGCCACTCCCGACGGGGCGACCTCATGGTGCGCGGCCTCCTGTGGCGGATGGGCGCCCCCGTCGCCTGGCGCGAGCACGTGGCGGCGCTGGTCCGCCACCACCAGGTCCCGTTCTGGGCGCTGGAACGCCCCGACCTGCGCGGCATCGTGTTCCGGGTGAGCCTGACCGCGCGCAACGACGACCTGGCGATCCTGGCCACCGCCGACATCCTGGGCCGGGACTGCGGGGACGCCACCGAGGTGCTGGAGAACATCGACCTCTACCGCGAGTACTGCGCCGAACAGGCCTGCCTGGACCGGCCGCGCGCCTTCCCCTCCGACCACGCCCGGTTCCGCTTCTTCCAGCGCCCCGAGCGCGACCCCGACCACGACGCCTACGACGACACCCGGATGACCGTCACCGTCATGTCCGGCCTGCCGGGGGCGGGCAAGGACACCTGGATCGGACGGGAGCGCCCCGGCGGGCCGGTGGTGAGCCTGGACGCGATCCGCGGCGAACTGGGGGTGCGGCCCACCGACGACCAGCGCCCGGTGGCGACCGCGGCCCACGAGCGCGCCCGCGAGCACCTGCGCGCGGAACGGTCCTTCGTCTGGAACGCCACGAACGTGTCCCGGTCGATGCGCGACCGCTGCACGACCCTGGCCGCGGCCTACGGCGCCCGGGTCGAGATCGTCGCGGTGGAGGCCCCGCCCCGGACGTTGCGCGCCCGACTGGACCGCCGCCCCTCCCCGATCCCGGCGGCGGTGGTGGACCGTCTGGTGGGCCGGTGGGAACACCCGGACCCCACCGAGGCCCACCGGCTCACCCTGGTGGACACGGGAGGCGCCTGAACGATCTTCTTCATCGGCTGTTGACGTGTTACGCGCACGCACGGACCCTCATCGCACTAGGCTGTCGCCGTCCCACTGCGGCGCCGGCGGGGAACACACGGCCGCGGCGCCGCCTCACGGCCCATCCGGCCACCGAGGCAGGTAGGAGGACGGCAGCCCGGGAATGCCATCGGATTCCCGCACGCCGTCGGACAACGACGTCGACTTCCTTCCGAGAGCCATGCCCGAGAACGTCACATGGACGGGGTGACCACCGAGACCCGCGCGGTGGCCTCGCCCCCCGTCCCCGAGAACACCGCCGTCCGGACCCCGTGGCGGCGTCACTTCGCCCTGTTGTGGAGCGGCGGGGCGCTCAACGGCCTGGGCACCATGACCTTCACCCTGGCCGTGCCGCTGTTGGCGCTGGCGCAGACGGGTTCGCCCGTGACGGCCGCGTGGATCGCCGTGGCGGGAATGCTCCCCCGCATCCTCCTGCACGCCCCTGTCGGCGTCCTGGTGGACCGGGTGGATCCGCGCCGGGTCATGATCATCGGCCAGGCCGGGCGTCTGGCGGTGACCGTCCTCCTGGTGCCCCCCGTCCTGCTGTGGAACGCACCCGTCTCCCTCCTCATCGCGGCCATGGCGGTGCACGGGATCTGTTCCACGCTGTTCGCCACCGCCGCCACCACCGCGGTGCCCCACCTGGTGCCCGAGGAACATCTGGCCGAGGCGGTGGGCAGGAACGAGGCCCGCGCCCACGGCACCCAGATGACCGGACGGCCGCTGGGCGGCCTCCTGTTCGGCCTGGCCGCGTGGGCGCCCACGGCGTTCAACCTCGTGATGTCCTCGGGCGCGCTGCTGACCGCCCTGTTCCTGCCCCGGCCGGTGCGCCCCGCCCCCGTGGACAGGGGCGGGGAACGGGAGCCGTTCATCGAGGAGTTCCGGGCGGGCTTCCGATGGCTGTACCGCGATCGCCTGCTCAGATCGGCCCTGATCGTGTGCACCATCACCAACGCCCTGTTCCAGACGGTGTGGCTGCTCATCATGTCGACGGTCACACACGAGGGTTTCCCGCCCGTGCTCATCGGCGTGGTCCTGGCCGCCACCGGGGTGGGCGGCCTGCTCGGATCACTGCTCGCGCCGCGTCTGGTGGGGCGTTTCCGCCCGGTGCACATGATCGCCCTGTGCCTGTGGTCGTGGATGCTCCCGCTGGGCGCCCTGGCGGTGGCCCACCACCTCGATCCCCGCTGGCTGATGGCCACGCTCCCCTTCACCTGGGGCGGCATCGGGTTCGTGGGAGCGCACATGAACGTGACGGTGGGGACCTATCACGCGACCCACGTGCCCCGGAACCTCCTGGGCCGGGTCCTGGGGGTGGACCAGTTCTTCGCCCAGGGGGCCATGCCGCTGGGGCTGGTGTGCGGCGGCCACCTCCTGGAGGCCTGGGGACCGGGACCCACCAGCGCCCTGCTCGCGGCGGCCAACGGGGTGATCGCACTGGTGTTCACGGTACTGATGGTGATCCTGAACCCTCCTCGGGCCCGGACAGGGAACGCAACAGTCGCCGTAGCCCCCGATCCAGGTCCGCTTTGACGAGTTCGGCGCTCCCGGTCTCGGCGCGTTCGGAGGTCACTCGCACGAAGACCCGGTCCACCGTCGCCACCAGCTCCTCCGCGAAGACCGCCGCCTCCGCGGGCAGCACGCCCCGCAGCCTCTCCAGGGCGGTGAGGGCCGCCAGGGCGTCATCGGGAAAACGGTCCATGAGGTCGGCCAGGCTCTCCCGGCCCGGCCCGCTGGGCCCCATGAGCCGAACGTGCAGTATCCACCTCCCGGTCATGGCGAACCTGAGCACACTCGCGGCAGCCTCACCGATGAGGGCGCGATGCGCCTCCTCGGACCGGAGGCCGCGTTCCCGCTCGAACCGGTCACGTTCTGCTTCGAGCGCGTGGCGCGCCCGCTCCCGCTCGGCCTTGACCGCCCGCCCCCCGGTGACGGCCGAGGCGGTGATCGTCGCCGTCGCCGTGGTCACCCCCGTGATCAGGGCGACCAGGACGGTGGGGTCCGACCATTGCGCCAGGACCGACGTCACGCCTCCTCCGACAGTCGGGCGGCGGTGGACACCTGGTGCGGCGGCAGAGGCGGGTGATGCGCGCTCACCGCCCGGGCCGCCAGTCGGGCGGCGAGATCGCGGTCGCCCCGCAGACGGCGTACCCGGGCCGCGCGCAGCAGGACCGGACCGCTGTCGGCGGCTTCGACCAGGGCCTCGTCCAGCTCCTCCGACCAGGTGCCGACCCCGGCGAGGGTGGCCTGGGCCAGAGCGCGGGCGGTACGGGTGGAAGGGCTCTCCGGTGCCTCCAGGCGTTCGAGGTCGCGCAGGGCGGAGACGGCCTCCCCCTGATCCGCGAGGATCTCCCCCCGGGTGCGGCGGGCCTCGGCGTTGGCACCGTCGCGGGACAGCACCCGATCGAGGACGTCCAGGGCGGATTCGGCCTGGCCCGCCTGCCACAGGGCCTGGCCCAGGCCGGTCTGCATCCCCGGGTCGGCGCCGGCCCGACCGGCCGCCACCGCGAGGGCGTTCAGGGCGGCGGGACGGTCACGGGCCAGCAGCAGGCAGCGGGCTTGGGCGAGCAGGGCGTGGCCCACGGCGACGCCCTCCCCCAGGGAGGCCCGGAGTCCGGCAGCGTCCTGGTACAGACGGGCCGCCGACGGGAAGTCCCCCTCGTGAAAGGCCAGGTCGCCGAGGAGGGAGATGATCCTGGCCCGATCGCGGGGCCGGGGTGGCGGCTGGGCGGCCAACGCCCGACGGGCGTGCTCACGGGCCACGGGGAGGTCTCCCCGCGTCCGGGTGCGGCAGGCGAAGGAGAAGTGCGAGGTCGCCCCGCGGGGGACCTCGGGGAGCGGATCCGGAGAGGTCAGGGGACCGGTCAGCCTCGGGTGGCGCACGAGGTAGGTGCCGTTGGCGTGGTGTCGGCCGACCAGGTGCCGGTCCTGGAGGGCTCGGGCGGCGTCCTCACCGCCCCGGAAGGCCCGCGCGCCCTGTTCCCCCGATTCGAGGACGCGGGCGAGCCAGGCGCGCAGCGCGCGGGGGGAGACGAGGCACTCGGCGGCCGTCTCGGCCACGGCGCGCGCCGTATGGGCGTGCAGGGCCCGGTCGGTGTCGGCGGTCGGGTCACGGGTGAGCGTGCGGGCTCCGGCGGGCAACGCCTCCCACAGCGCCCGTCCGACCACCTGGAGCAGGCCCGGGTCCACGATTCCGCCCCGATGGGGCGTTCCGGGGACGGGGAGGCACAGTTCCTCGGCGAGCAGCCGTCCCTGCCCCGGCTCCAACCGGTGACCCACCCGGTCCAGGGCCAGATCGACGGCCTCGGCCGCCGCCCGTGCCGTGAGGGGGTGCAGTGGGATCTCGGCGAACCGCACGGTGTACTTGTCGAGCAGGCGGCGCAACTCGTCCCAGTGGTCGGTGCGCACGACGAGCAGCAGGCGCAGCTCCTCGTGCCCGTCCAGGCAGGTGAGCAGCTCCTCCAGCAGGTCGCGCCGGTGATGTTCGCCCGCGCCCCCCGGCCGCAGGAGGAGTTCGACCCGGTCCAGGACGGCGTACACGGGGATCCGGCGGCCATAGCGGTCGGTGCGGGAACGTGTGCGCAGCAGGTCCGCGACAGAGCGCCCGGGCGGTCCCTCGGGGTCCCAGGAGGAGACCAGGGCGCGGCCGTAGGGGTTCTGGTCGGGCAGGACGGCGGCGGGGAACCCGGAGTCCAGGCAGAGGTCGTCATGGGGCAGGACGTCGCCGCCCCTGTCGGTGATCCCGGGAACGGCCCCCGCGCGCACGAGGGAGGTCTTGCCCACGCCGGTGTCACCGTGCAGGACGGTGAGCCGATGACCGTGCCAGGCCGTCACCAGGGCGGCGACCTCCCGTCCTCGTCCCAGGAAGAACGGCCGATCCCGGGCACGGAAGGGTCGCGGGCCGACGAACGGCCCGGGTCGGTCGTCCCACCCGGCGGTTCGTTTCATGACAATGGCTCCCGACCAGCGAGAACGAGAAATCGACAAGAGCAGGAACGACAATGGGAACGCCGTGGACCACAAGGAGAACAATGCCCCACGCAGGCATTCTCACCTGGAACAATGTGCGCGGTCCGCTCGACGAACGCCGCACACCACGGGAAATCCGACCTGGGAACGACTCAGGCCTTGTCCCCTTCGTTGGCGAAGGAGGCGACGATCTCACCGTCGGCCTCTCCGGCACCCAGGACGGACCCGAGCGCACCGATGATCACAGACTCCCCGAAGCATTCCAGGTCCCTTAGCGACAGGCCCTCAAGAGATACCAGGGCGAGGTCGCCGCCATGTTGCACTGCCGTCACAGTCCTCTCCGTTCCCACCCGTCCGGAGGGCGGCGAGCCATCCTCCGAAACGTTTTTTCCGACTACTTCCTCGTTGAGGTTTTTACCACGCGACTGTCGCTCCCTAACATGATCGCCTACCCTGAAAACCACCCGGTCCCGGAAGCACGGAAAAAGGAATGGTGACACGGACGAGGCATCAGGACCGGATGCGGTAACGGTTTTCTGGTGTGACGGATGTGAAAACGGAGGAAGCCAAGTGGCCGATGCGCAAGGACCCGTGGGAGGCCGAGCGCCGGGGCGTTCTCCGGAGGTCTGGGGAGGGGTCCCCGGGCGCAACAAGAACTTCACGGGGCGCGCCCAGCAGCTCAACGCGCTCAGGTTCGGTCTGATGAAC
The DNA here is from genome assembly GCF_031845465.1 of Nocardiopsis lambiniae. NCBI lineage: Bacteria > Bacillati > Actinomycetota > Actinomycetes > Streptosporangiales > Nocardiopsidaceae > Nocardiopsis > Nocardiopsis lambiniae. The sequence continues at coordinate 78,218 of NZ_JAVREP010000007.1, read as the reverse complement.
CAGATCACCGCCGTGGTCCCGCACACGCTCCACGGCTACGGAGGTGTCGGCAAGACCCTCATGGCGGTGGAGTACGCCTACCGCTACCGCCACGAATACGACCTGGTGTGGTGGATCAACGCCGACCAGCCGGGCCTGGTGCGCTCATCCCTCGCGCATCTGGCCCCCCACATGGGTCTGCCGGGGGTGAGTTCCACCGGCATCGAGGAGGCGGCCGAGACCGTCCTGAACGCCCTTCGCAGGGGCGACCCCTACCGGCGGTGGCTCCTCATCTACGACAACGCCGACGAACCCGAGGACCTGCGCGATGTCATCCCGGAGGGTCATGAGACCGGGCACGTGCTCATCACCTCTCGCAATCACCGCTGGCAGTCGGTCGCCGAGACGGTCTCGGTGGACGTCTTCCCCGACGTCGAAAGCGTCGAGTTCCTCAAGAAGCGCATTCCGCGCGGCATCACCCGGGCGGAGGCGGAGGAGCTGGCCGAGGCCCTGGGACACCTTCCCCTGGCGTTGGAACAGGCGGGAGCGCTTCGGTCGGAGACCGGGATGTCCAACCGCGAGTACCTGAGGTTGTTGGCCGAGCAGCCCGCCTCCCTGCTGCGCGAGGGCGCGCCGAGCGAGTATCCGACACCGATGACGGCCGCCTGGCAGCTGTCGGTGAGCAAGCTCCGGGAGAACCTGCCCGAGGCCATGGACCTGCTGCGCTGCTGCGCCTTCTTCGGGCCCGAACCGATCCCCCGGGACGTCTTCTTCCCGGTGGAGGAGGGCCCGGTCCGCCCGGAGATGATCGACCTGTTGGCCAACCCCATCAAGCTGATCCGGGTCATCGGCCAACTGGCCCGGTACGCGCTCATCCGGCTGGACAACTCCAACCGGACCATTCAGGTGCACCGACTGATCCAGACCCTGATCCGGGCCGAGCTGTCCTCCGAGGAACAGCGGGGCGTGCGCGAGGAGGTGTGGTCTCTCCTGGCCGCCGCCGCGCCGTCGGCGATGAACAACCCGGCCTCCCAGGACCGTTACCTCGAACTACTGCCCCACCTGCGCCCCTCCGGCATCGCCGAGAGCACCCTTCCGGAGGCCAGGGAATTCGCCCTCAAGGTCCTGACCTTCCTGTACACCTCCGGTAACTACGCGATGGCCGAACGCTACGCACACGAGTTCGTCGAGCAGTGGGCCTCGGTGTCCGGCCCCGACGACCCCCACGTCCTGGAGGCACGGCTCAAGTACGCCAACCGGCTGCGCGAACTGGGCCGTTATCAGGAGACGTACGACCTGGACCGGACCCTCCTGGAACAGACGCAGCGCGTTCTGGGCCCCGAACACCGGTTGACCCTGGCCGTGCGCTCGGGCATCGGCGCCGACCTGCGCGCCAAGGGCGAATTCCAGCAGGCCCGCGAGAGCGACGAGGAGACTCTGCGGCTGCACCGGGAGGCGCTGGGCCCCGCCGATCCGGCGACCCTGCGCGCCATGTACAACCTGGCCGTCGACCTCGCCCTGACCAGTGACTTCTCCGGGGCGCGCGACCTGCACGAGCGCGTCTACATGCTGCACAAGCGCCACAGTGCGACCCAGTCCGCCGTACACCTGCTCATCTATCTGCACGGCCTGGCACTGGCCGTGCGGCTGGCCGGGGACTACATCGAGGCCTGTGACCTGGGCGAGGACGCCCTGGCCTACGGTCGCGAACAGTTGGGCGCCGATCACCCCCGGACCCTGCGCACCCAGATCGACCTGGCCACCTCCCTGCGCATGAACGGGGACCTGGAGCAGGCCCTGGAGCTGGCCCAGGACGCGCACTCCCGGCACCTGCGGCTGTACGGGCTCGACCACCCCGAAACGCTCGCCGCCGCCATGTGCCTGGCCAACACCTGGCGGATGCACGGCGCGCTGGCGGAGGCACTGCAACTGGCGGAGGACACCGACCTGCGCTACGACCAGATCTACGGTGCGGAACACCCCTACAACCACGGGTGCACCAGCAACGTGGCTCTGTTGTACCGGATGCTGGGCGACCCGTCGAAGGCGCGCCGGCTCAACGAGGCGTCACTGGCGGGTGTGGAGGAGAAACTGGGCCGCGACCACCACTACGCGCTGGGCATCACCCTCAACCTGGCCAGCGACCTGTCCGCGCTGAACGACACCAAGAACGCCGTTCGCCTGGGCCGGGGCAGTCTGCGCCGCATGCGGGCCCTGCTCGGCGAGGAGCACCCCATGGTCCTTTCCTGTTCGGCCAACCTCATCCTGGACCTGCGCGCGGAGGGAGAGGACGACGAGGCCGACCGGCTGCTCGCTCAGGTGGAACCCCTGTACGCCCGCGTCCACGGCCGCGAGCACCAGTTCACCGAGGCGTTCCTGTCCGGTCGGCGGATGAACTTCGACTTCGATCCCCGCCAACTCTGACCGTGCGCCGGGCCCCCGCCCTCGCCCCGTCCCGCCCCGGTTGAAGGTCGCCGGCTCCTGATGGAGAGAGGCCGTCGTGGAGGGGTCCGAACCGGTCAGGACCCTGAACGGTCGCCGTGGCGTTCCAACCATCGGGCCAGGTGCTCCCGGGCGCCCCGGGCGGCGGCCTCCGCGGCAGCCGTCGGCACCGGCTCGTCCTGCCAGGCCTCCAGGGTGCGGTCGGTGGCCGTGAGAAACCGTTCCCCCTCCGGGGTGAGCCGGCCCGACCCCGCCAGCACCCGGGCGGCGTCCAGGGTGGAACGCCGCCAGTGCGCGAAGTCGGCGTGGGCCCGCTCCGCCCGCGCCCCGGCCACGGTGTGCCGGTGGCGTCTCCAGAAACCGGCCACGCCCAAGTGGGCGTACACCCCCTGGAACAGTCCGGCCGCGGGTCGCGGGTCGGGTCGCCAGGGCGCGTAGTAACGGCTGCCGTCGTCGGGCAGGGTGAGCGGGACCAGGTCCCACAGCGCGGTCATTTTGGCGTGCTGCACCTCGTGGGCGAAGGTGAGCGCCAACGCCACCGGTTCGGGTGGGGTGGACAGCCCCAGGTTCCCGAAGGCGTGCCGGGCGGTCGCGCTGGTGTGTGCGCCGTCCGCTGGCCGGGTGGGGGTGAGGGTGAGGACGGTGTCGACCGTCTCCTCCGCGATCGTCCAGTGGTCCTCCACCAGGATCTCCCACGCCTCCCACAACACGGCACGCCAGTGGTCGACCTCCGGTCCGGTCAGGCGGCGGGCGACGATGTCGGCCCCGGGCATGCGGTCGGGATCCTGGTCGTCCAAGAGCAGGGCCAAGCGGTGTCCCGCGTGTTCGGCCTCCATCCGGCGCAGCGCCTGCCAGCCGGGGCCGTCCCGGTGCGGATCGGTGGGCACCGCCACCTCCCTGTCCCGTGTGGCCAGCACAGCCCGCCCGTCGGCGACCTCGGCCACCGCTCCGGTCTCGCCGCCGACCACGGCCCGGCCCAGGGACACGAGCGGGGCCGTGGGACCGTCCAGGGGGACCTCGATCCGCAGCGTCGTCCCGGCGCGCAGCGCGGCGGCGGCGGCCAGGGACGCCAGGACCGAGACACGGGGGTCCTCGCGGCGCCGCCCTTCCAGAGCCAGCACGGTGCGCCGGGCCCACACCCCGACCGTGGGGTGGCGCAGGGTCGCGGCGACCGACGGGGGATCCGTCTCCTGCGCCGCGACCAGAGCCCACCACGCCTCCTCGACACGTCCGGTGTCGGGATGGTCCGCCTCCCTGGCCGCGTCCAGCACCCGGCGCACCAGCAGTAGGTGCTTGCCGTACTGGGCGGCGCGCAGGTAGGCGGTGGCCTTGGTCCCCCCTCCTCCCACGGCCAGGGCGTCGAACACCTCGTCGGGAACGGTGGCGGGGGTGGTGGGCATTCAGTGTTCTTCCCGGATGCGGGCCACGTCGGCGGCCACGGCCTGGTGGACATGGGTGATGAGCCGGGCCAGGTCGGCGCAGTACACGGACGGGTTGCGGAACCCCGTGCCGTTCCGGTGGCGGTGCGGATAGAGCCCGCCCCCGCACACCCGGACCAGGGGGCACGCGACGCAGGTGTCGCTCAGCGCCCGCAGGCCGATCTGCCGGGCGACGACGCCGGGCGTGTACAGGGCCTCGGTGAAGGGGTGGGTGAGGGTGTGGAAGGGGGTGCCGGCGGCGCCCTCGGCCACGGCCTTGAGGCTGTCGACCTGTTCGACCGATCCGTCGGTCTCGATCACCACCATGGCGGCCGGGGAGAGCCCCACGGACTCGGTGCGCGAGGGGGAGCCCAGGACCAGCCGGATGATCTCGGTGAACATACGGATGTCGGTCTCCCGCACGGGCGCCCCGTACCAGCGGTCGAACACGGCGGTCAGCCAGTCGCCGTAGGGGGTGCCCTCCCCGGTCAGGCCCGGTGGCGGTGTGTCCCAGGTACCGTGCGGGAGGAGGAAGTCGACGCCGGGCGGGTCGAACTCCAGCAGCGCCTCATAGGTGGTCACGGGGTCGGATTCCAGGTCGACGGTGGCCAACAACCCGGACAGCAGATGCCGGTGACGGCGGGTGAGGCGGTCGAGGGCGGCCCGGACCTCGGCGTGGGTGCCGCGTCCGTTGGCACGGCGCCGGTGGCGGTCGTGGTCCTCCTCGGCACCGTCGACGCTCACCCCGACCCGCACGCCCAGTTCGTCGAACAGGTCGAGGAAGGCGTCGTCGATGAGGACACCGTTGGTCTGCACGCGCAGGGAGACGTGGACGTCGGGTTCGCAGGTCTTGCGGAGGGCGTCGGCGACATAGCGGATGTGGTCCGCCCCGGCCAGCAGGGGCTCGCCGCCGTGGAGGATGACGTCCACCCGGGAACGGCCGTGGGCCCGGGCGTGCTCGGCGATCCGTTCGGCGACGCGGTCCACGATCGGTCGGGCCATTCGGCGCGGTTGGCGTCGCCAGCCCTGATCCGCCATTTCGTACATGTAGCAGTAATCGCAGGCCAGGTTGCAACGGCTGTGGATCTTGAGGATGAACTGGCGAAAAGGGGTGGGACGCCATCCCTGGGCGAGCAGTTCCTCCACGTCGAGTCCGGCGGGCCATTCCGCCTGGTGGGAACGGACTGTCGTGACAAGGTCGTCGGTCACGCGGCGCCCTCCTGGGGCGAAAGCACACAAAAAGGGGGAATAGGACCGATTCCCTTCCCTATGTGCTCTTATGCGAGCGGGGTCAAACCTTGCTCTCGGACGGTCCCTTCCTCTGGGGCCGGCCCGGGGCGCGTTCACCGGGGATGATCACGGACGCGAGAACGACGCCGCCCGCTGTTTCGTGGGAACGGTTTCCTCACGTTCACACTCTTTCCCCGCCGAGGCCGCACTGGACGGTGAGCCGGGCGCACGGATCGGGGCCCTGCCGACGGGCCGGCCTCCCGTGTCCCGTCGAGGACGGGACGGCAGGTGTACGGAGCGGCGGTGGAACGGATCGCCTCCCATGTCGACGGGCCGGGGGTGAGCGCCGATCCGGACTTCTCGATGGCCGATCGACCGTCTCGGGGTGGGACTCCGACGCGATTTCGGCGTTCCCGTCTCCGGCGGTGAGGGGCGCGGTTACCCTGACATCGTGAGTACCACGACTTTCGGTGGGGAGACGGTGACACAGGGCATCGCCTCCGCTGTGCGGGGATGCCTCGATGGGGCGCGGGACACCGGCACCGTACCGGACGCCGACGCTCTGACCCTGCTGCTCACCGCGCACCTGGAGCTCGGCGCGCCCGAGCCAGGGGACTGGTACGTGGACGACGTGCACGAGGTCGCCCGCGTCGTGCGCGCCGGCGCGCGCCCCGGCGGCCCCCGCCACCCCGGTGCGCTCCGCGACACCGCTGTGCTCCGCTCCACCTGGCTGGCCTGGTGCGATCACCTGGTGGACCAGGACGGCCTGGTCTCGGACGAGAGCCCTCGCCGCCTCCGGTCCGCCATCGAGGAGGTCGACCTGACCGTGGGAGGGGACCGCGCCCCCGTCCCCGCCCCTGCGGGCGCCGAACCGCTCCTGGACCGGCTCGACGGCACACCGCCGCGACCGATCGCCCCCGCCGAACCGGGCGACCTGGACGACGCCGCACGTCAGTGCCGCACGCTGGCCGATGCCGCCCGGCTGACCGTCTGGGTCGATCGGGGCCGGCTGCTGCGCCCCGATTCCGAGGGCCGCGACGCGCTGTGCGCCGAGGACGTGCCGGCCGCAGCGGCCCATCTGGAAGCGTCCCCGGCCGAGATCGACCACCTGTTCTCCGTCGCCCGCTCCGCGCGTCTGCTGCGCACCACCTACACCCGGGTCCTGGCCGGACGCGCCGCCTACGCCTGGTCGGCCGGTGTCCCCGGAGCTGTCGCCGACGCCTGGGCCGACGCGCTGCCCGCGATGACGGCCGAACACGGCACCACCACCCTGTTGGCGCTCACCGATCTGTTCCTCCTGGGCCGGGAGCGCGCCCCCCGCCAGATCACCGCCGCCTACCGGGGCCGGGACGGGATCGACGAGGAGCGGGTGCGCGTCGCCCTGGAACTCCTGGCCGACCTCAAGGCGGTCCACCGGACCGACGGGGGATTCCGGATCGGCCGCTTGGGCGACCACTGCATGGTGCGCCGGCTCCGACGGGTCGGCGTCCCGGTACGGGTGACCCGGGCGATCGCCGACATGGACGCCCACGAGGTGCTCTCCCTGACCGAGGAGGGGCGTCCGACGGACACCGGGGACCTCCTGCACCGGTGGATCGAGGGGCGGGACCCCGACACCGCCGCCGGCGCCCTGTTGGAGGCCTCCACCGCCCCCGGGGCCTGGCACCGCCGCAGGAACGTCACCGAACTGCTCGCCCGGCAGGGGGTCGATCCGGAGACGACCCTGCGCCCCCACCTGGACCACCCCGTGCTCGGCGGATGGGTACGGCGCTTGCGTGCGACCGGTGAGGAACCACCGACCTCACGGCCCACGGCGTGGGCCCTGCTGGACGACTACGCCGTACTGGTGGAGGCGGGCCTGCCGCTGCCCGTCCGGGACCGCGAACGGTTGTCCCCCCACGCCGAACACTTCGTCCGTTCCGTACGGTCGTCCGGCCACCCGGCCGCCGACACGGTGCTGGACCGCCTGGCCGACGGGGAGCTGGGGCTGGTCCTGGCCCGGGCGGCCCGCCGGGCGCGCTCGGTGTGAACACGGCACCGCGACGCACACGGCACCGGAACGAACGCGGACGGGACGCGACCTCCCTCCCCCTCCGAGGGAGGAAAGCCCGACCACCCGCCACGGGACGGTTCCGCGCAGCCGGCCGCCTCACGTCGGCGGTTTCACGGCGAACGCGGACGCGGCGGGGACCGGCCCCGCCACGGCCCCCACGGTGTTCAGTCCTTGAGCACCAACTCGTAGGTCGACAACACGACGTCGGGCAGGGGCGACCAGTCGCGCTCGGGAACCGGGACGAACCCGCGGGCCCGGTACACGTACTGAGCGGAGAGCATCTGCGGTTGCGTGGACAGCAGCAACCGGGAGACGCCCTCCTCACGGGCCCGCTCCACCAGCGCGTTCACCAACGCGCGCCCCACACCCCGGCCTCGCGCCTCGGGCGCCACCGCGAACGCCCGCACCTCCGCCTCGTCCGCGCCCCGGGCCACCTCGCTCTGCGGTGACCAGGGTTCGAACATGATCGTCCCCAACAGACGACCGTCGTCCTCGGCCACGAGGACCTCGCCGTGGCCGTCGGCGCCCAAGAGCCGCAACGCCTCGACGTAGTCCGGGTTGACATCCAACAGTCCGTCGGCCGTGTAGGCGATCACCCGCAGCTCGCTGACGGCGCTCATCTCATCGGGAAGTACTCGACGCACGATCATGGTCGACATTCAACATGATCGAAGGGGGAGACGTGTGCGTTCGCCGCGCCTCCCAAGACGCCGAAAACGTCACCGTGAGTGACTTTTTACGTAGGTTCATCCCCTCTGTCGATCTCGCGTTCTCGCTGTTCCACCCGGACATCCCCGCCGGCCGGGGGTTTGCGGCCATCACGCGGCGCGTTCGGAGGCACGCCGCGCAGGAACCGTTGGGCCCGCGACCAACGGTCGGTGCCCGGCCCGGCCGGACGGTGATCGCCGGGGTCGCCCGACCGCACCGGGCATGCAGGGAGCGGGTCCGTCCGTTCCCAGAACGTCGCCATCGGCGGTGGCCCCGACCGCACGGACGGGGCGCCACGGGAACGGCCCGCCCGGCGCAGCAACTCCCCCCGTTCGAGGCCCCGCCACGTCAACAGCAGGTACGGGTCGGCGTCGAAGACCCGCGCCATCTCCGTCACCACCCCGCGCCCGTGGGCGCACCCCGGGACAGGACACGAGCAGGACACGTCGAGCGCCGAGGGATCCCGGGGGAAGAGAACGGCGCGGTGCCGCTCGAACACCCCGGTCAGGGCCACCGGGGCCCGCCCGAGCAACACCGCCTCGCGCAGACCGCGATCGGCGGCGACGGAACCGAGGATCCGCTCCCGCCCCGTCCACGCACCGCCCCAGGTCCTCGGGCGGCAGGGCGTAAGGGTGGGGCGGCACACGGCGACGGGAATCGGTGACGAGGGGCAGGGTGGCGTCCATTCCCCACACGTACAGTCGATCGTTGAACCAGAAACCCTCGACGATGTGCTGTTGGAGCACGCACCCCAGTCTGATCGGACAGCGCGTACCGCGTGGGGCTTTCCCACGACCGGCGTCCGACCCCGTCGAACACCGACGGCATCGTCGCAGGTGAACGGATATCCGGGAAAACAGGTCCTGGATTTTTGATTTTCGATCCGGCCCGACCCGAGATTCGATAGAGGCAGGGACCGAAAAGGTTATCCACAGGCCTCCGGCGGCGATCCCCCGCTCATGCCACCATTTCCGGAAAAGCCCCTCCGGAAGGCGCAGGACATGATCACCGACACCGGACACCCTCCCGTCATCCGACTCCTCAGCGACACCGCCGTCCTGGCCCGGGGAGGCTGCCCCGCCCACCGCCGGGTACGCGCCGACCTCGCCCTCGGTCCGGCCCCTCACCGACCGGGCGAGGTGCCCGCGCTCGCCCTGAACGCCGTCCTCGACCTGGTCGAACACCGGGGTCGGTCGTTGGAGCGGGCCTGCGCCCACCTGCCCGCACCGGGACGCCCCGCGATCTCCGTGCTGGGCGAACGGGTACCGGCCGTGCACGACGGGGTGCGCGCGTGGGTCCGCCACGCGGCCCGCACCCACCTCGCCGCGACGACGGGCCGCACCCCCGTCGCCGACTTCTGGGTGCGCCAGTACATGCCCGAACCCGGGTCCCGCCACCGCCGCCCCTACGAGGTGCGCGCCGCGGGGCGCTGTTACACCGACGGGTCGGTCAGAGAGCTGTGGGCGCCGAGCCCGGGAGGCCTGCGCCGGCCCCTTTCCCCCGACGCGGGGGTCGCGGTCGCCGCCTACGTCCTGGCCACGGGGTCGCCGGTGGACCGGGACGCCTACGCCGCCGATCCACGGCGCTACCACGACGGGGCCCCTTACCCGATGCGCGGGCGCGGCCGGCCACCGGAACGGGTGCGGGTGATCCAGGTGTCGTGCCTGGACGGCACGACGGCGGTCCGTTTCGACGGCACCGCCGACGAGGCCGGGGAACTGTTCGCCGCCAAGGGACGCGAGGGGTTGCGCGCCGCCCTGGTGGGCGGGGCACGGGCCCCGGGCACGGACTGCCTGACCTGCGGGGTCCGCCGCGGCTGCGGGCGGCTGCCCCGCGCTCCGGGGCTGCTGGGCTCCTCCGGCGGTGAGCGGCGGTCGTGGTCCCCGACCCTCGCCCGCGAGTTCGCCCTCTGCCCCGCCCGCGCCCACTTCCACGCCCTGGGCCTGCCCGCCGTCATCGACCGCCGTCCCCCGACGATCACCCCTCTCCCGCCCCAGTCCCCGCCCGACCGCGGCGACGGTGGAAGCGCCGCCGGTGTCGTCCCTCCTCCCGGGGGCGCGGACACGGCGACCGCGCCCCCGGACACACCCGAGGCGCCCGGCTCCCCCGGCCGTGGCACCGGACGGACCATCGTGCGCGTGGACGGGTCCGGAACCGTCGAAGGACGGACCGGAGGAGTCCGTCGCGACGTCGTGCGCGCGGACGGCGCGGAAACGGACGGGGGTCCGTGGACCGGCCGTCCCGGCGCTCCCGGCCGTACCGGCGGTTCCGGTGGACGGGGGTCGGCCGGGGTGGTGGCGGAGCTGGTCCGAGCCTGGTTGCGGCGGGCACACGACCGGCTGCCCCGGCGCGCATGCGAACCGGCCGACCTACCCGTGGACCCCTCCCGGTGGGCCTGCGCGGGTCGACGCCTGTTCGGCGACCGTGCGCGGCGGGCCGCCGCGATGCTCGCCGCCCACATCCCCGTCTGTCCGCTGCGCGACCTGCCCGCCGGTGACCACGTGCGCTCCGGTCCGACCCTGACCGCCGACGACACCGACGCCGACGTGCTCGTCGTGCACCGCGCCGACGTCCTGCACCACCGACGCGGTTCCTGGGTCCACCGCACCGTCCTGATCGCCGAGGACGGCCCGCCCGAGGCCCGGGGGCCGGAACTCTTCGCGGATGATCCGCGGGCCGCGCTGGGGGTGCTGTTCTTCGCCGCGGGGGTGATCGCCGCCGGCCCGGAACCGGCGGTGGAGATGGAGATCCTCACCCCCGACCGCGCCCGGGTCGACGTCGTCGACCCCGCCTCGCCACCGGTCCTGGCGGCGGCCGAGCGCACCGTCCGCGCCCTGGTCGCCCCCTGGCACCGGGACCGGGTGCACGCCCCCGCACCCGGTCCCGCCTGCCGGACCTGTCCCTATCACCCGTGGTGTCCCGCATCCGAGCGGGAGGAGGGCGCGCCGTCGTGACCCCGCCCCGCCCGCACGCCCGCGCCCCACCCCCGCGGTCGGCGCCTTCGGCGCCCGCCCTATACCGGATGTGAGCGCTTGAGGGAGCGATTATTCGGATTACGGGTCACCCGCGGTTTTCCCACCGACGGAGACCCCCGCCCACGCGAATCCCGCTAGTCTCCTTGCCATGACGCAGCACACCGCGATCGACGGGTCCACGGCCCCCGATCAGATCCCACAACCACGGTTCCACAGGCCCAATCCGGACCTGGCCGCGGCGATGGAATGCGTCCGTTGCCAGGAGAACGGTGTGACCACTCCGCCCGGTTGGCCGCCCAAGCCGCCCAGGCGCAGGGAGGGTCCGCCGCCGCCGACCCCCCACCCCAACCGGGAACTGCCCATCAGCACCCGCAAGATGGACTTCCTCCGGGACGTGTGGACCTACGTCGCCTCGAAACCGGTGGGCGGTGACCCCGACAGTCGTTACCTCGCCCTCGTCTGTGCTCTGCGCGGTGCGATACGCGGCAAGGTCTACCTGCTCGGTCAGGACATGCGCATCCTCCGTCTGGAGGACCCGCACGCCGCGCTCAGCGACCTGATCGCCTCGGGCTGGCTGGTCACCACCCCCGAGCGGGTGATCGATTCCCACCCCTCCGACCCGGCCCTGTGCGACCTGCCCGACGTGGAGGGCAACCCCTGGGACGTCGGACAGGGGATCCGTTCCCGGGCCTCGGGATGGGTCGCCCGGTCGATGGGGCACAAGAAGATGCGCAAGAAGCCCAACCGGCTCCGTCTCGTGGGCACCTACCTGGCCGCCCGCGCCGAGCCGGGCGGCCGCATCCGGGTCCCCCGGGTGGAGGTATCCGTGGCGTGCGCGCTCTCCGGCCCCGACGAGCTCACCGAACTCCTGGAATGGCTGGCGCGGATCGAGTGGATCGTCTCCGTCCGCGACGACGGGGCGATCGTCGAGGCCCGACTGGGTGAGACCACCGCCTGGCTGGCCCCCACCGCGCCCCCGCCGCCGACCCCGCCCCGGGTCTCCCCGGCCACCACGCCGCTGAACGTATCGGTCGCCGAACGCGCCGACCGCCTGCTCGCCGAGCGCGCCGCCGAGGTCGCCCACTGGGTGGACGGATACCGGGCCGCCCATGGACACGGCCCCAGCTGGTCGGCCGTCTCCGAGCACTTCGGTTGGCCGCTCCGATCGGCACCCGACCACGACGTCACCCAGGAGATCTTCGACCGCCTGGGACGCGACGGATGGCTCGCCGGGTTCGGCGTGCCCTTCGGGCTCAGACCCGGCGAGGCGCTCGACCGCGAGAACGCCGCATAGACCTTCCCCGAGCGGCGGCGCCATCACCTCCGGTGCCGTCGCCACCGTCGGCCTCGCCCTCCGGCAGCCCCCGCGCGGAGGGCGGGCCGAGGTGGCGGGGTCCTCCATGTCCCCCGTTCATGGAAGGCCCTGCCACCAACGGTGTGCGCACCGTGCCCCCGCGGACACGGTGCGCCGACATGATCCTCCGCCGTCCCCCACGGGAACCGACGGCGGATCCGGCCCCTCTCACCCGAGGGGGGCCGCCGGCGGTCGGAGCCTTCGTGTCCCCTGTTCACGAGCGGGCCCGACCGTCCCCGTCCCCCACGGGATCACGAGGCAAAAGGTTCCAGAGTGGCCTCATGTGGCCCCCTGAGGAACCGGTGACGTCGGCCTCACGTCTGAACCAACAACCGACCCCGCACAGAACGCGGGTGTCGACTCCGGTCCGTCGAGCCCCGAGTTTCCCCTGCTCACCCCTGACAGGACCGCCCCCTCACCGGGGAAACGGCACCAGGCCACCAGCCGCCTTCGGTGCCGTATCCGTCCGGTCCTGACCGTCGGTGGGAGATCCGTCCCTCCCCCGTCCCGGTCCTCCGGACCCGCGTCACGCGCGGCCTTCCCGCGCACCCCCGCCCCCGCCTCGGAACGGGGGACCACCTCCGTGAGGCGACCCGCCCGAGCACCACCCGATGGGGCGGTCGGAATCCCCCGGCCTCAGTCGGCGCAAGCTCAGGGCATGAGGTTCCACGAGGTGATCACCGGCCGATCGTGTTCGCGGCCCAGTGTGCACACCGCCCCTGTGCCCAGGGAGAACAGCGCCCCCGCCCGGCCGTCCAGCCCCAGCCAGCGCGCCGTGAGCACCCGCAGCACATGCCCGTGCGCCACCAGGACCACATCGTCCGAGCCGGGATCGCCCACCCCCTCGGCCGACGACGCCAGCACCCGATCGACCCGGGCCGCCACCTCCTCCACCCGCTCACCGGGATGGTCGGCACCACCGGGGACCACCCCGTCGCGCCACAGATCCCAGCCGGGCCGCTCCTCACGGATCTCGGCGGTGGTGATCCCCTCGTACCCGCCGTAATCCCACTCCCCCAGGTCCGGGTCGACCCGCGCGCCCGTGAGCCCGGCGAGCCCGGCGGTCCGCACCGCACGGCCCAACGGGCTGGTGATCACCCGACCGATCGTGCGCCGGGCCAACAACGGCCGCAACGCCTCCGCCTGACGCTCCCCCTCCTCCGTCAACGGGACGTCCGTGAGCCCGGTGTGCCGCCGCGTGCGGCTCCACTCGGTCTGTCCATGCCTGACCAGTACCAGTTCACCCATGCCCGGGTTCGTGCCCCGACCGCCCCTCCCGCACTCCGCCCGCGCCGAGGGGATCCCGACGACCCGCGGCGCGGGCGGAGATCGGAGTGCGCCCGGTCGCGCACGCCGCACCGGACGCCCCGGCCACCTCGCACCGCGACCTCGAACGGCCGCACGTCCCCTACGCCGTCGCGACCGCGATCGACCCGCCTCCGACACGCCGCGCACCACCACCCCCGACCCCACTACCCTGGTGTTCCGTGCCGCCCGCCCGGGGCGGCGCCGACCCGACCGACGACCCGAACGGACACGCGTGGCCACACACGGTTTCGCCGCCTACCGACTGTGGGCGGCCCCGCCCGGCCGCCCGGACGATCACCCTCCGGTGGACCGCCTCGACGACGAGGGGACCGACCTGCTCGATCTCCTCCACACCGCCGTGCGCGACCTGGAGAGCACACCGGTCACCGACGCCGAACGCCGCTCCCATCTGTCCGTGGGCGCCCACCGCCGGACCGATGACCGGGAGATCGAGGTCCGGCTGGACTACGGCAGGTTCGGCACCCCGGGCACCATCCGCAGCGTCGCCGAGGACAGGGACCCCTACCACTACGGGGCCCAGGAGGCCGCCACCACGCACCTGCGCGCGCTGCTGGTCGTCCCGCAGGGCTGCGCCCACGCGCTGGCGATGACCGAACGCCACCAGGGGCGCGGGGCCGGGACCATCCTGTTGGACCACCTCAAACGCGCCGTCGACGCCCGGCTGGGCGGCCGGCTGTCCCTGCGCTGCGCCCCCCTGTCGGACTCCGACGCCTACCGGCGGTTCCTGGAGAGCGCCCACGCCGTCAGGGTGGAGGTCGTGGAGATCACCCGCGGCGCCGACCTGTTCAATCTGGAGGACCCCCGCCCCATGGGGACCTTCCGGCACGTGCTGACCCCGCCGCCGGGCCAGCGCCATCTGCCCGCCTCGCTGACCGAGCAGATCCTGGCCCGTCGGGTGGACCTGGCCGGGCTGTTCCACCTGCGCGGTACGGACAACATCACCGAGGTCCGGCTGACCCTGCGCGACGGGGCCCGGCAGAAGACGGTGGTCCTGGACGACGGGGGGACCGCCCCGCCCCTGACCCACCTGCTGGCCGAGGACGGCGCTCCGCGCCCCTCCGACGAGGCCGCCTACCGGCGCATGCGCGAGGTCGCCGCCGAGGCCCCCTTCCCGTGGGCCGCCCCGGCGTCCCCACCGCCCGGGGCCCAGGCCGCCCTCTCGGACTGACCGCACGCCGACCGACACCGGGCGCGGTCAGGAGACGGAGGCGGTGCGGTCGTCTTGGGGGACCAGTCCCAGGAGTTCGCGCACGCGCGCGTACCGCGGCCCCTCCCATCCCTCCCGAGCGCACACCTCCGTCAACGCCCGGTCCAGCCGGGCGGCCCGGCGGGCGACCCCGTCCGGATCGGCGTCGGCCAACCCGGCCACCGCGCACCCGAGCACGTACACCACCTCGTCGAACCCCTCGGGCCCGGCCGAGGTCGCCCGCATCCACGACGCCAGGGCGGCGCGCACCCGCTCGTGCGCCCCGAACTCCAACAGCGCGTACCACGCGGCCCCGACGAGCCGCTCGCTCTCCTCGTCCGGTCCCCGCAGGTGCCGTGCCAACAGGACCGGGGTCATGTCGTCGCCGGTCGCCATCAGAGCCTCCAGCAGGCGCACGCCCGCGTCGGCCCGCACCGGCGAGGTCGCCCCGGTGTTCCAC
Source organism: Nocardiopsis lambiniae (assembly GCF_031845465.1). Lineage (NCBI taxonomy): Bacteria > Bacillati > Actinomycetota > Actinomycetes > Streptosporangiales > Nocardiopsidaceae > Nocardiopsis > Nocardiopsis lambiniae. The sequence goes on along the minus strand of NZ_JAVREP010000007.1, from coordinate 63,084 downwards.
GGCAGCGCCCCGCCGATCCATCCCAGCGCCGCCCGCGTCAACGCCGGATGCAGCCCTTCGTACCGGGCCAGGTCGCGCAGCGCCGCCTCGGCGTCCTCGTCCACCTCCACCAGCCACTTCAACCGGGTCAACGCACCCGCCGGGTCCGCCTTGCCGTACTCGGCGCACACCCGGGCCACCACGCGGGCCGTGATCACCGACGCGGGCGCCCGAGCCTCCTCGTACAGGCGCTCGCGCAGCGAACGCGCGAACCGGGGGTGGACCAGCGCCGCCGAGGCCAACGACACCACCACGTCCACCAGGTCCGGTTCCCCGACCCAGGCGTCGAACAACCCCACCAGGGCCCGAGGGTCGTCGCACCGTTCGAACAGGGAGAAGAGCCGGGCACCGATCCGGTGCGCGGTCCCCCCGCCGCGACGCACCGCCTCCCCGGCCGCCCACCGGGTCAGGCCCGCCCGCACCCCCGGGTGTTCGGCCCACAGGTGGTCCAGCACGCGGTCGGCGTGGTCCTCCCTCTCGAAGAACACCTCCCCGGTACCGGTGCGCCGGGCACCCACCCGTTCCAGTGTCGGACCGATGCCGATCCCGTCGATGCCGTCGGTCTCCCGGGGGACCACCCCCCATTCCTCGGCCAGCCCCCGGGCTCCCGCCAGGGCGGTCTGGACCGGTTCCCCCTCCAGCACGGCCAACGCCGCGACCACGACCCGATGCCACACCCCTTCGGGCCCGGTGGCGGCGGCGAACCAGGAGGCGATCTCCCCGCCGCCCAGGTACCGCTCCCGGATCAGCGCCAGCCGCTCCCGTTCGCCCGATCCGCGTTCCCGACCGCGGAGAACGCCGTGCGCGATCCGGGCCAGCGCGGCGGCCTCGGCCGGGGTCGCACCGCGCAACAACCCGTACCCGTCGAGTTCGCGTGCCCAGCGGGCGGCCCGGTAACGGTCGCCCGACAGGCACCCCAGGTGCGCCGCGAGCACCTCGCGCGGTTCCGGTGGGCGCACCCGCAGGTGGGCGGCCCCGGGCACCGGGTCGGCATCCCACTGGCCGGGGTCGGCGATCACCACCAGCGCCGCCCCACCGTGGGCCGCCGCCGACGCGAAGTCGCGGAGCGCCCGCAGGAACCCGTCCGGCAGCGGTCCCGCCCCGGACACGTCGATCAGGTACCCCCGCCCGGCCTCGGGCCAGACCCCCTGGAACGGGTCGTCCTCGTCGATGTCCACCATGAGCGGTCGGACCGTCAGCCCGGCCCGGGTCAGAGCGGCGACGGCCGTGCCGGTCCGCCCCTCCCCGGGTCGGCCCACGACGATCCCGCACCCGCGTTCGCCCTCACGCAGCCCGGAGTGCAACGCCGCGAACCCGGGGCCGTCGCCGACCACGAACGAAGCCGCGACGAACTCCTGGTGTTCGCGCAGCAACCAGGCCAGGCCGACCCGTTCGGAGGGGGCGAGCCGGACGTCCTCCAGCATCAGGGCGCACCACAGGACCCCCTCGACACCGTCGCGCACCGACGACCGGCCGCCGTCGCCCTCCACCGCCGACGCCTCGTCCAGCGGCGAACCGGGAACGATAGGGACGATCTCCTCACCCGAACCCGCTGCGACGGCCACGGACCCCTCCAGAGCGAACCTCCGGACACCCGCACGCGCCCGGCCCACGACGACCAAGGAAGGTCGAGAGAACAGAATCGTAGGCCACGATCATCCGTCGCAGGGCGTTGTGCGCGGATCGGGGCGACCGCACGCGGCTCGGGCCGCGGTGTTCGGTGGTCGGTGCCACGGCGACGGGCGTGCAGACCCCGGAATCGCACCGGCGGGGCACGTCCACCCGGGCCACCGCCCGCCGGTCCTCCGGCTCCAGGACCCGTTCCGCCCGGATCCGCGGCGCCCCTCCGCCCACGGGTCCGGGCCGGGCCCACCGGCGAAGCCCCGGATCTCCTCGGCATCGACGGGGACCACCCGGACGCGCCGCGCACGGTCGCCACGGTGTCGTCGTCCGATCCGGGGCAGGACGCCCTCCCCGGTGCCGTTCGGTGGACGCCGTACGGGCCTCCACCCGACCACGGGACGTGATCGGGCCTCGGTGACCGGCACGGACATCACCGCTCACCGAGAATGGAACACCCCGGGGGTGTCCGTCCCCTGTTCCGAGCGCTCTCGCCAGAACCGTCCGGCGGCCTCCATCACCACCAGGTCGTGCACGTCCGGTTCCAGGCCCGCGTCCCCCCGCAGGCGGGCCCGCCCCACCAACGGACCGATGTCGAAGACGCTCGCCCCGGCCAGGGACTCCCCGGGACGGTCCAGGAACTCCCGGGCGGCGATGTTGTAGCAGTGCAGCGCCCGCACCGGGTCCCCGTCCCCCTCGAACAGGTCGGCCAACAGCCCGGCCGGGCCGGGCCGCAGGTCGGCCGACTTCATCAGGTCCTCCACCATCCGCTCCGACTCCGCCGGATCACCGTGCTCGCGCAGGTCGCGGGCGATCTCGATGAGCGCGTACTGGGCGTCCTCGGGCGTCGGCGGATGGTCGCGCAGGGCCACCAGCAACCGCAGGCCCTGCTCCCGGTCGCCCTCGTGCAGCAGGTACTCGGCGGTCTCGACCAGGATGGTGCCGGTCTCCTCCGGATAGCGTTGCAGCTCACGGCGCAGCCCCTGCCGCAGATCCAATTGCTCCAAGACCTCCGCCAGCGCGGAGGGAACCGTCGCGGGGTAGGAAGCCCCGATCGTGTCATCGGTCATGGAGACGACGCTAAACCGCCCGGCACCGCCGTGTGGGGTGTTCATCCGAATCGGGCCCTCCTTCCTTCTCCACGGGACCGGCCGCCGCCCCACACCCGGGGCGGCCGGCCCGCACGGGCTCCGCCCCGCCCGATCCGCTCCCACCGCGCCTCCCACCCGTCCTCAGGGGTCCACGGACCGGGCGCACGGGCCCGGCCCTGAGATGCCCCTTTTCCCGACGAACGCGCGGTTCGGCCTTCTCGACCACGGTTTTTCCGCGCCAATGTTCGGGAAACCCGCCCACGACCTCACCCCGGAGCGGTAGAGAAGGGACGTCGCTTCCTTCCTCGTGAGGAGAATCCGGGATTGAACACGCCCTCTCATCACCCGCGGCCCCCGGACCCTCCCCGGGTCTCCGCACGACCGATACACCTGCACCCGGAGACACAGCTGGCCTTCTCCGCCTCGCACTGCCCCCTGTACGCCAACGCCCTGGCGCTGGCGCGCTGGGCCGGCCCCACCGTCCCGGTCACCCCGCGCGGGTTCCCCGAACCCCCGCTGATCGGGGAGGCCGTGCGCGCCCTCTCGCTACGGCCCGCCGGACTCCCCCCGGAGCCGTCGGGGGACGCCGGCCCGACCCGCGCGGAGGACCTCTCCTCCATCGACCCCCTGTTCGCACTGCCCTGGTGGGAGGCGATCCGCCTCGGCATGGTCGAACTGGCCGCCGGGCAGGCCCGCCCCGCCCCGGACCTGGAGGAACGGGCCCGCGACCCCCGACAGATCCTGCGTTGGTGGAACGACATGTTCGAGACCACCGTCGAGAGCGTTCGCGGCGACCTGGCCGGCACCGAACCCGGCACCACCGGCCCCGACCTGCTCCCCCGGGTGCTGCGCTCCCTCTACGAGGCGCCCGACCGGTCCCGTGTCCCGCTGAGTGACCTGGTCACCGAACTGTCGACGGGACCCGAGGCCCTGAGCGGCCTGTCCGACCGGGTGCGCCACCGCCTGTCCGACCTGCTCCTGCCCATGCTGTGGCAGCTGACCGAGATCGGGGCGGTCCACCTCGACCACCGACACGCACGGCCCTCCTCCGGGCCGTGCCTGGTGCGGCTCACCCCGCTGGGCCGTTTCGGGGTGCGCGAGATCCTCCTGTCCGTGGGGGTCCCCGCCCCGCTCATCGAGGACTTCAGCCGGGTGGGCGCCGCCGAGTTCCTCGACTCGCTGCACTCCTTCTCCCTGGACGGCCGGCTCATCGCCATCGACTCCTGGCTGGCCGCCCGCACCCCGGCGCGGGCCCTGCGGGAGATCGGCGGCGCGGTGGACCGGCCCGGGTCGGCACTGCGCCGCTGGGACGGCGCCAAGGTGCTCAACCTGACCAGTTCGCACCTGGGCCCGCACCTGCGCGCCCTGCTGGGCTCCGAACGGCCGGCCCTGGTGAGCCTGGCCGCGATCGTCCTGCTCGGCTCACGGATGCTCGATCAGGGGGAGATCGACCGGATCATGGAGGACCACGGCCCGTGGGTGGTCGTGGACATGGTCGCGGCCGCGATGTCGACGGGAGAGATCGGCCTCGTGGACTTCCTCACCTCTCCCGACACCGCCGGTCTGGAGACCCTGCTCCTGGACGACGTCGACCGGCTCCGGCGGGTCGACCACCCCGACACCGTGCGGGTCCTGGAGGCTTTGTGCCGCGTCCACCCCGACCCGGACCGCGCCGCCCGTTTCCGGGCCGCCGCCGTCCGGGTCCGACGCGACCGGCATTGACCCGCGGTGGTCGCGCCGATCCTCCGGCACGGCCCCACGGGGAACGTTCAGGCCTGCGCGTCCAGGTAGACCCAGGCGCCGTCGACCCGGACGAACCGACTGTGCTCCACCATCTCCCCCGCCCGGCCGCCCTCCCGGTACCGGGCACGGAAGCGCACCGTGCCCTCGCCGTGGAAGGGGGTACCGCCCTCGGTCCCCAGGATCTCCAACCCGGTCCACTCGGTGCGCGGATCCACCTCCACCCGGGCCGGACGGGTATCGGGATGCCAGGTGCGCGCCAGGTACTCCCGGTCCCCGACGGCGAAGGCGCTGTAGCGCGAACGCATGAGCGCCTCGGCGGTGTTCGCGGCCCACGTCCCGTGGTGCGCCCGACCGCAACAGGAGCCGTACTCCCCGCCCCCGCACAGGCAGGGGTCGGTGTCCCCGGGGCGGGACGGGAGGGTGCGTTGACGTGATCCGCGTTGCGACATCCCTCCATTGTGGCCTCACCGGCGCGGCCGGGGAAAACCACCGGCGTCCACCGTCCGCCCCTCCAGGGGCGCCCGCGTCCCGCGGCCCGGGACCCGCACACCGGCGCTGTACCCGAGTGCGGCCACGACCCCGGCCGGAACCACCGTCCTCCTCACCCGCCCGCACACCCACCAGGCCCGCGAGGCCCCACCCCGCCATGACCTCTCGACACGGCACGGAGCGGATCGGCCGCCACCGCCGGTCGGGGACACTGGTCCCATGACCTCTCCCCTGGACGACGACCCCCTGGAACTGCTGTCCGGCCCCTCACTCCTGCCCGACCGCGCCGAGGAGTACGCGGAGGCCGTCCGCGAGCTGGTGCGCGAGGTCGCCGCGCTGTCCGACCTCGGCGAGTGGACGGCCGCCGAGTCCCTGGCCCGCCGCGCCATCGTCCTGATCGACCGCACCGCCCCGATGCTGACCGACCCCGCGCTCCCGTCCGCCGAGGCCTCGGCCCTGGTCCCCCTGCACGCCACCGCCTGTGCCCGGGCGGGGGTCGACCCGCACGAGGTGGCGCGGTGGCTGCTGGCCGCGCAGGCCAACGGCCAGGACGTCCCCGCCGTGTCGGTGGAGGCCTACGCCGACGCACTCGGCCCGGAGGGGGCGGCGGCCTACACCGCCTCCGTGACCGCCCTGGACGAACTCGACCCTCCCGCCACCCGCCACGGCGAACGGAACACCCCGTCAACGTGACCCGGACCCGAGGGGCCGGGGAGGGCGGAGCCCGACCGGCCGCCGGTCGGGCTCTCCCTGAACCGACGACGGCGATCACACCAGCGAGCGCACCAGGGAATCGAACTCCTCGTCGGAGGTGAGCAGCGTCGCCTCCCCCACCACGTGGTCGACGCGCACCCCCACCTCCCTCGGCTCCGGCGGGCGTCCCAGGTTCCGGCCCCACGCCGACGGATGCCACCAGTACAGCCGTCCCGCGCTCCGCGCCCCCGGGTCGCCCACCCCCACCAGGCGGTCCGCGATCGCGTTCATCACCTGCATCGCCGTGACCGGGCTCCCCTGCCCCAGCGGGTGCGCGTACATCACGTACGGCGTCGGGAACATCACGACCGCCCCGTGCGGCATCTCCCCCGCGTACCTCGGCAACACGTACGCCTGCGCGGCCACGTAGGGGTGCTCCCCACCGATGCACAGCAACCGCGTACCGTCGGCCCCACGCTCGCGCACCCGCACCGGCTCGTTCACCGAGGACTCGACCGCCTCGGCGAACACCCGCGCCTCCGACCGCCCCTCCCAGGCGAACACCGCCCGGTCGACGGGCGGGGGGGGCTCCGCCCCCGGCCCCTCCAACACCACTCCCTGCCACAGCCCCGGAGCGACCTCCCGCACCTGCGCCCGCTCCCGGACGGCCTGCGTCGACTCCGGACCGCGCAGTAGCCGGACCCGCCACCGGCCGGCGAAACCGCCGCCGTCCACCGTCCGGCGGGCCCCGCGCCGATCCCACCACCGGGTCCGCTCCCGGACGAACGCGGCGGCCTCCCGCCCCAGCTCCTCGGGGGGCAGACCGCCGAAGGCGGAACAGAACCCCTCGACGTCGGCCCATTCCCGCCGGCCGTTGCCGAAGACGACCCTCACCACACCCAGCGCGCCGAGCGAGGCACGCGCCCCCAACCGCGCGAACGCCGCGACCAGGGCCTCGACGGCCGGCCCACCGCCCTCGACGCGCCGGAAGACGGACGCGGCGAACCCGGCCGCGGCGGAACCCAGGGCGCCCGGCTCCGCCACCGCCCTCTCGAACTCCTCGCGCAGGTCCTGCCGCAGGATCAGGCGCCCGTCGCGGGTGAGCACCTGAAGCGAGGTCGGCGGCCGGTACCCGACCACCCCGCCCTCCGCCTCGAACTCACGCGCCACCAGCTCCGCGTACTCGGCGTACAGGGCGTCCACGTCCACCGAACGCGCCTGCTCCAGCCGCTCCCGCCACCACCCGGGAACGTGCTCCTCATCGCGGGGGAACCGCTCCAGCTCCTGCCGGAACACCACCGGCGCCACCCCCGACGGCAGCGTCGGCTCCGCGTCGCGGTCGTAGGACACCCCGAACCGCCCGGACGGGGCGACCGTGAACTCCAACGACGTCCAGGTCCCCTCGCCCTTCCGGTGGCAGGCCCGTTTCAGACCGGCGACCGCGTCGGACACCGCCCGGGGGATCCACGCCTCGGACACCGCACCGTCGGCGTCCACCACCGACAACGTCTCGTGCGAGAACCCGCCCACGGACACCACCCGGTGGACCATCTCCCGCCACCCCTGGGGGGCCACCGACAACAGGACGCGTGCCGTCTCCTCGGCCTGCTCGACCCGACGCATCGGTCCGGGGGGCGCGGTCGTCATGAGGGCTCTCCGTGTTCAACTGGTCGTGAGGTGCGCGGACCCCGCTCTGAAGGACGGGGAGGAGGTCGACGGTTCGCACCGATCACCCCCTTTCCTATCGGTTCCCGGCGGTACCGGTGTCCCGGGAACCGTCCGGCTCACATCAACGAGGGGATCAGCGTCGTGAACTCCTCGTCGGAGGTGAGCAGGGACACCGACCTGAGCCCGTGGTCGACCTTCACCCCCACCGGGCGCAGATCCGGAAGGTCGGTCTCGTCGGCCCGCTCCCGGGACGAGGGGTGCCACCAGTAGGACCGGGTCGCGTCGACCTCCCAGCCCACCTCCCTCGGCCACCGGGCCAGCAGACCGTTGAGCCCCTCCATGGCCGCGATCGGATCGCCCTGACCCAGCGGGTGCGCGAGCACCGTCCGCGCGTCGGGGAACGCCACGATCGCCCCGTGCGCCAGTTCCCCGGTGTGCCGCTCCAGCACGTGCGTCTGCGCCGCCGCGTACGGGTGCGCCCCCTTCACCGTGACCAGACGTGCTCCGTCGACCCACCCCTGCACGGTCTCGACCGGCTCCGCGATCGAACGCCGCACCGCCTCGGCGTGCACCTCGGCGTACGTCCGCGCCGAATCCCCGTACACCACCCCCTCCAGGTCCGCGGGGCCCAACGGGCCGTCCAGCACCACCCACTGGTGCAGACCCGTCTCCGAGCGCAGAGCCCTGTCGGGGAACAGGTGGAAGGGCGCTCTCCCCGTCCTGAGGGACACCCGCAGCCGGTGATCGAAGGGCTCCGCGCCCTCCCCCGCCCGCGAACGCCCGAACCACGCGGTCACCCGGTCCGCGTACCAGGACGCGGCCTCCTCCATCCGTCCCTCGAAAGCGTCCCGCGCCCGTTCGCGGAACGGGGTGAGGTCGGTGCGCGCGCCACGGCCGTCGACCCCGGAGAGGACGAGCACGTCGGCGTCGGTGACGAACGACCGCACACCCCGGCGCGCGAGCTCGGCCACCACCGCGCCGACCGCCGTGTCCGGGCCCTCGCCCCGGTGCCCCCGGCCCCGGTCACGGACCCCCCGCAGAACGGCGCGCACGAACTTCGCGGCCGTGTCCCGCGCCAGGGGGGCGTTCGGCTCGGGGGCGGGACCGGTGAGGAGCCGGTCGGGCAGCGTCCGGGCGAACAACGGGTCGATGTCGTGCAGGGCGAGCGGGCGCCCCTCGGGGGTGAGCAGGCGCAGCGACGACGCCCGCCGGCCCAGGACGGTCAGACCCTCGTGCTCCAACGCCCCCCTCACCAGGGCGGCGAACTCACCCCGCAGGGCCTCGACGTCCAGGCCGCGGACCTTCTCCAGGGTCTCCCGCCACCACCGCGGTACGTGCTCCTCATCGCGCGGGTACCTCTCCCATTCCCACAAGGACAGGACCGGGTAGGCCTCCGCCGGCGGCGGGCAGCCGACGTGGTCGTACTCCACGGTGTGGCGTCCCGGCGCCTCGACCACCAGGCGCATGTCCAGCCACGTGCCCTCGCCCGGCACGTACCAGAGGTCCTTCAGCCGCTCGACCACCGGGTTCAGGGAGACCGGCGGCACCGGTGCGGTCTCGCGCCCCTCGGCGGTGACCACCCCCAGCCGCCCCCACTCGGGTCCGCCGACGGGCGCGGCCCGGTAGGAGATCACCCGCCACCCCGCGGGCGCCTCCGCCGCCAGCAGCCGGACCAACTCCTCCAGCAGCGCGCCCTCCCGCTCCGGGTCGGGTACGGGCCGAGGTGTCGGGGCGGGGGGCGCGGTGGCCATGAGGGCTCTCCGTGTTCGTACGTGTGCGGGGACCGCCCCCTTTCCTATCGTCTCCCGGCGACGCCCCGCACCACCCGGGTCACGTCGCGCGGGCCCGTACCCCGGTCGGCCCTGTTCGTCGCGCGGCCTCCGGGACATGACGCGCACGATGCGTCATCGGCACCCCGTCGACCGGCCGGGATGAAGATTCCATGACCGATATGCCATCTTTATATTGTAGATCATATGTTTTCATGATTTTTTTCGTGAAAACTCTGCGAGGTCGGCATGAAACCGATACGTTCGGTCGCGTGGACGCCCCCCGAGAGAAGAGGCATCCCCCCGCCCGTGACAGCGGACGGTCCCGCTCCGCCGGAAAGGGACGGTGGACCTTGGCCGCAGAACCGCAGGCGGAACACCTCCGGCACGACACGGATCCCACAACGCCGCACGGCCCGGCCGAGCGACGAGGGCCCGCTTCAGGGGATCGTGGGAACAGGTGGACTCCACCCGGGGAAGAAGTGAGAACACCTTTTCCCTTCATCGACTGTAGGCTGCGAAGCGCACTTTTCCCATCGAGGAAAACGTGCATCAGTCGACAAAGCACAAGGAAGAGAAGAAATGCCCACCGTCGAATGGAATCGCAGCACATGGGGTAAAAAACACTCCTGGGACAAGAACGGCGACGAGTGGTCCTTCATGGCGGCCCACTGCGGACAGCCCTACGAGGAGTGGAAGTCCTCGCTCATCGACACCCTGCTCGTCCCGGGCGCCTCCCGAGGCGCCTCCCTGGAGATCGGCCCCGGCCACGGTCGATGGACCGAGCACCTGCTGGACCACTCCCCGTACGTGTGGATCGTCGACGTCAACGAGACCTGCCTCGACCACTGCCGCGAACGGTTCGCCGACCACCCCGGCCTGCGCGTCCACCACACCGCCGACAGCGGCATGGACCCCGTCCCCGACGCCTCCATCGCGTTCGTGTGGTCCTTCGACGTCTTCGTCCACCTGGACCCGGACGTCATCACCGGCTACCTCGGAGAGATGGCCCGGGTCATGGCCCCGGGAGCGACAGCGGTCGTCCACCACGCCGGCAAGCCCGACTGGTCGCTGCGCCTGGCCCCGTTGACCCGACGCACGGGCCGTCCGGGCCACGTCGCCCAACGCTGGATCAGCCAGCGACGCTGGCGCGACGACGGCAACCGCTCCGACGTCTCCCCCGAGGCCTTCGCCCGCTGGACGGCCGACGCCGGCCTGGAGGTCGTCGAACAGCGCCGTTCGTGGGGCGACCGCGACCAGTACACGGTCACCAGGTACCGCGACGGCATCACCGTCCTGCGCAAACCCGCCTGATCACCCCGGTGCCCTCGCCCCTCGACGAAGGCACCGGGCGGCCGTGACCACGCGCGGGCCGCCGGGATCCGCGCACCCGGGGACACGCGGTCGATGGCCGCCCCGGGGGACGTGCCCGACGAGCGGCATCGCTCCCACGGCCCCACCCGCCCGTGATCGTTCACCTCCGGTTCCGTGGCGTGCCGCGTCCACGTCACCTCGAACGGGCGGTCGACGTGGGAACGTCGGGACGACACCGTTCGTCGGCCACCTCCGTCGGCGTCGGGGACGGCTCGGCCCGCGTGGATCACCGGCGGAGCGAGGCACCTGCCACGTCCGGCACCCCCGTTCGACGGCCTCGCGCTCCAGGTCGATATCGTCCGACGACATCGGACGAGGTGTCCGCAGAGGACGTCCCCCGAGAAGGAGCCCCCACCGTGCACTCATCACCGACGCCCCCGGGGTCCGTTCCGCCGAGGACGCGCGGATGAGCGGGGAGACCGTGGAGGAGAGCCCCGGGACCGGGCGCGGAAGCGCCGGCGAGGTGTTCCGTGCCTTCCTGGTACTGGGATCGACCTCGTTCGGCGGGCCGGTGACGCACCTGGGCTACTTCCGCGAGGCGTTCGTGGTGCGGCGCCGCTGGATGACCGAGGAGGCCTACGCGGACCTGGTGGCGCTGTGTCAGTTCCTGCCCGGCCCCGCCTCCAGCCAGGTCGGTATGGCCATCGGCCTGCGCCGGGCCGGATACGCGGGGATGGCCGCGGCCTGGGTGGCCTTCACACTGCCCTCGGCGGTGCTGCTGGTGGCCTTCGCCCTGGGCGTGCAGGCCGTGGGCGCCGAACCGGGGGCCGGCTGGTTGCTGGGGTTGAAGGCGGCTGCGGTGGCCGTGGTCGCCCACGCCGTGGTGGGCATGGCCGGCAGCCTGGCGGCGGGAAAACGGCAGGCCGCTATCGCCGTGGTGGCCTTGGTCCTGGTCCTGCTGCTGCCCTCGGCACTCAGCCAGGTCGCGGCGATCCTCGTGGGCGGCGTGCTGGGCCTGTTCTGGCTGCGTGCGACCGGGTCCGTCGAGAACGGAGCGGACGCCGGCGAGGTTCCCGTGGGGCGCGGGACCGCCGTGGTGTGCCTGGCGGTCTTCGCCGCCCTATTGGTGGGCCTGCCCGTGCTCGCCGCGCTGACCGCAGGTCCCGCCGTGGGGCTGGCGGACGGTTTCTACCGGGCCGGATCGCTGGTCTTCGGTGGCGGACACGTCGTGCTTCCGCTGTTGGAGGCCGAGGTGGTGGGGACCGGCCGGGTGGACCACGAGTCCTTCCTCGCGGGCTACGGAGCGGCCCAGGCCGTACCCGGACCGCTGTTCACCTTCTCCGCCTACCTGGGCGCGCTGACACCCGTGGCCGGGAGCCCGCTCCTGGGCGCGGCGATCGCCCTGACCGCGATCTTCCTGCCCTCGGCGCTGCTGCTCGTGGGCACGCTGCCCCTGTGGGAGCGGCTGCGCACCGCCACGCGTGCGCGTGGCGCCGTGGCCGGAGCAGGTGCGGCGGTCGTGGGCATCCTCGGCGCCGCCCTGTACGACCCGGTCTTCACCCAGGGCGTGGTCTCACCGGCCACGATGGCGGTGGCCTCCGTCGCGTTCGTGGCGCTGGCCGTGTGGCGCACGCCCGCCTGGGCGGTGGTCCTGGGCGCCAGCGCGGTCGGGTTCCTGGCGCTGTGACCTCCTCCCCCTTCTGAAGGAGGGGGATTCCGACCGCCCCCAACGTGCGCGGAATCCGCCCTGTGGACAACCCGATCCGGCCCGATCCGCGCGCACATACTCAGAACATGCTCACCTCACGTGCCCGCATCCTGTTGTCCGCGCTCCTGCGGGATCTGCCCGGCCGACACCACATCCTCACCCTGCACACCGGCCATACGATGTCCACCACGATCGCCCTCCGCCACGGAGCATGGGACATCGGCCACCCCCCGGTGGTGGAACGGCTGACCACCACCCTCGCCGGCGGCCGAACGGCGGCGCTGATCATGCGCACCTTCACCGACCGGATCTCCCACACCCTCCCGAACGGGGTCGACATCCCGGTCAAGGTCGTCCGCGGATGGCGGGTCGCCGCCCACACCCTCGTCCCCCTCGACGAGGCCGAGATGTTCGACGCCCACTGCACCGACGCCGCCTCGGGCGAACCCCTGCCACCCGAACTCGGCGTCGAGTTCACGGCCGCGCCGCCCATCGACCTCGCGGACTTCCACACCCACTGACCGGAGCACGACGCCGGGGAGAACGGTGGCATCCTCCTCACGGCCACCCCGTCACCGGACGGAGGCGACGGGTCCGCTCCCCGGTCACGGCCCTGAACGGCGCGGTCGAACCGGAGGAGGCCTCCCGGATCCTCGTCGCCCTCCGCTCCCGGCAGCCCTCGGGCAGTGCGATCCCGTCCACCTCCTCGCGGGCAGCCGGCCACCTCCTCCACCGAAGCGGTCGGGAAGAGTACGAGGTCCTGGGCGCCGCGCCCCCGCAAGTGGCGGGGAGAGCACCGACTAACGCACTCGGAAAGCCTGGCGGTTCTCTCTTGTCCCACTACGGACAGAAGATGAACAAAAGTTGGATCAACCCTGTACCAAGGGCTAGGTTCCAAAGGTCCTGAATAACGAGAGGGCCCCGAGCCCTCCGACTTCCCACCAGAGGCCCGTACGTGTCCTTGAATCGCCGTTCCCTGTTCACCGCCGCTGGGCTCAGTGCCACTGCCTTCGCTTTTCTCCCCCCGGGTGCGGCTTCGGCCTCGACCGGAATATCCCCCGCCGATGAGAAATTCCTCTTGGCACAGGCCCGGAATTATCTGGCGCTGCGTTCGGATCAGCTCGTCAATTCACCTTCGCTGTTCGGAAGGCTGACCGACGGACTGGCCGTCGACTCCGCGTTGGAGGAGCGGATCCACGACGACATCGTCGTGATCGAGGACCACCGTGAAGGGGACCGCTCCGTCGACGGCGGCAATGCGGCGGCCGACGTGGCCGTCTCCCTGATCGAGATAGCCGCCGAGAGTGATCGCGCGACGATCACCGTCGAGGAGAACTCCAAGCTCTACTACCAGAATCCCGCCCCCGGCGAGCCGGAGTTCAGCGAGTACTGGCTGAGGCACGAATTCGTCTTCGTCCAGGGCCGCTCCGGATGGGTGTTGCTGGACTCCACGCCCGAGTTCGCCCCGGGTGTCCTGTTGCCCGCCACACAGGTGATCGACACCGGGTCCGCCTTGGAGGAACCCGAGGTCGCGGGTGAGGCCGAGACGACCGGCCGGCCCCTGGAGACCGCGGAGGGCTCGGGCATGGGCACCATGGCGCTGAGCAAGGCAAACAAGAAGAAGGTCGTCGACTACGCGCAGAAGTACGTCAAGAATTACAACAAGAACTACCGTTCGTACAAACAGGACTGCACCAACTTCGTTTCCCAGGCCATGAAATCGGGCGGCTGGAAACATACCGGAAGCGTCATCGGTCGCAAGAGCAGCACTAATTGGTTCTATGGGTCGATGACGGCCACCACGAGTTACACCTGGGCGGGCGCGGAGAACTGGGGGATCTTCGCCCGCGACAAGTCCAAGCGCACGAAGAAGATCACTCTCAAGAGTCTGGCCGCAGGCGATATCCTTCAGGCGGCCTGGCGCAAGAATTCCGCCAAGGACCATTCGATGATCGTGGTGAAGACCGGTTCCGGCGGCGAGAAGTACCTCAACTACCACTCCACGGACACGAAGGAGGAGAAGCTCAGCCGGATCAGGCAGCGCCACCCGGGTGCCACGTGGTACCCCCATCGGACCTGAGGAACGGGATGGGACCGACGGACATCGAGCACGGAAAGAGGACGACATGGCGCTCAGGGGACTCCCCCCGTTCCTCGCGGCGATGACGGTCTGTCTGTTCGCGACCTCCTGTTCCGGGGAGGACGCGGGTCGGGCGACCGCCCAGGAGGCCGCAGAGGCCTACATCGCGGCGATCAACGCCGCGGACGTGGAAGGGCTGCTGGCCATCGGAGAGCCGGAGGCCGAACGAGAGCGGGCCGAACTGGCCTTGGAGGCCCACGGCGGGGAGGAGTTCGTCCCGGAGGAGAGTTGGTCACGGCAGTACTTCCACGGCACGTGCTCGGTCCGCTTCGACGGCTCTCGCGGCGGGGCGCGGGAGACCCTGTACGTGATGGTCTACGAGGACGAGGGTCGCTGGTTCGCGGTGTTGCCGTTCGGTGAGGACGGGCCGGGCATGTGGACCGACGAGGAGGTCTTGGAGGAACTCGGCTACGACGACGCCGAGGACATCCCGGACGTCCCCGGGGAGGAGTGGGTGACCGAGGAAGACAGCGCTCCCTGCCCCTCCTGACGGATCACGCCGATACGAGATGCGGGCCGGGATGTCTCCACTCCCCGGCCCGCCGGATCGGATGGTGTTCGGAGCCGCTCGAATCGCACCCCCGCGGCCCCACCGGCTTCCGTAGAGCGACGGCTCATCGAGGGCTTCGGGTCCCTGAAGGCCCGCATGGCCGAAATCGCCCTACCTCCCGGTCGGCGATGGTGGCGGACAGGAGGCGGGGAGGGCCCGCGTTCCCGCGTTCCACTCCAGGAATGGAGATTCCGCGGTTCAGGATCCGACCAGGGCCTCCGGGGTCGGCTGTGAGGTGTGCAGGTCCTCCGGCGCGGTCAGGAACCAGGCCTCCAGGACGAGTTCGCTCAGCTCGTCCAGGTCGATCCCGTCGAGGTGGACGACCACCCACCCGAACCCGCCCGCGGTGAACTGCACCTCGAACACCTCGGGGCGTTCGGCCACGAGGGCGGTCTGCTCCAGCAGGGTCTGCTTCAGCCCCACCGTGGCGGTGCGCGGCCACAGGTAGCCGAACGGCTTCCCTCGCACGCGGAACGTCGTGTACTTGTCCCCCTGCTGCTGTTCGCACTCCGGTAGCGCCTTCGCCAATCGCAGGAACCGCTCGATCTCGACACCCATGGGACGAGACAACCACATACCGCCGACACGACGATGCCGGGCGGGGCCCCGGCGCACCTCGGGCAACGGTGGCCTTCACCCGGACTCCGATCCGCGAGAAACGCAGGAGAAAACCGCCGACGAACAGCGACAAGGGTCGCTCCACCGACTTCGTGGAGAAAAGCGGAGGCGGCACGGACAACCGAACGGCGGACGGAGGTTCTGCACCATAATCTGAATCAGATTGATGTGAACCAGAGCACAACACGATTCCGCATCGCGACATCGAATCATCCGATCCGCGTCCCGCACCGCGACGAGCTGGGAGGATGACCCGAGGCGGCGCACCCCGCACCCCGCGCGATCTTCGCAGGTAAGCCGGTTCATTTCCCGGAAAGAACACACCGAGGGGCACGGACGAAAGCTTCCGGGAAGAACTTCCGCCCATATAGTAATCGAGCCCTACCCGGCAGGTCATCCGACAAACACACACCTTCTCAAGAGCGGAACGAGAGACCTCTCCTCTTTGTTAGGTTCACGTGTCGGCAGGAAAAACCGTCGACCTCGGAGAGGATGAGACCCCGCCAGGGGATTCGGCCATGACTCTGCAGATGGATCTTCCGGCATCGACCGCGGACGAGTACCCGACCCGCAAAACCCCCGAACCAGCACTGCTGGACCGCAAGGACCCCACCGTCTGGGGCTCCGGCGACGGCCCCTTCTCCTCCCGGGAGCTCGAAGGGTACGAGCGTCGCGGCTACACACAGATCGAAGCCTTCGTCACCGACGCCGAGGTCGCGGCCTACCGGGCCGAACTGGACCGGCTCGCCGGCGACCCCGCGCTGCGCGGCGACGAACGCCTGATCGTCGAGCCCTCCTCCGAGGAGGTGCGCTCGGTGTTCGACGTGCACAAGATCAGCACGGTGTTCTCCGACCTGGTGAACGACCCCCGTCTGGTGGAGCGCGCACGTCAGATCCTCGGCTCGGACGTGTACGTGCACCAGAGCCGTGTCAACTACAAGCCGGGCTTCGGCGGCGGCTCGTTCTACTGGCACTCCGACTTCGAGACCTGGCACGCCGAGGACGGCATGCCCAGGATGCGGGCGTGCAGCTTCTCGGTCGCCCTGACCGACAACTTCACGCACAACGGCGCGCTGATGATCATGCCCGGCTCGCACCGGACGTTCGTCTCATGCGTGGGCGAGACCCCGGAGGACCACTACCGGGCCTCCCTGAGGAGCCAGCACGTGGGCACCCCCGACGAGGCGTCCCTGTCCCGGCTGTCCGACCGGCACGGCATCGACGTGCTCACCGGCCCGGCGGGCGGGGTGACCGTGTTCGACTCCAACTGCATGCACGGCTCGGGCGGCAACATCACGCCGTACCCGCGCTCGAACGTCTTCATCGTATTCAACAGCGTGGAGAACGCCTGCGTGAAGCCGTTCAGCGCCCCGGCCCCACGCCCGGAGTTCCTCGCCTCGCGCGACTTCGCCCCGGCGGGCCGCTGACCCAGGCCCGGGTGGTCGACGAGTTGCTCGGTGCGCCGGTCGATGTCCGCCTCGGTCCACTCCTTCTCGTGACCGACGGCCAAGAGCGCGTTGAGTTTGAGGGTGCTGTACACCAGCAGCAGCGAGCGCTTGCCCTTGCCGTTGATCCCCCGGGCCGCCGTGGTCTCATCGGCCCAGGGGCGGTTGGACAGTGCGGGGTTGAGCTTGTCGTTGACCAGGGTCAGGTTGCCCAGGACATGAACGTGCTCCTCCCTGGCCTGTTCCGCCTCCGGATCACCGAGCACATCCTCTCCCCAGTGCTCTGTCCACTGCTGGGGCATCACGTGCTCGACGGTCAGCTGACGCGGACAGGGCTGCCCCTCGCCCCACGGCCCGCGCGGGGAGTCCTACACCGCTTCCAGGAGCATGCGCATGCGGGGGCGGGTGAGCTGCCGGTACAGCGGAGCGGTCCGCAGGATCGTCCACATCTGGTGGTCGTCGATCCAGTACCGGGAGGAGGCGGTCTGCCGCTCCAGCTCCCGGAGCACCGCCGTGCCCGCCTGCCCGGGGCCCGCCTCGTGCACGGCCCTGAGGAGGACGACCAAGCGGTTGATGTCCTTGACCGTCGCACGATCCAACTCTCCAGCGCCCCCAGTGCCAGGTGCCGCTGTTCCTCGGGCATGTCCGACTCGTCCCAGCGCATGAGCCACAGCTGCAACGGCGCCACGACCGCGGTGTCCAGGCGGACCACCCGGCAGTGGAACAGGCCCTCGACGGAGTCGTAGGGGGCGTCCGCCATGGCCTGATGGACCCGTGCGTCGGCGGCGACCTCCTCCATCAGGGCGGCGGCCGTCGTCCCCCCGGTGGCCAGCAGCTCCCGGAACTCCACGAAGAGCCGGTCCTGGAGGACCTCGCGGCGCAGCCGCATGGTCAGCCACGCCTGGAAGAACATGTCGATCCGGGGGCGCTTGCGCCGCCCCTGGCTGACCTCCTCCTGCCACCGGTCGCCGTCCAGCGGCGCCCAGTGGTCCCGGTACAGGCCCTCGACGTCGGCGCCCTGCTGCTCGGCGACCTGGAACAGCAGGTTCTTGATGAGGTCGGCGGCCAGAAGCGGGCTGCCGCGGTGGTTGAGGGTCTCGAAGATCACCTGGGCGTTGTCGCCGGGCTCGAGGTCGATGACGACCAGGCGCAGATGGTCGCGGACCGTGCGCACCAGGGCGGTCAACCGCTCCTGCGGGGACCCGCCGGGCGTCCCCTCACCGTCGTCCAGGGCCCACCGTGTGATCTCCTCGAAGAAGAAGCCGTGCGACCGCACGGCCCTGCGCACCGCGTCGAGCAGGAGCTGGAGGGTGGTCAGCCGCTGCTGTCCGTCGGTGACCCGGCGCACCGCGATGTGCCCGGTGGGGATGCTCTGCTGGTCCAAGACGACGGCCCCGAGGAAGTGCCGCCGGAGGGGCGAGCAGGGCCTGGGGCTCCAGCAGTCGCTCGGCGACCGATCACACGTCCTGCCAGAGCGGTTCCCACTGCTCGTCCCGGTTCCAGACGTAAGGCCGCTGGAAGAGGGGGACAACGTACCGCGTGTGGCTACCGAAGATCGCGGTCGGGCTGTAGGTGTTGGACTGCAACAAGTCTCCTGTGCACTCGGGGGGCGGGGGCGGTACTGCGGGAGCGGGGTGAGCACACGGCTTTCCGCCATGATGTCAGCCGTCGCGGACAACGAGGTGTGGATCGCACGCCTCGTTCACCGGAGGGCCGGGCGGGATGTGGGCGATGCAGTCCCCCAGGTGGCGGGCGAAGCGGGCGGCGGTCTCGGGGTCCTCCACCAGGGCCAGGGCCTCCTCAACTCTGGCTCTCAGCAGCGCACCCTCCCGCGTCTCCGCGACGGCGCTCTCGCGGCGCAGCACGGCGACCAGCTCCCGGTGGTCCTCGATGGGCTCCCTGGTCCACAGCAACGGGCTTTCCGTCCCCTGCGGTACCTGTTCCGTTCCAGCCACCACAGCAGGCCCAGGTCCCGGGACAGCATCTGCTCACGCAGCACTTGGAGGTGCACAAGGTCGGACTCGGCTCACGCGAGTCCAGCGAACAAAGCCGGTGAACCGATCTGGATTCCCTGCTCCGGGCACCTTCGACTGGCCGAAAGTGGTCACGAGTTCCATTGGAAACCCAGGTCGCGAGCCATGAACCTCAGGGCGGATCCATTGCTCTCAGTGCGGAGCGGTAACTTATGGCGATAAGCAGGAGTCTTGCGACACAAAAGTCATGAGGGCTTGTACCGCCCTTGGGGAAGGTCACATTTCGCATGAGCGGTGGAACCGGTGCGAATCCGAACGAGGCCCGGCAGGGCGGTGAGGACGCCGAGGCGCTGGCCACGGCGATGGCCGGGCTGGCCGACGCGTTCGACCTGACGGTCGACGACGCGATCCGGGTGTCGGGTGAAGAGGACATCGAGGCCGGATGGCGGTCCTTCCGCGAGCGCCACCTCCAGGGGTTCGTGGACGTGCAGGCGCACGGGCTGCAACTGGCCGACAACATCCAGGCCGGGGCGAGCGAGGTCGCCCTCAACGACCTGGAGAGCTCCGAGGAGCTGTCCGACGCCACCCACCACGTGCCGCCCGGCCTGGGCAACGTCAACTTCTACTGACCCCCTCTCCCCGATCCCGCTCCCCCTGAGGAACCCCCGTGGCATCTTTCGACCTCTCCCTCACCCTGCGCACCACCGACGCGATCCCCGCGCTGATCCGGGCCCGGACCACCGACTTCGAGGATCTGGACGCCCGGGTCCTGGGCGACTCCGAGAACCTGCAAGCGAGTCTGGACGGCGCGGCCGGGCAGTTCACGAGCATCCTGGCCTGGGACATCAGCACGCTGGCCGCCGAGGATCGGCAGCTGTGGGTGGACGCCGCCGTCGCCCTGACCTACGCGGCCATGGTCAGCGACATGTGGGCCGACTACGTGGAGGAGTTCCGCGAGGGCCGCGAGGAACTCCTCGAGGAGTGGAACACCGCCGTCACCAACTGCGAGGGTCGGGTGCCCGGCGACTACTCCTCCAGCCACATCACGTCGACCTTCCCCGAGCGCACCTGGCTCTGGAGCGACGAGAACACCTGCCGGGACCTGTACGACGAGCTGGTCGAGAAGCGCACGAGCGTCAGCGGCCGGTTCGACACCCTGTGGACCACCTACCAGGAGCACGCCGAGGAGATCGGCGACATGCTGGAGGAGGGCGCCACCAAGGTCAACGTGCAGAAGCTCATCGACGGCGGTTACGCCAACTGGGCGTTCTACAACCTCGACCCGGCCCGCTACTACACGATGCTGGTCGACCCGAGCGAGCTGACCGAGGAGAACGCCCAGGAGTGGGCGGACGAGCTGGCGGATTACTGGTCCGGTGACAAGCCGCTGGACGACCGCTACCACGAGCTGATGCTCGTGATGGCGATGATCGGCACCAACGCCAAGCAGGCCCAACAGTGGACCACGGGCTATCCCAGTGAAGAGATCGACTTCCTCCAGACCTTCTACGAAAGCCTTGAAGAGGCGGATCCGAACGGCAACGGTGTGCTCGGATTGCCTACGTTGATGGAGGGAGGCCATCTGAGCGATGAGGAGCGCGAGCACGCGCTCGGAGTGCTCGGGGACGGGATCCTCGCCCTGTCCGACGAACGGATAGGCGGCGGATACGAAGATTTGCCCGCATCTGTCCGCTCCGTGATCGAGGGCCCGGACTTCAGCGGCACCAGAACCGCCGGCGGCTTCAACGAGACTCACACGGACTGGATGGAGAGAGCCGGATACCTCAACGACTTCCTTCAGCATTCCCATGAGGACATGGAGGGGGGCGCCGAGTTCTCCACACGCATGATGGACACCGTCTCGCTGTCACTCACGAGGATCGGTGCACTGGGCAATGACGACAGTTCCATGGCCGGGCTCGTCGATGTAGCGACCAGGAACGAGGATGCCAACTACGCGATTCTCACCGGGGAGTATCCGGACGGTGTCGAAGGGGAACTTCCATGGACCGAGGACACCGCCGAGAACGTCACGAACCGCATTATCGGTGACCTGTACACCCACGACTGGAAAGATGACGGAGATGCGGCTCGCGGTCTGACCGAGTGGATCGAGGACATGTCATGGAGTGACGACGCGGATGAGCGCCGCATGGCCGCTGAGGCCATGGACGGACTCATGGAGACGATCACCTCCAAGGACATGCACGACATCCTCTCCGACACGGGCATCCAAGTGGAACTTGCCGACGGGACAGAAGTTCCCGACGCCCCCTTCACCGCGGTCAACGGAGAGATCGCTGACGGGTTCGCCCACCTCTTCGAGTTGTACATCGATAGTTTCGCCGACGAGGAAGGTATCGACGGCGGGCACGTGGACTTCGGATGGGAGAGGCCAGAGAAGGAAGACCGTTGGAATGACGACTCCAGGGCACTCGCCATGTCCCCCGCCGAGCGACTGATCTTCCTTGAGTACATCATGGGCAACGAGGATTCTGCTGTCCGCGCCCATACCGCAGCGACGGTTTATTCGGCCGCGCAGACCGAGATATACCTGGTGGACGGCAATGAGGTGGAGACAGGCGCCAACGCCGGTGTCCTCCAGTCGCTCGTGGATGCCGCCCTGCACAACGAAGCAGTGAATCGAAACCTCGACCTCGAAGAAGAAATGGCACTGAGACGGAGAATCGTCGACGGCGTGGCGAATACCGGAAACAACGCCTTGGGGTTGGTTCCGGGGGTCGGCGTGGCAATTCAAAGCATGTCGCAGTTCATGACTCCAGACATCATCAATCAAGCGTTCGACGACTATCTGAGTTCCACGTCTCACGTGAACAGCAGAACCACGGCGATCGACGTAGAGTACTACACGAGCTCACGAGTCCTCTCCGAGGTGATCGAGCGTAACGGTGGAGAACTCCCGAGCATCAATGACGAAATACGGATCGCGGGGGATGCCACCCCCCAGGAAGTACTGGAACGCGCGGGTCTCCTGGGTGAGCACAACGGGGAGTATTACATCGATTTCAGCGGCGAGACCGGGGACGAATCCTTCGATTCCTCGGAGGCCCAAGAGGCATTGAACAGCTTCCTTGAATCCAGCGAAGTCGATTGGACACCGAGGGAGAATGAATCCGGAACCGATTTCTCGGCGGGGTTCACCGAATACTTCGGCGACTACTACAGTCCCATCGAAGACCAACTCCGCTACTCCAAGGAAAACATCAACGGGCTCTACGAAGGAGTGCCCGCAGACTCACCGAGTTCGTGATTAATTGGATCCCCCTCGTTCAATGAAATCGAAAGACAACAGCCGATGAGAAGAACGACGCCGCTTTCACTCGCCACCATTTCCATTCTCACACTCGGCCTTGCTTCCGCGTGCAGTCTTACCCGCGAAGAAGCGAACGGAGGTACACCCGCCAACACCGAGGCCCAGGTCGATCAAGTGACGCGGATCTGGCTTTCGGCGACCACCGATGCCTACGTTCTCGGTGAAATATTCTCCAGAAGTGATGGAGAATCAGCCATGGAGAACGTAAGAAATTACTACGAAGAACGAAAAGAATTTGAAGAAGAGGAAGGCCTGTCGGAATTCGATGGGATCGATGTGCTACTGAGATCCAAAGCGGTCATCGAAGACGCGGAAGGATATCATGTGACCGTTGCCATAGAGGAATGGGAGGTCGGTGGGGGCTCGGGGGTCAGCGAAAGCGAGGTGATTCAGGCCATGCAGCACGCCCTGGAGGTGAACGAAGTTGACTGGTGCGGCGAGCCCATGAAGGGAAATGATTTCTCAGGTCTCTATCTCGATTCTCATTGGGAAAAATTCGACACCCGCGAGGAGTACGTGGAAAGCATCGAAGAATACGTCAGATGTGACTCATAGAGGTTATATTAGAGGTTTTTTACGGTGGTCGACGCCAGAGTGTCTTGCACGATCATCCCAGTCTTGGCCAGGGCTGTTCCATTCTCGGCATGCAGTAACGTTCGCGCTGGTCAACGAAGCCCCATCACGTCGAGCGGGCGGATGAACGCCTCATACCACACCCACCGGATCGCGTCGGGCACCGTGTCCTGACCCAACCGGCCCAGGAACACCAAGGCGAGAGCACGTAACGCGGCCAGGTTGTCGGGGCCGTGCCCACAGCGAACCTTGCAGGCATCCTCACCCAACGACACGTCCTTGATGTGGTGCCATGCCTCAATGCCCCAGTGCCCCCGCACCAGAGCGCCGATCCGAGCCGCGTCGGCCTGGCCGACCTCCAGCGAGGTCACCGCATAAGCATAGGTCCACGACACCTTCCCGGTGCGCCGATCCCTCACGTAGCGGCGCAGGCGCACGGCCTAGACCGCGTGCGGGAAACCGGGCCTGCCCGCGAGGTTGATGACCTTGACGGTGCGAGTCTCAGCGCATCCGTGTCCGCGGTCCCGGGCGGTGGCCAGCGTGGGCGCCTGCGCCCAGGGCAGGGCTTTGAACTGCTCGAACAGCGTCTTCTGGTTGCGTTTGACGGTCAATACGTAGTCGGCGTGCAACTCCTGGACCAGGTGGGTGGCGGTGTCGGCCTGGGTGTGCAGGGCTTCGGCGGTGACCACCACACCGGCCAGGTCCGCACCGTCCAGCAACACGGCCAGGGCGTCGATCTCGCTGGTACCGGCCGGCACCCGCACCTGCGCGACCAGGCGCCGGTAGGGGGTCAGGGCGGCCAGCAGGTGCACCGCTGTCTCGGCGGGGGTGGCCGATCCACGCAGGGTTTTGCCGTCCACCGCCACCATCTGGAGGGTGTCGGGCCGGATGAGGGCGGCCAGGGCCTCGGGGTCCAGGGCGAGCAGGACACGGCGGATGGTCGCCGGGGACGGAGCGGCGCGGGCGCCCAGGGCGGGGCAGATGATCCGGCAGCCCAGGCGGGCCAGGGTGCGAGAGGGGTGCGGCGTCGGCCCACTGGCCGATCGCCCGCAGGTGGTGGGCTCCGACGAGCATCGCGCACAGGGCGCACAGCACGATGCTGGCCAGGCTGTGGCGGCGACCGCGCGGCGAGCGGGGATCGGTCAGATGGGTGAGCCTGTCGGGAAGATCGACGGGGGCGGTGGTGGGCGTGGCAGACTGGGGGCGCAACGGAGTCCCTTGGAAGTCAGAGATGTGAGAGTCCCTGCTCTTCTAGCGGGCTCCGTTGCTCGTTGGTGGGGGCTTCGGACGGATCGCTACAGGGCTGTGATCAGCGCTAATGGGCCACGATCCCGACTTTGAAACAGCCCTGTCAGGACGAAGGCGTTGCTTCCACGAATTGACACCACCCCGGCCTGTCAGACCCTTATCGTACTCTTACTCACATCACCGAAGTTGTACCTGCACCCTCAACCGAGAGGCCAACGTGCCTTCTAAGCTCTCTACACCACGTGTGTCCCTTCTGATTACCGACCTCGACAACACGCTGTGGGACTGGTTTCACATGTGGCATACGTCGTTCTCAGCTATGTTGAACCGCCTCAGCGAGCTGAGCGGGGTGCCTCAGAATCAGTTGGAAGCAGAGATACGAGAGGTCCACCAGGCGCGAGCCACCACTGAATACTCTCTTCTTTTGGATGAGCTTCCCTCACTCCAAGAGCGTTCACCAAAAAGCTCTCCGATGCAAACATATGACGAAGCTCTACACGCATTGAATAGCGCGCGCAAGAACACTATTTCACTCTATCCCGGAGTCAAGAAAACTCTCCGAGAGATAAAAAGCCGGGGCGTCCCCGTAATCGCCTACACCGAATCAATTTCTTTTTGGTCAGAGTGGAGGATGCGGAATACAGGACTGGACGGCTTGATCGATACCATGTATTCTTCCCCTGACCATGACTTTCCGCACGGAAAGACCCCCGAAAGCATTCGAATGTACCCATCCAGCGACTACGGACTGAAAAAGACTGAGCACCGCCACGTACGCCAAGGACTACTCAAACCGAACAAAGAAGTACTACGATGGATCCTTGAAGATTTTTCAGTTGATCGCCGTTCAACGGTCTATATCGGTGATAGCCTAATGAAAGACGTGGCCATGGCCCAGGAATTCGGTGTCCATGATGTTCATGCCGCCTACGGCGTCTCTCACGATCGTGAAGGCTATGAGCTCCTACGTCGAGTTTCGCACTGGACGGAGGAAGACATTAGGAGAGAGAAAATTCTGGCCGAGCGCCCCGATATAGCACCCACACGAACTGCACATAAGGGATTCTCTGAACTACTGGACATGTTCGATTTCCAAGGAGCTTAGATGCCACAAGATCCTACAGACGATGACAAGACTCAGCATTATATAGAAATGTGGAAGCAAACAATTTCCGTTCAGCAGCATTTCAATGACATCAGCTGGCGCATACGCGGACTGGCTCTGACCGCTATGACCTTCACCCTAGGGACAGCGGCAGTGACATCCAGAGAAAGAACGGAAGTCACTCTCTTCTCCCTGTCACTAAAGTTCCCTACCCTGATTTTATTCTTTGGTTTGATCCTTTGGCTTGCTTTTTATTTTGTGGACAAGTCCTGGTACCACAGACTTCTAATAGGATCCGTCAAACACGGAGAAACTCTCGAGACAGAACTACGCCGCATGCTCCCCAAAGCAGGACTAACGCATCAAATCAGCGCCTCCAGCCCGAGCCCCCTGCCGGAATATTTCCATAATTCATGGCCCTACAAGCAGGCCATTCACTCCACAGGAAAGCTTCGCATATTTTATTGGATGGGAGTCTTGATTCTCGTCGCATTTGCGACAGGAATTCAACTTAGCTCCTGACTTATCATTCCAGAATGTTGCAACACTAAACCTTTTTCGTCCTGTTTCTTGGAGCTCAAGGACCAGCACGGCACGGGTGATCTGGCGGCGTATTGTGGGAAGCAGCGTAGGCGGTGCAAGATGTCCCACTGCTTGAGCTGGGCAATCTCGCGCTCGCCGGGTGAGCGCAGCTGGGCGTGGTCGGAGTTGGCGTCCTTCTTCCACTGCGGCTTGTCGTGCCCCTTGAACAGGTAGAACATCACGTCAGAGAGCCCGACGTAGTCCTTGTCGCCCAGGCCGATCAGCCCCGCGGCCTTGATGAGCTCGGCGATCTTCCACACCCGCGCGGCTTTGGTGTCATGCACCACACTGGGCAGTGACCAGGACGTCCACAGCGGTTCGCCGTCGGGTGCGGACACGACCTGGATGTTCATGCCGTGGCGCCGGTGTTTGCCGAAGTAGCCGAAGTAGAACGGCCGGTCGGCGGCGACGCGGTCGCAGGCGATGAGGGTGCCGTCCACGATCACGTACGCCCAGCCCTTGCGGCGGTTGCGGCGCAGCCCTGTTTCAGGGTGGGCGCCTGGGCGGCGAGCAGGGCCGTGGTCTCGCGCACTTACCGCCAGGCGGTTGCGGCGCTGATGCCGAGCCCAGCCGCAACCTGGGCGAACGGTTCGCCCTTGTGCAGGTGGACCAGAACGAGCAGGGCCTGGGCGGCCGGGTCCATGCGCCGCCACCGGGACCCGGTCGTGGTTTGGTGGGCGCGGATGGTCAGGTTGAGTGTGTGTTTCGTGCCGACGTCCCCGGGAACCCCGACACGATGAGCGCCAAGGAGATCGGTGAGATCACCCTGCTCGCCACGGTGACCGACCATGCGGAGGGGATCCTGACTCCGGCGCTGTACCGGATCAGGGTCGACCGGGTGCTGCGCTCGACCGTGGACGACCCCGAGTCCTTCGCCGACCGGATCGTGCACCTGCGCTCGTACCTGGGCGCGTACACGGGGGCCTTCCGTGCGGGGGACCCGATCCATGTGGTGGGCAGGCTCGTCCACCTGTCCCAGGGCACGGAGGACACCTTCGGCGTGGAACTCACACCGTGGACGGCGAGTAGGTCCTATCTCGCCGATCTCGCTCCGAGCACGGCCGTCCACAACACGGGGATGGCTTCTCGGCCATGAGGCACAGGTTGCGGTTCCGATTCGTACCGGCCGGCACCCATGGATCTGCGTCGTCGGCCGTCTGCCACGGGTGCCGTGCGGAAGAAGTCTCCGTGATGACAGGCGGGGCAGGTGGACTGTGGGCACCCCGGATCGGGTTCGGGACAGGCCGGGGCGGGTGGGTCCGCCCCGGCGGTGACTGTGGAGTCGGATGGTTATAACAAGGGCGCGGCCAAGTGGTGGGCGAGGGCGCCGGCCAGGGCGGCGAGGGTGTAGGCGGTCAGTCGCCAGGCGATGCGGCCGGGCTTTCGGGGTTTGCGGTGGCTGCGCGGACGGCCCGGACGGCAGCGCGGCAACGGCGGGGGTTCCCGGTGGGGGCGCGGCCTGGCCGGGCCGTCGTCGGGGGCGGGCCGGGGGCGCGGAACCCGGGGTGCCGGAACGCGGCCTGGGACGGGCGCGGGTTCGCGTCGTCGGGCCGGGCGCGGGGCGTCGTCCCCGGTAATACGGGCGGAGTGCAGGTTCATCCAAGGCGGGGTCTGGCCGCGGGCCTGGCGGTAGGCGACCCGGGGGTTGTCGGGCATCTGTGCCAGGAGGCGCTGTTCCCGAGTGGACAGCGCGGGAAGGGTCGGGGTTCCCGGGCGGGAGAAGCGGCGGCCCCGGGGTGCGCCCAGCACGGCGCGCACCCCGGAGGAGACGGGTTCGGCGCTCACCGGGCCACGTCTCCGGCCGGGGCGGGGAGGGTGAACTCGGCCCAGACCGCGGTGCCCAGCCCCGCGCAGAACGGAAAGTCCACCACGGCCCGGGACCCCCAACAGGTGGCCAGGGCGTCGATGAGCAGCAGGCCGCGGCCGCGTTCGGCCTCCTCCCATTCCTCGACGGTGCGCTGGTGCGGGATCTCCGGAAAGGCGGGGGCGGCGTCCCGGACGCCGTCGTCGACGATCATCACGTGCAGGCTGCGGGCGGTGGGCATGGACAGGGTGCGAATGATCCGCCCGCCCTTCTGGCCGGAGCGGGAGTGGTCGCAGGCATTGGCGAACATCTCGCTGGCGCAGAGGGTGATGGTGTCGGCCAGGTCTGGGCACAGCCCCTGGAGGCGGTGCAGGTCGGCGCGCAGGTCCTGACGGGCCCCGGAGAGTTCGGCGAGGTCACCCGGGTAGAGGCGGCTGGCCCAGCGGCGCCCAGCGAAGCCGGGTGTGGGGGTGTGGAAGAGCGCGCTGGGACACGGCACAATGGTCATGATGCGCTTCTCCTTGCAGGGAGTCTTGCGTTGTCACTGGGCTCTGGGGGCGCGGCATTCGCCCCCAGAGCCCGTTTTCATGTGGCCGCCCCGTGAGCGGCCATCCCGTAGTGAGCGATGCACGCCAGGGATCGGCCAGATCCCGGCCGCCTCCCCGCATGGCACACCGCGCCAGCCGAGGTCAGCCCCTCCTTCCGGAGAAACCCGCCGGAATCTCGCCTCGCCCTCTAAGCTAGGGAGCGGCCTTCAAACTTACAAGGCCTGCATTTAAAGTGGTCTGCATTATGAACACATGTCCTTTTTGGCGCGGTGAGATGATGGGTCTCCCCTGCCATCCGATGTGACGACTGGACGAAGGAGGCCTCCGTGGCCCAGGGCTCCCCCGTGCGCAGGCACTACCTGGTGAGTCAGCTCAAGCGGCTCAGGACCCAGGCCAAGCTGTCCCAGGAGCAGGTCGCGAACGAGTTGGGTTGGGACACCAGCAAGCTCTACAGAATCGAGAACGGGCGGTTCGTCCGGCTGACGACGGAAGCCGTGGCCGCGCTCTGCCGCCTGTACGGCGCGAGCGACGCGCTCCGGGAAGAGCTGGTGGAGATCGCCAAGGCGGCACGCAAGCAGAAGCCCTGGTGGTTCCAGCACGAGGACGTGGCCGGCAACGCCTTCTACAGCCTGGAGAACGAGGCCACCAAGATCCAGCAGTACGCGATGGGGGTCGTCCCCGGACTTCTTCAGCACCCGCACTACATCGAGGCCTTGATGTCCCGGGGAATCGTCACCGATCCTGAAGAGCGCCAGAAGCGCATCGCCGCCCGGATCGAGCGCTGCGAAACCCTCCTCAACCGCGAGTACGCGCCCCGGATCTGGGCGGTGATCGACGAGTCCGCACTCCGCTGCCTCGTCGGCGGTCCGCAGGTGATGGGCACCCAGCTGCGGCACCTGCTGGAGCTCAATAAGCGCCCGAACATTGACATTCAGGTGCTGCTACTGTCCAAAGGCATGGCGCAGCCCTGCGGCTACACTCTGCTGCACCTTGGTGATGCCGACCGTGTGGGCTACATCGACGTCCTCCCCAGTGGGCACTTCTTCGAGGGCGGCAACGAACTCGCCGACCACGAGCACCGGTTCGAGCATTTGCAGGCGGCCGCCCTGCCCCTGGACGACACGCAAGACTTCATCTGCCACCTGGCAGGCGAACTGGAGAAGACCTGATGACTGAACACGAAGCCATCAAGACGGCGTCGATGCCCGTTTCTCCCTGGCACACCGCGAGCTACAGCGCTGAGCGCGGTGAGTGTGTGGAGGTCTCGGAGGGTCCGGTCACCGGGGTCCGGGACACCAAGCACCGGGAGCTGGGCGCGCTCTTTTTCAGCGCCGATGAGTGGCAGGCCTTCCTCGACACGGCCAAGGACACCTGACCCGGGCGACAGCACCATCGCCGGGCCCCGCCTGTGAACCTCCAGCAGACGGGGTCCGTACTGCGCAAAGCAAGCTGAGCTCAAGCGCCCCGGAGACAACACCTGAGCGAGGTCAGCCGGTGTACGGAGGTCCCCCTCGCAGGGCGTGTTCCACCCGGAGCCGCTGGGTGTGGTGCATCGGCAGGTCCTCGATTTCGGCGGACGCGAACCAGCGCACCTCGTGCGACTCGTCGCTGACCGTGAGCTGTCCGCCCACGACCCGGGCGCGGAAGCACACGTTGAACTGGCGGCGGACCTCGCCGTCGCTGTAGGCGATGACGTGCCGGGCATCGGTGTAAGTGCCGACCAGGCCGGTGACCTCCACCTCGTACCCGGTCTCCTCCCACACCTCGCGCACCGCCGCCTGCGGCAGGCTCTCGGTCATCTCCATCGCCCCGCCGGGCATCGACCACAGCCCGTTGTCCACCCGCCGCTGCAACAGCAGCCGTCCCTCACCGTCGATGACGGCCGCGCTGGCCGCCACCACCAGACTGTTCGGGACCGGTGCGGCAGGGTCGTCGTAGTACTCGGTACGAGCCATGTTCCGGTTCACTCCTCCAACGGCCGGGCATCGTTCCATACGGCTTCCATACTGGCGGCGTAGGCGTCGAACAGTCCTTGTGGGGCTGTGCGTTCGAGCCGTAGCAGCGGGTTGCCGTAGGCGTTGACCCCGTACAGGTGGGTGTTGACGTACATGTGGTCATCGGCCCGGTAGAGCGAGTTGTACAGCGTCGTGGAGTGCAACCTCACCTCAACACCAGGCACGACCGCCAACGGCCGGTAGTGCATCGTTGCCAGGTGACACCGGGACTGGATGCCGTGGCCGAAGTTCTCCTCCTCCCCACGTACACGCACGGCTTCGCAACCGGGGTCTCCGATGAGCACACGCACTCGGACACCGTTCTCGGCCTTTTCTCTGAGCAGGTCGTTCCAACCGGGGATCTGCTCGTGGAGGAACAGGGCCGCGTAGACCAGGATGTCGATCGATCTCTCCGTGGCCGCGAACATCGTCCGCCACTGCTCGATCGGTACCTCGGAGCGTTGAAGGTGAACGGACTTCAGATCCTGGTCCGCGCCCGTTCCGCTCTCCCTCAGCTGCTCCAGAGAGGGCCAGAGCTCCCGGACGTCTACACCGAGCACTCGGGCCACCGCATGGGCGTTGCGACGGTGGGGCACCCGCCCGGTGCTGATCCAGCGGGCCACGGTCTTGGGGTCGGTGCGCACCTGTTCGGCGAGCGAGGCCAGCGTGTGCCCGGACCGCGACAGGCACAGACGAAGCCGTTCGTTAGGGGGCATGGGGACGTTTTATCGCACCAGGACGTCTTTCGAGGTGTCCTTCGTGCGGTAGATCCGTCCCCCGGTTCAGGAACAGACTTAAGGACCACATCACCGGCGCGCACGAAGGAGCGTCCAGCAATGCAGGAACACGCCCACCCCGTACAGACGGTGGAGGAATCCGGATCGGAACCCTTCTTCCCCGATGTCGTCGAACTCGGCGACGCAGCGGAGCTGACGGAGGGAACGAGCACCCGGAGCGGAACCGAGGACAAGCGCTACAAGTACCAGTGACCCGACATGAAGTCGGTGCCTCAAGGATAGGAGAAACCATGGGCTGGTTCGGCGGGGTGGTCACGGCCGCCGTTTCCTCCGCCCCGCGACCGATGGCCCCGACCTGGTCAGAGGTGATCCCCTGTGGTGAGCTGTGGAGGGTGGGCCCGGGTGCCGGGCCCACCGTGACCGTCACTAGGAGCGGCCCACTGATGGGTGCGGTACTCGGCAGCCACACGGTGTCCGCGGACGATCTGCGCGGCTGGCTCCGGGGAGCCTGGCGTACCGGTCCTTCCTCGTGGGCCGGTATGTACGCGGTGGTCGTCGCCCATCGGGGTGGGGCAACAGTGTTCGCCGATCCCGTACACGCGCTTCCCCTCTACTTCTGCGAAGTGGAGGGCTCAGTGGTGTGGGCGTCATCCAGCCGTGCCCTGGCCGGCCTCACCGATACCGGGGTGGATCTGGCCTGGTTATCGGGTCTGCTCATGGACCCGGCGGGACCGCACTTCGCGGAGCGAAGCGCATTCCAACAGGTGCATGCCGTTCCTCCGGGACACAGCCTGGACATGCGCTATGGAGGACGGACTGTGGTCGACCGTTGGTGGTCACCGCCCAGGACCCGTCCCCGGGCCGAGACCGTTCCCCGCTTCGGAAGGGCATTGGAAGGCGCCGTGGAGGTGAGGTTCGCGCAGGCGGAGCGTCTCTCCTGTGATCTGAGCGGAGGCCTGGACTCGACCTCCTTGTGTCTCCTCGCCGAGCAGCGGGCCACGGGCTCTCGGCGTTTGACCGCCTGGACGGTCCATCCCGCCTCCAGAGACCACGGCGGCGATCTCGACCACGCACGCGAGGCCGCGCGCGGACGGCTCGGCATGCGCCACGAGTTGCTGGCCCTGGGCGAGACCGAGCTCCCCTACAGCGGCCTGGAACAAATACCACCGACCGACGAACCGGCCCCGTCCACCGTCACCTGCGCCCGGCACATCCTCGCCTACGAGCGGATCCGGACCGCGGGGAACACCCTGCACATGACCGGCGATGGAGGCGACGCACTGCTGATGCAGTCGCCCGAGCTCGCACTGAGGCCGGCGGTGCGCGGTCGCGTGATCCGTACCTTGCGTGATCTGCACGGGTGGGCCAAGCTCGACCGGCGTTCCCCCGCAGGGCTGCTGCGACAGTCGGCCCGGGGCGGGAACAGGTTCTCCTGCCGTTGGCTCACCCCGAAGGCACAGGCCATGACGGCCCTCGGAGGCGGCCGTGGTGTGCTGGACCTCCTGCGCTCGGACGCGGAACTCCTCACGTTGCGCGGCATCGGGCGCACCGCCCACGCCGACGCGCAGTTCGCCGAGGCCTTCGGGGTCCGCCTGGAAGCCCCGTTCCTGGACAGATCCGTGGTGGAGGCCGCATTGGCCTTCCGTGTCACGGATCGGGGGTCGCCCTGGAGTTACAAACCGCAGCTGGCGGAGGCGATGCGAGATGTCCTACCGGAAGCGATCACGCGACGCCGTACCAAGGGGGGTACCGATGCCGACCACCACCTGGGGTTGCGCGCACATCTTCCAGAAGTGTCCGTCCTCCTCGACGGGTGGTTGGCCGGCCACGGCCTGATCGACCCGCAGGAACTGCGCAGAGAACTCCACATGGCGGCGCTGGGCAGGGATTCCCCTTGGGGGCTGCTGGAGCCGGTGATCTCCGCCGAGGTGTGGGGGCGTGCGGTCGAGGCAAGCCCTCCAGCCGCGTGGACGCGGAGCCGAGCACGGAAGGAGGCGTGATGACGGCACTTCCGCCGCACCTTGTGCCGGCCCCGCAGCTGCGGCTGATCTGTTTCCCGTCCGCCTGCGTCGCCCTGGACGCGGAGACGGGGGCGGTGCAGCTGTTCTCGGGGGAGGCCGCTGAGGTCATCTCGTGTTTGGAAGGTGCGGGAGGTGTGGTCTCGGCTCTGTCCGTCCCGGATCGGGGACGGGCGGTTGCGGCCTTGGTGAACGCCGGGGTCCTCGCCGGGGGAGAAGATCCCCGGGCCTGGGGCAGGGTGAGGCCGGGAGTGTCTTCCTCGCCCAGTTGGGGGACGCGGGAGAGCCCTGCCGCGCTCGCGCCGGTTCCCCGTTCATCACTGCGTTGGTATGCGTTGGGAGCCTGCGCGCTGTCCCTCGTCGTGAGCGTTGGAGTGCTCGGCCGTACGAAAGCGTTCGCCCATACCCGGCGCCTGGCCGGACGGATGGCGACAGGTCCTGCCGACCATGCCGTTGCGGAGGCGGCGGCGTACGCCGTGAGGAGGATCGGCCGCCTGCTACCGCTGCGCGTGGCATGTTGGGAGGAGGCTGCGGCGACCTCCGTCGCCCTTCGCTGGGCGGGACACCGGGCAGTGTTCCGGCACGGGGCAGCCACCGATCCGGTGCGGCTGCACGCCTGGGTCGAAGTCGACGGCCGACCGGTCGCCGAATCCGACGACATCACCGACTACACACCCTTCGAGGAGTCCCGTGAGTGACATCGCTGAACCCGTTCTGTGGGCCCGAGTCGAGGGCATCGCGTTGGGGGCGCTGCGCGCCGACCTGGCCCATGAGTACTGGCGGTGGGAGAGCGACCCGGGCGCGGTGCTCGGGTACGGGCGGCAGGTTCCCGAGAGCGCGGAGTCGCGGGCCGAAGGGCTGGAACACCAATTGCGCGGAGCGCCCGACCAGGCCCGGTTCACCGTGTACGACACCCGGGGCGGCGAGACGGCCCCGTGCGGGTTGGCGAGTCTGCTGATCGACCACCAGGTGCGCACGGCGGAGTTCGTTCTGGTCGTGGCACCGGAGAGTCGCGGCCGGGGTGTGGGGACAGCGGCCACACGGCTGACCCTGGACTACGCCTTCCATGTCATCGGGTTGGAGATGGTCTGGCTCAAAGTGCTCGAACCCAATGCCGCCGGGCGCACCGCCTATGCCAAGGCGGGGTTCCGGGAGGTGGGCACCATGCGCAGTGCCGGGACCTGGAAGGGGCGGCGCTGCGGGGAGGTGGTCATGGACGCCCTACCTGAGGACTTCCCCTGGCCCTCGGTGATCGCGGGTGACAGCAACGAGAAGAGGTAGCCGGAAGGCCCCAGGGCAGCGCGGCCGGAGAAGTCATCGCTACTACCCGAAGCACATGGAGTGCGCGTCCATGACAAGACCCGATTGCTGAGTGCTGGCGCCCCGCCCCGAAGGCTTCGGGGCGGGGCGCAGGCACATCAGGAAACGGGCGCGTGCCGGGGGCCGTGGCCGGGCGGCGGGGTCAGTTCGGATATGAAGTTCTCACCATCGACCAGCGGGGTGTCCTGAGAGACCCCGGCCTCCGCCATCCGGTCATAGATCTCCAGGATGCGCTCCTTGGTGCGGTAGGTGCCGTACTTGGCCACATCTTTCTTCTTCACGATCGGGAAGGTCTCCATGATGTATTCCACGTCATCGCGATCGATCCCGTACAGGTGGAAGAAGAGCGCATCCAGCTCAACCCTCATTACGAAACGGCGCCCCTCCTCCCACAGAAATGGATTTCCTTGATCATCAAGGTCTCGCGCAAGGGAGATCATGTCTTTAGATGTAAAAGTCAACTCCAAGACACGCCTAGAGATAAAATCAGAATTTGAAGCAACATCCCCCGGAGAGAGAAATGGAAGCTGCTTCCACGTGAAGAATTTCATGGAAGTCCCGCCAAGCTTTTGTCGACTTGAGAAGTCAAAAGCAAAAGAAGCCTGCATGCCCACAAGGGCAGGAACGATCCCGGCTTCACAGTCCGGGAACATCAAAAGGTACTTGTCTCCAACTGCGGATTTAGGAACAAAGGAAATTATTGACGTTCGCAAATCTGTTGAACGACAGATGTCGCGCCAACCGAGAAGCCATCCCCGACCCCAGCCAGCAGCGTCCAACTTGGTCTGGACACCGGTTTCCATCACCGGCTTGCTGTACTTGTCCTTCTCCCCCGTGTCGGTCGCACCCTCCGAGACCCAGTAGCGAGGCATGACCACGGCGTTCGAGTCCTTCTTCTCTTCGAGAGTGAGATCACGGGTATCGCCGCCCTGCGCGTATGTGGCCCACCGATGATCGTAATGGTGAATCATCTTCGCCTCGTACAGGGGCAGCATGCGCTTCTCACCTTTGACGAAGATATTTCCCTCCAGAATCCATCCACTCTTTTCCAAGTGTTCGTAAGTACGGAAGAGGTGGGAGTCGTGGGACATGTGGAACATAGCCATGAACGACACACCCCAGGGGTTCCCGTTCGGGTCGCCCTCCTTCACCAGGACCGGGACTCGTCGGTAGATGCCCAGGGTGATCTCGGCATCCCGGCGGGAGCGAAAGATCGGGCAAGTGCCCGTATTTGGGTTAAGGAGGGTGATCTCCTGCGGAGTCATGGTAAACGCCTTGTCGGCATCGTCCAGCTCGGCTGGGTCGTGCAGGAAGAACGCGAAAGAGGCCTCAGATTCGCGCAGGTCGCGACCCGCAAGGGACAGGATGCAGAACTTCATGCGCGAGTCCACGGCCGGGAACAAGCCGCTTCGATTCTCGAAGTCGTAGAGGGCCGCGATAGAACCCTTCTGCACCAGGTCCTTGAAGAAGTACTGGGTGCGCGCATCCGTCGCGATACCGGTCGGAACGATGACACCACAGCGCCCGCACTCACCGAGCAGAATCCTGTCCGTCTCGGCGAAAACCGCGTAAACGTTGAGGTTCCCTTTCCCTGTCAGCGGGACACGGCCCGACCTACGCAGGAAGTGACTCTCGGCATACACCTTCCGCTTGGCCTCAGCGTACTCTCGGTAAAGCTCATGCTTGTCCGGGTCGTCTTTGAGAGCCGCGATCATCTTCTTGCGCTCGGAAGCCCGGGAAACCTCGGCGATCTCCGGGTCCCGCTGGGCAAAGAACTCTTGTTCCTTCAGCTCCACGCTGTCCCACGGCGGGTTTCCCAGAACGCAGTCGAAACCACCGGACCACCCCGTGTCAGGGTTGATTCCCTTATCGTTCTCCAGAACCGAGAAAACGTCCGGGAACTCCAGGTACCAGTGAAAGAAGTCGTACTGCTTCCGCAGCCGAATGATCTCCTGGTTGGTGTCCTCGGTGGCACCATGACCTTCCGGCTCCTGCAACGCCTGGAAGACAGCTTCCGTAACCGGACGCGGCTGCTTCGGGTCCTTCACCGCCATGAACGCCGAGCACCAGGCGTCCGCCAGATGCAGCGCATGCGTGTACTCATCCGAACTTTGGAACTCCTCGAACGCCTTCTCTTGCCGACGCACATCCTCAAGCGATTCGGCCGGAGCAGCCGAGATCTGACGCAGCCTGCTCGCAAACGAGCTGTTGGACACCTTGACGGCTTCCGGCTCGATGTCGAACAGGCTCTCCTGCCCCTCACGCTCCTTGGCGTTGATCTTCTCCAAGGCTTTCGCGTGCTTCTTATCATCACCCTCGGTCGCGATGAAAGCCGCGTCGGGAATGCCCTGGCGCATGAGGGCCGGGGTCGCCCCGATGAGCGCGTTGCCGTGCTTGACGTGGGCGTCGAGGAAATTCAGCGGCTTGCCGGGGTCCAGCGCCTCCAGCCACAGCGACACCTTGGCCAGTTCGACCGCCATCGGGTTGAGGTCCACGCCGTAGATGCACCGCGCCACCACCTCGTGCAGGGCGTGCCGCACCGCGCCCACCGTCGGCTCGGGGTTGCCCTCGCGAACCGCGGCAACCCGCTTGGCGATCCGCCGCGCCGCCGCCACGAGGAAGTGCCCCGAGCCACAGGCCGGGTCGCACACCGTCAGGGACAGCAGCTCCTCCACCACCGTGTGGGAGACATCGCTCTTCCCGGCAGCGGTGGCGTTCTGCTCGGCGCGCTTGACCGCGTCGTCGATGACCGGGTCCAGCGCCGAGTCCAGCAGCGTTTCGATCAGCGAGGACGGCGTGTAGTACGACCCCGTCGTCTTGCGGTCGTTGCCACCGATCACCCGCAGCTCGAACGTCAGGTCCGAGACGTTGTACTTGGGCACCAGCTCCAGCAGCGACTCGTAGATCGACCCCAGTTCCTCCGCGTCGAGGTTGCGGTAGTTCACCGCGAGCCAGCGCCGCGACGCCGTGTCGCGCACCTGGGCCAGGTGGCGGACCGCCCCCAGCAGCGCCTCGTTGTTCAGCTTGAACCCGTGCAGCGGCGCGTCCGCCTCCGTCGCCGTGAACAGACCGCCCAGGGCGGGCACCCCGATCTCGGGCCGCCCATGGGGGTGCTTGTCGTTGCCGCCCAGGGCGTCGAGCACCAGCGTCAACGCCTGGTACAGGTCACCGTGCGAGGTCCCCCGGCGCCGGCGGGCGTGCCGCCGCAGCCGCGCCGAGGAGAAGTACTTCGCGTACCGCTCCCGCGCCTGCCCATCCGTACCCGGCGGGTGCAGGGCGTCGCGGTCCTCTGCCACGAACAGGAACAGCATCCGGTACACCAGCCGCAGCAGCGCCCCGTGGAACGCCTTCACGTCCAGGTCCTTGCGCAGGTCCGGGTTGGCCTTGAGGAACCCGGTGCCCAGTGCCGAGATCGCCTCACGGACGTTCTCGCTCAGCTGCTCCAGGGCGCGGGCACCCGACTTGATCGCGTCGCCGCGCCACTTCTCCAGCCAGCATGTGGCCGGCGGCTGCTCCGCCTCCACCGCGAACCGGGAGGCGTGCAGCAGCCGGAACAGCAGCACGAACTCGTTGAACAGCTCACCGTCGAAGATCGCCTCAAGGTCGAACTCGACGTACGCCGCCGTGGCCAGCGCGCTGGAGTCGCGCAGCAGCCGCAGCTGCCGCCCATTCGTCACCACCGCCCACAGGTGGGCCGAGGAGCTGTTCAGCATCTCCTGCACATACGACTGCGGGGGCACCGTCCCGGCCCCGCCCGGGCGCTTGTCCAGGTCGGCGTGCCAGGCCACCACGTGGATCGGCACGTGCTGCCACAGGTGCGTGATCTTGAACCGCTTCGCTCCGTCGTCGGAGGCGATCCCCTCCCCCGGCCCGGCGTTCAGCCACCCGAACCCCAGCTCGTTGAACAGGGGCTCCACCCACTGCGGGCGGGCCGCGTTGACGGAGTCGATCGCCGGACCCTCACCCGTCCCCTCCACGGGCAGCTTCTTGCGCAGCTCGCGCCACACGCCCTTGAGGTACTCCCAGCGGCGTTCGGCCTCGTCGGACACCGAGCCGACGCGGACCCCGTAGTCGGCGGGCTTGGCCCCCTCCACATCCTTGCCCTCGGAGATGCGGACGAGCATGTCGGCGGGCAGCAGGCCGCCCACGGTCTGGGCGGACTCGAACACACGGTTGCGTGCGATGGCGGACATCAGGCGGCACCTCCGGCGGAAGCGGCGGGGTTGGCGACGGTGGGCAGGTAGACGTAGACGCCGAGGACATCGGCGGGCTTCTGGGCCTGGATCTTGAGACCGCGGCGGATCTCCTCGGAGGCCACGCGCACTCGTCGGTGGGAGTCGGCGAGTTCGGCGGCCAGCTCGTCCCCGTAGGAGTCGAGGTGTTCGGTGACGGCGGGCAGGGCGTCCAGCACCCGCCGCATGGTGTTCACACCCATCGTCGGGGCGGTGTTCTCGGTGGCCTCATAGTCCACCAACTCGCGCGCCTGCTCGGCCGTGAGCCACTGGGCCTTGTCCGGCGCACCCGTGAAGGCGAGCAGCCGGGCGTCCTCGGCCACCAGCTGCCGGGTCCCGTGCCGGGACGGCAGGGTCAGGTGGAACCGGTACCGCACCAGCAGCAGCGTGGTCCGCGTGCTCACCCGGTCCGTGCGGATCACCCCGCAGCGACGCGCCGGCCGCTTGTCCGGATCGCCCTCCGCGTCCAGGGCGGTGTCCAGCACGTGCGAGGCCAGTGCCCCCACCACCGGGTCGGTGCGCACCAGCGCCGCCTCCCCGCGCGGCACGGCCGCCGTCTCGCGGAACGGCACCGGCCGCCCCTTGTCCACCACATCGCCGCCCACCAGGGGGACGATGGCGTCCTTGAGCCCCACCGGGACCGTGGACACGTCCGCGCGGAACCCGCCGCCGTCACCGTCCCCGTCCGGCAGCGGGGTGACCAGCGCACCCAACGCCCGCAGCGCATCTTCGGTGAACTCGCGCACCTCGCCGGCCCCGCCCAGGGCCTCCCGGACGGCGGCGACCTCGCGGGCCACCTCCTCCGGGTGGATGGCCCGCTGGGCGAACCGGGTGCGAGAGGTCTTCTCCCTCTCGGCCGCCGACTCCCAGGCGCTGTCGACCTCCTCGGTCCGGGCCACCAGGTCCTCCGGGGTGAACAGCGCCTCCTGCTCGGCCTCGCGCCCCCGGCTCAGCAGCCAGTCCACGATGGCGTCGGTGACGCCCGCGGCCGTCTCGTCCGGGACGGACACCGCCACGCCCAGGGCCTTGCGGATCTCCTGGTACTTCTTGATGAGGACTTCGAGGACCTTGCCGTCGATGACGTTGTCCTCGCCGAACATGGTGATGACGCGCACCACGTCCCGCTGCTGCCCGTACCGGTCCACACGGCCTTCGCGCTGGTCGTGGCGGGTGGGGTTCCAGGCCAGGTCGTAGTGGACGACGGCGTCGAAGTAGTGCTGGAGGTTCACGCCCTCGGACAGGCAGTCGGTGGCCACCAGCACCCGGCGGGCCTGGGTGCCCTCCTCGTCGACGGCCGCGCGGGCGGCCTCGGCGGCCGCCTCCTCCGCCAGCTCCTCGATGCGCTCGA
This sequence comes from Nocardiopsis lambiniae, assembly GCF_031845465.1. Classification (NCBI taxonomy): domain Bacteria; kingdom Bacillati; phylum Actinomycetota; class Actinomycetes; order Streptosporangiales; family Nocardiopsidaceae; genus Nocardiopsis; species Nocardiopsis lambiniae. Next base: position 23,381 of record NZ_JAVREP010000007.1, on the reverse strand, counting down.
CGCGCTGCTGCGGGGAGAGCTTGCCGGTGACGTGCTTGACCGTGGTCTTCCACCCCGGCCGGCCGCCCGACGCACGCCCGTTGAGCTTGCCGTCCAGGTGCTCGGCCACGTACTCGGCGGTGTCGATGTACCGGCAGAAGACGATGGGGTTGTACCCCTCCTCCAGCAGTCCCTTGAGGTGCTTGACCAGCTCCTTGAGCTTGCGGTCCCTCTCGGGGCCTTCCAGGGCCTCGGCGCGCTTCGCCAGTTCCAGCAGCCGGTCGTGCTTGGCGGCCGCCGCCCCGTCCGGGGAGGTCTCGGCACCCGGCGCGGTGTCCATACCCTCCAGGGCGTCGGCGTCGGCCGCGTCCCGGGTGAGCGGGGCGCCGAGCTGGTCGGCCTCCTCCGGGGTCTGGGCCGCCGCGGCCACGGAACGCGTGCGCAGGGTCTTGGCGGCGGCCCGCGGGGAGGACACCAGGGAGCGCAGCAGGGCGATCGCCGACCACCAGGCCACCCGGGCCTCGCGCTTGCCCTGGGCGGTGCCCTGCTCGACCCGCTCCTTGGCGTAGGCGAGGGCATCGTCGAGCAGGTCCCGGTAGGCGGGGGTGAGCTTGTACGGCTCGTTCTTGAACTCGCGGTCGGAGGGGAACGCGGTGCTCTCGGCCAGCGCGCCGCCCCGCTCCTCGGTGAGGTAGTTGCGCACGTCCGCGCGCTTGCGCTGGACGAAGTGGCGGGCCAGCAGGCTCCGTCCCTCCGCCGTGTCCAGGTCCACGGTGGCCAGCTCGGGCCTGACCAGCCCCAGCAGGTTGCGGAACGCCGACTCCTTGCCGCTGTGCGGGGTGGCGGTGACCAGCAGCAGGTGGCGGTCCTCCTTGGCGGAGACCTTCTGGAGGAGCTCGTAGCGCAACTGGTTCTGGTTGCGCCTGCCCGCTCCCCCGCCCGGCTCGTCGGCGGACACGCAGGTGTGCGCCTCGTCCACGATGACCAGGTCCGGGCAGTGGCGGACGAAGTCGTCACGGTGCCGGGTGGACTTGATGAAGTCGGTGGAGACGATGACGTGCCGGTACTTCTGGAACAGTGATCCGCCGTAGTCGGTGTTGCGCTCCAGCCGGGACACGGTGGAGGACAGCACCAGCTCCGCGTCGATGCCGAACTTGGAGCGCAGCTCCTGCTGCCACTGCTCGGCCAGGGCCGGGGAGCACAGCACCGCCAGCCCGCTCGCCTCACCCTGGGCGAGCAGCTCGGAGGCGATCAGCCCTGCCTCGACCGTCTTGCCGATACCGACGTCGTCGCTGATGAGCATGCGCACGGTGGGCTGGCGCAGCGCCATCAGCAGGGGGACGAGCTGGTAGGCGCGCGGCTGCACGGCGATCCCGGCCAGGGATCGGAAGGGGCCCGCGCCGGAGCGGAACCCGATGCGCAGGGCGCTGCGCAGCAGCCCCGCGGCGCGGGCGTCGCCGAGGTCGTCGGGGGTGGGCGGGGCGAAGCTGGCTGCCGCCACCTTCTCGAAGGCGGGGAACAGGGCGGCCACGTCGTCGTCGCTGCCGCCCAGGGGGCGCAGGACCAGCATGTCGTCGGCGCTCTCGGGGAGCACCACCCATTCGCGGCCCCTGGCCGAGACCAGGGAGCCGGGGGCGTACGCGGTGGTCATCGTGAGGGTGTCCTCGGTGTCGTGGTGGACGTCGTATCGAGTTCTACAGGGGGTCGGCGGGGTCCGTCACGGGCCGGACGGCCCCCGCCGGGGCTGCGGTCCCGGCGGCCGGCCGGGGGTGGTCGGCCGCCGGGTGCGGGTTCAGCGGCGGGTGCCCGGACCGAAGTAGTCCTGGTGCTCTCGCACCACCAGACTCCAGTCGGCGTCGTGCGGCACCCGGACCACCTCCCAGCCCGCGTCGAGCAGCCGGTCCTCGGCCTCGGCGTCGCGCTGGGCGACGGTGGCGTCGTCGTGGACGGGCCCGTCGACGAACACCGCCACCGCCGCGTTGGGCAGCCGGTACACGAAGTCGGGCCGGGCCGACGCCTCGGGGACGAACACCTGGGCCTCGTCGGGCAGGCGGTGGCCGTGCTCCTTGAGCCAGGTGACGAAGCGCTGCTCCAGGCCGGTGTCGGACTGGAAGGACAGCGTCTTCATCTGGTCGGTGCGCGAGACCCCCAGGCCGGTGGGCAGGGTCTCGGCGTCGGACAGGCGCAGCAGCAGGTCGCGGATGAGGCGGCGGTCGATGAGCTGGTGGTGGGTCTGGTTGTAGTAGGTGAGCAGGCAGTCGTAGCAGCCGCGGGCGCACACCTTGTCGCCGTCGTGGTCGACGCCGGTGTCGGGGTCGATGTGGCAGATCTCCAGGGCGGCGCGGGCGGCGGTGGCCAGGGCGTCGCGGTCGTGCTGGATGCGGCGCAGCACACCGGCGCCGCCCTCGGCGGCCTCGGTGAACAGCATCCGCTCGCGCGGCCCGTCCTCGGGGGGCAGCAGCTCGCTGGTGAGCTCGGAGTCCTCCAGTTCGAAGGCGGCCTCGATGCCGCGCTCCAGCGCGTACATCAGGGTGAGCGCCTGCTCCTGGGGCAGGGCCCGGTCCAGGTGCAGGACCAGGATGTTGCGGCGGTCCTCGACGTAGGGGATGACCCGCTTCTTGTGGACCCGCTCCTCCCCCGCGTCGGGGCCGTCCTCCACAAGGGGCGTCTCGGAGGTGTCGCCGACGGCCTTCTTGGCGGTGGCCTCGTTGAGCCACTTGCCGGTGGTGGGGTCCAGCCAGAAGCCGTCGGGCTCGTCGTCCTTGGCGCGCAGCCGGCCCAGGTTGGTGATGCGGACGGTGGCGGAGTCGCCGTAGTGCAGGGTGGCCAGGGAGCCGGCGCCGTCGGACACCTTGGCGTCCTGGCGGCCCTCCCGGCCGCCGCCGTGGTCGGCGAAGCTGTAGGAGGTGACCAGGCGGAACCCGGCGCGGCGGCGCTCCTCCTCGTCGGAGGAGATCTTCTCGCGCTTGGTGGTGTACACCGTGTGCAGCTGGAGCAGGTTGGGGGTCAGGCCGGTCAGCTTCTCCTTGCACAGCAGGCAGCGGTCGACGCGCTGTTCGGGGGCGTGGTGGTAGCCGCAGTTCGCGCAGCGCACCGCGCTGGTGGTGACCACGTCGCCGGTGGAGTCCGGCGGGAGCTGGATGCGGGTGACCTGGTAGCGGGCGCCCTCGTGGTAGATGAGGGCGCCGGGGCCGAACTCGCGGATCGCCACGAACCGGGGCCGCTGGAGGAAGTCGCCCTCGTCGAAGCGGGTGCGGCGGGTGGGGATGTAGGCGGCCAGGGGCAGGCGTGGGAACGAATAACCGGGCAGGAAGCCCTCGCTGGCCAGGTAGCGGTAGGGGTTGAAGTCGCTCAGCAGCGACTTGCTCTCCTGGCTCTCGTTCTTGAGCAGGGCGATCTGGACCTCGGCCTCCTCGCGGCGGCGCTTGGCCTGGTTGCGGTCGCGCTCGGACAGGCTGTGGTCCAGGCGGCGGCGGTTCTGCTCGGCCTGGTCGACCAGGGCGGCGCGGAACAGCTCGCGCCAGCGGCCGAAGGCCTTGTCGAACCGCTGCGGGGCGCTCTGGACCATGCGCTCCAGCCAGGAGTCGTCCCACCAGGTCATGGCCTCCAGCTGGGGCAGGACGTCGTCGAACACCTCCCGGGCGGCGGCGATGGCGCGGCGGCGGGCGCCCTCGTCGAACGCCTTGGCGTGGGCGTCGCTGTTGAGGGGCAGTTCGGGTGCCGGGACGCGCTGGTCCTCGTCGTAGCCGATGTCGATGACCTCGGGGACGGCCCGGCCCAGTTTGAGGCCGGTCTCGGCCAGCCAGATGCCCTGGAGGTGGGCGGCGACCAGGTCCTCGTTGGCCAGTTCCAGGCGGGGGGCCTGGACGACCCCGGCGACCATCTTGTCGGAGTGGCGGAAGTAGTACTGGTCGTGGCTGTTGCCGGTGGCGCAGTAGGTGGTGATGAGGGCGGGCTGGCCGCTGCGGCCGCCGCGGCCGCTGCGCTGGGCGTAGTTGGCCGGGGTGGGCGGGACGTTGCGCATCATCACCGCGTTGAGCTCCTTGATGTCCACCCCCAGCTCCATGGTGGGCGAGCAGTACAGGAGCCGCAGGTCGGCCTTGCTGAACTGCGCTTCGCGCTCCTCGCGGACCTCCGGCGGCACCTGGGCGGTGTGCTCGCGGGCGACCAGCCCGGTGAGGGTGCGGGCGGCGCCCCGGTACAGGTCGCGGAAGAAGGTGTTGACACGGGGTCCGTCGCCGCTGGCGTAGGTGCGGGTGAGCGGGTCCTGGGCGCCGAAGCGCCCCTCCCCCGCCTTCCACAGCAGGCAGCCGGCGTCGACCTGGTAGCCGGTGACCGCCTCGCCGTCGGTGCGGTGGAAGCGGTGGCGGGCGTGGCCGGGCACGGTCTTGACCCTGGTGAGCAGGCCCGCGTCGGCCAGGACCTCCAGCAGGTCGGCGATGGCCTGCTGGAGCTCGTGGGTGCTCAGGTTCTTGAAGGAGTCGTCGACGCGCTTGAGGAACTTGGCGTACTTGCCGCGCCCGGACAGGAACAGCCCGTTGGGGTTGAGGGTGCGCTTGGACGGGGCCGGGTAGGCGACCGCGACCTTGGCGCGGTCGCCGCGTGCCAGCGACCAGGACTCGGTGAGCCGGGTCTCGCTGGCGTTCTGGAGGGACTCGAAGGCCTCGTCGCGGAAGTAGGGGGTGTCGATGGCCAGGGCGCGGCGCATCTCGTCCATGAGGGCGCGCAGGATCCTGGTGCGCAGGTGGGGGTCGGCCGAGCGCAGCGGGGAGAAGGTCCGGTCCCAGCGGTCCTGCTGCTGGGCCGTCCACTCCAGGTCGGCGTAGTCCACCTTGAGCAGGCCGGTCTGCTCCAGGTTGGGCATGGTGACCCGCCAGCCGCGCTCCAGGTCCAGGTAGAGGCGGAAGGCGAGAACGTCGCGCAGGGTGCTGGCCGCCTGGGCGGCCAGGCGCGGGGCCTGGCCCGGGGTCTTGGCGTAGTCCTCCGGCGCCAGGGCCAGGGCCTCGGCGACCCGGGAGGCCAGGTCCTCGGAGTTGAGGCCGTCCTCCCCCGCCTCGATCAGGGCGCGGTACAGGCCGCCGCGCAGTTCGACGACCTGGACGAAGTCGTTGAAGTGCCCGGCCTGGAGGGAGGCGTCCTGGCGGTTGTCGACGAAGGTGAGGAGCTTGCGGGCCTCCTTGGGCAGGGCCTCCTCCGGGACCGCCTTGAGGGCGCGGACGATGGTGCCGGAGACGAGGGAGGTCGCCGAGGAGCGGCCCTCCTGGTCGAGGGTGGCGAGCTTGGCGAAGTCCTTGCCGCGCTTGTTCTCGTAACTGACGCCGCAGTGCAGGCAGAACAGGAACGGAGAGCGGATGAACGCGGCCGGCAGCTCGCCCTGGCCCTCGGTGCCGCGGGGGTCGACGGTCACCGCGCGGGGCACGTGGTCGCGGTAGTTCTTGTTGACGTTCTCCTGGCCGTTGTCGTCGACCTCGATCCAGGAGTCCGGGAGCAGGTCGCGCCGCAGGACCTCGTCCAGGCCGGCGGGCCAGGGGGAGTCCGGGGAGACGTACAGGTAGCCCTCGACGGCGTCCTTCTCGGAGGGGACGCTGTCGCGGCGGGAGCGGTAGAAGGTCCCGGTGGCGGTCTCCACCCGCCACACCGTCATGTACTCCTGGCCGCACTCGCGGCAGAACGCCAGCGGGAGGAGGAGGTGGCCGTCGCTGCCGGGGAGCTCCAGCTGGTAGTCGCGGGTGAGGTGGCGCTCCTCCGGGTGCTCCAGGGTGGTGTGGACCGTGTCGCCCTTGGAGAGGAACTGGTGCAGCCGGAAGGCGAACAGGGGGCGGCGGTTGCCCGGGTGGAAGGCCTCGGCGCCGGCCTCCAGGGTGCGGCGGATCGCCTCCACGCAGCGCTCGACGGGCACGCCGGTGGCGCGGGACAGCTCGGCGGCGGCGTCCTCGACCTTGGTGGGGCGCCGGCGGACCAGGCGGCCGGTGTCCGGGTCGGCGACCAGGCCGAAGGCGGACTCGATCCACCGGGCCAGGGGGTCGCGGTACAGGTCGTTGTAGGCGCGCGGGGCGTCCTGGGACAGGCGCTCGGCGGGCACCCGGACCGGCCCGTCCTGCGGGTCGTCGGCGGTGGCGCGGACCAGGGTCTCGGTGATGACGTCGCCCGGGTCGACCCGGGTCCCGAAGATCTTGGAGGCGACGTCGGCGACCACGTTCTTCTGGTCGTCCAGGGTGCCCTCGGAGGACATGGTGGCGGAGGTGCCCACGCACTGCACGTCCGGGGCCTCACAGGCCTGGCGGACGCGGCGGATCAGCAGGGCGACGTCGGCGCCCTGGCGGCCGCGGTAGGTGTGCAGCTCGTCGAAGACGAGGAAGTCCAGGCCCCGCGCCATCTTGATGAGGGAGCGCCGGTCGTCGGGCCGGGTGAGCATCAGCTCCAGCATCACGTAGTTGGTGAGCAGGATGTCCGGCGGGTCGTCGCGCAGGCGCTTGCGGGCCTCCTCGCCCTCCTGGCCGGTGTAGCGGGCGAAGGTGACGGGTTCGCGGCCCTGCCCGTAGCCGTCGACGAGGAACTTGCTCAGCTCGTTGAGCTGGCTGTTGGCCAGGGCGTTCATCGGGTACACGATGATGGCGCGCACCCGCTTGGAGTGGTTCCCCCCGGCCTTCTCGCGGTCGCGCTCCTTCAGGACCCGGTCGACGATGGGGACGATGTAGGAGAGGGACTTGCCCGAGCCGGTGCCGGTGGTCAGGACGTAGGAGCGGCCGCTCTGGGCGGTCTCGATCGCCTCGCGCTGGTGGCGGTGCAGGGTGAGGGGTCGGCCGTCGCAGACGGTGCTCCCCTCCTTCTTCTGCGCCTGGAAGATGCGGGCGGTCTCCGGGTGCAGCAGGCCCTCGCTGACGAGTTCGGGGACGGTGCCGCCGGAGGCGAAGAACGGGTTGAGGGACAGCCACGGGTCGGGCCACTGGGACTTGGCGTCCAGGTCCTGCTTGAGGTAGGCGGCGATGCGCTCGTCGCGCAGGACGGTGCCGCCCTGGGTGAAGTCCCGGTACTCGGAGATGAGCCGCTCGTGGAGGGAGAACACGTCCATGACTCCGAGCGGGGCGTCGTGGACCGGGCGCACGGTGGTGCTGTCGGGCAGGACCGGTGCGGGGGCGGGCACCGGCAGGTGGTCGCGGGGGTCGAACTCGGCCCAGGCGTCGACGGTGGGGGCGGTGCCGGGGGCGCCGGAGGCCGTCGCCAGGGAGCGCAGGGTGTCGCGGACCTCGGCGGCGTCGCCCGGGCGCTCGGCCGGGTTCTTCTTGAGCAGGTGCTCGATGAGGTGGGTGAAGGGGCCCGGGAGGTCGGCGCGCAGCATGCCCAGGGGCGGGATGCCGTCGTTGTTGTGCTTGTAGCCGAGCTCGAAGTTGGTGACGCCGTCGAAGGGCGGGGCCCCGGTGAGGAGCTCGTACAGGACGCAGCCCAGGGCGTAGAGGTCGGCGGCGTAGGTGACCTTGGCGCCCTGGAACTGCTCGGGGGCCATGTAGCGCGCGGTGCCGACGGTGGTGTCGGTGCTGGTGAGCTTGGTGAGGTCGGGATCGTCGACGATCCGCCCCATGCCGAAGTCCAGGACCTTGACCAGGCCTCCGCGGGTGATCATGACGTTGGCGGGCTTGAGGTCGCGGTGGACGACCCCCTCGGCGTGGGCGGTGTAGAGGGCGTCGGAGATCTGGGCGCCGATGGCCGCCGCCCAGGAGACGGGCACCTGGGGGACATCGTCGCTCAGGTCGCGCAGGGTGCGCCCGTCCAGGAGTTCCATGGCGAGGTAGGGCAGGTGGTCGCCGCCGGTGATGTCCATCCCGCCGTCGACCACCCGGGGGATGCGCGGGTGCTCGAAGCGGCGCATGATGTCCACCTCGCGCAGGAAGCGCTTGACGGACTTGTCCCCGGGGTCGACCGGGGCGCCCGAGCGGCGGCGCAGGATGAGCTTGACGGCGACGCGGCGGTCCTGTTCGGGGGTGCCCTCGGGTGGTCGGGTGTCCTCGGCCCGGTGGACCTCGCCCATGTTGCCGCGGTCGATGATCCCGTCGAGGCGGAAGCGGTCCGCCACGTACTGCCGTTCCATCGCTCTGTCCCTTGCGCTTCGCTGTACCGCTGTGCCGCTGTGCCGTCCGGGGTGTGCACTCACCGTACGCCCGAGGGGCCGGGGCCCGGGAGGGGAACGGGGAGGCGGCCCGGCCGGTTCCAGGCGACCTCCGGAGGCAGGCCCGGAGTCGAGGGCCGCCGGGGCGTCGGCCCGGACCGGAGAGGGCCGCACTCGAGTACACATTTCTTGAATACTTGAGAATTTTGATGCTGTTTACTTTGCAAACATACACAGCACGGCGGGGCGTGGCAAGCCCCAGCGAAAATCAGGGTGATCCAGGGGAGCGACTACCGATCGGATTCGGGTTCCACTTTTCTTTGCGGAGATGGGGACGCGCGTACGCCCGGCAAGGATGGCGCCCGAGACGCATTCGTCACATGCGCCAGAGGAGCCGCGGGCCGACGACCGGGGCAGGGATCCCCTGCCGAAAAGGGGCGTTGACAACGCAAACAAGCGCCTCTTCGGACGGCGATATCCGGCCGTGTACTGTGACCTCCATGGATTCCCGCGACCGGACCACAGCAGACGAACAGCAGGTCACCGCCGCCGACATCGCGCGGCTGGCCGGTGTCACCCGCGCCGCCGTCTCCAACTGGCGCCGGCGCCACGACGACTTCCCCTCCCCCGTCGGCGGTACACCGTCAAGCCCGCTGTTCTCCCTGTCCGGAGTCCGGGCCTGGTTGGAGACCCAGAACAAGGGGGTGGAGGAGTCCACCGAGGTACGGCTGTGGCACACCCTGCGCGGCGACCACCCCGGGCGGATGCTCCCCGCGCTGGCCGACACCGTCGGGTACCTGCTGGACGGGGACCGGGGCGGGCTGGGCGACGAGGCGGTGCGGCTCGTGGAGGAAATGGCCTCCGAGTCCTCCCCCTCCGAGGTCTCCCGGGCCCTGACCGAGCGGTTCCTCAACGCCGGGGAGCGCGCGGGCGCCCCGTCCGGGTCGACCATGCGATTGGTGCGGGCATTGGCGGCTCTGACGGACGCAACGGCGACCAGTGTCTTCGACCCCGCGTGCGGGACCGGGGCGCTGCTGTTCGGTGTGGGCGCCTCCGGCGCCGGACGTACCGGACAGGACATCGACCCCGACGCGGCACGGCTCGTCCGGGCCCGGTCCGAGCTGGAGCACGGGATCGAGGCGGACATCCGGGTCGGTGACGCTCTGCGCTCCGACCGTTGGGAGGGCCACCGGGCCCGGTTGGTGGTGTGCGATCCACCGCCCGCCACCACCGACTGGGGACGTGAGGAGCTGCTCATGGATCCGCGGTGGGAGCTGGCGGTGCCGCCCAGAGCGGAAAACGAGTTGGCATGGCTGCAGCACGCGTACGCGCACACCGAGCCCGGCGGACAGGCTGCCGTGGTGCTGTCCACCTCGTGCGCCTACCGGCGCACCGGGCGGCGCACCCGCGCCGAACTGGTCCGGCGCGGACTGCTCACGGACGTGGTCGCGCTGCCGGCCGGGCTGGCCGCGGCGCACGCCCAGCCGGTGCACCTGTGGCTGCTCAAACGCCCGACCGGGACCGGTGACGCGGCCCGGTCGGTGCGGATGTGGGACCTGTCCGGGGCGGACCCGGACGGCCCGTGGGCGTGGCCGCGGGAGGGAGGGGCGGAGGTCTCGCTCATCGACCTGCTGGACGACGAGGTGGACCTGACCCCGGGCCGGCACCTGGCGCCCGGGCTGGAGGACCTGCCCGGGGCGCTGGCGTCGGCGCGGGAGGGTCTGCGGCGGCTGGCGCGGTCGATCGACGGCCTGCTGCCGGAGGTGTCCGCCCCGGGGACGGCGGAGTGGCCGGGCACACAGGTCCGGGTGGGCGACCTGGTCGACGCGGGACTCGTGGACCTGGAGGGCGGGTCGCCGCGAGCGGTGGACGAGCGGCTGGACGGCGACTTCCTGCGGGGCTTCATCGCGGCGCCCGCCAACACGCGGCGCTCCACAAGCGCCAGCGGCACCCACCGGACCGATGCCCGGGCGGCGCGGGTGCCGCAGATGGGCCCGGCCGACCAGCGCCGCTACGGGGCGGCGTTCCGGGCGTTGGAGGAGTTCGAGCGGCGGGCCGAGGAGCTGGCGGTCCTGGCCCGCAAGACGGCGGAGCTCACCCGGGAGGGTCTCACCTCCGGTGCCCTGGTCCCAGAGGATCACGCCCCTGGTGCTGAGGGCTGACGGGCGCGGAGGTCACGGGGCCGATCTCAGCAGGGGCGGGGAGAGCAGCGTCGCGTCTCCTCTGCGGTACAGGGCCGCAGGCCGCCCCGCCGTCTGGGCGCGCTGATCACCGGTGGGCTCCACGAAGCCCTTCGCCCCGGTGACCTTGCGGCGGAAATTGCTGGGGTCGAGCCCGCGCCCCCAGACCACTTCGTAGACGGTGCGCAGTTCGGTGAGTGTGAACGGTTCGGGGCAGAACGCCGCCGCGACGGTGGTGTACTCCAGTTTCCCCCGGATGCGCTCGAGGGCGTCGGAGAGGATGCGTTCGTGGTCGAAGGCGAGGGAGGCCCGGCCTTCGAGGACGTCGCCCACCGGTATCCAGTGGGCCTGCGCGGCGTCGGTTCCGCCCACCGGCTCGGGTAGGTCCGGCCCCAGGGCCAGGTAGGCCACCGTGACGACCCTGCCCCGGGGGTCGCGCCCGGGGTCGCCGTAGGCACCGAGCTGTTCGAGGTGCAGGCGCGCTCCGTCGATTCCGGTCTCCTCCATGAGCTCTCGCCGGGCCCCCTCGTCGAGGGTCTCCCCGCTGCGGACCCTGCCGCCGGGCAGCGCCCGGCGACCCAGGAAGGGCTCCTCTCCGCGTTCGACCAGCAGGATCATCAGTGTCCCGCCCCTGATGGTGAAGATGGCCAGGTCCACCGTCACCAGGGACAACTCCACTCCGACGGACCTCACCAAGCGGTCGTCCACCGCATCCCCCTTAAAGGTCATCTTGACCTGAACCCTCGGAACCATTTATGGTCACTCCGACCCTAATTGGATCGGCGCAGGAGAAGTGCATGACCGCCACGACCCACGCCCCTCCCTTCCACAGTCCTCCCCCGTCTCCGGACACCACCGGAGAACCGAGCGGGGCCACTCGCCACCTCTGCACCGGAGTCCATGTCGACGAGGAGTTCCGGGACCTCGTCATCGGAGAGATCTGCACAGCCCCCCGCCGACGGGTCGCCCCCTCCTACGGGTTCGACCTCGTCCCCGTGATGCGCCACGCCTGGCGGGCACTGCACCTGACGGCACTGCTGAGGTCGGCACTGGCGGCCTCGGCGCTCGCACCCCACCTGCTGGGGTACACCGTAACGAGCCTGCTGATCATCAGCGGGTTCACGCTCCTCGTCCTCCTCGAGTGGGCGTGGGACCTGTCCAGGCGGCTGACCCGGCGCGATGACCAGACACTCCGCCCACGGTCGAAGAAGAAGCGAAGGCACCTCCCACGGTTCCCGTCGGCGTATGACTGGAAGCACGGCAAGGATGAGAGGCGCCTCAAGCGCACCGGAGTCTTCTCACTGGTCCTGGCCTCGATCATGGCCGCCTTGGCCTACTCCCACCCCGATCAGGGGACCCTGGCCCTCTACATCGGCTGCGCCATAGGCGTGCTGGCGGTGGTCGCGGGCGGGCTGCGTCAGAGGTGGATCAACCACATCCACAAGGCGCCCGGCCTGCGACCGCGACGGCTCTCACACCGTGAGCGGGTCGTGAACGAACAGCAGAAGCACCCCTGCGTGGTCTACCGCCGCCCGGCGCACCAGAAGGACACGAAGGACGAGGAGCAGGGCGTATTCACGCTCTTCGGCACGGAGTCCCCCTTCGTCGGCGCCGGAGAGCTGATCCACCAGTGGAACCCGCCCATGAACGTCCAGCTCCTGCGCCCAGGGAGCGATGACAGCCCCCTGCACGAGCGCGAGCACCGGTACCCGCCGTTCAAGCCCCATGAACTGGTGGACCACCTGCGCGAGGCCGTCACTCAGCTCCGTGAGGACGACGAGAGCGTCCGGCTCCCCGTGGAAGTGCGGGACCGCGTCTACATCGCCCAATCCGACATCTCAAAGGACAGGTCCCTGCTCCGGGAGCCGGTGAGCACCTCGGTGATGCGGCGCATCATCAACCGGCAGAACCCCGCCTACCACTACTTCCTCGAAGCGATCGTGCCCGACGCCGACGGTGAACTGGTGGCCACCGTCCTCCTCCAGGTCGGGGTGCAGGGCCGCACGCTGAGCCTCTCCTTCGCGGCCTGCGCCCTGACCCGCACCCCCGACGACTTCCGCAGGGCAGAGGAGTTCGGCCAGCACGGCAAGCGGGCCGTCATCAGCGCAGCCCGTCGCGGCCTGTTCAGTCTCCCCCAGGAGATCCGTTCTCTGTGGCGGTTCGTCTACTACCCCTACTTCATCGCCAGGGCGCTCGTCTTCTACAAGCGCGATCCCACCCTCACGCCCGTTCGCAACGTCGGAATCGGCAGTCGAATCAGTATCCGCCAGGAACACGCGGAGGAATGGAGCAAGGTCCAACTGGACAAGACCCGTCTCCTGGGCCACATGAAGAACGTGGAGCAGCGGCTGCTCAAGGCCACCAGCGACTTCCTCCGCTCCCGTGGTGTGGACGTCTCCGACTTCGACAACCGGGCGCTGCAGATCATCAACAGCGGCATCGTCAACATGGGCGGCACCAACGAATTCCGGAACACCGCCGTCGGCGATCACGCCCAGATCAACAACAACCCGACCCAATCCACCACTCCCGGTGGGGCACAGAGCGGAAGTGCGGCATGACCCTCCACGAATCCACGCAGGGCAACAGCGGCATCGTCAACATGGGCGGCACCAACAGCTTCACCAATACCGCCGTCGGCAACAAAGCACACATGACCGTGCCCCCGAACGGGGCGGAGGCCCTCGGAACCCGGACCGCGCCGGGCGGTGGCGAACTCCGCCGGAACGTCGGCATCGTCACGATCCTGCCCGCGGAGATGCGGGCGGTCCTCGACGAACTGGGCCTGGACCGTCCGCACAAGAAGGAAGGTCTGTTCTTCAGCACCGGCGACATCCCCACCGACAGCGGCACGGCGAGCGTCGTCGCTACCCAGACCCACGGCCCCGGGCAGCGATCGGTGATGGCGGCGCTGGACCATATGCGCCACCATTTCGCTCCTCGCCTGTGGGTCCTGGTCGGGATCGGGGGCGGCATCCATCACGGACACACCCGGAGTGAGGGGCCGACCCGGGTCGGCAACGTCATCGTCTCCACACGGATCGTCTACTACGACGCGCGCAAGATCACGGCCGGGGACCGCGTACAGCGTCGGGGTGAGGAACGACAGGCCCCGGCCCGCATCGTGCACGCGGTGAACGCCTACTTCACCGACCGTGGAGAGCCCGCGATGATCCGGGGCCGGGCGGAGGGGCACCGCAAACGCAGCTTCGAGGTCCACCACGGACTGATCGGTTCGGGGGAGGCGGTGATCGCCGACAGCGACTCCGAGGTGCGCCACTGGCTGAAGGACTACAACGACAAGATCCTGGCAGTGGACATGGAATCAGGCGGACTCAGTCAGTTCTGGCAGGAGAACTCGGTACGCGAAGCGGACAACCCGGGTTGGCTCGTGGTCCGCGGCATCTCCGACGGGGCGGACGCGGAGAAGAACGACGACGCCCATGGGCTGGCCGCGCACAACGCGGCCCACGTCGTCCGAGAACTGCTTCCCTACCTGCTCTGATCTGTTCATGCACCGCACCCGCCCCCTGACGGACGAGGAGTCTCGCGTGACCGGCTTCGTACTCGGCGTTCTCAGCTCGATCCTGGCCACGATGATCCTCCTCGCTGCGGGATGGGTACGGTCGTCCCGCCCCCGCTGGTGGCTGGTCGAACTGCTCTCGCGACTCACCGGAACCGGGGTGCGTCGGGTGTACCGGCAGCAGCGGTCCGCCGAGGAGGACATCGCGCGAGATCTGGTGCGGGCCCGTTGGGTGAAGGTGTTGTCCGGGCGTGGCAACACCCTCACCAGGGACGTGTTCGCCCCGCTGTGGTCCGGAAACGTCGGCAGGGCCGAATCGGTGCAGATCCTGCTGCCCGACCCCGACGCAGTTCCCGGCGAGTGGCTGGCCCACCGTGCAACCGACCTGGTCTCGGTCGATCCGGGTTTCACCACCGAACTGCTACGTGAGCAGATCCGGGCGAACACCGTGTATCTGGCGAGGGTGTCTCGCGGCCTACCGAAGGTCGAGCTGCGCCGGTTCGACCTCCCGCACCTCTACCGCGTCATCGTGACGGACCGGGCCGCGTACATCACCTTCTACGAACGCCACGGGCATGGCAGGCACTCTCCCTGCCTGTACGTGAGCGCACCCGGGGTGCTCTACGAGGCGGCACTCCATTTCTTCACTGTCACCTGGGCGGGAAGCTCCCCGGAGGCACCGGAGAAGAGTACGCGGGCCCACGGACAAGGAGACTGAAGGACGGGCGTCAGGGGCTGTTCGCATATCGCTTTCGAGCCGGGGGGAGGACGGCCTTCCTTCTTCCGCTCTCCGGAGCACCTGTTCCGGTTGCTCAAGACCGGCCGCCACACGCAAAGGCCGACGCACCGTGGAGCGGCTTCGGTGTTCCGTACCTGCGGTCACCACGCGACGGCTTCCCCTCTCGGCATCCGGCTGATGCGATAGCGTCGCGGCAGGAGTAGGCACCGGGAGAGTACGAACATGGCCGAGGCGCGCAGAACGCAGGTACTGGACGCGCGTTACGAACTCGCTGCCGCGCCGATCGCCCGAGGCGGGATGGGCGATGTCTGGGAGGGCACCGACGTTCGGCTGGGGTGCCGGGTGGCGGTGAAGTTCGTTCGCTTTCCCGGGGATGCCGATGAGGAGGAGCGTACCGAACTGGTTCGGCGCTTTCTGCGGGAAGCGAAGATCACCGCCGAACTCCAGCATCCCGGGGTGCCCTCGGTGTTCGACATCGGGTATGACGGCGACCGCCCCTACCTGGTGATGCAGCTCGTCCGAGGGGTGAGCGTCGCCGACCTGGTCGCCGAGCAGGTGCGGCTGCCCGTGGGCTGGGCAGCGGGGATCGCAGCGCAGGTGTGCGCGGTGCTCGCTGTGGCCCACCGGGCGTCCCTGGTGCCCAGGGACCTGAAGCCGGGCAACCTGATGCTGGAGCCGGACGGGACGGTGAAGGTCCTGGACTTCGGGCTGGCGTCCAAGCAGGTGAGCGAACGTCCTCAGGACGTTCGCAGCGTACGCCCGGAGGTGCCGGAAAGTCTGACCGCGGTGGTGGCCGCACTGCTGGAGAAGCGCCAGGAGGACAGGCCGTCAGGGGCGGTGGAGGTGTACGGCGAGCTGATCGATTTCGCCGAGGATCTGGGACCGATGCCGGGGATCCTGCACCCTCCGTCGCTCCCCAGCCCGCAGCGGATGTACGGAGCGGTGCTCTCAAGGGTGTTCGCCGCCACGAAGGGCGGGCCTGAGCGGCCCAGGTGACGCCTGGTCGCCTCGTGGAGGCGATCGGTGTCCCCACAGTCGCAGCCAAGGCACCGCGAACACGTTGAAGGGGCGTGAGGGGACCGGCATCACTTCTGCGAGAACCGCGTCCAGCGCTATGGTCCTCGCCGGAGCGAAAGCGGCGGGCGGGGTCGACCGGGTCGGCGCTGAGGAGCCAAGGCGACTCCTCCGCGTCTTCTATCGCCGTTCGGGGTCCAGGTGGCGGTGGAGCAGGCGCAGGCGGTTCCAGTCCTCAGGGTGGGTGCCATCGCCGACCCGGTACCAGGCGGCGGGGTTGAGCGAGGGGCCCAACAGGCGGACGGGGACCGGGGCGGTCGCGGGGTCGGTGACGCCGAGTTCGGTGATGCCTTCGGGGCCCAGAGCGAGGCCGACGGGGGCTGGGAAACCGGTCCAGCGGGGTTCGGGGCGGGTGCCGGGGCGACGGGCGACCGACATGCTCCGGATCAGGCCCCGGGAGGCGAGTGCAGCGACGGCGCGTGGGATCGCGTCGAGGTCGGGTTGGGCTCCCTGCGGGTGGACGACGGTGAGGCAGACGGTCTCCTTGACGCCCTCCTGTACCCGCTGGACGCGCAGGAGGCCGTGGAAGCCGAGGCTGTCCGGGTCGCGGACGGAGTCGGGCATCCCCGAGAACGGCAGGAGCGAGGCGGCCGGTGCGCGGTCCCGGCACAGGCGGGTGAGGGCGTGCGGGTCCCAGGGCAGGCAGAGGGGTTCGCCGGTGTCGAAGAGGGCGATCCGCCCACCGGTCAGGTGCGCGGCGAGGAGTTCGGCGGCCTCGCCGAGCAGCAGGTCATCGCTGGCCGGGTGGAGCGTGGTGAGCTCGACGGTGAGCCGCCACCCCGGGGCCTGCCGACCCTCTGTGGGCAGGTGGTCGGGGTGGGGGCCGTGTTCCCGCAGCGCGTGGGTGTCGGTGACGAAGCCGTGGCGGTCGTCCCAGACCAGGGGCTCACCGGTGAGGGCGTCGTGGTGGGTGCCATCGTTGCTGATGACCCAGCGGAACAGGGGTCCGCTGGCGAGGAAGACCGCCAGCAGCGGGGTGACAGTGCTGCCCGGCGGGGTGACGATCTGAACGGCGCACCCCTCGGGCCCGTGGGTGGCGAGGGCGTCGGCCAGCATCGCGGAGAAAGGGATGAGCGGTCGGTCGTCGGCGGCGAGGAGGGTGTGTTCGGTGGCGGCGATGAGGGCCGGGTGGGGTGCGGGGGTCGCGATCGGCGGAGCGGTCGCGTCGGAGGGCGTGGTGCGGACGGTCCCGCCGTAGCGCGTGGTCAGGGCGGTGGCGAATGCCGTCAGCGCGGTGAAGGCGTCGGGATGGGAGGCTCGGGCCTCCACCCACCAGGGCTGGGCGGGGACGTCCTCGTCGTCGAGCGGACCGAGGAGGCGTTCGGCCTCCGCGAGGACGCTGACGTGCCGGGCCGCCTGCACGGCGGCGACGAGCCGGTCGTCGGCGTCGCGCAGCTCGATGAGCACGCCGTCGGACACCGGGTGCGGGCGCAGCCCGGTGGTGCGCAGGGCGTTGAGCAGGCCGTGGACGGCCGGTCGGTCGTGGAGCAGGGCCACCAGGGTCCGGCCTGCGGGCAGGGGCGGGGCGGTGGGGGCGGTGGCGGTGGGCGCCGTGGTCATCGGCGGGCGATCTCCTTGAGGGCGTCCAGGCTGGGGGCGGTGCGCTCCTCGGCGTCGGCGTCGATCCGACCACCCTTGGGATCCTCCGGCGCACCGACACGCGAGCGCAGGGCCTGGAGCGGAGGTACGCCGCTCTCCTGGAGCTGCATCATCTCGTCGATCCACCAGGCGTTGGCCCGGAAACCGACCGAGTCACCCGGAAGGAGGAACTGGAATGCGGCCGCGTCGTCGGTGACCGACGCCCACAAGTACCCGATGAGTTCGTCCCCGAGGTGAACAGGCAGGTAGCGCACCGGCTGGTCGGTGCGGGGCCGGTAGGTCTTCCCGATCGTCACCGGAGCGAAGTCTCCCCACCGCTGCCATGCCCAGTCCTTCTCGATCTGGGCTGCGAAGTCGACGGGCCCTGCGCCGAGTTCCGGTGCGAGTGGGGGCTCCTCATAGCCGGGATTAGCGATCTCGTCCAAGGCATCAAGACTTGGCAGCTCCTCGACCTCGACGTCTGCAGGGACACCACCCGCCTTCGAATGCTCCGGCTCCCGCCTCCACCGTTCCAGGGCCTCTCGTGGAGGAAGCCCTGATTGTGCGGCTTCAGTGCGACGAAGGGACCAGACTGCCAGAGCCGCGACTCGCTCCTCGTATTCGAGCGCCGAGACGATCATGACGAAACCGGCAGCGAAATCCTCTTGGTCCACCGAACACCAGATGTGCGCTATCCGAACTCCGTTCAACAGGACCGGGTAATGAAAAATCGAACCCTCGCAAGAAGCGCGATAGCTTCTGCCACGCGCACCCGAAAATGAATTCAACAGGCCCCCAAAGAAGATTTCAATCCAGAATTTTCACGTCGAGCACATAATTCGACCCATTGGGCCTGATCCTCTCAACCACGTACCGCGTCCCCCTGGGCAGGATCAACTCCCTCTGAAAAGGGTAAGCGCTTCGAGTTCCAACCCAAAGCCCTCTGGCCTCTCCAGAGAACTGAATATTCATAACGTAGGGGAAGTTCTTTCCATCCACCCTGGTCGGACTCGAACCGATAGAAGTCGACATGTAACCCTTCTCGGTTTGCGGAACCCCCACCAGCGAATATATATTACTCGGATCGAAGCCGTTCATGTAGTTCAGACTGTGAACGCCCCTCACCAGTTCGACGGGTTCAGGCAATGGGCGGTCCACAGCGCCGTCGAGTTCGGACATGAGGGCTCCGACGTCAGCGGCATCCGGGTACCTTCCACCGTTCATGTCTGCGGCGAGACCTGCATAACCAGAGCTTTTCAGCCACTGATCAAGGCGACCCTCCGGATCAGTGTTGGAGAAGATGTCCTGTATAAGCGCCCGCTGGTTCACCGTGAGGTCGGTCCTCGAACTCGCGGCGCTCAAGTCAGCCAGAGTGGGGCGAACTCGCCCGTTGAGCTCGTACAACTCCCAACCCACACTCGCCGTCTCCCCTGCCGCGCTCTTGCTCAGGGTGTAGTCGATCATCCTGTCGAGGATCCTCTGCACCTCCACGGGAGATCCTGCCCGGGCCATGCTGTTGATCCAAGAGTTGGTGGTGTACTTGAACACCACCTCCCGCTGTTCGGCGGGCAGGTTGTCGAAGGCGTGCGGGTTGGCGGTCGGGTCCAGCAGCACCTGTTGCGCGTAGGCGTCCACCTCGGACTCGTCGGCGAAGCGCCGGATGCCATCCACATCCAGATACCCGGGGTAGAACGCGGTCGGGTCGGGCGGCGGCGCGGGCACCGGGTGCGTGGTGGTGCTGTCGGTCGGAGAGGTACCGGCACCGCTGTTGGAGCCGCCCTGCTGGCCGCCGTTCGGGTCCTGGCCGCCTGTGACGGCCTGGGGGTCGCCTCCACCGTTCCCGCCTCCGTCGGGGCCGGATCCCGGGTCGACGGTGGCGGGATCGGGGGCGTTCGCGTCGACCGTGCCGGTACCGTGCGCGATGCTCGCCGTACCCGTGCCGCCGGCCCACCGGGTTCCGTTGGTGCCTTCGGTGCGCGCCGAGGGATCGGCCCCGTTCGTGGTGTTCGCAGTGGGCGCCGGGTCGGTGCCGTTGACGGGTGCGGCGGTCCACGGGTCGTTCGCGTTCCTGTCGGTGTCCCCTGCGACCGACGTGGAAGGCGAGGTCGTATCGGCCGTTCCGGAGGGTGTGGTCAGGATGTCGGTGTCCGCTCCGGACGTGCCTTGACCATTCGAGGTACCGGAATCGACAGGTCCCGTCCCCGTGGAGTGCGGTGCCTCGGTGCGGTCGGCCCCGTTCAGGTCGTTGAGGTCGCTCAGCGTCTGCCGGACCTCGTTCAGGGAGGGCGTGCCGTCCTTCCCCGTGCCGAAGCCCTCCTGTCCGGGGAGCGAGGAGGCACCGGGACGGTCTCCGGAGGAGAGACCACCGTTTCCGGACGACCCCTCACCGCCCCGTGAGGAGTCGGAGGGGCCGTCCGGTCCACCGCCCAGCCCTGACGGGCCGTCGAGAAGGAACTTGAACACTCCGACCCCGCCGGCCATGAGTGCCGCGTTGGCGACCCCGGTGGTGATCGAGTAGGCGGGACGCTCCTCCCACTGGTCGTAGGCGACCAGCGATCCCAGGAGCTCACCCGCGGGCCCCCTGAAATGCGCGTACCACTCGTCCACCGAGTCATGGCCGGTCCACTGCCCGTCGACGTAGAAACCGGTGAGGGTCGCGTACCCCTCCTTCAGGTCCCCGAAGTAAGCACCCATGTTCTCCTGCCACTCGGTTCCGAAGGGGTAGGCCGCCCTCCCGTCCCGGTAGACACCGGAGGCCGCGCCGAGACCGAGCAGCGCCCCCATTCCCATGTCGCCCAGTGCGGCCATACCGTCGCCGAGGACCCCACCGGCCGGCGGCGCGTCCACCGGGCTCCCCCACGGGTTGACCGCGTCGACCAAGGGCTTGAAGGAGCCGTAGTAGACCTTTTCTCGACCGTCGCTCGTGCGGCCTGGAACCTCGGGTGACAACTCGGACCACCCCGCGAAGTAGGTGCCGCCGAAGAGACGGGTGATCTTGTTGGCGCAGTTCCGTTCCGCGTACTGGTAGTCGAAGACCGCCGAGGCGATCCGGTTGTTGAGGGAGTTGTTGCGGTCCCGCAGGTCGTCGTCCTCGGCCCAGTCCTCGTCCGTGCCGATGTCGGCGCGCAGGGTCTCGGCCTGGCTCTTGAGGGAGACGAGCTTGCTCTTGGCCTCCCGGGCGTCGGCGGCGAATTCCGACAGGGCGTCGGCCACGGTCTCCACCGCCTCTTGGACGTCGAGCGTGTGGGAGCTGACCGGGTCCATCTTCGCGAAGAGGGTCTCGGCTTCGGGTGCGCTGTAGACGCCACCGAGGCCGGCCCAGGAGGCGGTGATGTCGCCACCGGACCGCCCGATATCGCCCGCGGTCCCGGTGAGCCGGGTGGCCGTGGTCTCCAGTTCGTCGGGGTCCACGTCGGGGATGGGGATCAGCGAGGGGTCGACGGCGCCGTTGGGAAGACAGGCGTAGGCGCCGCCGCTGTCCCAGGGGGAGGAAGTGGTCATGTGCTCTCGGGGATCGGGGGTGGGGGCTGCGGGCGGATCAGTGGAGGGTGACCCCGGGTGGTCTCTCTTCCTCCAGGTCCGCGGCGATCACGGCGTCCTGTGCCTCCGCGGCCATCTCCAGGTTCCCGTTGACGTAGTGGAGGGTCGCCTCTCCCGCCCCGTTGACCGCGCCGGAGGCCAGGCCGATCGCCTCCCCCAGGACACCGAAGTAGTGTTCGGCGAACTCGCTCAGTGCCTGACCGATCGGGGCGCTGGCGGCGTGGGTGTCGGCGTCGACCAGGTGATCTCCGAGGTCGACCGTGTCCCCGGTCAGGCCGCTGGTCCCCTCCTCGTCCCCGATGTGGGAGAACACGGTGTCGAGGATGGCGCCGACCTCGGCCGGCTGGATGTTCCAGGTGGACATGGGTTCGCTCCGTTTCACCGTCTGGGCCCGGGGTGGCGCTCCATTCGCTACCGAGACGGGTGATCCGAGAGCAGAATGTATCGGAAGCCTGAGACGGGGTTCCGGTACCCCTCGCGTTCCGTGGTCCGGCCACGGTGGCGCGATCTGGGCGCCCTCGCGGCGGAACACCGGCCCCACCTGGCACGGGACCGGGGCGCGCACGTCCTCGTGTGCCGGGCCGCCGCTCAGGGCACGTCCGGATCCGGCCATTTCCGTGGGGGACGGCACAGGTTCCGCGACATGGGGCCGAGAGCGGTGTGGATGGTCATGGGTGCGGGAGCGCGCTCGATGGTCTCGTTCGGGAGGCGGGGCACGCGCTCCGGGAATGCCCTCGGAGTCAGGCCCGCACGAAACGGCGTGGGCCGCCGAACGTACCCGAGGTGTCGGAGGGGTGCGCGAACCCGTGGGAGCGGGGACGGCCGGCCCCGACCGTGGAGGCGCTCGTGTCGCGGCCGGGGTTCGCGCCGCTGTTCACCGAGGAGGCGTCGGAGCGGGTGCGCAGCCGCCTGGAGCGGTTCGGTCGCCGGTCCCGGGCGAGTAGGGCGAGGCCCGGCCCTGGTGAGGGCCGGGCCTGGGCCTCGGCGGGGTCCGGCGTCGAGGCCGTTCGATCCGTGCGGCCGTGCCGGTGGGCGGCACGGCCGCACGGGGGTCAGGACCAGTTCTTGCGGTCGATGTCCCAGTCGGTGTCGCACAGGCCGCAGGCGTCGCCGACGAACTCGGCGCGGGCCGCGGGGTCGTCCTTGAGGTGCCAGCGGAGCCAGGCGGCGCCGACCCGGCCGTACTCGCCGCCGTTGGGTTCGGCGAAGGTGCCGTAGTGGCCGACGTCGAGGTGGCCGATGAAAGCGGGCAGCCCGGCGGGGAGCTTTCCGTAGTCGTCCAGGGCGTTGGCGTAGGCGATGTCGCTCGGACCGCCGGTGAAGTAGGCCACGGGCGCGTGCAGGTCGTCGAGGAGGTGGTCGTCGCGGTCGGTGAGCAGGCCGCTGTTCCAGAGCACGGTGGTGGTGATCCGGGGGTCGTCGGCGACCTCGTAGGTCTCCAGCCCGCCGCAGGACTGGCCCATGACGGCGATGTGACCGGTGTCGATGCGGCCCCGGTACTCGCCGAAGAGGCGGGTGTTCTCGGCGACGGCCCAGTCGATGGCCTCGGTGAGCATCTCCGCGTCGGTGCGGCCGGTGCCGCCGGGACGGCCGTTGGCGATGACGAGGAAGCCGTGGGAGGCGAACTCGGTGAGGACGTTCTCGAACCAGGTGCCGTCCGCGCGGCAGGCTCCGTTGCCCCACACGACGATGGGCAGGGTCTCGTTCGTGGGCAGGGTCAGGGGCCGGTAGACGGTGTGGTCGCGCAGGCGCCAGGTGGTGACGTATCCCGCGTCGTAGGGGCCGGTGCCGCCGGCGGCCTCCACGACGTTCTGCGCCGAGGCGGTGGTCGAGGCGGCCGGGAGCAGGGCGAGGGCCGTCAGCGCCCCCAGGATCAGGGCCGCGAGGCGGCGTGGTGCTCGTCGTCGGTGCATGGGGGTCCTCTGGCAGGGGGCGGGTGTGCAGCGCGCTGGTTCCCGAATATCGATCCCCCGTGAGCGGGTGTCAACGGTGGGTGACCGAGGACGGGTCGTTTCCCTGATCCCGGGGGCGACCGGGAAGGGCCGAACCGACGGAGGCCCGGGGGCGTCGGATGAGAGCGGAGACGGACGGACGGGAACGGGGTGGCCGGTGGGACGAGGTCCGGAGGCGCACGAGGTGACCTCGCCGATAGGGCGGGCGGGGTTGGCGCTGGTCGCCGGGTTGCTGGCGTATTTCCTCCTTCAGGTGGGCGCTCAGGTGGTCGGGTACGAGTGGGCGTCGTTGGGGGCCGCGTACGGGTTCTCCGGTGAGACCGGGCGGGTGACGGTGACCCACGAGGAGCGGGTGCGGAACAGGGAGGTGTGCCACGGGACGTTCGAGCCCGACGGCGACGGCCCCGCACGGGAGGGGGTGCGGGTGCACTCCTCCGGTCCGTGCGAGGCCGGGCGGGTGGACGAGGCGCGCCTGCTACCCGGTGAGGACACGTGGATGTCGATGACCGAGCGGGATCGCGCCTACGTCGACGCGGGTCCGGGCAGCGGGGCGGGGACGTCGATCGTGCTGCTGGTGCTGATCGGCGCGTTCTGTTCCGGGCTGGGCGGGCTGTTCGCCCTGGGGGCGTTGGTCGTGGGCGGGCAGCTGGTGGTGGACGTGCTACGGAGGGTGTTCCGTCCTCAGTCGAGGTGACAGCGCGGGTGGGGGATC
>NZ_JAVREP010000006.1:0-329519 GCF_031845465.1 Nocardiopsis lambiniae | reverse complement strand
CACGACGAAGGGCCCACCGCCGGTTCGGCGGTGGGCCCTTCGTCGTGCGCGGGGTCGGGGTCAGGCGTCGGCGAGCCAGCGCAGCAGCGTCCGGGTGGCGAAGGCGGTCCCGCCCTTGGTGAGGATGCCGCTCTCCTTCGTGGAGCGGCCCGGTCCGGCGATGTCCAGGTGGGCCCAGGGCAGATCGCCGGTGAAGGCGCGCAGGAACAGGGCGGCGTCGGTGGCCCCGGCCGGCCCGAACTCCTTACGGGTGCCGATGTTGGCCAGGTCGGCGACGCGGGACC
Organism: Nocardiopsis lambiniae; assembly: GCF_031845465.1. NCBI lineage: Bacteria > Bacillati > Actinomycetota > Actinomycetes > Streptosporangiales > Nocardiopsidaceae > Nocardiopsis > Nocardiopsis lambiniae. The sequence continues at coordinate 329,235 of NZ_JAVREP010000006.1, read as the reverse complement.
CCGTGGTCTCGACGTACTCCTCGGTGAGGGGCATCCGCCACAGCGGTTCGCCGGCCGCGGTGCCGGCCGCCAGGAGGTCCTCGGCGAGGGCGTCGTCGGTGCTGTACAGCGCACCGATGCCGGTGCCCAGGGCGACCTTGGCGGCGCCGGTGAGCGTGGCGACGTCCACCAGGACGTCGGCGTCGAGTTCGGCGACGGCGTATCCGAGGGCGTCGGCCAGGACGAGGCGGCCCTCGGCGTCGGTGTTGAGCACCTCGACGGTCGTACCGGAGTAGGTGGTGAGGACGTCGCCGATCCGGGTGGCGTCGCCGGAGAAGGCGTTCTCGGCCAGGGCGAGCAGGCCGGTGACCCGGACCGGGGCGGACACGGCGGCCAGCGCGGACAGCACGCCCAGGACGATCGCCGAACCGCTCATGTCGGTCTTCATGAGCGCCATGTTGTCGGTGGGCTTGAGCGAGAGGCCGCCGGTGTCGAAGGTGATGCCCTTGCCCACCAGCACGATGTGCGAGGTCGGGTTCTCGGGGGTGTAGGAGACCTGCACCAGGCGCGGGGGCCGGGAGGAGCCCTGGCCGACGGCCAGGATGGCGCCGAAGCCCTCGTTCTCCAGGTCCTTCTCGTCCCAGACCTTGACGGCGAGCCCGGACCGGGCGGCGACCTCGCGGGCGCGCTCGGCCATCCAGGACGGGTCCTTGGTGAGCGAGGGGGTGTTGATGAGGTCCCGGGCCAGAGCGGTGGCCTCGGCCAGGACCGCACCCCGGGTGAGGGCGTCGGCCGGGGCCGCGCCGACGACGTCGACCACGGGGGCGGGCCGCTGGTCGGCGGCCGGCTCGGTGGTCTTCATCGTGAAGGTGTAGGAGGCCAGGAGGACGCCCTCGGCGAAGGCCGTGGCGGCGTCGTCGCCGGCGATGTCCGCGGGCCAGGCGAACGCGACGCGCTCGCGGCCCCGGGCGGCCCGGGACAGGGCGGCGCCGGCCTTCCGGAGGTCGTCGGGAGAACCCGAACCGACCCCCAGAAGGGCCAGCCTGACCAGACCCTGTTCCCGGGACACCGGGAACCAGACCGCCTCACCGGCCTTGCCGGTGAGCGAGTAATGCGTGAACAGATCGGTGAGCGGGGCCGGGAGGGCCCGGTTCAGGCCGCTCGCCGCGACCCCCTCGACCACCGCCGGCCCGTCGTCCCCCGTCCGCACGGGGAGGACCAGGAGGTCCGCGGTGGTCTCGTCGAGGGTCCCGGTGATGGGGTTGATCTCCGTGGCGAAGGGCACAGATCGCTCACAATCGTTCACTCGTTGGGAGGTGTGACCACCTCGGGGGTGTCGGGGCTCATCCGGCCCGGGGTGGGGGACGGTGGTGCCGGTGTCAGCCGACGACGCCCTGGAGCGCTTCCCGAAGCTCGGTGGCCTCGGCCGGGGTCAACTCGACGACCAGGCGTCCCCCGCCTTCGAGCGGAACCCGCATGATGATGCCGCGACCCTCCTTGGTGACCTCCAACGGGCCGTCACTGGTCCTCGGCTTCATTGCCGCCATGCCATTCCCCTTTCTCGTGTTCCTCGCGGGTGGCCGGGCCACAGCACCGACGCCGATCCGTTGGGGCAGTCTCGGCCTCGAAACCGTGGGCCGGTTCCGTGCGACTCGCGCCCGTGTGACTTAAGGGGCGTGAATCACGCTTAGACCATTATCTCGGAGGTTCGCCCCCGTGTGTGCGACGTACCACGGCGCCCGAGGTCGCCTCGCACACCAGTCGACGAGGAATCGTCCGTCAGTAAGGTTATATCGGTACCGGCCGAAACTCCGTGGAGAGCACGGGAGACCGAACGTTCTCCTCCCCCTCTCCGGGCGCTCGAACCCCGGACGCTCCTCTCTTCCCGATAACGCTCCGCGGCCCGGCGACGATGCCCACCTGCGGCGTCACGTCCTGCCGGTGTCGACGAACAGCCCGGTGGAGGTCATCCGGGTGCCCTCCCGGGTGACGGAGGACCATTCCGCCTTCAGACCGGTGTCGCCGTCGGGCCACACGATCAGTTCGGCCTCGTCGACACAGCGTTCCTCGGGATCGGCGGTCTCGGTGTAGGTGTAGACCCGGCGGTCGTTGTCGGCCGCGGTCAGCCGGAGCGTCCCCGAGCAGGTGAAGGTCGTCCAGGCGGTGCTGCCCTGTTCGGCGCCCTCTTCGATCCGGACCTCGGCGTGCCAGTCGGCGACGTGGCCGCCATCGGTGTCGACCTGGGTCATCTCGCCCGCCCACGATCCGACGAAGGCCTCGGCCGGAACGGTGGTGTCCGGCGCCTCCTTCGTGTCGTCGCCGATCAGCACCCACGCGGCGGCGGTGCCGCCCGCGATGAGCAGGACGGCCGCCGTACCGACGAGCAGTCCGGTGAGCTGACGGCGACGGCGGGCACTGCCCTGGACGGAGCGGGGCGGCGGCCACAGGGACAGCTGCTGCACGGGGACGGCGGAGGTCGCCGGGACGGCCGCGCCGCCCCGGTCCTCGGCTCCCGACTCCAGTTCGGCTGCTGCGTCCATCCTCGACATCCTCACAACGAATGCGCCCGCCCCAGGGGTGGAGCGGGGGTACGCGAGTACAGCGACCGAGGATAGAGCACACGAACGCGGCGGATCCTCACCAGAAGGACGCCGGCGGTGTGATGCACGACATACCGATGACGCGCCGGGGCGGAGCCCGGGGTCAGGACGCGGAGGCGCCCTCGGAGGGGAGGTCCGTCGGCCGGGTGTCGCCCTGGGCGGATCCTCCCGAGGCGGGCGGTCGGGCCGCGACGCCGACCTCGTCGCCCGTCCCGTCGGCACCGCCCTCGCCGTCACCCTCGTCCCGGGTGTCGTTCCACTCCGCCTCGGGCGCGTAGGCGTCACCGGGCAGGTGCGAACCGGGGGTGGGCCCGGTCCCCTCGGGGACGTAGGACGGGTCCAGGCGCGACAAGCGCCACTCCAGGTCCTCGATACGCGCCTCGCGTTCGCGCAGGGTGGCGGTGAGCCGCAGCAGCAACTCGTCCACGGCGCGCACGTGATAGCCCCACATGGCCAGGGGCAGCAGCAGACGGCCCAGTTCGGTCGCCTTCACCGGGCGTTCCTCGGGCAGATCCAGCGGGGGGTAGTCGGCCTCGAACCGGGCGAGCCGGCCGCCCTTGCCGAGCACGACGTAGACGACGCCGACGAGCACGGCCAGGGCGGCTGCGGCGACCAGGACCAGAATGAGATAAGGCACGGGTCCGATCGTGCCATACCCGGCCGCCCGGCGAGAGCGCGGGCGACCGGGCACGAGGTCACTGCTCGGGACCGGCCGACTCGGCGCGCTCCCTCTCGTTCTGCTTCCTGGCGATGTCGATGTGCGCCTTCTTGATGGTCTCCACGACCTCGGCCGGGTCGTCGACCACCCGCACCAGGTCCATGTCGTGCGGCTTGATCAGCTCGTTCTCCAGCAGGCTCTCGCGGACCCACCGCTCCATTCCGGCCCAGAACTCCGAGCCGACCAACACGACCGGGAACCGGGTCACCTTGTTGGTCTGCACGAGCGTGGCCGCCTCGAACAGCTCGTCCAGGGTGCCGAACCCGCCCGGCAGCACCACGAACGCCTGCGAGTACTTGACGAACATGGTCTTGCGCACGAAGAAGTAGCGGAACGTCATCCCCATGTCGATGTAGGGGTTGAGGCTCTGCTCGAAGGGCAGCTCGATGCCCAGCCCGACGGACAGTCCGCCCGCCTCCTTGGCGCCCTTGTTGACGGCCTCCATCATCCCGGGGCCGCCCCCGGTGATGGTGGCGTAACCGGCCTCCGCCAGTTTGGCGCCCACCTCGACGCCCAGCTCGTAGTAACGGGTGCCGGGTTTGATGCGCGCCGACCCGAACACGCTCACCGCCGAGGGCAGCTCGGAGAGGAGGCCGAAGCCCTCGACGAACTCCGATTGGATGCGCAGCACCCGCCACGGATCGGTGTGGACCCAGTCGGTGGGGCCGCGCCGGTCCAACAGGCGCTGGTCGGTGGTGGTCCCCGGGATCGACTCGCCCCGGTAGGTGAGCGGACCGGCGTTCCTCACCTGCTCTTTCCCATGTGCTTCTTCCGTCATGAGAGAACGTTATCCGTGTGGAGCCGTCTCACACCTGAATCCGACGTGGACCGGCGGTGGCCGTGAACGACCATTTCCGGATCCGGTCCGACCACCGCAGGTCAGCGGGCCCCGGTGAGCCAGGCGATCATGCGCTCCTCCGCCTCGCGGATGCGGGGGATCTCGGCGTGCTCGTCGCGGGTGTGGGCGAGCGTCGGGTCGCCGGGGCCGTAGTTGACGGCGGGGACGCCCAGCTCGGAGAAGCGCGACACGTCGGTCCACCCCAGCTTGGCCCGGGCCCTCCCCTCCCCCACGGCCTCGACGAACGCGGCGGCCGAGGGGTCGTCCAGGCCCGGGCGGGCGGGGGCCGCGGCGTCGACCGGGCGCACCTCGAACCCCTCGAAGACCTCACGCAGGTGGGCCTCCGCGTCGGCGACCGACAGGTCGGGGGCGAACCGGTAGTTGACCTTGACGACGCACTCGTCGGGGATGACGTTGCCGGCCACGCCGCCCTCGATGAACACGGCGTTCAGGCCCTCGTGGAAGCGCAGCCCCTCCACCACCGGTTCACGCGGGGTGTAGGAGCGCAGGACGTCCAGGATCGCCCCGGCGCCGTGGATGGCGTTGACGCCCATCCACGAGCGGGCGCTGTGGGCGCGCTCGCCCCTGGCGACCACCTCGACGCGCATGGTGCCCTGGCAGCCGCCCTCGATGACGCCGTCGGTGGGCTCCATGAGGATGGCGAAATCCCCGGTGAGCCACTCGGGACGGTTGCGGGCCAGGCGCAGCAGGCCGTTGCGCTCGGCGTCGACCTCCTCGTTGTCGTAGAAGACGTAGGTGACGTCGTGCACGGGGGCGTGGACCAGGGCGGCCAGCTTGAGCTGGACGGCGACGCCGGCCTTCATGTCGGAGGTGCCGCAACCGTAGAGGCGATCGCCGTTCACGTACGAGGGGACGTTGTCGACGATGGGCACGGTGTCGATGTGCCCGGCGATGACGACGCGACGGGCGCGGCCCAGGTGGGTGCGGGCGACGATCGCGTCACCGTCACGGGTGACGGTGAGGTGGGGCAGGGCCGACAGCGCGTGTTCGATCCCGTCGGCGAGGACCTTCTCGGTGCCGCTCTCCGAGCGGATGTCCACGAGGGCGGCGGTGAGGTCCGCGACGTCCGAGGTCAGGTCGAGCATGAGGGCGTCCCCGTCTTCCGTGGGTCGGGCGTGGTGTGCAGATGCGCGCGGCACCGACCGGGGCGCGCACCATCGCACACCACCCTAGGGCGTGTCGGACGGATCGTTCCGCCCCGCGGTCGCCGGGCCGCCTCTCCTCGGGCCGCCCCCGCTCGGACGGTCGACCCCGGGCCGATCCGCGCTCGTCGTCCTGCGAGAGATCGCCCGGAGGCCGCTGGTGTCACTCGGCGCGAGCGCCGAACCGAACGACGGCATCCGCCGGAAACGCCCTGACCGGAACGCGACGGGGCGCCCTCCCGCGCGGGAGGGCGCCCCGGAGCGGACGGGCCGCGGATCAGGCGTTGACGCCGTGCTCGCGGAGCAGGTCGTTGAGGGCGAGCTTGTCGTGCTCCTGGCCCTCGGCGAGCCGCTTGAGGACGAGCAGCACGGGCATGCCGAAGTCGCCGCCGGGGAAGCTCTTGACGCGGTTGGCGGTGACGCACACCGACCACGCCGGGGCCTCGCCGCGCGCGAGCTCCTCGCCGGTCTCCGCGTCGAACACCCGCGTGGAGGACGTGAGGATGGTGCCCGCGCCGAGCTTGGCGCCGGTGCGCACCCGGGCGCCCTCGACGACCATGCTGCGGGAGCCGAGGAACGCGTCGTCCTCGATGATCACCGGGGAGGCCTGCGGCGGTTCCAGCACGCCTCCGACGCCCACGCCACCGGACAGGTGGACGTTCTTGCCGATCTGCGCGCAGGAGCCGACGGTGGCCCAGGTGTCGACCATGGTGCCGGAGTCGACGTAGGCGCCGATGTTGGTGAAGGACGGCATGAGCACGACGCCGGGGGCCAGGAAGGAGCCCCAGCGGGCGATGGCTCCCGGGACGACGCGGACGCCCTCGAAACGGCTCTTCAGCGGCATGCGGTCATGGTGGTAGAAGTCGCCGACCTGTGACTTCTTCATGTCCAGGACCTTGAAGCCGAGCAGGATGGAGCGCTTGGCGCGCTCGTCGACCACGACCTCGTCGGTGGCGGGGTCGACGAAGGCCACCCGGGCCTTGCCCTCGTCGATGCGGTCGATGGCGCCGGTGATGATCTCGCGCGCCTCGGTGTGACCCGGGGTGAGTTCGGAGCGCCGCTCCCAGAGTTCGTCGATCCGGTCGGGCAGCGGGCTGGAGTAGGAGCTGGTCATGTCCTTCACGTTAACGGTTCCGCGCCGATCTCCCGGACCCGGCCACCCCGGATCCTTCCGGTGCGTCGGTGACCGTCCGCGTCCGGCACGACGTTGACTACAATGCGCCCGAAGCTCCGCACGGCCCTGCCTCTCCGGTATGGCGCCTCCCACCGTCCCCTAACCGATGGTCGTCCGTTGCCAAAGCGTCGTAGATTCTCAGCCTTCGTCAAGATCCTCTTCGCGTTGTTCCTCGTGTGCGGTGTCCTCGTCGCCGGGGGCTACTACGTGCTGACCACGGTGGAGCCGCTGAAGACCGAACCCGAGCCCGAGACGAAGTGCCGTCTGGACCTGTCCGACGGGAAGTACTCCATGGAGCTCGCACAGGCGGTGAGCGCGACGACCGTCGGCGGTGTGGCCTTCAGCCTGGACCTGCCGCCGGAGGCCGTGACCGTGGCCTACGCCACGGTGTGGCAGGAGACGGCGTTCCACAACCTGGAGTACGGCGACCGGGACTCCCTGGGGCTGTTCCAGCAGCGCCCGTCGCAGGAGTGGGGCGAACCCGAGGAGATCCTCGACCCCGTCTACGCGAGCCGCGCCTTCTACGAGGCGCTGGTGGAGGTCGAGGGGTGGCGGGACAAGCCCGTGTTCGAGGCCGCCCAGGCGGTCCAGCGCAGTGCCGACGGTTACGCCTACGACCAGCACGAGAACCTGTCACAGCGGATGAACGAGGTCTTCACCGGGACCCGGGGTCCCGGGCTGACCTGCTGGTACGACCGGGAGACCCTGGCCTCGCTCACCGCGGGTGAGCCCGACACGGACGGCGCCGAGCAGGAGATGACGCGGGTGTTCGGGGTCGACCCGTCGGAGTCGACCACCGTGGAGGACCCGCGCACCGGCGACCTGGGGTGGGCGATGGCCCTGTGGGCGGTCGCCCACTCCGAGGAGTACGGACTGACCTCGGTCTCCTACGAGGGCCGGACGTGGCGGGCCTCGGACGGCACCGAGGACGGCGCGGAGTGGACCACCTCCGACTCCGACACCGGGGGTCTGCTCGTCCTGGGCTGAGCTCGGGACCGTGCCGCCGGGGCCGGCGGCACGGCGCGGGCGGTGCGCTCAGGCGGCCAGGCGGGCGACCGCCGCCTCGATCCGTTCGTCGGTGGCGGTGAAGGCCACCCGCACGTTGCCGCCGCCGGTCGGCCCGTAGAACTCCCCCGGGGCGACGAGGACGCCGCGTGCGGCCAGGTGCTCCACCGCGCCCCAGGCGTCGTGGTCGGGGTGGGAGACCCACAGGTACAGGCCGGCCTCGGAGTGCTCGATCCGCCATCCGGCGTCGGTGAAGGCGGCGCGCAGGCGGTCCCGGCGGGCGCGGTAGCGCTCCTTCTGCTCGGCGGCGTGCGCGTCGTCGTCCAGGGCGGCGCCCATGGCGGCCTGGACCGGGGCGGGCACGATCATGCCCGCGTGTTTGCGCACCGCGAGCAACTCCTGGACGAGGGCGGTGTCGCCGGCGACGAACGCGGCCCGGTAGCCGGCCAGGTTGGAGCGCTTGGACAGGGAGTGCACCGCGAGCAGCCCCTCATGGGAGCCGTCGCACACGTCCGGGTGCAGGATCGACACCGGTTCGGCGCCCTCCCAGCCCAGGTCGAGGTAGCACTCGTCGGAGGCGACGATCGCACCGCGCTCACGGGCCCAGGCGACGACCTTGCGCAGGTGCGGGACGCCCAGGACCCGGCCGGTCGGATTGCTCGGCGAGTTCACCCACAGCAGCCGCACCGGGGCGGGGCCCAGGGCGGTCAGGCCGTCGGAGGCCACCGGGACGGCCCCGGCGACGCGGGCACCGATGTCGTAGGTGGGGTAGGCGAGTTCGGGGTGGACCACGGTGTCGCCGGGCCCCAGGCCGAGCAGGGTGGGCAGCCAGGCCACGAGTTCCTTGGAACCGACGGTGGGCAGGACGCCCTCCTCCGGGACGCTCACCCCGTGACGGCGCTCCAGCCAGCCCCTGATCGAGGCGCGCAGGGCGGGGGTTCCCCAGGTCAGCGGGTAACCCGGACTGTCGGCCGCGTCGGCCAGGGCGGCGCGCAGGGTCGCGGGGACCGGGTCCACGGGGGTTCCGACGGACAGGTCGACGATGCCACCGGGATGGTCCGCGGCGATCTTCTTGTACGGGGTCAGCCGATCCCACGGGAAGGTGGGGAGCCGATCCGTCACGGGCCGCCGCGGGGTCATGGTGTCTCCATCGGGTCGTCGGGAAGGGGACCGCACACCGATCGCGCCGACCCCCCGGGGTCGGGGAATCGGCGCGATCGGTGTGCGACGGCACGTCGGAGCGCCCTCTGCGCCACGGAGGCGCGCCGGTGCGCGATCGCCAGGGGTCGGGGCGTTACTCCGCCTGCGGCGGCAGCTTCGCGATGAGCGGGTGGTCTCGGTCGATCTTGCCGACCTTGGAGGCGCCGCCGGGAGAGCCCAGGTCGTCGAAGAAGTCGACGTTGGCCTTGTAGAAGTCCGACCACTGCTCCGGGAGGTCGTCCTCGTAGTAGATGGCCTCCACCGGGCAGACGGGCTCGCACGCACCGCAGTCAACGCACTCGTCCGGGTGGATATACAGGCTGCGCTCGCCCTCGTAGATGCAGTCCACGGGGCACTCGTCGATGCACGCCTTGTCCATCACATCAACACAGGGCTGCGCGATGACGTAGGTCACGTCGTACTCCTTGATCTCACCCCCGCGTTCCCACGGGGGAGGCGGGGACCTCACAGAGAGGTGAACCGGGTCCGGCGTGCGGGCGCCGATGACCCTGCTCCCGGCCTCTGCAACGATTGGCACAGATGTCGTACTCCTAGTATGGCGGCGAAGAGGAGTCCGCGCACAATCGGGGGGCGCGTTGCACATGGCAGGACGTATGGCGGGCCGTCTGGTCCATCGGATCACCCGGGAGGACGTCGGCGGCCGGGTCTCCATCCGAATCCACCTCCCCGAGGGGGGCTTCACCGATATCGTCGGAGTGCTGGAGTCATGGGACGAAGGCGTTCTCGCCGTGCGTCGCCGCGACGGGCGGGAGGCTCGGGTGACGGAGTCGTCCATCGTCGCCAGCCGTGTCGTCCCCGACGTTCCCCCGCGTCGGGGCGGGACCCCGCCACGGCCCCTCTGACGACCGTGCGGCGGGCACCGTGCCGCACGCCGCGGGTTCACGGTGTGCGCCGAGTGTACGGACGTGCACATCACGTCCGGGACGCAGGCATTCTTCCGCTCCACCGGGGTAGGACAGGCTCAGTCCCGACGGCCGCCCCCCTGCCGCCGAGGAGCACGCAGCACCGCGAAGTACCGCGCCCCCGACGGCACCCCCCGTACGGATCCGCGGGCGCCAGGAGCCACGGGGATATCGGGGAGGTCGGCGCCGTCCATGGGTGAAGCAGTAGCGTCCGCGCTGGCCGAACTGGCCCGACGCGACGGGCGGGCGGCGGAGATGGCCCGCCAGGCCCTGGACACCTTGGCGCCCGGCAACGACCTGGAGGGCCTCAACCAGCACGCCGTCCAGCGGTTCTGCTGGTTCGAACTGCCGGCCCGCTTCTCCCAGGGCGACCGGTCGACCGCGCTGCGCGCGCTGGGCAACCTGTTCTCGCTGCTCCAGCTGTACCGGTACGCGCAGATTTGCTCGGCCCCGGCGACCACGCACCTGCTGTCGGTCCACGAGAAGGACCACAACGCCGGGCTGGCGATGTACGAGCGCCTCATGTGGGAGTCCGGGGTGGAGCCGCCGGACCTGCCCGAACTGACCTGGGGCACCGTGGTCGGCGACGCCGAGATCCAGGCGCGGCAGGAGACCGCCTCCGCGTTGGAGCTGGCGATCTCCCTCGGAGATGTGCGGCCGGGCAAACACGGTTGGCGACACGCCCAGGAACGGTTCACCCGGTCCTTCCTCACCCGCCCCGACGACCGCGGGCTGAGCCACCTGGACCGGATCCGCGAGGAGCGGGTACGGGCCTGGCTGTCCTCACCCGCCCACCCGCACCGCCGGCACCTGTTGCCGTTGGTGGGGAGGATCATCGCGGGCGCCGACGTGCCGCGCACCGCCGACGCCGCCATGGCGCCGTTGCAGCGGCTGCTGGACCTGGCGGAGGACGGGATCGCGCTCACCCAGATCGGCTACATCTCACCCGTGGTGGTGAGGGCGATGTGCGAGGACTTCGGGTGGCACACCTCCCCCGAGCCGCCGCGCAGCGAGACCGACGCCACCCAGCTCATCGCCCTGCACCAGATGATGCGGGGGATGCGGGCGGTGCGCCGCGCCGGCCGTCGGCTGGTGCTGACCAGGCGGGGACGGCAGCTGCGGGAGGACCCCGAGGAGATGTGGCGGGCGGCCACCGAGACGTTGTGCCGCACCGGCGGGCTGGAGCAGGCCGCCGCCGAGACGCTGCTGGGCATGCTGTTGTCGCGTACCCCGCAGGGCAGCGGTTCGCACTCCCGGCGCGGAGAGTCCGACATGATCACGGCCGAGCGGCTGCTCACCGATTCCGGGTGGGCGCCGCCCGAACCGCAGGGGCCGGCGGGACGGCACGCCGCCGCCCACCGGCGTACCGCCGAGGCCGCCTCCGACCAGGTGCGGGCGATGGTGATGGCGGTGAGCTGGCTGCTGGACGCGCTGGGTCTGCTCACCGAGGACGACGGCGACGGGCACCGCGAACTGACCGGGGCGGGACGGGCGTTCGCGCTGGCCTGCCTGCACAAGTCCGCGGTGGCGCCGCGAGCGGTCGTGTGACCCCCCGCTGAGCGGCACCCGCTGCGGAGCGGCCCCCGACAGGGCCTAACCTGGAGCGCGGAGAACCCCGCGCGACCAGCAGGAGAACCATGCCCACGCCCGACCCGTCCCAGAAGGCGGAGACGACCGACGCTTCCGGCTCCCCGCCGGAGGAGATCACCGCCGACCCGTGGGAGCGGATGCCCGAGGACGCCCTCAACCGCCCCGAGTCGGCGCGGCGCGGTCCCGGCACCGGGGCGGTCGTGCCCGACGCGCCCGCCGGCGAGGGCGGACGGGTCGGGAAGGTCGGTGACACGGGTTCGGAGCCGACCGGGGACGACGAACGGACCCCGAGCCCGCTGGACTTCCTGCCGAGTCCGCTGTTCGTGCTGCTGCTGGGGCTCACCGGGTTCGCCGGATGGGCGTCGTGGCGGGCCGTGGAACTGGACTGGGCCGCCGAGGGCGCCTCGGTCACCCCGCTGATCCCGCCGCTGTTCATCCTGCTGGGCTGGCTCGTCTCGACAGCGGTCCACGAGTTCGCGCACGCGCTCGCCGCCCACCTGGCCGGGGACCGCTCACAGCGCGGCGGCGCCTACCTGCGGCTGAACCCGTTCGCCTATCGGCACGCCTTCGCCGGGACGGTCCTTCCGGTGCTCTACCTGGGCTTCGGCGCCTTCGGCATGAACGGGCCCCCCGTCTTCGTGGACTGGGACCGGCTCACCCGTGGTCGGCGCGTCCTGGTCGCGCTCGCCGGCCCGCTGGCGAACCTGCTGCTGTTCGCCGCACTGGCCACCACCGTGTCGATCCTGGTCCCGGTGGGCAACGACACGACGAACTGGGCGATCTCCGCGCTGGCGTTCCTGGCGTTCCTCAACCTGACCTCGGCGCTGGTCAACCTGCTGCCGATCCCGGGACTGGACGGCTTCGAGGTGCTCGCCCCGTGGGTGGGCGCCCGGCCGTGGGTGTCCACCGCCCGGGTGAACGCCCTGTTCGGTTCGGTGCTGGTGTTCGCGATCCTGTGGTTCCCGGCCCTCAACCAGTGGCTGGTGGACCTGGTCTACTCGCTGCTCACACTGGTCCTGCCGAACCCGGTCTTCTCGGGGATCGTGTTCTACGGCGAGCTGCTGCTCCGGTTCTGGAGCGGCTGAACCGGCGAGAGCGACGCGAAGGGCCCCGCGGGGCCCTTCGCGTTCCGGGGTCACCTGTTGTCGGGGACCCGGGGCAGACCGGTCAGGAAGGGGTTCCTTCCGTCGAGACCACGGGCCACCGCCACACCCAGCACCGCCATGGAGCCGAGGAGGAAGGCGGAGTGGAGGAGGTGGGCGGTCAGCAGGCGATCGCCGCCGGGCATGTACGAGGCGACCAGGAGGAGCGCGGCGACGAAGCCGAGGGCGAAGGCGACCGCGGAGGAGAAGCGGCGGGCGCCCCAGGCGCACAGGCGGCACAGGGTGTACACGGCTCCCAGGAGCACCAGCAGGCCCGCCACGCCCAGGACCTGCGGGAGGATCCCCGCCTCCCAGTAGCGGGTCAGCCATCCGACCGTGACCACCGACAGCAGACCGGTGACGAGGCCCGCCGCCCCGAGGACCACCGCCGTGACGACGGTGAGCACCGAGGACAGCGGGCCGGCACCGTCGTCGTGGGGCGCGTCGATCTCCGGCACCGGCATCGGGTCCGGTCGGGACGAGGAGCGGCCCGGACCCTTCGCGGTGCTCACAGGCCCTCGAAGAGGTCGGTCTCGAACGTGCCGGCGGCACGGCGCCGCGTGGGTCCGATGAGCAGGGTGAAGTGCTCGACCGCGGCGATCTCCTGGGCGATGTCGTTGGACAGGGCGAAGCGTTCGCCGTCCACCGTGATCTGGGTGGCGTGGGCGCGCATCGCCAGGGTCTTGGCGGCCCACTGGTCGGTGGCGTCGATCCGGGTGGTGACGAGTTCGTCCGGGGTGCCCCGGGCGATGTCGGACACCGCGCGCGGCGGGGTGAACGGGCCCGCCCCCTCGTTCAGACGGGCGATGGACGCCTCGATGACCGAGACCGGCTGGGCGATCGCGTAGAGCTTGCGCACCTGCCAGGGGGTCCCCGGCATCGTCCGCTCCCCCGCCTTCACGCAGGCGCGCCGGGTGATCCGGTGGGCCTGGACGTGGTCGGGGTGACCGTACCCGCCGTGCTCGTCGTAGGTCACCACGACGTGCGGGCGCACCTCGCGGACGATCTCGGCGAGCAGCCGCGCGGCCTCTTCGGTGTCGGCCCCCCAGAACGCCTTCGGGTGGTCGTTGGAGGGGGCGCCCATCATGCCCGAGTCGCGGTAGTGCCCGGCGCCGCCGAGGAACCGGTGGTCGCGCACGCCCAGGGCGACGCAGGCCTTGTCCAGTTCGCCGATCCGGTGATCGCCGAGGGTGTCGTCGCGGTCGGCGGTCAGGTACGCGAGGTCGTCGGGGATGACCTCGCCCTCCTCGCCGAGGGTGCAGGTCACCAGGGTGACGTCCGCCCCTTCGGCCGCGTACTTCGCCAGAGTGGCCCCCGTGACGATGCTCTCGTCGTCGGGGTGCGCGTGCACCATCATCAATCGTCTGTCGGTCACCACGTGGTGAACAATACCGGCCACATGCCCTTTCTCCCCCCCGAACGGCCGACCGGGGCGTGCCGCCGGGGCGACCGTCCACAGGGGCCGAGCGGGAAACGGGGATGTGGGCCACAATCGGCACATGAGCTTTCCTCGCCAACAGGCCCGTACCCAACGCTTCACCATCGGCGTCCCGCGCTCCTTCGAGGTGTCCCCGGACGGTCGGCGTGTCGCCTTCCTGAGAGGGCGCGACGGCATCGACACCGCCACGTGCCTGTGGGTGCACGAGGTGGAGGGGGGCGCCGAACGCGTGGTCGCCGACCCGCGCGCGCTCGGCGCCGACGACGAGAACCTGCCGCCCGAGGAGCGGGCGCGCCGGGAGCGGCTGCGCGAGAGCGGCGGCGGCATCGTGTCCTACACGGTGGACCGGGCGTTCACCCGGGCCGTGTTCACCCTGTCCGGTCGACTGTTCTACGTCGACCTGGTGGGCGATCACGTCGAGCCGCGCGAACTGCCCGCCACCGCGCCGGTGGTCGACCCGCGGATCAGCCCGGCCGGCGACCGGGTCGCCTACGTCAGCGGTGGGGCGCTGCGGGTCATCGACATCGCCGACGCCGAGCCCGACCACGGCGACCGGGTGCTCGTCTCCCCCGACGGGGAGAACGTCACCTGGGGTCTGGCGGACTTCGTCGCCGCCGAGGAGATGGGCCGCTACCGCGGTTTCTGGTGGGCCCCCGACGGCTCGGCGCTGCTGGCCGCCCGGGTCGACGAGTCCCCGGTGACCCGTTGGTACGTGGACGACCCGGCCGCCCCGGAACAGGAGCCCACGACGCTGCGCTACCCGGCGGCCGGCACCGACAACTCCGAGGTGCGGCTGGCCGTCCTGACGGTCGCCTCCTCGGGGGACTTCGCGCGAGCGGGCGCCCCCGACCCGGTGTGGGTCGAGTGGGACCGGGAGGCGCTGCCGTACCTGGCGACGGCCGGGTGGACCGGTGGGCCGGACGGCTCGCCGACGGTGATCTTCACGGCCCAGAGCCGTGACCAGCGGACCCTCACCCTGTTCGGCGCGGACCCGGTGACCGGCCTCGCCATGGAGACGCGGACCGAGACCGACGACGTGTGGGTCGAGCTGATGCCGGGCGTACCCGCCCACACCGACAAGGGCGAACTCGTGTGGATCGGCCGTGAGGGCGGCACCGGTGAGCGTCGGGTGTTCGTGGGCGACCGCGCGATCGGCCCCGCCGACGTGTACGTGCGCGGCGTGGTGGACGTGGACGGCGACCGCGTCCTGTACTCCGGTTCGCCCGCCGGGGATCCCGGTGACATCTCGCTCTGGCTGGCCGACCTCGGCACCGGGCTGACCGCCCCGATCGAACTGCCCGGGCACGGCTGCTCCAAGTCCGCCGACGCGGGTGCGCACAGCGGGCTGCGGTCGGGTCGGCTGCGCGGCGACACCCTGGTCGCACAGCACCGGTCGATGGACTTCCCCGGGGTGCGCACCCTGGTGCTGCGCAACGCGAGCACCGAGACCCGGCGCACGCACGCGGACATCGAGAGCTTCGCCGAGACACCGGAGCTGCCCGAGCCGCGCGTGGAGTTCTGGCGGGCGGGCGAGCGGGGCATCCCGTGCGCGCTGGTGCTGCCGTCCTGGTACCGGGAGGACCTGCGCCCCCTGCCGGTCCTCATGGCGCCCTACGGCGGCCCGCACGCCCAGCGGGTGCTCAACGCGCGGGGCGCGTTCCTGAGCGCCCAGTGGTACGCGGAGCAGGGGTTCGCGGTGCTCATCGCCGACGGCCGGGGCACCCCGGGCATCGGTGTGGAGTGGGAGCAGGAGATCCACCTGGACCTGGCCACGGGGGTGTTGGAGGACCAGGTGACCGCGCTGCGGGACGCGGCGGAGCGCTTCGGCTTCCTGGACACCTCACGGGTGGGCGTCCACGGGTGGTCGTTCGGCGGCTACCTGTCGGCACTGGCGGTGCTGCGCCGCCCGGACGTGTTCCACGCGGCGGTGGCGGGCGCGCCGGTGGTCGACTGGCGGCTGTACGACACCCACTACACCGAGCGGTACCTGGGCCTGCCGCAGGACGACCCGGGGGTGTACGAGCGCAGTTCGCTGCTGGAGGACGCGGCCAAGCTGGAGCGGCCACTGATGCTGATCCACGGCCTGTCCGACGACAACGTGGTGTTCGCGCACACCCAGCGGATGTCCTCGGCGCTGCTGGCGGCGGGGCGCGGTCACACGGTGCTGCCGCTGTCGGGGGTGACCCACTCCCCGTCGGACCCGACGGTGGCGGAGAACCTGATGCTGCTCCAGGTGGAGTTCCTCAAGGACGCCCTGCGCGGCGAGGGGTGACCGGCCCGGTGCCGCGCCCTCCGCGGGCGCGGCATCGGGATCACCGCCGGGTCGTGTTCGGTGGACGCCCTCACCGGTTCGGCGGTCGCGTCGGACGGTGTCAGCGGTCTCCGGGCGATCTCTCGCACGACGACCGGCGCGGGTCGGTCCGGTGCCGGCCGTCCGTGTGCGGGAGGCGGGAAGCGGACCGGCGGTCGCGAACCGGAGGGATCCGCCGAACACGGTTCAGGGCGAGCCCTCCTCACGCGAGGCGGCGATCTCGGACTCGTCGGGCACCGGGACCTCCACCGGGCCGTCGAAGTCGATGAACGCGATCCGCTCGTACTCGGCGTCCTCCTCCCATTCACCGAAGCGGGTGTAGGACTGGAAGTGCTGCGGGTACCCGGTCTCGTCCACCCACAGGTCGAAGGTCCCGTCGAAGACCCCGGCGTTCAGTGTGACGGGGACGGTGCCCGTGTAGTGGTGACCGGTCCGACCGGCCAGGTCATAGGTGTCCAGGAACTCCTGGGGGTAGTCCTCGTAGGGGGTCGGCGTCCTCCCCTGGTAGGTGACGGCGTCGGCGTCGCCGAGCAGTTCCCGGAGCGGTTCCAGCGAGGCCGCCCAGTCCGCGCGGGGATCGCGGACGTCCTCTTCCGGGTCCGGTCGGTAGTAGTCGCCCTCGACCAGGCCGGCCAGGTTGGAGTCGATGCGGGCCAGCACGTCATCGGGCCCCTCACCGATCTGGAGGACGGTGAAGACGGCCGGGCCGGCGTACACGACCTCCTTCATCAGGGGTTCGGGCTCCTCGGTGTACCACAGGGTCAGGTCGGAGGAGTCGGAGGCCGTCTCGGCGCTCCGCCGCAGGTGATGGACGATGAAACTCGACGCGTCCTCGGCCGAGGCCACGGCCTCGCCGATCACGGCCGCCGCGTCCCGCGGGTCGCCGTCCACGGCGGGCCCTCCGGGGTCGGTCGCCTCCGGGGAGGCGGTGGCCTCCGGAGCCGTACCGGGATCCTCCACCCCGGCGTCCGGACCGACCACGAACCACGTACCGATGACGGCCGCCGCCGTTGCGACCGCGCCGGCGGCGAGGAGGGGCACCCGCGGGGAGCGTCGGATCCGGCGCGGGGCGGCCGAGGTCATCCCCCGCCACTCGGTGGCGAGCATCGCGGGGACCACACGGGTGGGGTCGGTCTCCAGGGGAGCCCCGACCCGGGTGGCGCTCCACGCCCCGGTCACCTCGGCGAGGGCCTCTGCCGCGGTCGGGCGGACCGCGGGGTCCTTGGCCAGGGCACGACGCACCGTGTACAGGATCTCGTCCGGCACACCGGTGAGGTCGGGTTCCTCGGTGCGGGTCCGGTGGATCACCGCCTCCACCGGCCCACCCGCGAAGGGGTCGCGTCCGGTGGCCGCGAACGCCACGAGGCAGCCCCACGCGAACACATCGGAGCGGTCGGTGGCCTCCACCCGGGCGTACTGTTCGGGCGCCATCCACCCGGGAGTCCCGAACAGGCCGCCGGTGCGGGTCAGCGCGGTGGCGTCGGTCGCCCGGGCGATGCCGAAGTCCAGCACCCTGGGGCCGTCGGGCGCCAGGATCACGTTTCCGGGCTTGAGGTCGCGGTGCACGATGCCCGCCGCGTGGATCGCCGTGAGGGCCTCGGCCAGGCCCGCCGCCAGGGAGATCGCCATCCCGCCGGTGAGGGGCCCGTTCTTCTTGACGTGCGCGCGCAGGGTGCCCCCCGGCACGTACTCGGCGGCCATCCACGGCGACTCGGCGTCGGTGTCGGCGCCGAGGAAACCCGCGGTGCAGGTGGCCCGGACCCGGGAGACCAGGGAGACCTCACGGGCGAACCTCGCCCGGAAGTCGGGGTCGGCCGCGTAGTGCGGGTGGACCACCTTGACCGCGGCGCAGGCCCCGGACGGGTCGATCCCGGCGTAGACGGCGCCCATTCCGCCCGCGCCGATACGACCGACCACGCGGTAGGGGCCGATGTGGTCCGGATCCGTGGCCGCGGGAGGGGACACGCCCGCCGGCAGCCGGTCGGCGGCGAAGGGGCGGGGGGAGGTCGGGTTCACCTGGGTCTTCTCTCGTCGAAACGGGGGGCGAGGGTCAGGGGACGACATAGGCGCAGCTGTTCACGGGCACGCCGTCGGTGAGGGTGGCGTCGTGGCGGCCGAGGTCCGGGTGACCCGGGTAGGGATCGTGGATCCCCGGTTCGGGAGAGCCGTGACAGAACCCCCCGGGCTGGTCCAGAGGGGCCCGACGGTCCTCGTCGAGGGCGGCCTCGGGGAGGTAGTACACGACACCCGGAGGGGAACCGAAGAAGGTCACGGGGAACTCCTCCGTGGGGTCCTCCGGGTCCAGTTCAGCGAGGACCCCCGGGCTGGTGGAGCGTCGGAGGTCGAGGTACTCGTGGTCGGGCTCGATGGCCTGGACCCAGGCGAAGTCCTGGCTGTGCAGCCGCAGGGAGCCGAAGTCCGGGAGGTACTCCACCCGGACGTCCACCCGGAGGGTGCCGCTGTGCTGGCTCGAACCGGTGAAGGTGACGCGGAGCTGCTCCACGGCCTCCCGGCCCTCGGACGCCACGAGGGAGCGCACGACGACGGGTTCGGTGTCCGAGGCGGGCTCGATGACCACGGTGCCGTTCTCGTAGAGGTCGCGATACTCCTCGGGGACCTCCGCCAGGGCGGCGGCGTCCGTCGTCGGCACGTCCCCGCCGTCGGACGGCGGCACCTCGGACGGCGGCGGGGTGTCGTCCAGGGGCAGAAGGGTCGAGCCGGCGCCCACGGCGACGGCCAGGGCCGTGGCGACCGCGGCCAGGGTGAGGACGCGGCCGTGGCGGCGCCTCCAGGGGCGGCGGGGCGGGGCCGCCCGCAGCCAGGCCTCCGGATCCGTGTCCTCCGGGAGGAACGCGCCGCCCCAGGGGGTCACGGCGACCGGCAGGGCGCCGGCCGCCTCGGCCGCCGCGGGACGCCGGCCGGGGTCCTTGTCCAACGCGTGGGCCAGGAGCGGTCGGAGCGCGTCGGGGACCCCTTCGAGGGACGGCGGCGCCGAGAGGATGCGGCCGGCGATGACGTCGGCGGTACCGACGCCGAAGGGACCCCTGCCGGTGGCGGCGAACACCACCAGGCAGGCCCAGGCGAACATGTCGGAGCGGTCGGTGGCGGACAGCCCTCGGTACTGTTCGGGCGCGATCCACCCCGGGGTGCCCACCAGGCCGCCGGTGCGGGTCAGCGCGGTCTCCTCCGCCGCGCGGGCGATCCCGAAGTCGAGGACCTTGGGTCCGTCGGGCGACAGGATGACGTTGCCGGGTTTGAGGTCGCGGTGCACCACCCCGGCCGCGTGGATCGCGGCGAGCGCCTCGGCGGTGACCCGGGCGAAGCCGGCCAGGGCGGTCCCGGTCAGGGGTCCCGCCCCCCGGACGTGGGCCTCCAGGGTGGGACCCGGCACGTACTCGGTGGCCAGCCAGGGGACGTCGGCGCGGGTGTCGGCGTCCAGGAAGCGCGGAACCCCCGGCACCCGGATGCGGCGTACCAGCTTCACCTCGCGGGCGAAGCGGATCCGGAAGTCCTCGTCGGCGGCGTACATCGGGTGGACGCGCTTGAGCGCCACCCGGCGGTCGTGGTCGTCCAGGGCCGCGTAGACCGTGCCCATACCGCCCGTACCGAGGCGGCCGACGACGCGCAGGGCGCCGACGACGCGGGGGTCGCCCGCCGTGAGAGGGGTGACCCCGGCGGGCGTGGAATCGTTCTCCCTGCGGGGAGGGGGGAGGTTCACGGGGACGCTGATCCTCGTTCGTCTTCGAGTGGGGGATGGAGGTCACCTTCCGTGACCGCCACTTACGATACCGATCGCCCCGAAAAGGTTTCCGGGGGCGTCGAAGGGCCCGGTGGGGGCCGCCGTAACCTGGGCCCATGCGTTCGTATGCGGTTCTGTCGGCCCTGCTCGTCGACCTGGTGTGCGTTCTGGTGTTCGTCGTGGTCGGCAAGAGCGACCACGGTACGGGTACCGCGGTGGGGGCGGTGCTGACGACCGCGTGGCCGTTCCTGGCCGGCGCCCTGCTCGGGTGGGCGTCCTCCCGGGCCTGGCGCTCCCCCGCCGCGTTGTGGCCGACGGGCGTGTCGGTGTGGGCGATCACCGTGGTCGGGGGCATGGTGGCGCGGCGGATCGTGGGCGAGGGGACGCCCCTGTCGTTCGTGATCGTCACCTCGCTGTTCCTCGCCGCGACGATGCTGGGGTGGCGGGCGATCGCGCTCGTCGTGGCGAAGAGGCGACAGACCGCCTCCTGATCGGCGACACTGGGAACGTTCGCGCCCACCCCCGGAGGGACACCCCCATGGCCGATCCCGTCACCATCGCACTGGCCACCGCGCTCGTCACCGGTGCCGCCGCCAAGATCTCCGAGCACGCCGGCGAAACGGTCGTCGAAGGGTTGAAGAGGTTGCAGCGGGCCGTCTTCAAACGGTTCCGCGGTGACGCCGCCGCCCAGGAGGCCTTGGACGAGGCGCGTGTCGACAGCGACGACCCCGCCGCGATCGAGGCGGTCGCCGAACACCTGGAGCGGGCCGCGGCCGAGGACCCGGAGATCGGCTCCCTCGTGCGCGAACTGCGGGGCCAGGTCTCGCAGCGGAGCGAGGGGTCGGTGAGCAATCGGATCACCGGTGGTGTGAGCGGAAACGCGCGCGTCTTCCAGGGAGGGAACGTCCAGGGGGAGATCCGCCTCTAGGCGGTACCTAAGCTGGGAGCGATGAACGAGAACCCCGACAGCACCCTTGGTGAGGACGATGAGGCGCGCGAGGTCGGTGTCGGCCCCTGGACCGGGCCCTGGCCCCAGGGCGACCACTACGACCCCGAACTGCTGGCGGTCGGCGACCGGCGCAACGTCGTCGACCGCTACCGCTACTGGCGACGGGAGGCGATCGTCGCCGACCTCGACACCGTCCGGCACCCCTTCCACGTCGCGGTGGAGAACTGGTCCCACGACTTCAACATCGGTTCGGTGGTGCGCACCGCCAACGCCTTCGGGTGCGCGGCCGTGCACATCGTGGGGCGGCGCCGGTGGAACCGGCGCGGGGCGATGGTCACCGACCGCTACCAGCACGTGCACCACCACCCGGACACCGTGTCGCTGGTGGCGTGGGCGGCCGAGCGCGATCTGCCGCTGATCGGCATCGACAACCTGCCCGGCGCGGTGCCGCTGGAGACCCATCCCCTCCCGCGCGAAGCGGTACTGGTGTTCGGTCAGGAGGGTCCGGGGCTGTCGGAGGAGGTCCGCTCCGTGTGCCGGGCGGTGCTGTCGATCGCCCAGTTCGGGTCCACCCGGTCGATCAACGCGGGAGCGGCCGCGGCGATCGCCATGCACGCCTGGGTGCGGGCGCACGTGTTCGACCAGAGGGTGCCGGAAACGGCCATGCCCCAGAAACTCTCGTGATGAATTCGTGATCTACCATGGCCGGTAAAGGCCCCCTATTGGAGAGTCAACGGATGACTTCGACTGTGACCACCACCGCCCGGTCCGCGACCATGAACGACGTGCCCGGGGTGGCGCGCGTGTTGAGCCGCGCCCTGCACGAGGACCCGCTCTTCCAGTGGCTGTTCCCCGACAACGAGCAGCGGATGGCCAAGACCAGACGATTCCTGGCCCTGACCGCCGGGTTCGGCTACGTGCCCGTCGGTGACACCCGTGTCGTCGAGGTGGCCGAGGACGACACCGCGCCGGTGATCCGCGGCGCGGCCCTGTGGGCCCCGTACACGACGAACCCCGAGGGCCGGCTGGTGTCGCTGCGGATGTGGCCGCACTGGGGGCAACTGCTCGGACGGTCCCGGGTGTCCGGTTTCATTCGGATCTTCGCGGAGTGGAAGATGGCCGCGCCACAGGAACCCCACCTGTACCTGGCCGCGTTGGGCGTCGACCCGGCGATGGCGGGCACCGGGCTGGCCGGGTCGCTGCTCACCGACGGCCTGGACCGGGCCGACTCCGAGGGGCAGCCGGTCTTCACCCAGACCCTCAACGAGAAGAACGTGGGTTTCTACGAGCGGTTCGGCTTCCAGGTGACCGGCGAGGCCGCCGCACCCGAGGTGGGGACCAGCTGGTTCCTGCGACGCGACCCGTCCTGACGCCTGCCCGGGGCCGGGCGCGCGGCCCCGCTCGTGATCTTCACGTGACCTAACATGGGGTGCCGACGGAGAGGGGCGCCACCATGACCACCACGCTCACGCGCACGGTGCGGCCCGCGACCATGGGCGACCTGCCGGGGGTGGCGCGCGTCCTGGGCCGGGCCTTCCACGAGGATCCGCTGTTCCGGTGGATGTTCCCCGACGACATGGGGCGCATCGCGCGGACGACCCGGGCGAGCGCCCTCATGGCGGGCTTCTCGTATGTCCCTCTGGGGTACTCCGCCGTCGTCGAGGCCCATGAGGACGCCGCACGCGGGCCGGTGATCCGGGGCGTGGCGCTGTGGTCGGCCCCGGACGGAAGCGCCGAGGGGGCGAAGGACACCCTGCGCGCCCTGCCGCACTGGTTGGGCCTCCTCGGACCGCGCCGATTCGCCCGGGCGATGCACTACTTCTCCGCGCTCAAGGCGCACGTCCCCCACGAACCCCACTGGTACCTGTCGATGTTGGGCGCCGATCCGGCGGTACCCGGCAGCGGTGCCGGAACGCTGTTGCTGCGCGCGGGCCTGGAACGGGCCGATACCGGCCGCGTGCCGGTGTTCCTGGAAACGATGAATCCGGCCAACCTCGGCTACTACGCGCGGTTCGGCTTCGAGGTGACCGCTACCGTGGCCGAGCCGGACACCCCGGTCACCCACCTCCTGGTCCGCCCGCCCGTCCCGGTCTGACGACCGTGCGTCGCCGTCCGCGGACGATGACCTCCCGGCGTGGATCCGTCCGCCCGGTGTCCGACGCCGCCCGGGGCCGTCCGCGGCGCGGGGGTGGACGGCGGTGAGATCGCCGGGCGGTTGCGCGGGTCGCCGAGGCGGGCACGGGAAAGGGGCCGCACCCCCGAAGGGACGCGGCCCCGGCACCTCGTGGCAGGGGTCAGCCGACGCCCTTGGCGAGAGAACCCAGCAGGTCGCGGTTGAGCTGCGAGATGGTGTCCAGCGGGATGCCCTTGGGGCAGACCGCCGCGCACTCACCGATGTTGGTGCAGCCGCCGAAGTCCTCTTCGTCGTGCTGGTTGATCATGTTGACCACGCGCGAGGCCCGCTCCGGCTGCCCCTGCGGGAGCATGCCGAGGTGGGTGACCTTGGCGGCGGTGAACAGCATGCCGGAGGCGTTCGGGCAGGCCGCCACGCAGGCGCCGCAGCCGATGCAGGTCGCGGCGTCGAACGCGCGGTCGGCGTCCGGCTTCGGGATCGGGTTGGCGTGGGCGTCCGGCGCGGTACCCGTCGGAGCGCTGATGTAGCCGCCCGCCTGAATGATCCGGTCGAAGGAGCCCCGGTCGACGACCAGGTCCTTGAGGACCGGGAACGCCTTGGCCCGCCACGGCTCCACGGTGATGGTGTCGCCGTCCTTGAAGCTGCGCATGTGCAGCTGGCAGGTGGTGGTGACCTCCGGACCGTGTGCCTCGCCGTCGATCACGACGCCACAGGCACCGCAGATGCCCTCACGGCAGTCGTGGTCGAACGCGACCGGGTCCTCGTTCTCCAGGGTGAGCTTCTCGTTGAGAACGTCGAGCATCTCCAGGAAGGACATGTCCGGGGAGACGTCCGTGAGCTTGTAGGTGACCAACCGGCCCTGGTCGTCCCGGCCCTTCTGGCGCCATACGCGCAGAGTGATGTTCACTTGTAGCTCCGCTGCTTCATCTCGACGTACTCGTACTCCAGGTCTTCCTTGCGGAGCACGGGCTTGTTGCCATCGCCACCGAACTCCCAGGCCGCGACGTAGGCGAACTCGTCGTCGTGACGCAGCGCCTCACCGTCCTCGGTCTGGCTCTCGGCGCGGAAGTGGCCACCGCAGGACTCCCGGCGGTGCAGGGCGTCGATGCACATGAGTTCGCCCAGCTCCAGGAAGTCGGCGACGCGGCCGGCCTTCTCCAGGGCCTGGTTCAGCTCGTCGTTGGTGCCGAGCACCTTGACGTCGCGCCAGAACTCCTCGCGCAGGTTGCGGATGAGCTCGATGGCCTTGGTGAGGCCCTCTTCGCTGCGCTCCATGCCGCAGTACTCCCACATGATGTTGCCGAGCTCCTTGTGGAAGGAGTCGACGGTGCGGGAGCCCTGGAGTGACAGGAACGTCTCGATCCGGGAGGTGACCTGCTCCTTGGCCGCGACGGCCTCGGGGTGCGACTCGTCGATCTTCTCGAACGGGCCGTTCGCCAGGTAGTCGTTGATGGTGTTGGGCAGGACGAAGTAACCGTCGGCCAGACCCTGCATCAGCGCGCTGGCGCCCAGGCGGTTGGCGCCGTGGTCGGAGAAGTTGGCCTCACCGGTCACGAACAGGCCCGGGATGGTGCTCTGGAGGTCGTAGTCGACCCACAGACCGCCCATGGTGTAGTGGACGGCCGGGTAGATGCGCATCGGAACCTCGTACGGGTTCTCGCCGGTGATGCGCTGGTACATGTCGAACAGGTTGCCGTACTTGGCCTCGACGGTGGACCGCCCCATGCGCTGGATCGCGTCGGCGAAGTCCAGGTACACGCCCAGGCCGCCGGGACCGACGCCACGGCCCTCGTCACAGACGTTCTTGGCGGCGCGGGAGGCGATGTCACGCGGCACCAGGTTACCGAAGGACGGGTAGATGCGCTCCAGGTAGTAGTCGCGCTTGTCCTCGGGGATCTGGCGGGGATCGCGGGTGTCGCCGTGCTGCTTGGGCACCCAGATGCGACCGTCGTTGCGGAGCGACTCGCTCATCAGGGTCAGCTTGGACTGGTAGTCGCCGCTGACCGGGATGCAGGTGGGGTGGATCTGCGTGTAGCAGGGGTTCGCGAAGAGCGCGCCCTTGCGGTGCGCCCGCCAGGTGGCGGTGACGTTGCAGCCCATCGCGTTCGTCGACAGGAAGAACACGTTGCCGTAGCCACCGGAGGCCAGCACGACGGCGTCGGCGAAGTGCGTCTCGATCTCACCGGTGATCATGTCGCGGGCGATGATGCCGCGGGCCTTGCCGTCGACCACGATGAGTTCGAGCATCTCGTGGCGGGTGTTCATCTTGACGGTGCCGGCCGCGATCTGCCGCTCCAGCGCCTGGTAGGCGCCGATGAGCAGCTGCTGGCCCGTCTGGCCGCGAGCGTAGAAGGTGCGGGAGACCTGCACACCGCCGAAGGAGCGGTTGTCGAGCAGGCCGCCGTACTCGCGGGCGAACGGGACGCCCTGGGCCACGCACTGGTCGATGATCTCGACGCTGGTCTGGGCCAGACGGTAGACGTTCGACTCGCGGGAGCGGAAGTCGCCGCCCTTGACGGTGTCGTAGAACAGCCGGTAGATGCTGTCGCCGTCGTTGCGGTAGTTCTTGGCGGCGTTGATGCCGCCCTGCGCGGCGATGGAGTGCGCGCGACGCGGGCTGTCCTGGTAGCAGAACGAGGTGACGTTGTAGCCGGCCTCGCCCAGGGTCGCGGCCGCGGAGGCACCGGCCAGGCCGGTGCCGACGATGAGCACGGAGAGCTTGCGCCGGTTCGCG
Source organism: Nocardiopsis lambiniae (assembly GCF_031845465.1). NCBI lineage: Bacteria > Bacillati > Actinomycetota > Actinomycetes > Streptosporangiales > Nocardiopsidaceae > Nocardiopsis > Nocardiopsis lambiniae. The sequence continues at coordinate 303,598 of NZ_JAVREP010000006.1, read as the reverse complement.
GGGTTGACCAGCTTGGCCGAGAAACGGCGCTTGTCCCAGCGCTCGTTGATCGGCCCCTCCGGGGCCTTCTCGTCCCGGATCGGCTCTCCGACGACGAAGTAGTCGGTGTCAGACAATTAACTCACCAGTCCAAAGGTGACCGCCAGAGGCGGGAGCAGGAAGCCGATGGTCACGATCAGGGCGAGGGCCACGGCCACCGCGTTGATCTTGCCCTGGCGGGAGGCCTTGTTCACGCCGAGCGTGGCCATGGCACTCCAGATGCCGTGCCGCAGGTGGAAGCCCACGGCGATCACGGCCGCGACGTAGAACAGGGTCACGTACCAGAATTCGGGCTGGAACCCGTTCACGAGCCGCTCGTAGGGGCTGTCGGACTTGCCTCCGGGCGCGATGGCGTTGACGGTCAGGTGCAGGATGTGGAAGACGACGAAGAGCGCGATGAGAACGCCGCCGTACCGCATGGTGTAGGAGGCGTAGGAGCGCTGGACGCGCTTCTTCACCTGGTAGCGGTTCTGTCGGGCGCGCGCGGCACGCCTCCACAGGATCACCACCGCGTAGATGTGGATCAGGACGCTCGTCAGCAGGACGACGCGCGCGATCCACAGGAAACCCTGTTCCGGAAGGATCGGGTATCCGAGTTCGCGGAGACCGTGCGCGTAGCCGTCGAACGCGGCCTGGCCCGAGAAGACCTTCAGGTTGCCGTACATGTGCGCGATCAAATACAGCACGAGGATCGCACCGGTGACAGCCATCGCTGATTTGAGTGCCACCGTGGACCCGTAGGCCGTAGACCGCTTCTTGGTCAAGGTACTGTTCGCCACAGCCTGTCACTTTAAATTCGAGTTAAGCCCGACGTCTAAGGCATCGGGACTCTGGTCTCCATAGCCGTAGGCTATGACTCATGCAGTTTCAACAGCTCGCCTACTTCGTCGCCGTCGCCCGTACGCGCCATTTCACCCGCGCAGCCGAGCTTTCACGCGTCGCCCAGCCGAGCTTGAGCAAACAGATCCGGAGCCTTGAGAAGGAGTTGGGCGCGCCGTTATTCAGTCGTGCCCGGGGAAATATCACACTCACACCGGCCGGCGAGGCGCTGTTACCGCTGGCCCAGCGCATCCTGACGGACCTGGAGACGGCCCGACGCGAGGTGGCCGAATTGGCGGGGATCCGCCGGGGACGGGTCCGGTTGGGGGCCACCCCCTCGCTGTGCGCCGGGCTGCTGGCGGACGTGCTCGCCGACTTCCACGCGCGCCACCCCGGGATCGAGCTGAACGTCGAGGAGAGCGGGTCGCGCGACCTCGTCCGCGACCTGGGGCGGGGTGAGCTGGACCTGGCCCTGATCATCCTGCCGCTGCACAGCAGCGACCCGGACTTCTCGACCACTCCGATCCTGCGGGAGAACCTGGTGGTGGCCAGTCCGATGTCGAGGCCCTCACCCAACGGGCGGGCGTCGATCCGGATCACCGAGCTGCGGGACCGGCCGCTGGTGATGTTCCGGCGGGGGTACGACGTGCGCGAGGCGACGCTGCGGGCCTGCCGGGCGGCGGGGTTCGAGCCCCGGCTGGCGGTGGAGGGCGGCGAGATGGACGCCGTGCTGCGCTTCGTGGAGGCGGGCCTGGGTCTGGCGGTGGTGCCGAGCATGGTGCTCAAGAACCGTCCGGGCCTGCGGGGGACACCGTTGGCCCGGCCCCGGCTGCTGCGCACGGTGGCGCTGGCGCGCCGCAAGGACGTGGACCCCTCCCACTCGGCGGACGCCTTCCGGCGGCACCTCAACGAGTACCTGCTGGGGATGTCACCGGAGAAGCTGGGTCCGGACCTGGAAGTGCTCATCTCCGACCCGGACGCGGGTGGCCGCGAAAAGGACGAGGATTGACTCCCGTCACTTCCGACACTTCCTTAACGGAAGTCACGAACATCCCATAACCTCCTTTTCTTTTTGTTCTCACCACACGAGCACACAAAAAATAGAAAAAGAGTGGCGCATTTCACATCCATTTCCCCGGGGTTTCGTGGAGCCTGAGATGTGACCGTCATCACAGCCACCTAACGTGGCGTGACAGAGCGGTTCCCTTCCGGCCACGGCGGCCGGCCGGCACTCAGGAGAACGCCACGATGGGACGCGGTCACCCGCGCCCCGTCCGGGCACTCCACAGGAGGTGGAGACGACGGTGACCCCGCCCGAAGGCGCGCCCCCCGCACGCGCCCGGATACGCATCCCAGAGCGCACCCTGCGCACCGACCGCTGGTGGCTCGGCCCCCTGTTCACCACATTGGGCCTGGCCACCTTCGTCGTCTACGCGACCCTGCGCGTCTTCCAACAGGACCATTACTGGGTCCAGGCGCACCACTACCTGACCCCGTTCTACTCACCGTGTCTGGCCGCCCAGTGCGCGCCCGACGCCGCCCTGTTCGGGCGGCTGCCGGTGGAGTTCCCGCCGCTGGTCCCCTACGCCCTGCTCAGCCTGCCGTTCCTGCTGCTGTTCCGGCTGACCTGCTACTACTACCGCAAGGCCTACTACCGCTCGATCTGGCAGGCGCCCACCGCCTGCGCCGTCCGGGAGCCGCACCGGTCGTACACCGGTGAGACCCGGCCGCTGATGCTCCCCCAGAACGGGCACCGCTATTTCTTCTACGTCGCCTTCGTCATCACCCTGATCAACACGTGGGACATGTTCGTGCCCTTCCTCCACGGCACGAACGGCGGCTTCGGCGTCGGCCTGGGCAACGTCATCATGCTCCTCAACGTGCTCATGCTGTGGGGCTACACGCTCAGCTGCCATTCCTGCCGGCACATCATGGGCGGCCGTCTGCGCGCCTTCGGCCGCCACCCGGTCCGCTATCGGCTGTGGACCGGCGTCTCCCGGCTCAACGACCGGCACATGCACTTCGGCTGGGCCAGCATCGCGACCCTCATCGCCACCGACGCCTACATCGCGCTCGTGTCGAGCGGTGTCATCACCGATCCGCGCTTCTTCAACTGACCTCTGGGCACGAGGCCGACCCGGAAAGGCACACGATGGCTCCTTCGAGAGCACCCGACTTCACCCGGCACACCTACGACGTGGTGGTGATCGGTGCGGGCGGCGCCGGGCTGCGCGCCGCCATCGCCGCCCGCGAACAGGGCATGCGCACCGCCGTCATCTCCAAGTCGCTGTTCGGCAAGGCGCACACGGTGATGGCCGAGGGCGGCGCCGCGGCCGCGCTCGGTAACGCCAACCCCGCCGACGAGTGGCGGGTGCACTTCCGTGACACCGTGCGCGGCGGAAAGTTCCTCAACGATCCCCGCATGGCCGAGCTGCACGCGCGCGAGGCCCCCGAGCGCATCCTGGAGCTGGAGTACTGGGGCGCGCTGTTCGACCGGACCCCCGACGGCCGGATCAGCCAGCGCAACTTCGGCGGGCACGAGTACCCCCGGCTCGCGCACGTGGGCGACCGGACCGGTCTGGAGATGATCCGGACCCTTCAGCAGCGGATCGTGGCGCTCCAGCAGGCCGACGCCGCCGAACTGGGCGATCCCGACGCGAGGCTGCGGGTGTTCCCCGAGACCGCGATCACCGAGCTGCTCGTGCACGAGGGCAGGGTGACCGGGGCGTTCGGCTACCGCCGCGAGGACGGCGGCTTCGTGGTGTTCGAGGCGCCCGCGGTCGTACTGGCCACCGGCGGTATCGGGAAGATGTTCCGCACCACCTCCAACTCCTGGGAGTACACCGGCGACGGCCACGCGCTGGCGCTCCGGGCGGGGGCGTCGCTCATCAACATGGAGTTCGTGCAGTTCCACCCCACCGGCATGGTCTGGCCGCCGTCGGTGCGGGGCATCCTCGTCACCGAGTCGGTGCGCGGCGACGGCGGAGTGCTGCGCAACGCCGACGGGAAGCGGTTCATGTTCGACTACGTGCCGGACGTGTTCCGCGCCCAGTACGCGGAGACCGAGGCGGAGGCCGACGGCTGGTACGACGACCCGGCGCACCACCGCAGGCCCCCCGAACTGCTCCCCCGCGACGAGGTGGCACGGGCGATCAACAGCGAGGTCAAGGCCGGTCGGGGGTCACCGCACGGCGGTGTGTTCCTGGACGTGTCGACGCGGTTGCCCGCCGAGGAGATCCGCCGACGACTGCCCTCGATGCACCACCAGTTCAAGGAGCTGGCGGACGTCGACATCACCGCCGAGGCCATGGAGGTGGGCCCCACCTGCCACTACGTGATGGGCGGGGTGCGGGTGGACGCCGAGACCGCCGCCACCGACGTGCCCGGTCTGTTCGCGGCCGGCGAGGTGGCCGGCGGCATGCACGGGTCCAACCGGTTGGGCGGCAACTCGCTGTCGGACCTGTTGGTGTTCGGCCGTCGGGCCGGACTGGGCGCGGCGGAGTACACGGCGGGCACGAACGGCCACCGGATCCCCTACGAGGCCGTGGAGCCGAAGGCTAGCGAGGCCGCCGAGCACGCGTTGGCCTCCCTCAAGCAGGGCACCGGCGAGAACCCGTACACGCTCCACTCCGATCTCCAGGACACCATGAACGACCTGGTCGGGATCATCCGGCGGGGTCCGGAACTCACGGAGGCGCTGGAGCGGCTGTCCCGTCTGGAGGAGCGGTCCACCGGGCTGAGCGCGCCCGGGGACCGGGTGTACAACCCGGGCTGGCACCTGGCGATGTCCCTGCCCAACATGCTCGTGGTGTCCCGGGCCATCGCGGCGGCGGCGCTGGAGCGCGAGGAGTCGCGCGGCGGGCACACCCGCGACGACTTCCCCGAGATGTCGGCGCGGTGGCGTCGGCTCAACCTGGAGGTGCGGGTCGACGGTCCCGGCGGTGTGACGGTGGGCCGGCGGCCGGTCCCCGAGATCCCCCCGGAACTGTTGGCGCTGTTCGATCCCGACGAGTTGGCGAAGTACCTGACCAAGGAGGAGCTGCCCGAGACGGCGGCCGACGCGGACGAGGAGGAGCGGGCATGAGCGAGCGGGTGTTCCGGGTCTGGCGCGGCGCGGACGAGGGGGATCTGACCGAGTACCGGGTCGAGGTCAACGAGGGCGAGGTGGTGCTGGACGTGCTGCACCGGCTCCAGGCCACGCAGACCCCGGACCTGGCGGTGCGGTGGAACTGCAAGGCGGGCAAGTGCGGGTCGTGCTCGGTGGAGATCAACGGCGTGCCCCGCTTGTCGTGCATGACGCGGATGAGCGTGTTCGCCGAGGACGAGGTCGTCACGGTGACGCCGCTGCGCACGTTCCCGGTGATCCGGGACCTGGTGTGCGACGTGTCGTTCAACTACGACAAGGCACGGGAGATCCCGTCGTTCACACCGGACCCGGCGACGTCGCCGGGCGACTTCCGCATGGCGCAGGTCGATGTGGAGCGGTCGCAGGAGTTCCGCAAATGCATCGAATGCTTCCTGTGCAACAACGTGTGCCATGTGATCCGCGATCACGAGGAGAACAAGGAGCACTTCTCGGGTCCGCGCTTCCTGATGCGGGTCGCCGAGCTGGAGATGCATCCGGAGGACACCGCCGACCGGCGTGTGATCGCCCAGGACGAGTTCGGGCTGGGCTACTGCAACATCACCAAATGCTGCACGGAGGTGTGCCCGGAGGGCATCCGCATCACCGACAACGCGCTCATCCCCATGAAGGAGCGCGTCGCCGACCGCAAGTACGACCCGTTGGTGTGGCTGGGGTCCAAGATCGGCGTCCGGCCGAAGGACACCCCGATCGTCCCCAACGTCCGCCGCCCCCGGGAGTGATCACGGGCCGGGGGAGCGTGCGATCCCCTCCCCTCGGCCGGCTCACCGCGCCCGTGCCCCCGGATCCGCACCGGGCGGCACGGGCGCGCGTCGGTGAGAGGCCCGCCCGGACCGGCCGCGCCCGGGGACGCGGAAGCCGAACCCGGGACGGACACGGAAGCCGGACGCGCGGGACGGATGCGGAGGGCCGACGCGGAGGCCGTGCGCCCACCGTTCACCGGAGGACGGGGCGGATGAGGAGCGATGCGCCCGGACGACCCTGAAGCGAAGGAGATGCCCTTTCATCCTCTTGATGGCGAATCTCGACTTTTCCCGGGCGGAGCGGCACACTGTGCTCCCTCGAACGGCGGGTGAGGGCGGGCAACGATGACGGACGACCACAGCCTCAAACGGCACATCGACGGTGAGGCCGCGCGGCTGTTGGGCAAGGCGATCCGGGAGCGGTACCCCGACTTCGACGTGGAGGGCTACGCCGCCGAGGTGGACGCCCGGGTCGGCCCCCTGGAGCTCAAGGACCGGGTGATGGTGATGGCCGAGAGCCTGCGCGCCCGGTTGCCCGCGTCCTACCCCGACGCGGTCGCCGTGCTCGTGGCCTCGCTGGGCGAAGGACTGGTGGAGGGCGGCGGGATGTACGGCCAGGGGTTCCACCTGATGGCCGTGGCCCGCTTCGTGGAGGAGTACGGGGTCGCCCACCCCGAGGCGTCACTGCCCGCCCTGGTGGAGATCACCCGGCGGCACACCTCCGAGTTCGCGGTGCGCCCCTTCCTCGTGCACCACCGGGAGGCGACCCTGGCGCTCATGCGGGACTGCGCCCTGGACCCGGATCCGAACGTGCGCCGGTTCGCAGGCGAGGGGATGCGTCCCCGGCTGCCGTGGGCGCGGCGGATGACGGACTTCGTCACCGACCCCGGACCCGTGCTGGAGGTCCTGGAGTCCCTGCGCAACGACCCGTCGGCCTACGTGCGCACCTCGGTCGCCAACAACCTCAACGACGTCTCGCGCGATCATCCCGACCGGGTCCTGGACCTGGCCGAGCGGTGGCTGCGGGAGAGCCCCACCCCGGAGACCGCGTGGACCGTCCGGCACGCGCTGCGCACCCTGGTCAAGAAGGGCGACCAGAGGGCCTTGGCGTTGCTGGGCGCGACCGGTGGCGAACACGTGCGGGCCGAGGCGATGGGGGTCTCCCCCGCCGGGCTCGATCTCGGGGGGACCCTGACCGTGCGGGTGGACCTGGTCAACGCCGACGACCGCCCGCACACGGTCATCGTGGACTACCGGGTCCACTACGTGCGGGCCGACGGCACCCGCCGCCCCAAGGTGTTCAAATGGACGACCGTGGAGCTGTGCGCGGGCGAGCGGCGGACGCTGGAGAAGCGCCACCGGGTGCGGCCGATCAGCACCCGTGCGCATCACCCCGGGGAGCACCTGGTGGAGGTACAGGTCAACGGTGTCATCAAGGGCGCGGCCCCGTTCGAGCTGCGGGTCCGGCCCGCCGGTGAGCGACCCTGATCGCGGTTCACCGCCGCACCCCGGCCGGTCGGGTACCCGCGTCGGCCCAGGGGCGCATGTCCGGTCGGTGCACCCCGGCGGGCCCCTCGGGGTCCCGGCCGTCGGCGAGTGCGGCCCGGACCGCCTCGGCGACCCGGGCGGGGGTGATGGGCTCCGCGTCCACGATCTCGCAGGACGGGCAGCAGGGCGCCGTCGGCCCCCGGTCCGCCAGGGTGACCGAGATGAGGCGGCCGGGCGCGCTCTCGCGTTCGACCGCGAAGGTGAGCGGTCCGCCCGCCGTTCGACGGGAGCGGTGCCGCCGGCGGTAGGCGACCCCGTCGACGACGATCCCGCGGGTGCCCTTCCCCGGCATGGTCATCGAGGGCCTCGTTCTCTCGGGGATGGAACGGGCACCACGGTAGGGGCCTCCGTCGCGGGCGCGCCACGGGTTTCCCGGGCCGGGCTCAGAATCCGCGTGACGTCCAGTCGTCCAGGTGCGCGGCGGCCTCGCCGATGGAGGTCGAGTCGCCGTGACCGGGGTGCACGACCGTCTCCTCCGGCAGGACCGTGAGGTGGCCGCGGATCGAGGCGATGATGGTCGGGAAGTCCGAGAGCGGCTGACCGGTGGCACCGGGACCGTCCGGGAAGAGCGTGTCACCGCTGAACACCGCGTTGATGGCGGGCGCGTAGAGGCACACCCCGCCCGGGGTGTGCCCCGGGGTGTGCAGGATCCGCAGTTCGAGGCCGCCCACCTGGAGGACCTCACCGTGCAGCAGGGGGGCGTCCGGCTCCTGGTCGGGGTAGACCCGATGCCAGAGGTCGGCGTCGTCGGGGTGCAGGAGGATCGGACTGTCGGTGAGTTCGGCCAGTGCCACGGCGGCGTTGATGTGGTCGCCGTGTCCGTGGGTGCACACGATCGCCATGAGTTCGCGGTCGCCCAGCCCGCGGGCGATGGCGCGGTGGTCATGGGCCGCGTCGATGACGATCGCGCTCTCCTCGTCACCGACGATCCACACGTTGTTCTCGACCGCGGACTCGACCCCCTCCAGGCTGAGGAGTCCGAAGGTGCGCAGACGCACGACGGAGTAAGGGTCGCTCATCGAAGGCTCCACCGCCTGACGTCGCGGATCACTGGCTCGGCGGTTCAAAGCCTATCCCGAGCGGGCCTCGCTCACACCCCGCTCGGGCGAGTGCCGGGTGGGGGTCGCCGGTCAGGCGAGGCCGCCGGGCTCGAAGTTGCGACGCAGCGTGTAGGGCTGGATGAGGCCGAGCCCGTGGGCGTGCCGCGCCCGTACCTTGACCACCTGGAGTCCCTCGGTGTCCTCCAGGCTGCGGGCCAGGTCCTCGTCGATGAGGACGGTGCCGGGCCGGGCGAAGGAGGTGAGTCGACTGGACCGGTTGACGGTGGTGCCGAACACGTCGCCGTGCAGGGTGAGCACCGGACCGGCGGACAGGCCGACCCGCACGTCGGGCACCTCCACGTGGGTCTTGACCCCCGAGGCCAGGCGCAGGGCGATGTCGGCGGCCTTGACCGGATCGTCGGCGACGTAGAGCACCTCGTCGCCGAGCGTCTTGACGACCCGACCGCCACCGGAGGCGACGATGTCGGCGGCGGTGGCCTCGAAGCCCTCGACCACCTCGGCGAGTTCGACCTCGTCGAGTTCGCGGCTGAGCGTGGTGAAGGAGACCAGATCGGCGAATCCGACGATCAGCGGGTAGTAGTTGGGCACACCGTCGCCACCGTTGGACATCACCGCCAGGGTGCGGGCGGTGGAGGCGGCGAGTTGGCGGCGCCAGATGTGCAGCAGCAGCCGCTCGACGTCCGGCAGCAGCTCCTTGACCTGGTTCATCAACGGGCCCGCCCCGTCCGCGCCCTCGCCCTCGCGGAAGAGCAGGGTGCTGAGGATGCTGGTCTGCCAGTCGGCCAGTCGCGCCATGGTCTGTCCCATGGCGCGGGCGAAGCGGACCACGGCCTCCTCGTCGAGAACGCCGTCGTCCAACAGGCCGGTCGCCAGCCTCAGGGCCTCCACGTCGCTCTCGGTGAAGATGACGGTGTCGTCGCTCTGGGTGGGAAAGCCCAGGGCACGCCAGATGCGCCCGGCCAACTCGGGGTCGGCCGCGGCGAGCTCGATCGCCTGCTCCCTGGTGTAGACCGTCTCACCGCCCAGGAGAGCGGTCTCGATCACTTTCGGGTCAGGACGCGACGACATACGTTCTCTTTCACGGAACCGTCCCCGCCAGTGCGGGGAGCGAGCACTATGGACCTGCGCGGCGAGGTCGCGACGCGCGGGGCCACCTCCAGCTTACGCCCCTGGTCACCGCCCGTCGGGGGGACGGTCACCCTTGGGGACCGGCGGGGGTCTCCGGTCGGTGGGCGTCGTTGACCCTCTTGTAGATCTCGGCCTGGAACCACTCCGGCCGGGGCACCTTCTTGAGGACGATGGCCTCCTGTTCGGATGCCGACTGCACGGACAACGTTCCGTACCGCATGATGCGTTCCCAGATCGACATGCTGAAGGAGACGTCGTTGACCCGGGTGAGCGGCATGTCCCGCCCCTGGCGGGAGATGAGGCCGTCGCGGGTCATCAGCCGTCGGTTGGTGAGGATGTAGACGGTGGTGGACCAGCGCAGCAGGGGGATGACGCAGAAGGCCAGCGCGGCGATCAGGGCGAGCACGCCGACCACTCCGGCGGCGATGAGCGCCCAGGTCTCCTCCCACGGCATGAACCACAGCGCCGCGCCGACGGCGGCGACGATGAGCAGCAGCGCCGTGAACTCCTCGATGAGGACGGTCCAGTGTTGGCGCACGACGTGGACGAGTTCCTCGTCGTCGGAGAGATAGCGGTCCGCGATAGGCATATCCGGATCATGGCATAGGCCGGTACCGTCCAGAAAGGTCGTGTTGCCGGCTTGTGGACAACGTTCCGGAGACGTTCTCCGAACCCCCTGTCCCCTCCTCCTCGCTCCTCAGCGGTCGGGGCGCACGTGCACGACATCGCCCGCGCTGAGGGCCCGTTCCCCCTCGGGACCGTCGACGACCAACCGCCCGTCCGCGTCGATACCGGTGGCCGTCCCCTTCAGGACCCGACCGTCGGGCAGGTGGACACGCACCCGATGACCGACGGTGACACAGGTGTCGCGGTAGACGGCGGCCAGCCCGGCGGCCTCGGCGTCGCCCTCGGCCGCCGCCCACATCGTGTACAGCTCCTCGAACTCCCCGAGCAGGGAGGCCAGCAGCACGCCCCGGTCGAGGTCGGTCGCGCCCTCGCCCCGCAGGGAGACGGCGGTGGCCACGGGCAGTTCCTCCCGGCTCTGGGAGACGTTGATCCCGATCCCGACCACCACGGCCGGGGCCCCGGAGGAGAAGTCGATCTCGGCGAGGATGCCGGCGAGCTTGCCGTCGGCCCGTTCGGGCCGGGTGGTGGAGGCCTTCGGGACCATGAGGTCGTTGGGCCACTTGAGGGCGGCCTCGACACCGGTGGTGCCGCGCACCGCGCCGACGGCGGCCACGCCCATGAGCGCCGAGAGCCAGCCCAGCCGGCCGACCGGCACCGTGGGGCGCAGCAGCAGGGAGACGGTGAGCGCGGCGCGCGGCGGTGTGCTGAATCCGCGGCCGAGCCTGCCCCGGCCCGCGCTCTGGTGTTCGGCGACCAGCACGCTCCCGTGCGGTGCGCCGTCACGGGCCCGGGCCGCCAGTTCGGTGTTGGTGGACCCGGCCTCGGGCACCACCTCGATCCGCTCCCACATGCCGTCGGGGCGGGCGAGGACGGCGTTGAGCGCCGCCGCGTCGAGCGGCGGGCGCGGGAAGGACTCGGGAGCGCTGGTCATGCCCCCATTACAGCAGCGCCGACCCGGGGGGCGCGAACACCGGCGCACCGTACCCGGATGTCGGGGACGGTGCGCCGGTGCGGTCACGTCGAAGGCGATGCCGTGACGGTCCTCGTGGACGCCGTCGCGTGCGGGGACGGTCAGCCGGTGTTCTGGAGACCGGCGGCGACGCCGTTGACCGACAGCAGCAGGAGCCGCTCCAGGTGCTGCTGGTCCTCGGACGACAGGGTGCCGGCGTCCTCCGAGCGCAACGCCTCCAAGGCGCGCAGCTGGAGGTGGGACAGCGCGTCCACGTACGGGTTGCGCAGGTCCACGGCGCGCGAGAGCACCTTGCGGCTCTCCAACAGCCTGGTGTGCCCGGTCACCCGCAGGACCAGGGTCCGGGTGAGGTCGTACTCGGCCAGGACCCGCTCGCTCAGTTCCGGTCGATCACCCAGGGCCAGGTAACGCTCGGCGATGGTGCGGTCGGTCTTGGCCAGGCTCATCTCCGCGTTGTCCAGCAGGGACGCGAACATGGGCCACTCGCGGTAGGCGGCCTGGAGCAGGGACACGTCGGTCACGGCCGCCAGGCCGGTGCCGAGTCCGTACCAGCCGGGCAGGTTGACCCGGGTCTGGGTCCAGGCGAACACCCACGGGATGGCGCGCAGGTCGCCCAGGCCGCGCGCGGCGCCCCGGCGGGCGGGGCGCGAGCCCAGGCGCAGCTCTCCCAGTTCCTCCAGGGGGCTGACCCGGGAGAACCAGGCGGCGAACCCGTCGCCGTTGATGAGCTCCAGGTACGCCTCCTGTGCGGCGGCGGCGATGGTGTCGGCGTGCGCACGGTACTTCAGGGCCGCGGAGCGCTCGCGTTCCTGCACGTCATCGGTGGAGGCCATGAGGACGGCGTGGCCGACCTGTTCGATGTGGCGGCGGGCCAGGTCGGCCTGACCGTAGCGGGCGAAGATGACCTCGCCCTGTTCGGTGACCTTGAAGCGGCCGTCGACCGAGCCGGGCGCCTGGGCGAGCAGGGCGCGGCTGGCCGGTCCGCCGCCCCGACCCAGCGAACCGCCGCGGCCGTGGAACAGGGTGAGGCGCACGTCGTGGCGGCGGGCCCAGGCGGCCAGCCGGGCCTGGGCGTCGTACAGCCGCAGGGTGGCGCTGACCGGGCCGACGTCCTTGGCGGAGTCGCTGTAGCCGAGCATCACCTCGACCCGGCGGCGGCTCTGTTCCAGTCGTGCCTGCATCTGCGGCAGTTCGAGCATGCCGTCGAGCACCTTGGGAGAGGCGTCCAGGTCGGCACCGGTCTCGAACAGGGGGATGACGTCGAGGACCGGGCGGCGGTCGGCCGGCAGCGCGTACTCGGCGAGCGCGTACACGGCCGCGATGTCGTCGGCGGAACGGGTGAAGCTGACGATGTAGCGCCGGCAGGCCTCCACACCGAACCGCTCCTGGACCCAGGAGATGACCCGGATGGTGTCGAGCACCTCCCGGGTGCGGTCGGACAGCTCACCGTCGGGGCCGTGTTCGCGCAGTTCGGCCAGGGCGGCGGCGTGCACCTCGCTGTGCTGGCGGATCTCCAGTTCGGCGAGGTGGAAGCCGAAGGTCTCGGCCTGCCAGATGAGGTGCTGGAGCTCCCCGTAGGCCTGCCGGTTCGCCCCGGCGGCGGCCAGGGACTCCTGGACGACGCGCAGGTCGGCGAGGAACGCCTCCGCGTTCGGGTAGGCCAGGTCGGCGTCGCGTTCGCGGGTGGCGCGCAGCCGGGCGGTGGCGTACAGCAGGAACCGGCGGTGCGGCTCGTTGGGCGAGCGCTCGGAGATCTCCGCCAGCAGCGAGGGCTGTCCGGCGCGGGCGGAGGCGAGTGCGTCGAGCAGCGCCGGGGAGGCGGGGGTGAGGTTGCCGTAGGCGGTGAGGGTGCGGGCGGTCCGGTCGCAGGCGGTCTCCAGGCCGCGCAGCACGTGCTCGGACTGGATGCGCACCGCCTCGCGGGTCACCTCGTGGGTGACGAAGGGGTTGCCGTCGCGGTCGCCGCCGATCCAGGTCCCGTAGCGGACGAACGGGACGGCGCGGGGCGGGCGGACGCCGGTGCCCTCGGGGTCCAGGGCCCGGTCCAGGGACCGGTAGACGTGCGGGATGACGGAGAAGATGGTCTCGTCGAAGGCCGCCAGGGCGGTGCGCACCTCGTCGAGCGGGTCGAGCCGGGTGTAGCGCAGCTGGGAGGTGCGCCAGAGCAGGTCGATCTCCTCCAACAGGCGGCGGTGCGCCTCGGCCGCCTCGGTGCTGCCCTCGTGGGAGCCGTGCCAGGCGTCGAGCTGGGCGCTGATCCGCAGGATGGAGGTGGAGACGGCGCGGCGGCGGGCCTCGGTGGGGTGGGCGGTGAGCACGGGGTGGAACTCCATGCCCGCGACCAGTGCGTCGAGGTGCCGGCCCCCGGCGTCACCGGCGCCCTCGCGGACGGCGCGCACGGCCGCGGCCAGGGACTCCCGGGGCGGGTTGTCGGCGTCGTCGCGTTCGCGCAGGGTGCGCATGCGCTGGTGTTCCTCGGCCAGGTTGGCCAGGTGGAAGTAGACGGTGAAGGCTCGGGCGACCTGCTTGGCGCGTTCCAGCGGCCACGCGGCCACCAGTGCGGTGATCTCCTCACCGGAGACGGAACCGTCGCGGGCGCCGATCACCGCGTGGCGGAGTTTCTCGACATCGGCGAGCAGATCCTCGCCGCCGCTCTCCGCGAGAACGGTCCCGAGCATCTCGCCGAGCAGCTTGACGTCATTCCTGAGCTGTTCGGGCACTTCCTGGCGCGCGCTGGCGCGCTCTGCGCTTACCGCTGTCATAAGGCAGACCCTACAGAGAACAGGTGCTCGGAGGCCTCGTCGGGGGTTCATTTCCGAGCCTTTGCCGATGCGTTAACAATTGTTCCGAAAAGGAGCGGAATTCACACCGGGTCACGGTTTTCGGATGGCCCGGGGGGTGCGATTCGCCGTGCCGGGGCCGCTCGGAGGCCGTGTGCATCGAGTCTCGCCTACCGGCGGGTAACCCCAGGGCGCGTACGCGCCCCGCCGTCCCTCGGAGTTAACCTCACTAGTTATGGCCACCGAAGCCCCTGAACCACTGTCCGCGGACGAGATCGACATCCACACCACCGCGGGCAAGCTCGCCGACCTGCAACGACGCCGTTACGAGGCGGTCCACGCGGGATCCGCGCGCGCCGTCGAGAAACAGCACGCCAAGGGCAAGATGACCGCGCGCGAGCGCATCGACGCCCTGCTCGACCCCGGGTCGTTCGTCGAGTTCGACGCACTGGCCCGGCACCGGTCCACCAACTTCGGTCTGGGCGGCAACCGGCCCTACGGGGACGGCGTCGTCACCGGACACGGCACCGTCGACGGTCGTCCCGTCGCCGTGTTCAGCCAGGACGTCACCGTCTTCGGTGGATCGCTCGGTGAGGTCTACGGCGAGAAGATCTGCAAGGTCCTCGACCACGCCCTCACCAACGGGTGCCCCGTCGTCGGCATCAACGAGGGCGGCGGCGCGCGCATCCAGGAGGGCGTCGTCTCCCTGGGCCTGTACGCCGAGATCTTCAAGCGCAACACCCATCTGTCCGGGGTCGTCCCGCAGATCTCCCTCATCATGGGGGCCGCGGCCGGCGGGCACGTCTACTCCCCCGCCCTCACCGACTTCATCGTCATGGTCGACGAGACCTCGCAGATGTTCATCACCGGCCCCGACGTCATCAAGACCGTCACCGGCGAGGACGTCTCGATGGAGGAGCTGGGCGGCGCCCGCACCCACAACACCAGGTCGGGTGTGGCCCACTACATGGGTGCGGACGAGCAGGACGCCCTCGACTACGTCAAGGCCCTGCTGGCGCACCTGCCCGGCAACAACCTGGAGGACGCCCCCGTCCTGGCCCCCGAGGAGGACCCCGGCGAGGAGGTCAACGACGCCGACCGGGCGTTGGACTCCTTCGTCCCCGACTCCGCCAACCAGCCCTACGACATGAAGACGGTCATCGGGACCGTCGTGGACGACGGGGACTTCCTGGAGGTCCACTCCCTGTTCGCCACCAACATGGTGGTGGGGTTCGGTCGCGTGGACGGACATTCCGTCGGCATCGTCGCCAACCAGCCCATGAGCCTGGCCGGTTGCCTCGACATCGACGCGTCCGTCAAGGCCGCCCGGTTCGTGCGCACCTGCGACGCCTTCAACATCCCGGTGCTGACCTTCGTGGACGTGCCCGGGTTCCTGCCCGGCACCGACCAGGAGTGGGACGGCATCATCCGCCACGGCGCCAAGCTG
Source organism: Nocardiopsis lambiniae (assembly GCF_031845465.1). NCBI lineage: Bacteria > Bacillati > Actinomycetota > Actinomycetes > Streptosporangiales > Nocardiopsidaceae > Nocardiopsis > Nocardiopsis lambiniae. Next base: position 288,292 of record NZ_JAVREP010000006.1, on the reverse strand, counting down.
CTGTACGCCTACGCCGAGGCCACCGTCCCGCTGCTCACCGTGATCACCCGCAAGGCGTTCGGCGGCGCCTACGACGTCATGGGATCCAAGCACCTGGGCGCCGACATCAACCTGGCCTGGCCCACCGCGCAGATCGCGGTCATGGGCGCCCAGGGCGCGGTGAACATCCTGCACCGGCGCACCCTGGCGGCGGCCGAGGACGTCGAGACCGAGCGGACCCGGCTCATCGGCGAGTACGAGGACACGCTCCTCAACCCCTACTCGGCGGCCGAACGCGGCTACGTCGACGGGGTCATCCTGCCGTCGGAGACCCGGGTACAGGTCACCAAGGCGCTGCGCGCGCTCGCGAACAAGCGGAGGCAGCTGCCCCCCAAGAAGCACGGGAACATCCCGCTGTGAGCGCCCGTCACACGCCACCGCACCTGGTCGTCGTCCGGGGCGAGCCCACCGCCGAGGAGATCGCCGCCCTCACCGCGGTGCTCGCCGCCCGGGCCGCCGCCGCGCGCGCCGCGGCGGAGACGCCGACCGAGCCGACACGGCCCTCCGGCTGGCGCGACCGCTCACGGGGCGTCCGCGCCCCGCTGCGCCCCGGCCCGGGCGCCTGGCGCACGAGCCTCCGATGAGTCCGTTCGCGTTCCGACCCCACACCACCACCCGGACTCGGGGCGGTCGGCGCATCCGCCCCACGTCACAGCAGAAGGATCTCCACCGTGCGTAAAGTTCTGATCGCCAACCGCGGCGAGATCGCCGTGCGCATCGCCCGCGCCTGTCGCGACGCCGGACTGACCAGCGTCGCCGTCTACGCCGAACCCGACCTGGACGCGCTGCACGTCAAACTCGCCGACGAGGCCCACTCCCTGGGCGGATCCACCCCGGCCGACTCCTACCTCGACATCGGCAAGCTCCTACGGATCGCCGCCGAGTCCGGGGCCGACGCCGTCCACCCCGGCTACGGGTTCCTCGCCGAGAACGCCGACTTCGCCCAGGCCGTCATCGACGCCGGGCTCACCTGGATCGGGCCGCCCCCCGCCGCGATCACCGCCCTGGGCGACAAGGTGCAGGCCCGCCACATCGCCCAGAAGGTCGGCGCCCCCCTGGTGGCGGGCACCCCGGACCCGGTGGACTCGGCCGCGGAGGTCGTGGCGTTCGCCGAGGAGCACGGGCTGCCCATCGCGATCAAGGCCGCGTTCGGCGGCGGCGGGCGCGGGCTGAAGGTCGCCCACACCCTGGGGGAGGTGGCCGACGCCTACGAGTCGGCGGTGCGCGAGGCCGTCACCGCGTTCGGGCGCGGCGAGTGCTTCGTGGAGCGTTACCTGGACGAACCCCGGCACGTGGAGACCCAGTGCCTGGCCGACTCCCACGGCAACGTCGTGGTCGTCTCCACCCGGGACTGCTCGCTCCAGCGCCGCCACCAGAAGCTGGTGGAGGAGGCCCCGGCCCCGTTCCTGTCCGCCGACCAGATGGACCGGCTGTACTCGGCGTCCAAGGCCATCCTCAAGGAGGCGGGCTACGTGGGCGCGGGCACCTGCGAGTTCCTCGTGGGCGTGGACGGCACCATCTCCTTCCTGGAGGTGAACACCCGCCTCCAGGTCGAGCACCCGGTGAGCGAGGAGGTCACCGGCATCGACCTGGTGCGGGAGATGTTCCGGATCGCCGACGGCGAGGAGCTGGGGTACGGGGACCCGCAGGTGCGCGGGCACTCCTTCGAGTTCCGGATCAACGCCGAGGACGCGGGCCGGAACTTCATGCCCGCCCCGGGGACCATCACCGACCTGGCCCTGCCCGCCGGGCCGGGCGTGCGGGTGGACACCGGCTGCGAGGCGGGGTTCACGGTGCCGCAGGCGTTCGACTCCATGGTCGCCAAGCTCATCGTCACCGGGCGCACCCGCACCCAGGCGCTGGAGCGGGCGCGGCGGGCGCTGGCGGAGTTCGTGGTGGGCGGCATGCCGACGGTGATCCCCTTCCACCAGGCGGTGGTGGAGGACGCGGCGTTCGCCCCCGCCGACCCGGACGAACCGTTCCAGGTCTACACGCGGTGGATCGAGACCGAGTTCGACAACCGCATCGAGCCGTGGTCCGGCACCCCGGGCGAGGCCGAGCCGGTCGCGCGCGAGACCGTGACGGTGGAGGTCGGCGGCAAGCGCATCGACGTGGTGCTGCCCGCCTCCCTCAACGTGGGGGCGGCCCCGGCAGCCCCGGCGGCGGGGAGGAAGAAGCGCGCCTCCCGGTCCGGCGGCGGCACGGCCGCCGCCTCCGGCGACGCCCTGGTGTCGCCGATGCAGGGCACCGTGGTCAAGGTCGTCGCGGCCGAGGGCCAGGAGGTGTCCGAGGGCGACACCGTGGTGGTGATCGAGGCCATGAAGATGGAGCAGCCCCTGGCCGCGCACCGCTCCGGCACCGTGACCGGCCTGAAGGTCACCGCGGGCGAGGCCGTTGGCAACGGCGCCGTCATCTGCGACATCAAGGACGCCTAGCGCCCGGACACGTAGGGGGGAGGCGCCGGCGGTGCCTCCCCCCTACGTGTCGGCTCAGTGGTTCAGCAGGTCGGACAGGTCGATGTCGATGTCCACGGGGTGCGGCACGGAGGGCTCCAGCCTCTTGCGGTGGATGGAGGGTTTCCCGTACTCGCCCCGGGCCGGGTCCGGTGCGTGGACGTGGACCACGGCCTCGTCACCCTCGTGCTCCACCCGCCAGAAGTGCGGGATCCCCGCCTTGGCGTACAGCTCCGGCTTGCGCTCCCGATCTCGATCGACCGAATCGGGAGAGACCACCTCGACGAGTTCCACGGCCTCGGGCGGGAACCAGGTCTGTTCGAGCCGTGCGAACGCCTCCTTGCGCACGACCGTCACGTCGGGGCCGAACTCCCTGGCCGACGGTGCGGCCACGGCGGGTGCGGACATGTCGTCTCCGATCACCGGATCGTTCTCGTCGCTCACGGTGGCCATGTCCCTCACCTCACCGGGGTGCTTTCCGCGCATCATCGCATCCACACCCCCGGGAGGGTGATTCTCGCCGCACCCGGCACGGGAAGAGCGACGGGAACACCGATGGGGGCGACGATCCGGTCATCGGATGTAAGAAACCTCGGTCTCGACCTATGGAAAAGGCAGAAAAGGCCGTATATCGTTCTCGCTTGTGACGAACATCTGGGGACTGACCCGCCGCTGGCACATCGACCTGTGCCGCCGCGGTTGTCAGGCGTGTAGCCAGGCCTGAGCGCGCCCGTCGAGGCAGCGCGCCGCGCACCCATCCCCCGCCCCCACCGTCACCCCTTCCTCCGGTGACACACGCACACATTCCCCGAGCCGGAGATCCAGCACGCCCACAGGCCGATCGCCGTGTCGTGCCCGCGCTCCGGCCACACCCATCCGCTTGGAGTCACTTCCGTGTCCGCACAGACCTCCACGGTCGGGAAGCGGCGTTTCCCGCTTCCGTCGTTCGGTGTCCAGGTCCTCCTGGGCCTCGTCCTCGGTCTCGTCCTGGGCTTCGTCGCCCTCCAGATCGGCCCCGTCGGGGAGGAGGGTGAGCCGAACTGGCTCGCCGTCACCCTCCAGACCATCGGCGGCACCTTCGTCTCACTGCTGCGGACCATCGTCCCGCCGCTGATCATCCTCGCCGTCATCTCCTCCATCGCCAACCTGCGCAACGTCACCAACGCCGCGCGGCTGGCCTGGAAGACCCTGCTGTGGTTCGCCGTCACCGCCCTGGTCTCGGTGGCCATCGCCATCGGCCTGGGCCTGCTCATCCGACCGGGCTTGAACAGCGCGGTCGACCCCGGTGCCGTCGCCGAGCCCTCCACCACCGGCTCGTGGCTGGCGTTCATCGAGAGCCTGGTCCCCGCGAACTTCCTGGGTCTGGCCGCGGACACGTCCGGTTCGGTCACCGTCGGCGACGACGGCTCCCTGAGCCTGGACGCGAGCACCTCGCTGGGCTTCAACGTCCTCCAGCTGATCGTCATCGCGATCGTCCTGGGCATCGCCGCCGTCAAGACCGGCAAGGCCGCCGAGCCGTTCATCTCGTTCACCGAGTCGGCGCTCCAGGTCGTGCTCAAGGCCCTGTGGTGGGTCATCCGCCTGGCCCCGATCGGCACCGTCGGCCTGCTCGGCAACGCCGTCTACAGCTACGGCTGGAACACCATCGGCGCCCTCGGCAAGTACACGCTGACCGTCTACATCGGCCTGGCCCTGGTGCTGTTCGTCGTCTACCCGGTGGTCGCCCGCCTCAACGGCCTGTCCCCGATCAAGTACTTCACCGGCGCCTGGCCCGCGATCCAGCTCGCCTTCGTGTCGCGCTCGTCGATGGGCACCATGCCGGTCACCCAGCGCGTCACCGAGCAGAACCTGGGCGTGCCGCGCTACTACTCCGCGTTCGCGGTCCCCTTCGGCGCGACCACGAAGATGGACGGTTGCGCCGCGATCTACCCGGCGATCTCGGCGATCTTCATCGCCCAGTTCTTCCCGGGCATCAGCCTGGGCCTCACGGACTACCTGCTCATCGTGTTCGTGTCGGTGATCGGCTCGGCCGCCACCGCCGGGACCACCGGCGCCACCGTCATGCTGACCCTGACCCTGTCCACACTGGGACTGCCCCTGGAGGGCGTGGGTCTGCTGCTGGCCGTCGACCCGATCCTGGACATGGGCCGCACCGCGGTGAACGTGGCCGGTCAGGCACTGATCCCGGCGATCGTCGCCAAGCGCGAGGGCATCCTGGACCTGGCCCGCTACAACGCGCCGCGTGACGCCTCCGGTTTCGTCCCGCTGGACGAGGAGACCGACGAGGCCGACCGGAAGGACTCCGAGGAGACCGCGAGGGTACCCGCGGGCACCGCGGAGGGATGACCCCTTCCTCATTCCGCCGCAGCGGCCCGCCGGAAGTCCGGCGGGCCGCTGCGCGTGCGCGGGGAGAGCGGAGAGACCCGTCACCATGGGAACCTGAGGGACCCTCCATTCGTCCCAGAGGTGTGAGGGAAGCGAGAGGAACGACATGTTGCGCCGCCTGGTAACGCCCACCGTGCTGACCGCCGGTATCGCGGCCGCGGTGGTGAGCTCCGCGGTGACACCCGCGGTCGCCGACACCGTGGAAGCCCCCGACAGCAACGCCATCGCCCAGGAGCTGGAGAGCGACGGCGTCTTCATCGATCCGAGCATCGACGCGATCCCGGCCGCCGAGGAGGGAGCCCTGGAGGCCGCCGCGGCCGGTGCGGACGTCCCCGTCTACTACGTGATCCTGCCGACCGACGCGATCAACTCCGACTCGGCGCTCAACGCGCTGATGGAGCCGGTCATGTCCGACGTCGGCGACGGCCTGTACGGCGTGCTGGCCGGCTCGGAGGAGTTCCGGGTCCTGTCACCGGACGTCGAGGACACCGAGGCCATCCGCGAGATCGCGCTGCGCGAGGGCGGCGGCAACCAGATCGACACCCTGGTCGCCGTCCCCGACGCCGCACAGCAGGTGGAGGACTCCGCCGCCGCCGGGGCCACCACGCTGTGGGTCCTGCTCCTCATCGTGGTGCTGATCGGCGTGGGCATCGTCCTGTACGTCCGCAACAACCGCCGCAAGGAAGCCGAGCGCAAGGCCAAGGAACTGGCCGAGATCAAGCAGATGGCCACCGAGGACGTCGTGCGCCTGGGCGAGGACGTCGCCCGGCTGGAGATCGACATCTCCGCCGTGGACGACGACACCCGCACCGACTACTCGCGCGCGATGGACGCCTACGACCAGGCCAAGTCCCGGCTGGACACCATCCGCGAGCCCGAGGAGATCCGCCAGGTCACCAACTCCCTGGAGGACGGCCGCTACTACATGACGGCGACCCGGGCCCGGCTCAACGGGGACCCGGTGCCGGAGCGGCGCGGCCCCTGCTTCTTCAACCCCCAGCACGGCCCGTCCGTGGAGGACGTCACCTGGGCACCGCCCGGCGGCTCGCCCCGCGCGGTCCCGGCCTGCGCGGTCTGCGCCCAGGCGGTCAACAGCGGCATGCACCCCGACGACGTGCGCCTGGTCGAGGTGGACGGCCGCCGTGTGCCGTACTACGACGCGGGCCCGGCCTACTCGCCCTACGCCGGCGGCTACTTCGGCATGGACATGATGATGGGCATGTTCGCCGGCATGATGATGGGATCCATGATGGGGTCCATGATGGGCATGGGCATGGGGATGGGCGATCCCACCGGTGACGTCGGCGCCGAGGGCGACTTCGGCGGCGGTGACTTCGGCGGAGGCGACTTCGGCGACGGTGGCGGGGACTTCGGCGGCTTCGACTTCTGACCACCGTCCGACCCGAACGACGAAGACCCCGGGCCCACGGCCCGGGGTCTTCGTGTTCGTTCAGGTCGCGGCCGTGGGGAGTGCCTCGATCCAGGAGACGACGCGGTCGGCGGTGCGCACGGGATCGGCGTCGGTGGTGTCCACCAGGGTGAGCGGCGGGGTGAGCCGGTCGGCCTCGCCCGCCACCCACGCGGCGAACTCCAGGGTCTCGGCGACGCGCTCCTCGTCCCACTCCCGCCAGGCCGGCCGGGCCCGGAGACGTTCCGCCAGGACCTCCGGCGCACAGGTGAGCGCCAGGTAGTGGACGTCGGTGAACAGGGCGCGCTCGGGCAGCGGCTCGAACTCGGGCGGGACCACCGTGCCGCACAGGACGACGGGGCGCCCGCTCTGCTGCACCATGGCGGCGGTGCGCAGCCAGGTGGAGCGGAACAGTCGGTGGTGGTCGGCGGGGTCGCGCAACCCGCCCACCCACAGAAGGTCCTGTTCGAGCACGACGAACCGGTCCCGCAGGCGCTCCAGCAGCAGGCCGGCGATCGTCGACTTGCCGGTACCGCTGGGCCCGGAGACGCAGTACAGGGGCAACCGCAGGAACGGGCGGGTGCGCGCGCAGGAGGAGCAGCGCAGCACGGAGACCCCCGACGAGGTGTCGGGGGCCGGGTCCCACTCCCCGCAGTGCGTACAGATCAGCGGGTGCACGTGGCGGAGGCGCTCCTAGTCGAAGAGCTGTTCGAGGAAGCCCTTGCGGCGCCGATAGGGGCGCGGCGAGTCGCTGTAGCCGCGGGGAGAGTCCGGGTAGCCGCCGCGATAGCCGCGGGGCGAGTCGGGGTATCCGCGGGCCGGGTGGCCCTGTTGGGGGTACCCGGGCTGCGCGGGACCGCGCGTGAGCGGAGGGGCCTGCGGGTCCGGCGGCGGCGCGACACCGTAGTGGCGCTGCTCGGCGTCGACGATGCGCTCCAGCTCGCCGCGGTCCAGGAAGATGCCCTGACACCCGTCACATCGTTCGATGTGGACGCCCTGACGGTCGAACGTGCGCATGTGGCTTTGGCACTTGGGACAGATCACACCGGGACGTTACGCCTTCGGAGGTGAAGGAGGCGTAAGACCGACCCGTCCGCGGCGCCGGGGACGGGCCGGTCCGGCGGGTCACTCCGGGGAGGCCAGCATCAGGGAGCGGGCGGCCTCGGTGACACTGCCCGACAGGGAGGGGTACACCGCGAAGGTGTGGGCGAGGTCGTCCACGGTCAGGCGCTGCTGTACCGCCACCGACACCGCCAGGATCAGCTCGCTGGCGCGCGGGCCCACGATGACCCCGCCCAGCACGATGCCGGTGTGCTGGCGGCAGATGAGCTTGACGAAGCCGTCCTTGACCTCGTTCATCTTGGCGCGCGGGTTGGTGTTGAGCGGGAGGGTGACGGATCGGCCGTCGATACGGCCGCTGCGCACGTCGTCCTCGCTGGCGCCGACGGCGGCCAGTTCCGGGTGGGTGAACACGGTGGAGGCGACCGTGGACAGTTTCAGGGGCGAGACGGCCTCGCCGAGGGCGTGCCACATGGCGATGCGGCCCTGCATGGCGGCCACGGAGGCGAGCATGTTGACGCCGGTGCAGTCGCCGGCGGCGTACACGCCGGGGACGGTGGTGCGCGAGACGCGGTCGACCTCGACGAACCCGCCCTGTCCCAGGCGCACGCCGGCCTCCTCCAGGCCCAGGCCGTCGGTGTTGGGGATCATGCCGACGGTCATCAGACAGTGGGAGCCCTCGACGGTGCGCCCGTCGGAGAGGGTGACCAGCACCCCGTCGTCGGTGCGCACGACCGACTCGGCGCGGGTCAGGTTGAGCACGGTCATGCCCCGGCGCAGGAAGACCTCCTGGAGCACCCGGGCGGCGTCGACGTCCTGGGTGGGCATGACGTGCTCGCGGGAGGAGACCAGTGTCACGTTCGAGCCGAGGGACTGGTAGGCGCTGGCGAACTCGGCGCCGGTGACGCCGGAACCGACGACGATGAGCTTCTCGGGGAGTTCGTCGAGGTCGTAGAGCTGACGCCAGGTGAGGATGCGCTCGCCGTCGGGACGGGCGGAGGGAAGCTCACGGGGGTGGGCGCCGGTGGCGATGAGAATGACGTCGGCGTGGATGCGGGTGTCGCCGACGGCGACGATGTGCGGGTCGACCAGGCGGGCCTCGCCGTTGACGACCTCGATGCCCTCCTTGACCAGACGGGCGCGGGTGTCGTCGGACTGCGCCTGGGCCAGGAGTTTGATCCGGGTGTTGACCGCGGTCAGGTCCACGTGCACGGAGGACTTGCCGTCGATCTGGTCGTCCACCTGGATGCCGAGGGTCTCGGACTCCCGCACGTAGGTGGTGCGGGTGGAGGTGGCGATCAGGCTCTTGGAGGGAACGCAGTCGGTGAGGACGCAGGCTCCGCCGATGCCGTCCCGGTCCACCACCGTCACGTTCGCGCCGAGCTGCGCGGCGACCAGTGCCGCCTCGTAGCCCCCGGGACCGCCCCCGATGATCACGACCTTCGTCACTCTGCTTCACTCCCTCTTCGGCCGGACCGCCGACCCCCGGGTCCCGATCGGGGACGTGATGAGGGCATGACGGGGCAGCACCTGGTTCTCTCGCTTACACCCATTGTCGGTCATACGGACCGGCGGATTCCGCACCCACCCCGGTGCGGAGCCGCGATGTTCGGCCGGCATTCCCAGAACCGCCCCCCCTGCGTTGCGTTCCGGAATCATCCGCCTACACGGCGGTAGCATCCGCTGTGTGAGCGAAACAGAGCAGCCACCGAGGACGACCCAAGAGGCCAGAGAGCTGGCGGCCACGGCGGCGGACGCACTCCTGACACGCGCCGGGGCCGACGGTTTCGACGCCCTGGTGGTGCTCGGTTCCGGGTGGACGGACGCCGTGGACACGCTCGGTTCCCCGGACATCGAGTTCGACTCGTCCGAGCTGCCCGGTTTCCACGCGCCGACCGCCGAGGGCCACAGTTCCAAGGTCCGCAGCATGTGGGTGGGCGACAAACGGGTGGTCGTGTTCATGGGACGCCTGCACCTGTACGAGGGGTACACCCCCATGCAGATCGTGCACCCGGTGCGCACCGGGGTGGCCGCGGGGGCGGAACTGGTCGTCCTGACGGGGTCGGCCGGCTCCCTGCGCGTGGACATCGCCCCGGGACAGCCGGTGGTCCTGAGCGACCACATCAACCTGACCGCGCGGTCACCGCTGGCCGGGCCGTCGTTCGTCGACCTGTCCTCGGCCTACAGCCCCCGACTGCGCCGGCTCATCCACGAGGTGGACGCCTCCCTGGCCGAGGGCGTGTACGCGGCCACGCTGGGGCCCCAGTTGCAGACCCCGACCGAGTCGAAGGTGCTGCGCCAGGCCGGCGCCGACGTCGCGGGCCGGTCGATCCCCCTGGAGACCATCGCGGCCGTGGAGATGGGCGCCGAGGTCCTGGGGTTGTCGATCATCAGCAACGACGCCATGGGCGCGATCCTGGATCCGTTCCAGGAGGACCGGGCCATGGAGATCGTCCGGCGGCGGGCCCACCGACTGGGCGAACTCCTCAAGCGGCTGCTGATCCGGGCCTGACCCGCTCCGGACACGGGCGAGGGCCCGGCGCGTGCGCCGGACCCTGATACGCGTTCCCCGAGGACGGGAGGGGGAGGAGCGCCTTCCGGGGCGCGTCGCGCGAGACCCCCGCAGGTCCCTTCGTGCGCGACGCGACCCCCGGACGCGTCGTTCCGAGGCCGCCTCCGTACGGATCCGTCCGGTACCGGCGTGGCGAGCGTACACCCCGAGGCCTTGGGGTGGACGGTACCGGCCTGCTCCGTCCGGAGGCGTGTGCGCCCCGTCCCGGTGTCGCCTCCGTGCGAGATCCCCGCAGATCCCGTTGGACTCACGGAGGCGTGGACACCGGTTCTTCCCGTTGTTCGTGAGAACAGCGCGATGCCTTGGGGAGAAGGTCCGGGCGGATGGCCATCCGCGCGAAGCCCGTCCGCCCGGAACACTCTCCATTAGGCATGCCTTACCTAACCAGAGCGGAGGGGGTCTCGTCAACCCTGCGCCCCGACGAAGACGGACCCGGGCGCCCCCGGGTGCGGGCGCCCGGGTCCGGATCCGGGGAGAACGGTTCAGAGCAGCAGGAACGCCGCCACGATCAGGGTCACGGTGAGGCCCAGGACGACGATCACCTCCACCGAGACCATCGTCTGCGGACGGTCCTCGGCGCCCAGTGCGGCGGGGCCGGCCTCCTCGATGTCCCGGATGGGGCCGGGGAGCGGACGCGCCTTGTGGCGTTCGGCGTCCTGTCGCAGCTGGAGGGCGGCCCGGTCCATGGGGCGCAGCTCCCGAGGATCCCCCTCGTCCGTGCGGTCCACGAACCCGCCCTCACGGCGCATGTTGTCCCGGACCCGCTGCCGCTTGGTCTCCCGCAGCGGCCACGAGCGCACGATCCGGTCCGGCGTGTGCACCCTCAGCACGTCGACCACGTCGACCCACTGCACGGCCGCCCAGGGGACGAAGGTCTCGCGCAGCGGGTTGATCATCCGCAGGCCGCGCTCGGTGACCACCACGCGGGGACGCAGCCACACCAGGTACACGAGGGCGACGGTGACCACCAGGATGGACGCGTAGGTCCAGATCTCCGGTCCCTCTCCCCGCAGGAACAGGTCGGCCAGGAGCAGCACGGCGACGACGATCCATCCCGCGGCCAGGACACGCGAGGAGAGCGAGTAGTGCACCGTGGGATTGCCGCCCGACGCCGGTCCGGTCATCGGTCGGCCGCCCACTTCAACTGCGCGAACCCGGGCTTGATGACACCGTTGATCAGCGCCAGCCGCTCGTCGAAGGACAGGAACGCCGACTTCATGGCGTTGACCGTGAACCACTGGATGTCGTCCCAGTCGTACCCGAACGCCGAGGAGAGCCGGGCGAACTCCTCCGACAGGGTGGTCCCGCTCTGGAGCCGGTTGTCGGTGTTCACCGTCACCCGGAAGCGCAGGTCGTGCAGCAGCCCGATGGGGTGCTCGGCGATGGACGCGGCGGCGCCGGTCTGGACGTTGGAGCTGGGGCACATCTCCAGCGGCACGCGCTTGTCGCGCACGTACTGGGCCAGACGACCCAGGCGCGGGACTCCGTTCTCGGTGACCGTGATGTCGTCGATGATGCGCACGCCGTGGCCGAGCCGGTCGCAGCCGCACCACTGGAGGGCCTCCCAGATGGAGGGGAGCCCGAACGCCTCACCGGCGTGGATGGTGAAGTGGAAGTTCTCACGGCGCAGGTACTCGAAGGCGTCCAGGTGCCGGGTGGGCGGGTTGCCGGCCTCGGCCCCGGCGATGTCGAACCCGGACACGCCCGCGTCGCGGTAGCGGACCGCGAGTTCGGCGATCTCCGACGAGCGCGCGGCGTGGCGCATCGCGGTGACCAACTGGCCGGTGCGGATGCTCCTCCCGGCGTCGGCGGCCCGCTTCTCGCCGAGTTCCAGCCCCTCCTGGACGGCCTCGACGACCTCCTCCAGGGTCAGCCCACGCTCCAGGTGCTGTTCGGGGGCGTAACGCTGCTCGGCGTAGACCACACCGTCGGCGGCCAGGTCCTCGGCGGCCTCGGCGGCGACGCGCACGAGGGCGTCGCGGGTCTGCATGACGGCGGTGGTGTGCGCGAACGTCTCCAGGTAGCGCTCCAGGGACCCGGAGTCGGAGGCCTCACGGAACCATACGCCCAGCTCCGCCGGGTCGTAGGTGGGAAGGTCCTTGTAGCCGATCTCCCGGGCCAGGTCGACCACGGTCGACGGGCGCAGGCCGCCGTCGAGGTGGTCGTGCAGGAGGACCTTGGGCGCCCGGCGGATCTGTTCGACTGTGAGTGGCTGGTTCATACGTTCAGAATGCCATCGGCGCCGCACACGCCCCGCCACCCTGACGCGAAGTTACCGAGAACCCGGCAGATCCGTGGTCCGCACGCCCCGGGACACCAGGTCACAGCGCCTCCTCGGCACGACACCCGGGAGGGTGCCCACGGGGTTCCGGGGGCCGGGCGAAGCCGGGGTTCAGAAGGAGACGGCCTCCTCGGCGTTCTCGACGCCGGTGCGGCGGCCGTCGACGCCCAGGGCGGTCAGGGCGGTGGTCACCATGAACCGGGTGCCGACTCCGATGGCGCGCTCGTCCACGTCGAAGGTGCCCCGGTGCAGGTCGAGCATGGGCCCGTCCCAGTCCGGGGAGTGGGTGCCCAGCCGGGCCAGGGCGCCGGGAACGTGCTCCAGGTACCAGGCGAAGTCCTCCCCGCCCAGGCTCTGGGGGGTGGGCGCGGCGGCGTCCGGCCCCAGGGCCAGGGCGGTGGCCTCGCGCATGATGTCGACGCTGGTGGCCTCGTTGATGGTGGGCGGGACACCACGTCGGTAGGTGACCTCGGCCTCGGCCCCGTAGGCGCCGGCGACCGACTCCACCAGCCCCTTGACGATGTCGGGGGCGGCGTGCCAGGCCTCGTCCTCCAGGCAGCGCACGGTGCCCTCGGCCACCGCGTCGTCGGGGATGACGTTGGGCGCCGAGCCGGCGCTGATGCGCCCCCAGACCAGGCTGAACCCGGCGCGGGCGTCGATGCGGCGCGAGAGCGCGGCGGGCAGCTCGGTGACGACCTTGCCCATGGCGTAGACCAGATCCGCGGTCAGGTGGGGACGGGCGGTGTGCCCGCCCGGGCCGGAGAGGCGGACCATGAGCTGGTCGCAGGCGGCGGTGATGCCGCCGGTGCGCAGCCCGACCCGGCCGGTCATGAGGCGCGGATCGCAGTGCAGGGCGAAGATGCGGTCGACCCCCTCCAGCGCTCCGGCGTTGATGACCTCGACGGCGCCGCCGGGCAGCTCCTCGGCGGGCTGGAAGATCAGCCGGACCCGGCCGGGGAGGGCGCCGGCACGGTCCTGCTGGGCGAGGAAGACCCCCGTGGCCAGCAGGACCGTGGTGTGCACGTCGTGTCCGCAGGCGTGTGCGGCGCCCGGGACGGTGGACCGGTAGGAAACGTCCTTCTCGTCGGTGAGGGGCAGGGCGTCGATGTCGGCGCGCAGGGCCACGGTGGGACCGGGTCCCGCACCGATGTCGCAGACCAGCCCGGTGCCCCCGGGCAGTTCCTTCGGGGCCAGACCGACCCCGCGCAGGTACTCGACGATCCGGCCGGTGGTGCGATGTTCGGCGAAGGCGAGTTCGGGGTGCATGTGCAGGTCACGGCGGAAGCCTATGAAGTCCCGCTCACGGCGCGCCAGAAAAGCGGTCAACTGTTCCGGCAGGTCTCGTCCCTGCATGCGAGGGTCCCCTTTTCGCGTTCGCCCATGTCTTACCGGGTGCCGTCGCCGGCACCGACTCCTGCACGGGTGGGGCCGTCGTCGAGCTCCGCCGCGAGCATGTCGACGACGTCGTCGAGGGTGCCGCCCTCGGCGATGACCGCGCGCTGTCGCTCGTAGGAGGCGCCCTTGTCCAGGATCTCGGAGATCAGGTCCAGGTCCTCGGCGCAACCCAGACGGGTCGCGACCGGCTTCAGCTCGCGCACCAACTCGTAGAGGTCGTCACGGACGGGGACGGTGGTCCCGTGGGTGTCCGTGATGACACGAGCGTCGAGCCCGTAGCGGGTGGCCCGCCACTTGTTGTCCCTCACCAGCCAGGACGGCGGGCTCGGTAGACCGTAGCCGCGGTCGAGCTGGTGATCGAACAGTTCCACCAGGCTCTGTGAGAGCGCGGCGGCCATTCCCACCTCGCGCAGTGTGGGAATCCCGTCGAACATCCGGATCTCGATGGTGCCGAAATCCGGGTGCGGCCGGATGTCCCACCACACTTCTTTGATAGAGGCGATGGTACCCGCACGGAGAAGGGTTTCGAGGTATTCCTCGAAAGCGGACCAGTTCGGGAGGTTCGGCGGCGGACCGGAGGTGGGCAGCGCGCCGAAGATGACGGAGCGGGCGGAGGCCAGACCGGTATCGTGACCCGACCAGAAGGGACTGGACGCGCTCAAAGCGAGAAAATGCGGGAGATACCTCGTGAGCGCGTTCACGATGGGAATGGCCTTGTCCTGGTGGCGGACCCCCACGTGCACGTGGACGCCGCAGGTGAGGATCCGCCGGGCGACCCACTGCATCTGATCGACGAGTTCCCGGTAGCGGACACCGGGGCTGAACTCCTGATCGCGCCAGTCGTCGATGGGGTGGGTGCCGGAACAGGTCAGCGTGGCCCCCCAGGGGGAGAGGACCCGGCGTATCCGGTCGATGCTGCCGGACAGGTCGGCCTTGGCCTCGTCGACCGTCTCGCAGATCCCGGTCACGACCTCCACCTGGGACTGCATCAGCTCGTGGCGCAGTGGAGGGGCCTCCGCCGCGGAGCTGAGCTCGGGGAGTTCGGAGAGAAGCTTCTGTGCCTCCTGCCGCAAGTGGCGGTTGCGCCGATCGACCAGCTGAAGCTCCCACTCCACACCGATCGTCGCGCGTTCGGACGACTTGAATGCGGTTCCCATCTGCCCTCCGAGGGGGGTTCCCACCGATCGATTCGGTCGGCGGACGGTCCTGCCCCGGCGGGACTCTCGGCCGGGACAGGGGAGGACTACCCGGTCGGCACCTCGTACATACGGGAATGAGGGGTCTTCACTGTCATTTTCCGCGAACGGACCGTCACACTAGGCGACAGGACGGTTCCGTCGACGCAGTAGCCACGCCGCGAACCCGCCCGCCCCGAGGGCGCCGGCCGCGGAGAGACCCACGGCCAGGACGCGGCGGGTCCGGTGGTGTTCGGCGAGTTCCTCGGGGGGCACCCGCGTGACGGGGGCGGGCCGGGTCCAGTCGATGCCGTTCTCCTCCGGCAGTGGGAGCGACCCCGTGTAGGGCGGCGGCACCACCAGCGAGGTGGCCGTCCACGCGGCGCTGAACATGACCAGGCGCATCACCAGGTTGATCCACACGAGCAGCCCCACCAGCACCGCGAACGAGGCGTAGACCGGGTTGTCCAACGTCCCCGACAGCAGCAGGGCCGCGGTCGCCTTGAGGATCTCGAACCCCACCGCGCCCAGCAGCGCGCCCCGCCACATCATCCGTGTCGGGCGCCCGCTGCCCGACAACACGGCGAACGCCAGCATGAAGATCAGCATGTTCGCGGCGATGGCGATGACCAGTGCCAGCAGGCGCAACGCCAGGTTGGCCACGATCGAGTCGTCCAGGTCGACCAGGGACAGCAGCCACCGGGTCGCCGCCTGGGCGATACCGGTGACGGAGACCGTGAGCAGCAGGGAGAACCCCAGTCCGATCATCACCAGCAGGTCGGCGCCCTTGCGGAGGAAGAGGTTCGGGCCGTCGTTGAGGTTCTTCAGCCAGATCGAGTGCAGGGCCTCGCGCAGCGCCGACACCGAGTTCAGGCCGGCGTAGAGCAGACCCACCAGGCCGAACAGACCGGCGCCCACCCGCGCGCCGGCGATCTGTTCGATGGGCAACTGCTCCGACAATCCCGGGAGCACGTCGTCCAGCGCCTGCTCCAACTGCCCGGCCAGTTCGATCTGCAACGTGGCCAGGACGAACCCGACCGCGGCGAAGGCCAGGGCGAGCAGGGGGAAGAACGACAGGAACGCGAAGTAGGTGACCGCGCCGGCCAACTGGTTGCCGTTGCGATCGGCGTACCGCTCGTAGGCCCGCACCAGATGGTCGACGGACGGACGACGACGACGCAACCCCCAGTAGGTGTCCATCGCCGCGTGCCGATGGTGCCGGACCGTCTCTCGCGCCCTGTCCAGCACCGAGGTCACCGCGCCCTCCCCCACCTTCGCCGATCCGTCACCCTAGTGGCCTACCCACCGACCCCGAAGGCCCCACACCGGGCGCTCCGGGACTTGGGCAGACTTGTGGGGACGGGAACGGACCGGGGGAAGGAAGACGACGTGGGGGGCGCGGGGGCGCGGTGGAGAGCGGTGTTGGGTGTGCGGTCGGCGGGGCCCCGGGGGGAATGGCCGACACGGACCCCGGACGCCGACGAACTGGCGAAGGCGTTCGACACGCTGTACGGCGGGCCGGCCGCCGGGGTCTGGCACGCCCCCGGGCGGTTGGCGTTGATGGGAGAGCACACGGCGGCGTCGGGAGGGGTCGGCCTGTACACGGCGCTGCCCTGGGGGGTCACCGCGGCGGTGGGCCCCGTCCCCGGCGACCCCGCCGTGCGCGCGGCGACGCTCAACGGTCCGCTGCGCCTTCGCGGGACGACGGGGCGGGCGGTGGCCGGGGCCACCGCCGCGGCACGGCGCACGGGGCTGCTGGAGGCCGGCACGGGGCTGCGCGTGATGCTCGGCGCGGACCTGCCCGAGCACGCCTCGCTGGGGTACGCGGGCGCGGTCGGCGCGGCGGTGTCGCTGGCCTTGGCCGACCTGGCCGGAGGCCCGCCGCCGGAGGGCGACACCGTCGACCAGCGGGTGGCCCTGGCCGGCCGCCCCGGCTGCGCGGTCCGGGTGAACCTGCGCACCTCCGGCACCACGGTGCTGCCCTTCGACCCGGCCGCCGAGGACCTGTGCCTGCTCGTCGTGGACACCGGGGCGCTGCACCGACGGGACCCCCGGGCCGGGTACACCGCCGACCTGGAGCGCGCCGAGAGGACCCTGGGGCCGCTACGGGCCGTCCGCGACCTGCCCGCCGCGCTGACCGCGCTGCCCTCCCCCCCGTCGCGCCGTCGGGTGGAGCACGCGGTGACCGAGGTGCACCGGCTCAACGCGGTGGTGGGGCTGCTGCGCGCCGAGCGCTTCGGCGAGGTCGGCGTGGTGCTGACGGCGTCGCACCTGTCGCTGCGGCGGTCCGGGCTCGCGCTTCCCGAGGTGGAGGCGGCGGTGGAGGCCGCCGGCCGGGCCGGGGCGCGGGGGGTGCGCATGACCGGGTGGGCGGGCACCGCGCTGGCCCTGGTCGCCGAGGACCGGGTGGCGGACGTCTGCGACGCCCTGGCCGGCCAGGCCGCCGATCGGGGCCGACCCGCGCCACGGGTGCGCGCGGCCCTGCCGGCGGCCGGCGCCCACCGGCTCCGCTGAACCGTTCCCCGATACGGGTCTCGGGATCGTCCCCGATGCCCGGATCGGGGACGATCCGTGGAACCCCGCTACTCTTTCTGCGATCCCACAGAGTGGAGGCCGTGACCACGGACCTTCGCATCGCGGAGGAGAGTAGGCGGTTCGATGTCAGACCGACGGCACCGGGGGGAGTCCGGCCCGACCGGTGAACACGACAGACCGGGCGTGTTCAGGCGCAAGGGCGCGGCGGGCGGGCCCGACGCGTTCGAGAAGCTCTACCGGGAGAAGGAGTCGGAGCGGCGGGTCGTCGGCGAGACCCGGCGGATGCCCTCCGAGGGCGACGTCCCGCCGCTGCGGAGGCCGCGCCCCGAGCGGCGCACCCACCACGCCGGGCGCGAGTACGACGGCACCGGGCGCACCCGGCGCCGCGATCGCAGGCGCCTCCGCAACGTCCGGAACGTGACCGTGGTGACCCTGGTGGTGTTGCTGCTCGCGGTGCTGGTGCTGCCCGCCTGGTTCTACCTGTGGGCCAACGCGCGCCTGCAACGGATCGACGCGCTCCAGGACTACGAGGGCCGTCCGGAGCGCCAGGACGGCACCGTGTTCATGATCGTCGGCTCCGACAGCCGCGAGGGCCTGGACGACGACCAGATCCGGGAGTTGGCCACCGGCCGGGCCGAGGGTCGGCGCACCGACACGATCATGCTGCTGTACATCCCCGACGACGGCGAGGCGGAGCCCACCATCGTCAGCGTCCCCCGTGACTCCTACGTGCCGCTGGCCATCCCCGGTTACGCGGACAACAAGATCAACACCGCCTTCGCCGACGCCGTCTGCGGCACGGACGAGGGGGGCGAGGAGATCTGCGGCGGCCCCGCGCCGCTGGTGCGCACGTTCGAGGAGGCCTCGGGCGTGCGGGTGGACCACTACGTCGAGATCGGCATGGGCGGGTTCGTCGGCCTGGTCGACGCGGTCGGCGGTGTGGAGCTGTGCCCGGAGGAGCCGATGGTCGACCCCAAGGCGGGCCTGGACGTCGAGGCCGGCTGCCAGACGATGGACGGCGGCACCGCGCTGGGGTACGTGCGCACCCGTGCCACCCCGCGCGCCGACCTGGACAGGGTCGCCCGCCAGCGCGAGTTCTTCTCCGCCCTGGTGCAGGAGGCGAGCGCTCCGTCGACCCTGTTCAACCCGTTCACGTCGGTACCGCTGGTGATGGAGGGCACCGACCTGTTCGTGGTCGACGAGGGCGACAGGTTGCGTCACCTGGCCACGATGTTGCTGGCGATGCGCGGCGGGACGCGGACGACCACGATCCCGGTGGGCGACACCCCGACCCTGCCCGGGGTCGGCTCGGTGGTCCGGTGGGATCAGACGCGGTCGGAGGAGATGTTCGCGGCGATGCGCGAGGGCGAGCCGATCCCCGACAGCGCCTTGCAGGACTGATCCTCACGGTCCACGCGGTGGACCGGCGGGGAAAGGCGAAGGGCCCGGTGCCGAAGCACCGGGCCCTTCTTCGTGACGTTCCGTACTGTGCGCGCCTACCCCCCAGCGGGCGCACGGCCGGCACGTCGGTCCTTGCGACCGAGCGGGGAAACCCGCTCTGGCCTGCCGGTTCTCACCGGCGTGACTCCACTGTAGGTCAAAGTTCGTGAAAGGTGCGAATCAAGTTCACGTGGCCTACGTCGCACTGCCTTGGTGACCCAGCGCCGTCATCCTCCCACTCTGGAGCGGCCGATGTCCGCAGAACCCGGGAAACACGCCGGAAAAAATCATCGGACACGGCGGATCGGCCCGGGAACGCGCCCGGCCGCCCCCCGAAGGGGACGGCCGGGCGTGGTGAAGGTCACCCGGGCCGCCGGCTCAGAGCGACCCCGGTCCCCTCCCTAGGCCAGACGCTTGGCCAGGTTCTCGTCCAGGGCGGCGAGGAACTGCTCGGTGGTCAGCCACTCCTGGTCGGCACCGACGAGGATCGCCAGGTCCTTGGTCATCTGACCGCCCTCGACGGTCTTGATGACGACGTCCTCCAGGGTGGTGGCGAACTCCAGCAGCTTGGGGGTGTTGTCCAGCTTGGCCCGGTGCTCCAGACCGCGGGTCCACGCGAAGATGGAGGCGATCGGGTTGGTGGAGGTGGGCTTGCCCTGCTGGTGCTGGCGGTAGTGGCGGGTGACGGTGCCGTGCGCGGCCTCGGCCTCGACGGTGCGGCCGTCGGCGGTGCGCAGCACGGAGGTCATCAGGCCGAGGGAGCCGAAGCCCTGCGCGACGGTGTCGGACTGGACGTCGCCGTCGTAGTTCTTGCAGGCCCAGACGTAGCCGCCCTCCCACTTGAGCGCGGAGGCGACCATGTCGTCGATGAGGCGGTGCTCGTAGGTGAGACCGGCCTTGTCGAAGTTCTCCTTGAACTCGGTCTCGAAGATCTCCTGGAACACGTCCTTGAACATGCCGTCGTAGGCCTTGAGGATCGTGTTCTTGGTGGACATGTACACCGGGTAGTTCCGGTCCAGGCCGTAGTTGAGGCTGGCCCGGGCGAAGTCCTCGATGGACTTGCGGAAGTTGTACATGCCCATGGCCACGCCACCGGCCTCGGGGAACTGGGCGATCTCGAACTCGACCGGCTCGCTGCCGTCGGCGGGGGTGTAGGTCATGGTGACCGTACCGGGGCCGGGGACCTTGAAGTCGGTGGCCTTGTACTGGTCGCCGTGGGCGTGGCGGCCGATGATGATCGGCTTGGTCCAGCCGGGCACCAGACGGGGCACGTTCTCACAGATGATCGGCTCGCGGAAGACGACGCCACCGAGGATGTTGCGGATGGTGCCGTTGGGCGACCGCCACATCTTCTTCAGGCCGAACTCCTCGACCCGGGCCTCGTCCGGGGTGATGGTGGCGCACTTGACGCCGACGCCGTGCTCCTTGATGGCGTTGGCGGCGTCGATGGTGATCTGGTCATCGGTGCGGTCGCGCTCCTCGATGCCCAGGTCGTAGTACTTCAGGTCGATGTCGAGGTACGGAAGGATCAAACGGTCCTTGATGAAGGACCAGATGATCCGGGTCATCTCGTCGCCATCGAGCTCGACTACGGGGTTCTCGACCTTGATTTTGGCCATGGCTGTGCGGCTGTCCCTTCAATCTTCGCCACCACCTCGTGCGGCGGTGGGCGGCGTTCGGCTCGTGACCGGTGTGCCGGCGTCCGCGCGCGCGGCGATCCGCTGATCCCGCCCTGTCCGTGCTCTCCGGGGAGGGGTGGCTCGTCGGTGTCGCGGTATCTCGACATCAAGCTTATTAGACGCCTACGATGACAACTGCGGCGCCACCCACGCGAGCACGATGAGCAGCACCGCCATGGTGATCAACGTGACGAGATCGACCCAGCGACGACGGACGGCGAGCATGCCCACCCAGTCGTGGGGCAGGAAGGCCCGGAAGGCGGCGGCCAGCAGCAGGGCGCCCGCGATGATCGCCGGCCCCCGTTTGAAGTAGGCCGCGGCCACGATGACGATCCCCGCCGCCAGGGCGGAGAGCACGAGGGCGTACGGCACCTGGGTGAGCCAGACCGGGACCCGGCCCTCCTCGGGGGAGGACGTCTCCTCGTCCGCGTCCGACAACTCCGCCAACTCCACCCTGTTCACCGCGCTCCGCATCGCCTGGTCCACGATCTCCCGCCCGGAGCCGGCGCAGACCGGCCACCCATCGCTGTTCGGGCGTCCGAAACGGAGCACCACGGCGGAACGGCTCATGTTCCTGGTGACTCCGGTCACCGGCGGTGCTTTCGGACCGGGAGGGTCAAGGACAGTGTAGTGATCCGTGTCGCCGCCGCCTCAGGGCTCACGGAAACGGCCCGGCATCGATCGGGGCGCCCAGGCGACCGTTTCCCGCTTCCGGTTCGGCCACAGAGCCGTATTTCCGCGTCTTATCCGCCTAACTCCGGAGTAAGCGCGTAGAACGCTCGGCACCCGGGTAACCAGAGGGGAGACGAGCGCACCGGTGAGCGAGGACCCCACCCCCCATGAAGCCCACCCCACGAACCTCAGCCCCTCGACCCCACCGGCGTCCGCACACCCACCGGCAGCGATATCCGAGCCCGGGAGGAGCCACCGTGGACGGGCCCTACCTCCGGGTCGAAGAGAACGGGCAGATCCGCGAACTCGCGGACGAGGTCACCACGGTCGGCCGTGGTGAGGGCGCCGACCTCCGACTCGACGACCCCAGCGTCTCCCTCCTGCACGCCGAACTGGTCCGGCGCGGCCCCTATGTCTACGTGGTGGACATGGGGCTGTCCCGCAACGGCACCCGCGTCAACGGCCGGCCGATCGCGCGCCGGGTCCTGGAGGAGGGCGACGTGGTGAGTTTCGGTGGCGCCCGCTGCCGGGTCGGCGGACTGCCGCAGGAGCAGATCAGTCCCGACGTCGAACTGCGCCGCAGCTCCGCCCCCGAGCTCACCCGCCGCGAGCTGGACGTGCTGACCGCGCTGTGCCAGCCGGCCCTGTCGGAGGAGGCCTTCGTCGCCCCGGCGACGGCCCGCGACATCGCCGAGGTCCTGGTGGTGACCGAGGCCGCGGTCAAACAGCACCTGTTGCGGCTGTACCAGAAGTTCCGCATCCCCGAGGGCCAGAACCGGCGTACCCGGCTGGCCAACGAGGTGGTGGCGCTGGGACTGGTGCGCCCGCTGCCGGTCGGACACCACACCCACCGCGCCGCCGGCTGAGGGGGTGCCCACGGGGTCCGGGGCACCGGCGGAGGAGACGTCCGGGGCACGACGGCGGCCGTGGCCCCCGTTCTCCGGAGGCCCCGCGACGCCGACGAAGGGGCGGAGCGGGCGAGGGGCGGCGACCGACCTCGGTCACCGCCCCTCCCGTCGTCCACGGGTGTCGGCCGCTAGCGGGCCTCGGCCTGACGTTCGGCGGACTCGACCACGTTGACCAGCAGCATCGCGCGGGTCATCGGCCCCACCCCGCCGGGGTTGGGCGAGATGTGGCCCGCGACCTCGGCCACGTCCGGGACCACGTCGCCGACCAGACCGGACTCGGTGCGCGAGACACCGACGTCGAGCACGGCGGCGCCGGGGCGCACCATGTCCTTGGTGATGAGTCCGGGCACCCCGGCGCCGGCGACGATGATGTCGGCTCGACGGGTGTGCTCGGCCAGGTCACGGGTGCCGGTGTGGCACAGGGTGACGGTGGCGTTCTCCGAACGGCGGGTGAGCAGCAGACCCAGCGGCCGGCCCACGGTCACCCCACGGCCGACCACCACGACCTCGGCCCCCTTGAGGGGGACGTCGTAGCGGTTGAGCAGCTCCACGATGCCGCGTGGGGTGCACGGCAGCGGCGCCTCCTGCATCAGCACCAGTTTGCCCAGGTTGGAGGGCTGGAGGCCGTCGGCGTCCTTGGCCGGGTCGATCAGCCCGAGCACCCGGTTCTCGTCCAGTCCCCGGGGCAGCGGGAGCTGGACGATGTAGCCGGTGCAGGCGGGGTCCTCGTTGAGCTCGCGGACGGCCTGCTCCACCTCTTCCTGGGTGGCGTTCTCCGGCAGGTCGCGACGGATGCTCGCGATGCCGACCTGGGCGCAGTCGCGGTGCTTGCCGCGCACGTAGGAGTGGCTGCCGGGGTCGTCTCCCACCAGCACGGTGCCCAGCCCGGGGGTGATCCCCTTCGCGTGGAGTCGGGCCACCCGCTCGGACAGATCCTCGCGGATGGACTTCGCGACGGCCTTGCCGTCCAGAACGATCGCGCTCATGCCTGGTCTCCTAGTGGAAGAAGTGCCGGGTGCCGGTGAGGTACATCGTGACCCCGGCCGCCTTGGCGGACGCGATGACCTCGTCGTCACGGACCGAACCACCGGGCTGCACGACGGCCCGTACCCCGGCCTCGGTGAGGATCTCCAGCCCGTCGGGGAAGGGGAAGAAGGCGTCGCTGGCGGCGACCGATCCCGTGACCCGGTCGCCGGCCCGGGAGACCGCGAGGCGGGCGGAGTCGACCCGGTTGACCTGTCCCATGCCCACGCCCACGGTGGCGCCGTCGGAGGCGAGCAGGATGGCGTTGGACTTCACGGCGCGCACCGCCCTCCAGGCGAAGACCAGGTCGGCCAGGGTCGCCTCGTCGACGGGCTCGCCGGTGGCGAGGGTCCAGCTCGCCGGGTCGTCCCCTGCGGCGTCGATGCGGTCGACGGACTGGGCGAGCAGACCGCCGCTGATCCGGCGGGTCTCCACCACGGGGCCGCCGGCCTCCCCCACCTTGAGCAGGCGGATGTTCTTCTTGCGGGTGAGGATGTCCAGCGCGGCGGGCTCGAAGGCCGGGGCCACCACGACCTCGGTGAAGATCTCCGAGATCTGGGCCGCCAGCTCCTCGCCGACCGTCCGGTTGGTGGCGATGACCCCGCCGAACGCCGACACCGGGTCGGCGGCGTGCGCCTTGCGGTGGGCGTCGGCGTTGTCGGCGCCCACGGCGATGCCGCACGGGTTGGCGTGCTTGATGATGGCCACGCAGGGCTCGTCGAAGTCGTGGGCGGCGCGCAGGGCGGCGTCGGAGTCCACGTAGTTGTTGTACGACATGGCCTTGCCGTGCAGCTGTTCGGCGCCGGCCAGCCCGTGGGGGGGCACGCCCGCCGGGACGTACAGGGCGGCGTCCTGGTGCGGGTTCTCGCCGTAGCGCAGGACGGTCTTGCGGGTGTGCACGGTGGCGCGGAAGTCCGGCCAGGCGGTCTCGGCGTCGGGCGCGTAGGTGTCGGAGAACCAACCGGCGACGGCCGCGTCGTAGGCGGCGGTGTGCTGGAACGCCAGTCCGGCCAGGCGCTTGCGCTGGTCGAGGGTGAACCCGCCGCCGCGCACCGCCTCCAGGACGGAGCCGTAGGAGGAGGGGTCCACGACGATGGCGACGCTGGAGTGGTTCTTGGCGGAGGCGCGCACCATGGCCGGGCCGCCGATGTCGATCTGCTCAATGCACTCGGCCTCGGAGGCGCCCGAGGCGACGGTGTCACGGAAGGGGTAGAGGTTGACCACGACGAGGTCGAAGGGGGCGATCCCCAGATCCTCGATCTGGGCGACGTGGTCGGGGTTGTGCTGGTCGGCGAGGAGACCGGCGTGCACGGAGGGGTGGAGGGTCTTGACCCGGCCGCCCATGATCTCGGGGAAGCCGGTGACGTCCTCGACGCGGGTCACGGGGACACCCGCGTCCCGCAGTCGGGAGGCGGTGGAGCCGGTGGAGACGATCTCCACTCCGGCCGCGGCCAGGCCCGCGCCCAGCACCTCCAGACCGGTCTTGTCGTACACGCTGATCAACGCACGCCGGATGGCCTGCTGGGTCACCGGTTCTCCTTCGGTTCGGTCGCGTCGGCGACGCTCTGCTCGGTGCGGTCGGCTCGACCGAACCGCACCTTCCTACCGTCGATGGTCCAGCCCTCGCGGGCGAGCCGGCCGACCGTGTCGACCAGCATGCGCCGCTCCACGACCTTGATGCGCTCGTGGAGGCTCGACTCGTCATCGTCGTCCTCGACGGGGACCGCCACCTGGTCGATGATCGGCCCGGAGTCGACACCCTCGTCGAGGAAGTGGATGGTGGTGCCGGTGATGCGGACACCGTGGGCGAGCGCGTCACGCACCGCGTGAGCGCCGGGGAAGGAGGGGAGGAGCGCCGGGTGGATGTTCACCGCGGAGTGCTTTCCGACGACCTCGGGGCCGAGGATGCGCATGAACCCGGCGGAGACCACCAGGTCGGGGGTGTGCGCACCGATGCGCTCGGCGAGGTCGGCGTTCCAGCGGGAGCGGTCGGTGTAGTCGCGGAAGGGGACGACGAACACGGGTACGCCGGCCTCGCGGGCCAGTTCGATGCCCCGGGTCCCCTCGCGGTCGGCCCCCACGGCGACGATCTCGGCCCCGTAGACCGGGTCCTTCGCCGCCTCCAGGAGGGCCGCCATATTGCTGCCCGTGCCCGATATGAGAACCACCACTCGCGCGGACAATGCTTCTCCCATGTACTAGAGAACGGTGCGGGAGTCCTCTCCCGTACTCCGGGGGCACCGGGGGACGGCGCAGCATCCGGATGTCGCGTACGCCCGGTACAGATCCCGGGCACTGGGCCTGTTACGGCCCGTCCGCGTACCCACCCTATCGGTCCGGGTAGCGTCGGACCCACGGGGAGGTGACCGTCCGGCACCGTGTGACGTGGGCCTCTCGACGACACCGCCCCGTCTCGAAGTCGTCGGTGGCGGATACCCTCCGTCCAGGCGCAGTGGACCGAGGACGCCCGACGGGGCGTGCCGAAGGAGTGAGACCTTGACCGACAATCGCCCGGAGCCGCGATCGGACACCGAACCGCCCCGTGTCGAACGGGGCGGGCTGTGGGGCCTGTTCTTCGGACTGGCCGGGCTGCTGCTGCCGCCCTACGGCGGTGTCCTGTCCGCGTTCGGTCTGGTCCAGGGCCTGCGGGCGCGCAGGGCCGCCCGCCGCAACCGCTCCGACGCCCCGCTGGCGCTGTTGAGCGTGGCCGTGGGCGTGGCGGGCATCGTGGTGTCCATCGCCATGGTGGCGGTCTCCGTGGTGTTCCACGACCAGTTGATGGACTACCGGGACTGCTCGGCGCGGGCGCACACGGTGTCCAGCCAGCAGGTGTGCGACGACGCCTGGAACTCGGGGACCGCGTTGCCCCCGTGGGTGACGACCGGCGCCTGACCCGTCGACGGGGGTCCTCGGACCCCCCGCGAGCACGCCGAAGGGCGTCGAGGACCGGTGTGCGACCACCGGCCTCGGCGCCCTTCCGCTTTCCTCTCCCCGTCTCCGCTCGCACGACCCCGCCGCGCCGGGGCGCGGGGGCACGGATCACGGGCGTTCCGGGGGCGGTGGGGGTGACCCACCGCCCCTTTCGTCGTTCTCGCACCCTTTGCGGCCCGCCCCTCTTTCCGGTCGTTTCCCCTCGGGGAAACGGACTGCGGCCCAACCGGCGAGCACACCCCAAGTGATTACACTGAGTGTGCAATCATTTACTAAAAGTGCTGTCATGCGGACACGGAGAGACCTCGATGGACACCGACGTCCCCGGATCACCCGGACCGGAACTCAAGGAGTACACCGCGCTGCTGCGCCGCCGGTGGCGGCTGGTGGGCGCGGGTGTGCTCGGCGGGGTGGCCCTGGCCCTCGCCGGAGTGTTCGCCGTTCCCTCCACCTACACCTCCTCGGCCGCCGTCCAGGTACTGCCGACCGGCATGGCCGAGTTCACCGGCGAACGCTCCGGGCGGGTGGCCGGTGACGTCAACCTCGACACCGAGGCACAGGTCCTGCGTTCCGAGGAGATCTCCTCGGTCGCCGCCACGCTCGTGACGGAGGCCACCGGGACCACCGTGAACGCCGACGCCATGCGCGAACACGTCGACGTGACCGTCCCCTCCAACAGCAACGTGCTGGAGATCCACTACACCGCGCACTCCCCCGAGGTCGCGCGGGCGGGCGCCGCCGCCTACTCCGACGCCTACCTGGAGCAACGCCGCCAACGGGTGGACGACCTCATCGGCGGCCACCTGAAGGCGCTGCGCGGAGAACGGGAACGGCTCGAAGGGGAGCTGGGCGAACTCGTCTCCGTCACCGGGGCCTCCGATCCCCGCGCGGAGGCGCTGCGCCAGGAGATCAGCGGCGTGGGCGCCGGTATCGGCCCGTTGAGCGCCCTGCGCGAGACCGTCGAACCCGGCCGGATCATCACCCCCGCCGGACTGCCCGAGCGGGCCTCCTCCCCGAACCCGCCGCTGTGGGTGGCGGGCGGTGCCGCGCTGGGACTGCTGGCCGGACTGCTGGCGGCCGTGGTCCGCGACCGCCTCGACCCGCGCCTGCACGACACCGAGGAGATCGAGCGCATCGGCGGGCTGCCGGTGCTGCTCGACCTGTCCCCCGGCTCCCCGCGGCGCGGCGGACGCACCCCCGGTCTGCTCGGCGAGGACGACCGGGGCGGTCAGCGGGTCCAGTCCCTGGTCCACCTGATCCGCGCCGGCGGCGGTGACGCCCCCGTTACCGCCCCCGAGGAGGAGGGGCCGCGCGCGGGCCGGGTGCTGATGGTGGCGGCCACCACGCCGGGACGCGCGGGCGCCGCCGCCGCGGTGAACCTGGCCGCCGCGCTGGCCCGGACCGGCTCGGAGACGCTGCTGGTGTGCGCCGACCCGCGTTCGGACACCGTGGGCGAACTCCTCGGACTGCCCGAGGGCCCGGGACTGGCCGAGGCCCTGGTCGACGGCGAGAACCCCGCCGAACTGGAGGTGCGCCCGCAGGCCGCGCCGCGCTTGCGCGTACTGCGCCACGGGCGTCCGGGCGTCGCCGCGCCCGTGCAGGACACGGGCATGACCGATCTGATCGGGCTGTTGCGCGAAAGCGCCGACCACGTGGTGGTGGCCGTGCCGCCGCCGAGCGAGCGCGCCGACGTCCACGCGGTGGCCGGTTCGGCGGACCTCATGCTCCCCGTCGTCGAGCTGGACCGCACCCCGCGCGCCGACCTGACCGGGCTGCTCGCCGCCGCCGACCGGTTCGGCCTCGACGTCCCCGGCGTCGTCGTCCTGCCCCGGCAACCGCTGCCCGGCCCCCTGCCGCCGTCGACCCCGGCGAGCGCCGTCCCGGCCTCGGATGAGCACGTCACCGCGGCGGGGACCGCCCGGACCGAGGAGACCCCGGCGGAATCGGACACGCCCGCGGAGACCGTGGAGGACCCGAAGGCCGTGGAGGACCCGAAGGCCGTGGAGGACCGGGAGAGCGTGGAGGACCCGGAGGACTCCGAGAACCCGGAGGCTCCGGAGGCTCCGGAGGACGACGAGATCGTCACCGTGCCCGCCGACAGCGCCACCGGGACTCGACACTGATGGCGCGCCACCCGTCGTCGGCCCGGACCGGTGTGTCCGGGCCCGGTGGTCCGGTGCCCGGAGGCGGAACGACCGTGATGTCCCCCGTCGCCGAGGGCCCGGCCGCGACAGGCCGCCCCCTGGTGTGGCTGTTGGCCGGCTATCCGCTGTGGTGGGCGTTGGGACTGGGCCAGTTCGCCTACTGGGTGTTCGCCGTCCCGATGGCCGTCGAGCTGATGCGCCGACACCGGACGGTCGGCCTGCGCGTTCCTCCGGCGTTCTGGCTGTGGGCCCTGTTCCTGTTGTGGTCGCTGCTGGGCCTGGTGATGGTCCCGTTGGAGATGGCGGGCACCGTCCCGGGCAGCGGCGGGTACGGCGGAGCGCTGCTGCGGATCACCAACTACCTGGTCCTGACGGTGCTGCTGCTGTACGTCGGCAACCTGACCGAACGCGAACTGCCCACCCGCGCGGTGGTGTCGGCTCTGACGGTGCTGGGGCTGGTGACGATCGCGGGCGGGTATCTGGGGATGTTCGCCCCCCGTTTCGAGTTCACCGCTCCCCTGGAGTACCTGCTCCCCGGCCGTCTGTCCGCCGACCCCTTCATGCAGACCCTGATCCATCCGGCGTCGGCCCAGGTCATGGACATTTTCGGCTACGACTCTGCCCGCCCCAAGGCTCCGTGGGAGTACACCAACGTGTGGGGGTACATGATCTCCCTGCTCCTGGTGTGGTCCGCGGTCGCCCTGCTCGCCCCCGGACGCTTTCCCCTCCTCGCGCGCTGGGGGGTGGCGGCGGCCATGGCCCTGTCCGTGGTGCCGATCGTGCATTCCCTCAACCGCGCCCTGTGGGCGGGGCTGGCGCTGTCCCTGCTCTACGCCGGATACGTCGCCGTGCGCCGGGGTCGGGTCGTCCCGGTGGCCCTCTGCTCCCTGGTGATCGTGCTGGCCCTGGCGGTCCTGGCCGTCTCACCGCTGGCCGACGTGGTGCGGGCCCGGGCCGACAACCCGCACAGCGACGACGGCCGGGCGGCGACCAACGCCGCGTCCGTGACCGCCGCCGACCTGTCACCGGTCCTGGGCTGGGGCACCACCCGGGAGACCCTGGGCAGCTCCGACTCGATCGCGATCGGGCCCTCGCCCGACTGCCCCGGCTGCGGTCAGCACGTCATCGGCAACGCCGGTCAGTTGTGGATGACGCTCATCGCGAGCGGCTGGGTGGGCACGGCCCTGTTCCTCGGTTTCTTCGCGGCGACGGCCTGGCGGTACCGGTCGGCCGTGACGATCGCCGGCCGGGGCGCCCTGCTGACCGTGCTCCTGTTGTTCTGGTACATGTTCTTCTACGTCGCGTTGATGTCCCCGCTGGCCGTGACCATGGTGGCCGTCGCCCTGCTCTGGCGGGACGAGGAACCCCTGCTCCGCCGACGGACCGCGCGCACGGGCGGGGGGTCCCGATGAACGGCGAGACGACCTATCTGACCGACCTCGCGGCGGTGCTGTGGCCGTGCGGCGGTCTCCTCGGACACGGGGACGCCGGAGTGCGCCGCCGGGGCAACCAGTACCTTCCGGTGCCCAACGCCTACGATCCCCGGGTCATCCTGCCCGCGCACAACCGGTCGGCGGCGACCCGGGGCATCGCCTCGTTCTCCCAGGGGCACTCGCTCAAGGAGCGGATGCGCACCCTGTTGCTGACCGGCGCGTTCGCCACCGGGATCGCCCCGCTGCTGTTGCGCGACCGCCTGTACGTGGGCGCCGGCCCCGGTATCGAGCACGCGCTGGCCGCGGCCCTGGACCGCGAACTGACCATCGCCATCCACGTCGGCCCACCCCGGGCCAACCGCAAGCCCGTCCTGCTGCTGCTCACCCCGGCGGGACGCACCATCGGCTACGCGAAGGTCGCCGTCAACGACCTCACCGGCAGGTTGGTGGTCGCCGAGGCCCGGGCGCTGCGCCTGTTGGCCGACGCCCGGATGCGCGACGTCACCGTTCCCCGTCTGATGTACGAGGGCGAGTGGAACGGTCGTCCGCTGCTGGTGCAGGAGGCGTTGCCGGTCGGCGACCAGACCGACCGGCCGACCCGGCGGCAGCTCCTGCGCTGCGTCGCCCAGATCACCTCCCTGGTGGAGGTCCGGCGGCGCCGGTTGTCCGAAAGCCCCTATCGTCGCGCCCTGGAGGAAAGGATCGTGGCGCTGGGGACCAGGCCGGAGACGGCGCCGCTGCGGGCCGCGCTGCGCGGCCTGCCCGACGTGCGCATCCCCTTCGGGGCCTGGCACGGCGACCTGACCCGGTGGAACATCGCCGGCACCGCGCGCCGCTCGTTCGTGTGGGACTGGGAGCGCCTGTCGTTGGACGCGCCCGCCGGTTTCGACGCACTCCACTACGACCTCAACGAATGCGTCCAGGCCGGGGTCCACCCGGGTGTGCACCGGTGGCTGGAGAGCGGAGCCCGCCTGCTGCGCGATCCGTTGATGTCGGAGCTGGGGCTGGCGTCGCACACGGTGTCCACGGTGATGGCGCTGTACCTCATCGACCTGGCCACCCGCTATCTGCACGACCGGCAGGACGAGCTCGGCGTCCACCTCGCCGCCGTGGACGACTGGCTCCTCCCCGCCTTGGAAGGCCTTCAGGAACGCGCCACGCACGAGGCCGCCCACACCGGTTGAGGGCGGCCGTCCCACACCCGAGTACAACCTCCGAAATGAGTCGATGTGATGCCGGAGAACACCTTTCCCTCCCTGCCTCGACGGCTGGCCGGTCCGGCGCGACGGGCGGTCCTGCCGCTCGTCGACGCCCTGGGCGCGGTGACCGGCCCCGGCCGCGCCCTGCCCGACTTCCTGATCTGCGGGGCGCAGCGGAGCGGGACCACCTCGCTGTTCAAGTCCCTGTGCCGCAACCCCGCCGCGACCGGACCGGTCCTGCGCAAGGGGGTGCACTACTTCGACACCGGTTATCACCGGGGAGCGAACCGGTACCGGGCTCACTTCCCGCTGCGCGCGTCGCTGCGGGCCCGTGGGGAGGCCCCGCGGGTGCGGGCGTTCGAGTCCAGCCCCTACTACCTGTTCCACCCGCTGGCCGCCGAGCGGATCGCCCGTGACCTGCCGCGGGTGCGGGTGGTGGTGATCCTGCGGGATCCCGTCGAGCGGGCCTACTCCGCCCACGCGCACGAGCACGCCCGGGGATTCGAGACCGAGCCGTTCGCCCGGGCGGTGGAGCTGGAGCCCGCCCGCCTGGCCGGCGAGGAGGACAAGCTGAGGGCCGATCCCGGATACGTGTCGCACTCCCACCAACATCACGGGTACGTCGCCCGGGGCCACTACGTGGACCAACTGCGGCGCATGGAGGGGCACCTGGGCCGGGACCGGATGTACGTGGTCGACTACGCCGACCTGTTCGACGGGACCGATCGGGAGTTGCGTCGGATCGAGGGGTTCCTGGACCTGCCGCCGGGCCCCGACCGGGCGCCGGGGCGGCACAACGCGCGCAAGAGGACCGTGATGCCCGAGGGGCTGCGCGCGGAGTTGACGGAGCGGTTCGCCGAGAGCGACCGGCGGTTGGCCCTGTGGTGGGGACGGACCCCCTCGTGGCGCACATGACCGACGTCGCGCGACGGAGCGACCCCGTGCTGGGCCGTGTCCTGCGCGGCGGCGTGATCAACATGGCGGGCGCGGTGATCGGCGCCGGGCTCAACCTGGCCCTGATCGTGGCGATCACACGGGCGTTCTCGCAGGAGGCGGCGGGTCTGCTGTTCTCCGCGACGTCGGTGTTCCTCATCGCCGCGACGGTCGCGAACCTCGGGGCGCCCGACGGGCTGGTGTACTTCATCGCCCGGATGCGGGTGCTGGGACGTTCCGGGGGCGTGCCCCGGTTGATCGGGATCGCGGTGACCCCGGCCGTCCTGACCGCGTGCGCCACGGCCGGGGTGATGGCCGGGTTCGCCGAGCCGATGGCCGACATGGTGGGGACCGACGACGCCGCCGTGTACCTGCGCCTGTTGGCGGTCTTCCTGCCGTTCGCGGTGTTGGCGGACACCGCGCTGGCGGCGACCCGGGCCCACCACGACATGGTGACCACGGCGCTGGTGGACAAGGTGGGTCGGCCCTTGGCCCAGGTGTCGCTGGTGGTGGCGATCGCGCTGTCCGGGTCGGCGGGGATGCTGGCGTTGGCCTGGGCCGGCCCCTACCTGCCGGCGGCGATCCTGGCCTGGTTCTGGCTCGGGCGGATCGTCCGCCGGGCCGCACCGCCCGAAGAGGGGGACGGTGGCGGCTCCCCGGTCTCCCCCGCCGAGTTCTGGTCGTTCTCCCTGCCGCGCGCGGTGGCCGGGGTGGCGCAGATGGGGGTGCAGCGCGGCGGCGTCGTGCTGACGGCGTTGCTGGGCGGGCTGACCGGGGCGGCGGTCTTCACGGCGGCGACCCGGGTGATGGTGGTCGGCCAGTTCGGCGCGCAGACGGTGCTGTCGGCGGCCCAGCCCCGGTTCGCCGAGCAGATGGCCACGGGGGACCACGACGGGGTGCGCCTCCTGTACGGGGCGGGCACGTCGTGGCTGATGTGTCTGACCTGGCCGTTGTACCTGACGGCGTTGATCTTCGCGCCCGAGGTGATGGGGTTGTTCGGCCCGGACTACGCGGCGGGGGCGTACGCCCTGATGGTGGTGTGCGCCGGACAGTTGACCGCGTCGCTCCTGGGCATGGGCGATCTGATCCTGACGATGACCGGGCGCACCGGCGTGAACCTGCTCAACAACGTGCTGTCGTTGGCGGTCAACGTGGTGGGGTGCGTCCTGCTGATCCCGGTGGCGGGGGCGACCGGTGCCGCGGCGGCGCTGGTGGCGGCGGTGCTGGTGCGCAAGGGGTTGCCGCTGTGGCAGTTGCGCTCCCACGTGGTGTTGCGCCCGTTCGGGCGACCGGTCCTGGTGGCGGCCGGCGGCTGCCTGCTGTGGTTCGGGGTCCTGCCCCTCCTGCTGGACCGGCTCCTGGGGGGCGGCCCGGTGGCCCTGGTCGCGGCCATCGCGCTGGGAACCCCGGGGCACCTGGCCACCGTCTGGGCGTGCCGGAGGGTGCTGGGTCTGCGCCACTGACCGATCAATACTCTGAGTTATGTAATGATGACATTATGTCTTCGCGACCGGTTCTCCTGGTGGCCTCCAGCGGGGGCCACCTCACCCAGCTGTGCGCCCTCCGCCCCTGGTGGCGGGAGCGCGAACGCGTCTGGGTGACCTTCCGCACTCCCGACGCCGAGGCCACCCTCGCGGGCGAGCGCGTCCACTGGGCCCACCACCCCACCACCCGCGACGTGGGAAACCTGCTGCGCAACACCCGGCTGGCCGCCAGGGTCGTGCGCACCGAGCGCCCCTCCGTCGTGGTGACGACCGGGGCCGGGGTGGCCCTGCCCTTCTTCGTCCTGGGTCGGGCCCGCCGGATCCCGACCGTCTACATCGAGGTCTACGACCGGATCGACACCCCGACGCTCACCGCCCGGCTGTGCCGTCCCTTCACCCGGTTGTCCCTCGCCCAGTGGGAGGAACAACGCGCCTTCATGCCGACCGCCATCACGGTAGGACCGCTCCTGTGACCGAACAGACCACCCGCCCCGCGCCCCGGCCCGACGACAGCGACCACCCCGACATCGTGGTCAGCATCGGGACCGACCATCACGCGTTCGACCGACTCGTGCGCTGGGTCGACGACTACGCCCGGCTCCACCGGGACCTGCGCGTCCTGGTCCAGCACGGGCACAGCTCGACGCCGACGGTGGCGTCGGGGACGCCCTTCCTGCCCGGCGAGGACCTGGGCGGGCACATGAGGGCGGCACGGGTCGTCGTCACCCATGGCGGGCCGGGCACGATCGTGCAGGCGCGCCAGGCCGGCCACCTGCCCATCGTGGTCCCCCGCGACCCCGAGCTGGGAGAGCACGTGGACGACCACCAACTGCTGTTCGTGAGCAGGCTGGAACAGGCCGGGCGGGTGCGCTCCTGCTCCACCTCCCAGCAGCTGACCGCCCTGCTGGACAAGGCGCTGGCGTCTCCCGAGGACTTCCGGACACACCCCGACGACGGCGACGGGGCGGTCCGCGCCGCCCTGCGCGCGGGGGCCCTCATCGACCTGGTCACCAGGGGTTCGGGGACCGTGCCCTCCGAGGACGACGTGCGATCGACGGGGATCCGGCAGGACGCGGTCGCCGACGCGGTGACGCGACCGGCGGAGGGCGCCGAGGGCGACGCGGAGGGGACGGAGTGGCCGGAGGTCACCGTGGTCGTCCCCACGCGGGACCGCCCCGAGCTGCTGCGGCGCACCCTGCGCGCCATCGCCGAGCAGGACTACCCCGGCACCATCACGACCATCGTGGTCTTCGACAACGACCAGCCCGATCCCTCCCTGGCCCGCGCCGACGGGGCCCGGCCCGTGCGGGTGGTGACCAACACCCTCACCCCCGGGCTGGCGGGGGCCCGCAACACCGGGGTGCTGGCGACCCACACCGACCTGGTCGCCTTCTGCGACGACGACGACACGTGGATGCCCGGCAAGCTCCGCGCCCAGGTGCGGGTGATGCTGGAGGAGCCGGGGACCGACCTGGTGTGCTGCGGCATCACGGTGGTCTACGACAAGGTCGAGGCGGTGCGCACCCTGGAGCGCACCAGCGTCACCTTCGGCGACCTGTTGGGGTCGCGGTTGACCGAGCTGCACCCGTCGACGTTCCTGATCCGGCGGCGGGCGATGATCGACGGCTGCGGGACGGTCAGCGAGGAGATCCCCGGCAGCTACGCCGAGGACTACGAGCTGTTGTTGCGGTTGGCCCGACGCGGCCCCATCCGCAACATCCCCGAGACGGGCGTGCGGGTGCTCTGGCACCGCCGCTCGCACTTCTCCGGCCGCTGGCGGACGATCTCCACCGCCCTGCGCTGGCTGTTGGAGCGCTACCCGGAGTTCCGGCTGGTGCCGCGCGGATACGCGCGGGTGGCCGGTCAGATCGCCTTCGCCGAGGCCTCCGCCGGACGACGCCGCGACGCCCTGCGGTGGATCCGGACCACCCTGCGGGCCCGCCCCGCCGAGGGGCGGGCGTACCTGGCCCTGCTGGTGGTGCTGGGGGTGCCCCCGGGCTGGATCACCCGCGCCCTGCACCTGCGGGGCAAGGGCGTCTGAGGAACACCCGGCGCGGGCGGCGCCCGCGCCGGGTGCCGGGCGCCCGTTCAGTTCGTGCCCCTGCCGCCCGCCGCAGGCCGTACCGCCCGGTAGGTCAGCCCGCGCAGGGCCACCTCGGCGGGGCCGCGCAGACCGCGTCGCTCCATCACGGCGGCGACGGCCACCGTCGCGGCCCAGACGGCGACGCCGAACAGCATGACCGACCAACTGGACAGGTGCGCTCCCAGGCCCAACCCCCAGGCCGCCAGCAGTGGACCCCATGCCAGGGACTGCGCGAGGTAACCGCTCATGGACCGGCGGCCCAGCGCGGCGATCCAGTGCACCGGCCCGGCGGAGGCCGCCGCGCGCCCGGACAGGCGGTGGGCGATCAGCCCGAAGATCCCCGCGTAGCCGACCCCGGTGAAGATCCCGGCGAGAAGGTGCAGGTTCACCAGCGCGACGTCCGGAGCGATGTCGACGACCCCGGTGTGCTGGAGCGCGAGTGCCGCGCCGGTCGTCCATCCGGCGGCGACGCCCCACAGCGCCAGGCGGCGCAACAGCACCAGGTGACGGCCGGGTTCGTCCAGGAGCCGGTGCCGTGCCGCCAGTACCCCCATCAGGAACACCGCCGGAAGCGCCATCCCGAAGAAACCGCCCACCAGCGTGTAGAGCCAGGCGGACAGGCGTTCGACGACCGAGACCGGGTAGTCCGGCTCGGCGATGCTGAGCCGCTGCTGATCGGCGAGGCTCACCTCCGCCAGTGTCGGGACGAGGAGCGAGCCCACGATGTTGAGCAGGGCGGACACGGCCGCGAGCCCCAGCAGGATGCCGATCCAGACCTTCAGCGTGCGATCGGTGCGGCCGAAGAAGAGCGGCACCATGATCAGCCCGATCAGTCCGTAGACGCCGATGATGTCGCCCTGCCAGAGCAGCGCCGCGTGCACCGCCCCGAAGGCGATCATCCACAGGTGGCGCCGGCGCAGCAGGCGTCGGACCGCGAGGGGGTCGGTGCGCCTGGCCGTCTGGCGGGCGTACATCTGCCCGATCCCGTAGGCGAAGAGGAAGCCGAACATGGTGTACACGCGGGCGTCGACCACGATCAGGGTGAGCGCTTGGGCGATCTTGTCGGCCGTGTTCCCCACGACGGGATGGACCCCGATCGCACCGGTGGGAGCGGTGTAGAGGAAGTAGGGGACGTGGGCCAGCGCGATGAGCAGCAGCATCATGCCCCGCGCCAGGTCGGGGGCGAGGGAGCGTTCCGACAGTGGGGTCGAGCGGACCACGGTGTCGGACCGCACCCCCCGCCGCCGGTGACGGTGTTCGTCCACGGCGTCGTGGGCGTGGTCGGTCATGTCGGGTCTTTCCTCTCCTGGTGGGGCGGGTGCGCGGGTCAGTTACCGGCCGCGTCGAGCAGCCAGTGGTAGCGCAGCCGGAGTCCGCGTTCCATGCCGGCCACCGCGGCCCCGAACCCGAACGCGAGGTTGAGCCAGAGCGGCAGGTGGATCGGTGACTCGAAGCGTCCGAAGCGCTCGACCACCGGCGGAATACCGGCGATCGGTTCGAGGAGTTGGAGGACGTTCAGTCCGACGCCGATGACGAGCAGCACCACGGAGACGGCCCCGACGCAGCGGCTCACCACCGGGTGCTCGCGGTCGAAGCGCAGACGGCGGCCCACCGCCGACCTCGGATCCGGAACGAGCCGCTGATCCGCCCCCTCGGCGGTGACGTAGTGGGCGCGTTTGAGCCCGAACCCGCTCAACGCCACCTCGATGGTGCCGCCTTCGACGGGGAACCCGGCGGGGAGCGTGGACTCGGCGCGGTGTGCACCGTCGAGGTAGAGGTGCGCCTTGCCCTCGTCTCCCCCCTGCCTGCCCCAGTGGCGGACGTCGACGGTGTACACCGACCGGCGTCCGCCCTCGCCGACGAGGGGGAGGTGGAACAGCTTGCGTCCGGACAGCAGCTGCCACCAGCGGAAGGGCCGGAGAGCACGACCGTCCCCGGGTCGAACGCGTTTCGCGGCTCTGCGCCGCTTCCATTCCGTGAGCACGTCCAGCCCTCCTCATCTGCGATGACAGCCAGACCAATACACTGTATTGGTCTTATCGCGGTGATAGTATCACACTGTACTAGCACGGTGTATTGGAAGGACGTCATGGAACAGAAGCCACCGGAGGGCCTCGGCAGCCGGGACAGGATCCTGTGGGCGGCGGCGACGATGCTGGGAGACGAGCCCGGCGCGGCGTTGAGCGTGCGGTCGGTCGCGGCGCGGGCGGGCGTGAGCACGGGGTCGCTGCGACACCACTTCCCGACACAGCGGGCCCTGATGGACGCGGTGCTCGCCCTCGTGTACGACATGGTGCTTCCGAACGACAGCATCCACGACCGGTCGATACCGGCCAGGGAGCGGCTCACCGCCTCCCTTCAGCGCGTACTCGCGCCCGTCGGGGCCGAGACCGACGCTCGGCGGTCATGGCTGCTGGCCTTCGAGCGCTATGCCTCGAACGAACCGACGGAGGCGGCCCGAGAGGAGTACCTGGCCCTCGAACGGGAGATGCGGCGCCGCATCGAGTACTGCCTGACGGTCCTCCAGAACGAGGGCGCCCTCCCGGAAGGCGACAACTCCCGTCGGGCGAGGTTCCTGATCACGGTGGTCAACGGGCTCTCGATCGCCCAGGCCATGCCGGCCGAGGAGTCCCGCCTGCAAACGGAACTCGATGTACTGCACACCGCCGTCGACAGCGTTCTCAACGCCCGGACCCGAGGGTAGGCCGCCGAGCAGGGCGTACCACCCCGTGTCGCCGAGGGACGGGGCGCCCACACCCTCGGCCGCAACGTCGTCGGGTTCAACACGGGTGCGCGGCCCCCCACTCGTCGCTCGGCCACGAGACGACCTCGGTCGAGATGCGCAAGAGGCTCGACCGAGGTTCGGGGCCGTTTCCCATCGGCGGCGAGGTCGTGCGGACGTCGGCGTGACGGTTCCGCCGGATGACGGGGCGGCGGATCATGCCGCCCCGTTTCTCACACCGCCGAGCGTCGTTTCCACGAACCCCTTACCCCATCCGGTCCAATGCGAAATATTTTCATTTCCTCAATGACCGAATAGCACTTTTGCAACCATTGGTCGGAAAAATTCTCAGACCGACCTCTACCTGCACAAACACCGATCAGAAAAAGTTTTCCGGCGCTACTCACCCGTAACCGGCCCTGTCGTCTTTCCCATCCCCTAATCTCTGCTTGGAAACCACGACCGAACACAGAGACCCCGCGACGCCTAGTTGAGCGCCCGGGGTCGTGGCCGGCAAATCACCCCTTCAAGCAAAGGATTGCCGGTGTGAGCCAGTCTAGTGCCGGGCTTTTGAGTCGCGCCCCGCACATACTCGAAGTACCGTCCTCCCCTCCCCGAGACCGCCACTCGCGGTCCTCCCTCTTCGGACCGCGCCGCAGGTCGAACCGCGTACGCCGGTACGCCGCGAACCCGGCACCGGCCCGGCGCACCACCGTCCGCCTCCCGACCGAACGCGCCCACGCGCGCCCTCTCACCCCGGAATGGGCCCCGGCCGAGGGCGGACGGGGCCTGCTCCTCATCGAGGCCACCGCCGCCGTCCAGGGCCACCGCCCGGCCCGTGAGTGCCGCGCCCCGGGCCGCGTTCACCCTGCCTCATGCCCGCTGGACCCGGCGGGCACGGGTACCGCTCACCCCCGGTGCCCGCGTCCGCCTCCCCCCTGTGGAAACGACCGATGTGAAGGAGTTCGATGCCGAGTCGATCCCATGAGATCCCGTTGCGGATCGTGCAGAACCGGCCCGAGATGGTCCCGGTCCTGCTGCGCGAGGCGCTGGGCTACCCCGTGCCCGAGCACACCGAGGCGGTGTTGACCTCCTCGGTGCTGACCAACTGCGACCCCAAGGAGTGGAACTCCGACGGAGCGGTCCTGCTGCGCGACGGCGACCGGCCCGTGCTCGCGGTGGTGGTGGAACGCCAGAATGACCGCGACACGGAGAAGCACTTCAGCTGGCCCGCCTACTTGGCCACCCTGTACGGGCGGCTGGAGTGCCCGGCGGTGCTGGTGGTGCTGTGCCCGGACCAGGCCATCGCGCGGTGGTGCGCCCATCCGATCGAGATCGGGCATCCGGGGTTCACGCTGCGGCCGTTGGTGATCGGCCCGGACGACACCCCGGTCATCACCGACCCGGGCCAGGCCCGAGAGCTGCCGGAGTTGGCGGTGCTGTCGGCCTACGCCCACGGTGACACGGACCCGGGGGTGTTGAAGGCACTGGTGGAGGCGTTGGATTCCACCGGTGGAAGGAACCGTCCGTTCTACTATGACTATGTACTGGCCGGCCTCAACGAGGCGGCTCGTCAGGAGCTGGAGGGCTTGATGTCCGTGGAGACCTACGAATGGCAGAGCGACTTCGCCCGCAAGTACGTCGGCATCGGCCGCGAAGAAGGCCGTGAGGAAGGCCGGGAAGAGGGCCGGGAAGAGGGACTGGAGAAGGGCATCGCCGGCAGCGTGCTGCGCATCCTGACCAAGCGCGGCCGAACCGTCTCCGACGAGGTCCGCACCCGCATCGAGTCGTGCAACGACATCGACACCCTCAACTCTTGGGTGGACAAGGCCCTCGACGTCGACCACGCCGAAGACCTCTTCGACTGACCCACACCGACCACGCACCCGGGGTGACCTCCGAAAGAAGTCACCCCGGCACGCGCCCTCCCGGTGGGCGATGGGTGCCCGGGCGGGCGTCGTCATCACCGACACCGGCTGAACGCTCAGGTCGTGGGCGCCCGGTCCACGACCACGGCGGCGTCCGGCCAGGCGTCGCGGGCGACGAGGTGCGCCACGAGGGCCCCGATGTTCCACGCGTCGTCCTCGCCCCGGTGGTGTCGCCCCTCCAGGGGCAGCCCGGCGACCTCCAGGGCCCGGGCCATGCCGGGCGCCCGCTTGCGCATCCCGTGGACCTCGGCGAAGACCTTCTTGGCGTTGACGTGGCGAACGCCGAACGGATAGCCGACCCCGGTCATCGCGCACTGGCGCTCGAACTGTCTGCGGTCGTAGTCACCCCAGCTCGCCCACGGACGTTCGGCCGCGCCGTGCTCATCGGCCAGCCAACGGCAGGCCTCGGCGAAGCCCACCCCGCCGGCCGCCATCTCCGGGGTGATCCCCGTCAGCTCGGTGCAGAACGGGCTCACCTCGGAGCGCCGCGGCCGGACCAGCACCCCGTGCCTCCCCCTCCGCTCACCCGAGGCGGCGTCCACCACGGTCAGCCCGACCTCGATGATCTCGTTGGCGGAGCCCGGGGGCGGCGGCCCCTTCCAGCAGGTCGCCTCGACGTCCACGATGTTCCACAGGTCGGTACTCATGGAGCGGATTCGACCACGGGACACCCCGCCCCGTCACCGGGTTTTCCGCACGCCCCGCCGGTCAGTCCCGGTGGGCGTGCTCGGCCAGGCGGCGCACCCGGTCGGGCAGGTTCACGTAGGGGTCGCGGCCGGCCGCCTCGAACCCCTGCCGGGCGTACCGGTTGGCGCCGATCCTGAAGTCACAGCCGCTGGAGACCTTGCTGTCCCACACCTTGACGGCGCGGATGCGCTCGTACTCGCGCAGCACCCGGGGGACGTCGGTGTACCAGCGCATGGTCTCGCGCGGGCCGATGTCGGTGGTGCCCATCTCGCCGATCATCACCGGTTTGGTGGGATCGATCCCGTGCCGGGGGCCCTCGTTCTGGATCCACTCGTAGGCCGGGCGCAGCGCGTCCTCGAAGGAGTCGACGTGCTTCCAGTTCGGCATGAGGTCGCAGCCGGTCATGTTGT
The DNA here is from genome assembly GCF_031845465.1 of Nocardiopsis lambiniae. Lineage (NCBI taxonomy): Bacteria > Bacillati > Actinomycetota > Actinomycetes > Streptosporangiales > Nocardiopsidaceae > Nocardiopsis > Nocardiopsis lambiniae. Next base: position 247,314 of record NZ_JAVREP010000006.1, on the reverse strand, counting down.
ACGCCTCCCAGCTGATCCAGTCGACGTGGTCGTTGCCCGGCCACAGGCCGGGCAGCCGCCCGAGGTTGCCCTCCCAACCGGTCACGTTCCACACCCAGATGGCGTTGTCGGCGCCCTCGTCGCGGTAGATGTCGACGATGTGCCGCCAGGCGCGGGTGAACTCCTGCGGGGTCCCGCGCTTGTTGTAACGCTTGTTGGCGTCGGCCTCGTGGTCGAACGTGAGGAAGTAGGGCGCCTCCAGTTCGGCCACGCCCCGGGCCTGGTCGCGCAGGACGGAGTCGAACTCCCCGCGCAGGATCGCCCGGTAGGAGACGGCGGGGTGGCCGGGCCGGGTGAAGCGCCGGGCCTCGATGTTGGTGTGCACGAACCGGCCCTCGGCGAGGATCCGGCGTTCCCGGTCCCCGGGGATCTTCGCCTGGTCGATGCCGCGCCAGGTGTAGACGATGTCCATGCGGCGACCGGCGTTGTGTTCGAGTTCTTCGAGCCGGTTCTCGTGAGGGCTGCCGCCCCACCAGACGCCGCAGGAGGGTTCGAGGATCTCCGAGACGGTGCAGCGGCGTTCGGTGCCGACGGGCGTCCCCGAGGCGTGTGTGGTGAACAGGCCCCGGGAGGGCCATGGGGGGCCTGTCGGATCGGGCACGTCGCCGCCCGCTCCGGTCAGTGTGAGGGTGAGGAGCAATGCCCCCGCCGACGCCATCACCCGTACCGGTCCGCTGTCCACGACACATGCCCCCTATGCGTCACTACAGATGGTATTCACATGAATACCATACGTTATCTTTTTCGGGCGCAACACCTCCACCAGACAAAACGGGCCGGGTTCAGTAGCCGTACCGCCGCCGCGCGGGGGTCGTCATCATCGCGACCAGACGACGGCGCCACGGGGGCAGCGCCTCACGCCAGCCCTGGTCCGCGTGCACCCCGACCGGCCCGGAGGAGAAGCGCATCGGGTTGCCCGACAGCGCGTGCCCGCGCGACAGGGACACACCGTCACCCAGGTCCGGACACGAGCCGGTGTGCCCGGCGAATCCGGCGATGCGCGCGAACTCCTCCGTGGGGGCGCCGACGAAGTCCTCGTAGCGCACCCGGAGGGTGGGGACCCCCTGGCGGGCGAGGGCGTCGAAGCAGGTGTTCTGGGTCACCCACTGCACCGCCGAGCGACCTGCGGAGTAGCGGGCCATCTCCGGTTCGCTGCTCTCCGGCGAGGCGTCGGGACGGGGCACCCGTTTGCTCCACGAGTGCGCCACCGCCCGGGGGTCGCGCACCACGTGCAGCAGCCGCATCCGCGCCCCGTAACGCCACCGCAGACAGGCGGCCAAGGAGGCGTGCTTGCTGGCGTCGACGATCACGCTCGCTCCGCTGACCAGGGCGATCGCCGAGTACAGGCGGTGATAGAGCTCGGTGTAGCGGGCGCTGCGCGCGGCCAGCAGACCGTCCTCGGAGCCGTTGAGCAGGACGGGCAGGAAGCGCGTGCGGTCCACGCCGTCCTTCAGCCCCAGCACCTCGTGGGGGTTCAGTCGCCCCCAGCCGCCGAAGGCCTCCCGTCCGACCTCGGCCCAGAAGCCGCAGTCGGCGAACGGCAGACCACAGCCGCACCGCTCGTTCTCCAACAACCCGCGTCTCCACAGGTGCACCGTCTCGCCGATCGAGCAGAACCCGGGCAGTTCGCCCAGCAGTCGCTCGATCAGGGTCGACCCGGAGCGGCCCATGCCGCCGACGAACACCAACCGATATGCCTCATCCACCCGCCCAGGCTATTACTTTCGGTGACTAAGTGTGGGCTATATGTGATCATCCCTGGAGGTGACGTTCTCCGGTACGTGAGCGGTCCCGGGCCGGGGCCGTCGCTTCCTCATCGATCCGGGGGCGGGGTGTGGACGCGCGGGGTCTCCACGACCCGACCCGTACCGCAGACCCCGAACGTTGAGCGGGAGGTCGGCGGTCCCGTACGGCGGGGAGCACCGCACACGCGGCGACGGGGGTCGCCCCGGTGGGCGACCCCCGTTTCACGCATCCCGTCGCGCCGGGGCGAGTGCGCTAGTCGGCCCGGACGACCATCCCGGCGCCGACCGTGGCGTTGGTGGACTCGTCGATGAGGATGAACCCGCCGGTCTGCCGGTTGCGGGAGTACTCGTCGACGAACAGGGGCTGGGTGGAGCGCAGCCGCACCCGGCCGATCTCGTTGAGCGCCAGGTGGTCGGCCTGCTCGTCCCGGTGCAGCGTGTTGACGTCCAGCCGGTAGCGCAGGTCCTTGACCATGACCTTCGCGGTGCGGGTGGTGTGCTTGACGATGAGTTTGGAGCGCGGGGTCAGCTTGCGCGCGTCCGTCATCCAGCAGACCATCGCCTCGATGTCCTGCGACGCCGTCGGGGTGTTGTTGGGACGGCAGATCATGTCGCCCCGGGAGATGTCGATCTCGTCCTCCAGCAGGAGGGTGACCGACATCGGCGCGAAGGCCTCGGCGACGTCCCCGTCCGCCGTGAGGATCTTCGAGATCCGCGTGCTCAGCCCGGACGGCAGGTGCACGACCTCGTCGCCCGGCTTGAGCACACCGCCGGCCAGTTGGCCGGCGTATCCCCGGTAGTCGTGCAGTTCGGGGTCGGCGGACTTGTGCGGCCGGATCACGTACTGGACCGGGAACCGGGCGTCGATGAGGTTGCGGTCCGAGGCGATGTGCACGTTCTCCAGGTGGTGCAGCAACGAGGGGCCGCTGTACCAGGGCATGTTCTCCGAACGCCCCACGACGTTGTCGCCGTGCAGCGCCGAGATCGGCACGAAGGTGAGGTCGCGCGCGTCCAGTTTGGCGGCGAAGTCGGCGAACTCGGCCTTGATCTCCTCGAACCGGGCCTGGTCGTAGCCGACCAGGTCCATCTTGTTGACCGCCAGGACCAGGTGCGGCACCTGGAGCAGCGTGGTGAGGAAGGCGTGTCGGCGACTCTGCTCCTGGAGGCCCTTGCGGGCGTCCACCAGGATGATCGCGAGGTCGGCCGTGGAGGCCCCGGTGACCATGTTGCGCGTGTACTGGATGTGGCCGGGGGTGTCGGCGATGATGAACGTCCGCTTGGGCGTGGCGAAGTACCGGTAGGCCACGTCGATGGTGATGCCCTGCTCGCGCTCGGCCCGCAGACCGTCGGTGAGCAGCGCGAGGTTGGTGTGCTCCTCGCCTCGCGCGGCGCTGGTGCGCTCCACCGCGTCGAGCTGGTCCTCGAAGATCGACTTGGAGTCGTACAGCAGGCGACCGATCAGGGTGCTCTTGCCGTCGTCCACGGAGCCCGCCGTGGCGAACCGCAGAATGTCGTTTCTCATGCTCGCTGGTCCAATGTGGGAAGAGGTGCGGCCGAAGGAGGGGAGGGTGGGCGGGTGTCCGCGGGACACTCCCTAGAAGTAGCCCTCGCGCTTGCGGTCCTCCATGGCCGCCTCGCTGGCACGGTCGTCGGCCCTGGTCTGTCCGCGCTCGGTGATCCGGGTCGCGGCGATCTCGGCGATGATGTCGTCGAGTTCCACGGCGGTCGATTTGACCGCCCCGGTGCAGGTGAGGTCGCCGACGGTGCGGTAGCGCACGGTCTCGGTGAAGGGGACCTCGGTGTCGTCGCGCTCGATGAGCGGCGAGTCGGCGAGCAGGATGCCGTCACGTTCGAACACGCTGCGCTCGTGGGCGAAGTAGATGGAGGGCAGCTCCAGGCGCTCCCGCTGGATGTAGGCCCACACGTCCAGCTCGGTCCAGTTGGAGATGGGGAAGACCCGGATGTGCTCGCCCCGGGCGATGCGGGTGTTGTACACGCTCCACAGCTCGGGGCGCTGGTTCTTGGGGTCCCACTGGCCGAACTCGTCGCGGAAGGAGAAGACGCGCTCCTTGGCGCGGGCCTTCTCCTCGTCGCGGCGGGCGCCGCCGAAGGCGGCGTCGAACCCGTGGTCCTCGATCGCCTCCAGCAGCGCGGCGGTCTGGAGCCGGTTGCGGCTGGCCCAACGGCCGGTGGACTCGACGACCTTGCCCGCGTCGATCTGTTCCTGGACGGAGGCGACGACCAGACGCACCCCGGCCTCGGCCACCCGACGGTCGCGGAAGTCGATGACCTCGGGGAAGTTGTGCCCGGTGTCGACGTGCATGACCGGGAACGGGACGGCGCCGGGCCAGAAGGCCTTCTCGGCGAGTCGGAGCATGACGATGGAGTCCTTGCCGCCGGAGAAGAGCAGCACCGGCCGCTCGAACTCCGCGGCCACCTCGCGCATGATGAAGATCGCCTCGGCCTCCAGAACGTCCAGCTGTGAGAGCTGGTAGCGTCCGGGCGCCTGCTGACTCGCCTGACCCATGAATCCGCCTTAGAGATACCGCTGGGGGCACCGGTTCGACCGACGGCGGGGGCCTGTCGTCTAGCCCCCCGCGTGCGGACCGGCGCTGTCCAGGTCCGCGCCGTCGCGGATGCTAGCCAACAACATACCCGACAATTCCGATCGGCATACGAGGACATCGGGGAGTAGCGGGTCGGCCACGTTATAGCGCAGGGGCGAGCCGTCGACGCGGGAGGCGTGCAGCCCGGCTGCCGTGGCCACCGCCACGGGCGCCGCCGTGTCCCACTCGTACTGACCGCCGGCATGCACGTAGATGTCGGCCATGCCGAGCAGCACCGAGCAGATCTTGGCGCCCGCCGAACCCATGGGGACCAGTTCGGCGCCCAACTGGGTGGCCATCCGTTGCGCGAAGGCCGGCGGACGGGAACGGCTCACCGTGATCCGCAGCCGCTGTCCGGCCGGACGCTCCTCGGGCAGCCAGGGCGGGTCGACCGTCGACAGCGTGCTGCCCTGGGCGGGCAGCGACACCGCCCCGGCGACCAGTTCGCCGTTCTCCCACAGGGCCACGTGGACGGCCCAGTCGACCCGGCCGGCCTCGGCGAACTCACGGGTGCCGTCGAGGGGGTCGATGATCCACACCCGACGCGCCCGCAGCCGGGCAGGGTCGTCCACACCCTCCTCCGAGAGCACCGCGTCGCTGGGGCGCAACCGCCCGAGCGCGGAGAACAGGAACTCGTGGGAGGTCCGGTCCCCGAGCGTGCGCAGCACGTCGGGCTCGTCGAAACCGTGCCGGGCGCGCAGGCGCAGCAGCAGCTGACCGGCCTCGCTCGCCAGATCGCGGGCCACCTCATGGTCGTCTCGGATGTTCTTCACCGGCTCAGTACGCCCCCGCCCCACGGATCACCGCTGACCACGTCTTCCACAGGATCTGGATGTCCAACGTCAGCGACCAGTTTTCCACGTAGCGCAGATCCAGGCGGACCGATTCCTCCCAGGAGAGATCGGACCGTCCACTGACCTGCCACAGCCCCGTCAGCCCGGGTTTGACCACCAGCCTGCGGCGGACGTCGTGCCCGTATCGGGCGACCTCCTCCGGAAGCGGCGGCCTCGGGCCGACCAGGGACATCTCACCCCGGGCCACGTTGACGAGCTGGGGAAGCTCATCGAGCGAGTACCGGCGCAACCATGCCCCGACCGAGGTCACCCTGGGGTCGCGTCGCATCTTGAAAAGCACACCGTCGTGCTCGTTGCGGGACCGCAGCGCCGCCTTCAACGCGTCGGCCCCGACCACCATGGTACGGAACTTGTACACGGGGAACTCGGAGCCACCCCGCCCTACGCGCGTCTGGGTGAAGAACACCGGCCCTCCGTCCTCCATCCGGATGAGCGCGGCCAGTGCCATGAACAGCGGGGACAGCAGGATCAGGGCCAGCACGGCGGCGCAGCGGTCGAAGACCCCCTTGAGGAGGCGGCGCGCTCCGACGAGCTCGGGATGTTCGACGTGCAGCAGGGGGAGCCCGGCGACCGGACGGATCGTGGTGCGCGGGCCGGCGACCTCCATGAGGGCGGAGGCGACGATGAGCTCGGTGTCGGTCTTCTCCAGCCGCCAGGCCAGTCGGCGCAGTTCGACGCCGTCCATCTCGGGGCAGGCCAGGACCGCGACGGTACCGGCGCCGACCAGCGCGGCGGCGTCGGCGGCGCCACGGAAGGAACCCAGGACGGGGCAGTCCTCGATCTCGGCGAGGCCCTCCCCCAGCTCGTGTTCGGGCAGACAGACGCCCACCACCCGCATGCCGTGGTAGACCTCGTCGCGGAAGCGCCGGATGAGGTCACCGGCGGCCACCCGGTGGCCGACCACGACGACCCCGTTCATGCACTCGCCGGAACGGCGTCGGCGGTGCAGTGCCTTGCGGCGGGCGTACCGCAGGGCGAGAGTGGCGAACACCACCACGGGCAGGGTGAGGAGCACGTACCCCCGGGCCAGGTCGAACTTGACGGCGTAGGCGACGATGGCGGCCGAGGCGGCCAGGGTGAGGCCGGCGACGGCGACACGTCGGTACTCCTCGGTGCCCACCCCGATGAAACGGCGCGCGTACCCGCCGGACAGGTAGATGAACAGGGCCCACACGGCCGGCAGTGCCAGGGAGAACCACAGGTAGGGGAGGGTGGTGGCCGCGGTCAGCGCGCCGTGGAAGCGGACCGTGGTTCCGATCAGACCCGCACCGAGGGCGCAGAGCAGGTCGAACAGGACCAGGCCGGCGACGTAGGAGCGGGTCCAGGCCTTGGGCGGTGCGGGCAGGGCCCGGATCGCCGGCATGACGGCCGTATCGCCCACGACACCGGCGGCCGGTACCGCCGGCCGCTCGCGAACCTCTTTCACCCCACTGTTTGCGACCATGTGTCCCCCAAGACCTGCGCGCGTCCGAAAATCATTACTTCCAGTCATCGCCTCCGGCCGTGCAGAGCCCACCAGGGAGGGTGTGAGCGAGGTGCGGCGATGGCGATGGGTTCAGGGTCGACGCCCTGGATCGTAACCAAAAGTAGTTGAAAAGTCGCGCTGAGTTGCCGATTGTCGGCAAAGAGAGGCCGGTCGGCCCGAGAATGTATCCCGCCCGAGACCAACCGGCGTCACTCAACGTGTCAAGGAAGGGTCATAAAGGTCCCTGCAATGTCCTGACCGAAACCCTCCTCAGTCCCCGGCGATCTCCTCCGGCTGCCGGCGCCGGTCCACCGCCGCTGACCCGGGCGGGTACCGCCGGACGTGGCGAGGGGCCGCGCGGGGATCCCCGCGCGGCCCCTCCCGTTCGCCGCCGGTGTCAGACGGCGGTGTGGTAGATGTTCTGGGCCCGCTCCAGGCCGTCGGCCAGGAGCACGCGCACCGCGTCGGCGGCGCGCTCCACGTTGAGATCGAGCTCGGCGCGCTCGGTCGAGGAGAAGTCGCGCAGCACGTACGCCGCAGGGTCCATGCGGCCCGGGGGACGGCCCACCCCGAAACGGACCCGGACGTAGCCCGGCCCGCCCAGGGACGCGGTGACGGACTTGAGCCCGTTGTGCCCGCCCGAGCCGCCGCCCTTCTTCAACTTCAGGGCGCCGAAGTCGATGTCCATCTCGTCGTGCACGACGATGACCCGGCCCAAGGGGACCTTGTAGAACGCGGCCAGCGCCGACACCGGACCCCCGGACAGGTTCATGTAGGTGCGCGGCTTGGCCAGCACCACCGGCACACCGTCCAGGCGGGTCTCCACCGCCTCGGCGTGCGCCTTGTGCGCCTTCCAGCGCTCCGTCCCGGCGAGGGCGTCCACCACCATGAAACCGGCGTTGTGCCGGTTCCCCGCGTACTTGGGGCCGGGGTTGCCCAGGCCGACGACCAGCCGACGCTCGGTCTCCGCCATGTCCTTCTTCCTCCACCATCCCCACATGGGGGCGAGCCTACAGAGAAAACACCGAGCGCGCGGCTCCGGAGAACCGCACGCTCGGTGTGATGTACGCGCTGGGACTACTCGGCGGCGGACCCCGCGGTCTCGCCCTCGGCGGCCTCACCCTCGGAGGCGCCCTCCTCCTCGACGCGCGGGGCGGAGACGTTGAGGACGATGGCCTCGGGGTCGGTCACCAGGATGGAACCGGCGGGCAGCTTCAGCTCGGCGGCGGTCACGACGGTGCCGATCTCCAAGCCGGCGATGTCGAACTCGATGCCCTCCGGGATGTGGGTGGCCTCGGCCTCGACGGTCACGGTGACGAGCTCCTGAGTGAGCACGCCGGTGCCCTTGATCTCACCGACCAGGTTGACGGAGATCTCGACCTCGACCTTCTCGCCCTTGGAGACGACCAGCAGGTCGATGTGCTCCAGGAAGCCCTTGATGGCGTCGCGCTGAACGCTCTTGGGCAGGGCGAGGTTGTCCTTGTCCAGGCCCTCCAGACGCAGCAGGACGTTGGGGGTCTTCAGGGCGAGCATGAGCTCGTGGCCCGGCAGGTTCAGGTGGCGGGGCTCGGTGCCGTGGCCGTAGAGGACGGCCGGCACCTTACCCGCGCGGCGGGCGCGACGGGAGGCGCCCTTGCCGAATTCCGTGCGGGGCTCGGCAGCGATACGTACCTCGGACACGACAAAACTCCTCGGGTTCAACCCCGCAGCACGGGGAACACGACTCCAGTAGTACGAACGATTCCCGCTCTCGGGCGGGTCAGTGGCGGGGTCTCCCCGGTAGGGGACGCGACCGCCCTGGTTCCAGGCGTGCCCGGCGAGCCGTCACCGGACCCGTCCGGCCCGGGAACGCTCGTCGCGCACCCCTGCCCGCGCGTCCTCACGAAGCCGAACGAGGCTCCGCTCGGGCACGGGGACACTCGGCCAAGTCTACTGGCTCCGCCGACGACTCCGAACACACCCCACCGACGTTCCGTCACCGACAGCACAACGACCGGGACCGGTGTGTCGCCGGGGGGAACGGACGCGCGGGTGGGGGATCCGCCCGGATCCCCCACCCGCGCGAGGTCCTACTCGAACAGGCTCGTCACCGAACCGTCGGTGAAGACCTCGCTGATCGCGCGCGCCACGAGGGGCGCGATCGACAACTGCGTGAGCTTCTCGAAGGACCGCGACTCGGGCACCGGCAGCGAGTTGGTGATGACCACCTCGGAGATGGGCGAGTTCTGGAGGCGCTCGGCGGCGGGGCCGGACAGCACACCGTGCGTGGCGGCCACCAGGACCTGCTTGGCACCCTGCTCGAAGAGGGCCTCGGCGGCCTTCACGATGGTGCCGCCGGTGTCGATCATGTCGTCCACCAGCACGCACACCCGGTCCTTGACCGTACCGACGACCTCGTGGACCCGGACCTGGTTGGCCACGTCCGGGTCGCGGCGCTTGTGGATGATCGCCAGCGGGGCGCCCAGCCGGTCGGCCCAGCGGTCGGCGGTGCGCACCCGACCGGCGTCGGGGGAGACCACGGTGATCTCGGAGCGGTCGACCCGGTTCGCGATGTGGTCCGCCAGGATCGGCAGCGCGAACAGGTGGTCCACCGGCCCGTCGAAGAAGCCCTGGATCTGGTCCGTGTGCAGGTCGACGGCCATCATGCGGTCGGCGCCGGCGGTGCGGAACAGGTCGGTCATCAGGCGGGCCGAGATGGGCTCGCGGCCACGGTGCTTCTTGTCCTGGCGCGCGTACCCGAAGAACGGGGTGACCACGGTGATCCGTTTGGCGGAGGCGCGCTTGAGCGCGTCCACCATGATCAACTGCTCCATGATCGACTCGTTGATCGGGTCGGAGTGCGCCTGGATGACGAAGGCGTCGGACCCGCGGACCGACTCCAGGTAACGGATGAAGATCTCACCGTTGGCGAAGGTGTCGAACCGGGTGGGGACCACATCGATCCCCAGTTCCTTCGCGACCTCCTCGGCCAGGCTCGGGTGCGTACGCCCCGAGAACAACATCAGGTTCTTCTGGCCGGTGGCCTTCATCCCGGTCACGCGTTTCTCCCCCACAGTCACTACTGGTCGCCGGCTCTGTGCCGCTCGGCGTCTTCGGCCGAAAGGGCCCTCTCCGCCGCCTCCGCCGAGGCGGTGCCCGAGCGCTTGCGCACGGTCCACCCCTCCACGTTGCGCTGCCGGTGTCCTTCGGACACGGCCAGCGCGCCGGGCGGGACGTCGTCCCGGATCACGCTCCCGGCCCCGGAGTAGGCCCCGTCGCCCACGGTGACCGGCGCGACGATGGTGTTGTCGCTGCCGATGCGCACGTGGTCGCCGATGACGCTCCGGGACTTGTGGACCCCGTCGTAGTTGACGAACACCGACGAGCAGCCGATGTTGCTGCCGACGCCGATGTCGGCGTCGCCGACGTAGGTCAGATGCGGGATCTTGGAGCCGGTGCCGACGTTCGCGTTCTTGATCTCGACGAACGCACCGGCCTTGCTCCGGTCGGCCAGGCGGGTGCCCGGCCGGAGGTAGGTGTAGGGACCGACGGCGGCCTCGGGCCCGATCTCGGCCCGGTCCGCGGTGGTGTGGCGGACCGTGGCGCCGTCGCCCACGAGGGTGTCCGTCAGGTCCGCGCCGGGGCCGACGACGGCGTCCTCACCGATGACGGTGGCGCCGCGCAGGCGGCTCCCCGGCTCGATGAGGGTGTCGCGGCCGACGCGCACCTGAACGTCGATCCAGGTCGTGGCGGGGTCCACGACCGTGACGCCGGCGAGCATGTGCTCGTTCAGGACGCGGTCGTTGAGGAGCCGGCGGGCCTCGGCGAGGTGGACGCGGTTGTTGACGCCCTGGACCTCGTCGGCGTCCCGGGCGATCCGGGCGCCGACCTTGTGGCCGTCACCGCGCAGGAGGCCCACCACGTCGGTGATGTACTCCTCGCCCTTGGCGTTGTCGCTGTTCAGGCGCTGGACGACGGAGGCCAGCAGGGCGCCGTCGAAGGCGTACATGCCAGAGTTGATCTCGTCGACGTCGAGCTGCTCGGGGGTGGCGTCGGCGTGCTCGACGATGGCGGTGAAGTCGCCGTCGGCCCCGCGGACGATGCGTCCGTAGCCGTGGGGGTCGGGGACGCGGGCCGACAGCACCGTGACGGCGTTGCCCTCCTTCTCGTGGAAGGAGACCAGGTCGGCGAGCGTGGAACCGCGCAGGAGCGGGGTGTCGCCACAGGTGAGCACGACCGTACCGGTGGGCTCGATGCCCCGGCCGGCCAGGTCCTCCAGGGCGATGCGCACCGCGTGGCCGGTGCCCTTCTGCTCCTCCTGGACCGTGGTGAGGGCCTCGGGGGCGATCTCCTCCAGGTGTGCGCCGACGCGGTCACGAGCGTGCCCGAGGACCACGACGGTGTGCAGCGGATCGAGTTCGCGGGCGGCGGCCAGCACGTGGCCGACCAGACTGCGACCGCCGATCTCGTGGAGCATCTTGGGGAGCCGGGACTTCATCCGGGTGCCCTCGCCTGCGGCGAGGACGATGACGGCAGCCGGGCGGTTCACGCTCACTGGAGGAGACCCCTCGTGATAGCTGGCTAAGAAGAAGACGTTCTCGCGGTCGGCGTTCCGGCGGGGCGACCCGCATGCCGAGCGCGGCCGGCACCGTCGTGCGGCCGACATGGGAAGGATACATCCGCGTCACAGGCCCGCAGCGGTGGCCATGGCCGTCCCGGGAGAGGCGTGCGATCGCTCCCCGCGTACGGACCCGGTTTCCGGGTAGGGCTGTGATGTACGCCGCTCCGGGGGATCGCGGGCCGTGACCATCGGCTCCCGGACCAGGGCTCGAACCTGGACGATGGGGACCAAAACCCCACATGCTGCCGATTACATCATCCGGGAACACGTCGGGCGCGGATGCGCCGCGACTGCGTGACGGTCACCAAGATAGCGCCTTCTGCACGGCCCTTGCCAAACCTACGGGTTCGTAGGTTACGGTTACGTAGGTATAGGTCGGGTCATCGCGACGGATCCCCGTGTTCCGTGTCACGCGGTCCTGGCCACCGACGACGTTGCCGTTGACGACGAGGTAGGGACCACCATGACCGCCGCTCCCGAGCTGCCCACCGATGGGTCGGCCACGACATCGGAGGGCGCTTCCAAGCGCACTCCCATCCCCGAGTACGAGCCGGAACTGCGAGGGCGCGCCGAACGCTTCACGGTGTTCGCCTTCGTGTTCATCCCGCTCATCGCCCTGCTGGCCACCGTGCCGTTCTTCTGGGGCTGGGGCCTGAGCCTGCTCGACATCGCCATCGCCGGCGTCTTCTACGTGATCAGCGGCCTCGGCATCACGGTCGGGTTCCACCGGTACTTCACCCACGGCTCCTTCCGGGCCAACCGCCCGCTCAAGATCGCGATGGCGGTCGCCGGCTCGATGGCCATCGAGGGCAGCGTCATCAAGTGGGTCGCCGACCACCGCCGCCACCACAAGTACTCCGACGCCGAGGGCGACCCGCACTCGCCGTGGCGGTTCGGCGACGACTGGAAGTCCGTCGCCAAGGGCCTCTACTACGCGCACATGGCGTGGATGTACCTGGACGACAAGAAGACCTCTCCGCGCCGGTTCGCCCCGGACCTGCTGAAGGACAAGGACATCGTCCTGGTCGACAAGCTGTTCCTGCCGATCGTGCTCTTCTCCCTGGGCGCCCCCGCCCTCATCGGTGGTCTGGTCACCATGTCCTGGTGGGGCGCGCTCACCGCGTTCTTCTGGGCGAGCCTGGTCCGCGTGGCCGTGCTGCACCACGTCACCTGGTCGATCAACTCCATCTGCCACACCATCGGCGAGGAGAACTTCGAGGTGCGCGACCGCTCCCGCAACGTGTGGTGGCTGGCCATCCCCTCGTTCGGCGAGTCCTGGCACAACCTGCACCACGCCGACCCGACCTGCGCCCGGCACGGTGTGTTCAAGGGTCAGATCGACATCTCCGCCCGCGTCATCTGGGTCTTCGAGAAGTTCGGCTGGGCGACCAAGGTGCGCTGGCCCGACAACGAACGGCTCGCCGCCAAGCGGGTCAGCGTCTAGGATTCCGAACCATAATGGGAGCAGCCGACAGCGAGCAGAGGGTCCGTGTGCGCCGTAAGCGCATGACGGGCGAGGAGCGTCGGCGACAGTTGCTGGAGATCGGTCGGGCACTGTTCGCCGAACGCGGGTTCGACGCGACCTCCGTGGAGGAGATCGCCGCGCGCGCGGGTGTGTCGAAGCCCGTGGTGTACGAGCACTTCGGTGGCAAGGAGGGTCTGTACGCGATCGTCGTCGACCAGGAGATGCGCACCCTGGTGGGGATGGTCTCGGAGGCTCTCGACGCCGACAGCGCGCGCAACAAGATCGAGAAGGCGGCTCTGGCCCTGCTGCGTTATGTGGAAGAGAACACGGTCGGGTTCCGGGTGCTCACCCGTGACTCGCACGTGGCCTCCGGCACGGGGAGTTTCGCGAGTCTGATCAACGACATCGCCAGCCAGGTCGAGTACATCATGGTGGACGAGTTCGCCGAGCGGGGCTACGACCCCGCGCTCGCCCCGATGTACGCCCAGGCCCTGGTGGGCATGTGGGCGCTGACCGGACAGTGGTGGCTGGAGGTGCGCAGGCCCAAGCGCGAGGTGGTGGCGGCGCACCTGGTCAACCTGGCGTGGAACGGCCTGTCGAGTCTGGAGGCCAAGCCGAGGCTGCGGACCAAGCGGAGCCGCTGAGCGCGCTCCGAGGCACGGAATCTCTCGTGGGGCGGGTGTGCGTCGCATACCCGCCCCACTATCTTGATGTCAAGAGATATGCTGGGTCCATGCGCGATGAGGTGGATGGGCTGATCGAGGCGTGGCGCTCCGAACGCCCGGACGTGGACGTGACGCCACTGGAGGTGCTCAGTCGTGTGTCCCGGCTCGCCCGACACCTGGACCGGGCCCGGCGCACGGTGTTCACCGAGCACTCCCTGGAACCCTGGGAGTTCGACGTACTGGCCGAACTGCGCCGTTCGGGCCCGCCCTACGAACTGAGCCCCGGTCGGCTGCTGCGCGCCACCCTGGTCACCTCCGGGACCATGACCAACCGTGTCGACCGGCTGGCCGCCGCCGGCCTGGTCCGCCGCCGCCCCGACCCGGCGGACAAGCGCGGCGTGCTGGTGCGCCTGACCGACCAGGGCGCCGAGCGCATCGACGCGGCGCTGGAGTCGCTGCTGCGGTACGAGGAGACGATCCTCACCCCGATGCCCCCCGAGGACCGCGAGCACCTGGCATCGTTACTGAGATGCCTCTTGGCCCCCCTCGACACCGAACCTTCCGGTCGGTAAGTCTGTTACCCGGCGGTACCCGTCCTCTCACCGGGTCCGTCTCCGGGCGCGCATCCCTTGCTTCACTTGGTTGGAGAACGACTGTGAGAATCCGGTGGAACGTCCGGTACGTCGCCCTGATCGCGGCCGCCGCGACCGCCGTGGCGACGACCGGCTGCGCGGGCGGCGACGATGGTGGGCCGGCCGGGGCCGAGGAGCGCCACTACCTCTCCCTGGGCGACTCGCTGACGGTGGGTGTGCAACCGGGCGAGAACGGTCCCGGGGAGACCCCGGACGGGTACACCGACATCCTGTACCGCACCCTGTACGACGCGGACTCCACCCTGCGCCACGAACGAGGCGGCTGCGGTGGCGAGGACACCACCACGTTCCTCGAAGGCGGGATCCCCCACTGTGGCGACCTCTACGAGGGCCGCTCGCAGATCGAGGTCGCCGAGGGGTTCCTCTCCGAGCACGCGGGCCGGGTCGACCTGGTCACGCTGACCATCGGCGGCAACAACTTCACCCGCTGCGTGCGGGGCATCGACGGCGCGGCCGGCGGCGACCGGCCCGTGGTCGACACCGAGTGCGTCGACGACGGGTTGGAGCGCATCGAGACGGAGATCCCCGTCATCGCCTCCCGCCTGCGCGCCGCGGCCGGTCCGGACACCCAGATCATCGCGATGACCTACTACAACCCGTTCCTGGCCGCGATGCTGCTCGAACCCGAGACGGACGAGGACGCCGAAGAAGAGGGGGAGGAGGGTTCGGACGAGCCCGCCGAGTCCGCCTCGGCCGACGAGGGTCCGCGCCTGGGCGAGGTCGAGGGGGACATCCCCTTCGACGCGACCTTCGCGGGATACGCCACCGACGTCCTGGAGACGATGAACGAGTCCCTGCGGTCGGCCTACGCCGCCGAGGACATCGACGTGGCGGACGTGGAGGCGGCGTTCGACTCCACCGACTTCGACGTGCCGGCCGACGGCACCATGCCCACGAACCTCAAGGCGATCTGCGACTTCACGTGGATGTGCAACGCGGACCTGGGTCCGGACATCCACACGAACAAGGCGGGCGCGACGGTCATCGCCGAGGAGTTCGCCGGCCTGGTCCGCTGACCCCTCCCCCCACCCCGTCCCCACCGAGGGCGCCGGAGCCCCACGGCCCCGGCGCCCTCGCCGTGTCCGTCGACGGTCAGGGGGTTCCGGGGCCGCGGTCGCGGGCGAGGGGTCCGAAGCGGGCGGTGACCGCGCCCAGCAGGAAGTGCGCCGCCTGGTGCTCGGTCAGGGAGATGATCCCCACCGGCATGGTGACCCGGTAGGGCAGGTCGTCGTCCGGGCGGATCTCGAAATCGTCGATCAGCCCTTGGGACAGCAGCAGGGTCAACCCCTCCCGCACCTTCCCCGCCCGGTTGTCCGAAGCCCACATGACCATGCTGCCCACGGTAACCGTCCCGGCCCCCGAACACACCGACCCCCGGGGATTCTTCTCGGAACGGGACCTTCGGGCACCGTCAGTCGCCGACGGTCTCGGCCTGTTCGAGCCAGGCCTCCTCCAGCTGATCGCGTTCCGCGGCCAGGGCCTTGGCCTCGGCGTCCAGTTCGGCGAGCCGGGTGTAGTCGTCCCCGGCGGAGGCCATGAGCTCGTGCAGCTCGGCCTCCCGGACGCCGATCCGGTCCATGCGCCGCTCGATGCGCTGCATGTCCTTCTGCGCCGCGCGGCGGTCGGCCGCCGACACCGCGGGGGCCTCGGGCTCCGGCTCGGCACGCTCTCCGCCCAGCGTGGGCACGGCGACCTCGCCCAGGGCGCCCGCGCGCCGTTCCAGGTACTCGTCCACGCCTCCGGGCAGGAACGCCAGGCTCCCGTCGCCCATGAGCGCCAGCACCCTGTCGGTGACCCGCTCCAGGAAGTAGCGGTCGTGGGAGACCAGCACCATGGAGCCGGGCCAGCCGTCGAGCAGGTCCTCCAGCTCGGTGAGGGTCTCGATGTCCAGGTCGTTGGTGGGCTCGTCGAGCAGCAGGACGTTGGGCTCGTCCATGAGCAGCCGCAGGAGCTGGAGGCGTCGGCGCTCACCGCCGGACAGGTCGCCGATCGGGGTCCACTGGCGTTCGCCGCGGAACCCGAAGCGCTCCAGCATCTGGCTGGCGGTGTAGTCGCGCTTGCCGATGGTCACGTGCTCGCGCACGTCCATCACGGCCTGGAGCGGCCGGGCCTCGGGGTCGAGTTCGACGACGTTCTGCGACAGGTGGGCGAGCTTGACGGTGCGCCCGGTGCGGACGTTGCCCCCGTCGGGCGCCCGTTCCTCGGCGAGGATCTTGAGCAGCGTCGACTTGCCGGCGCCGTTGACCCCGACCAGGCCGACCCGGTCGCCCGGGCCGAGCTGCCAGGTGAGGTGGTCGAGCAGGGTCCGGCCGGGGACGGTCGCCGTCACGTTCTTGAGGTCGATGACGCTCTTGCCGAGGCGGGAGCTGGCGAACCGCACGAGTTCGACGGCGTCGCGCGCCGGCGGCTCGTTCTCGATGAGCCGGTTGGCCGCCTCGATGCGGAACTTGGGCTTGGAGGTGCGCGCGGGCGCGCCCCGGCGCAGCCAGGCCAGTTCCTTGCGCATGAGGTTCTGGCGGCGCTCCTCGGAGACGGCGGCCTGGCGTTCGCGTTCGGCCTTGGCCAGCACGTAGGCGGCGTACCCGCCCTCGTAGCGCTCGACGGCGCCGCGCCCGACCTCCCAGGTGCGGGTGGTGACGGCGTCCAGGAACCAGCGGTCGTGGGTGACGACCACGAGGGACTCGGCACGACCGCGCAGGTGTTCCGCGAGCCAGTGGATGCCCTCGATGTCGAGGTGGTTGGTGGGCTCGTCGAGGACGATGAGGTCGTGGTCGCCGACCAGCAGGCGGGCCAGACCGGAACGTCGGCGCTCGCCTCCGGACAGCCCCGACATGGGGGCGTCCAGGTCCCAGCCGCCGAGCAGGCCGCGCAGGATGTCGCGGAGCCGGGCATCGCCGGCCCATTCGTGTTCGGCCCGCTCCCCCAGCACGAAGGCCCCGACGGTGCTGTCGGGGAAGTCGTCCCGCTGGTGCAGGAAACCCACGCGCAGACCGCGGTTGTGCACCACGCGACCGGAATCGGGGGGCAGGGCCCCGGCCAGCACGGAGATCAGCGTGGACTTTCCGCCGCCGTTGCGGCCGACCACACCGATGCGCTCGCCCTCGTCGACCCCGAGGGACACGGAGTCGAGGAGCACGAGGGGCCCGTAGGCCAGGGACACGTCCTGAAGGTTGACCAGATTCGTCATCGTCTCCATTGTCCCGGGTGTCGCCGGGTGCCCTGGACGGTCCCGGGTGGAAGGGGGCGCCCGGAACGGGCGGGCCCGGGGCCGCACCACGCAAGGCCCCGGGCTGATCCGTGTCCCTGGATATCAGTCCTTCGCCCCCACCGGACATCGAGGGGTGCTCCGGACACGGACCTACAGGAAGAAGTCCCTCGCGGACCGGGCGATCCCCTCGGCGTCCAGCCCGTGCGCCCGAGCGTGATCGGCCGGTGTGCCGTAGGCCCGCAGCTCCAGTTCCCGGGCCACGCCCAGGCCGAGCTGCCGGTGCCGGCGGTCGGACAACGCCTCGGCGACCTCGTGCGCGGAGGTGCCGCCCAGGTAGGGCTCGACCAGCATCACGTCGGCGTTGCCGGCCGCCGCGACCAGGGTGTTCAACCCGGCACGGTCGAAGGGCCGCACGGTGGCGGTGTAGGCGACGGTGACGTCGAGGTCGGCGGTGGCCTCCAGGGTGCGGTCGAGCATGGGCCCGACGGCGACCACCACCCCGGCGGAGCGGGGTGAGCCGGAGCGCACCACCGTCAGTTCCTTGGTGAGGGGCATCGGCGTCCGGTTCGCGGTGCCCGAGAGGCGCAGGTACACCCGGTCGTCCCCGGGCAGCGCGTCGCGCAGGGCGTCGCGCACCTCGTCGGCGTGGCCGGGCACGTGGATCGTCCATCCGGGCAGGGTGTCGAGCAGGGCGACGTCCCCGGGCGCCTGGTGGGTGCGGCCCTCCTCCGAGGCGTCGTAGGAGCCGCCGATGCCCACCAGGACCGCACCCGCCTCCTGGTGGCCCAGGTCGAGCTTGACCTGCTCGAAGGGCCGTTCCACGAGGAACGGGGCGTAGCTGTGCACCACCGGCCGCAGCCCGGTGAGGGCCAGCCCGCCGGCGACGCCGATCATCGCCTGTTCCCGGATACCGAGGTCGATGACCTTGCCGGGGTGGCGGGCGGCGGCCCGGCGGAACATCCCGGACGAGATGACGGCGAGGACGACGGCCACGCGGGGGTCGCGTTCCATCTCCTCGGAGACGACGGCGCCGAAGGTCTCCCGCATTCCGCTCGGACCGGGTTCGGGCGGCCGTGGCCGGATGGGGATCCCGTTGACGGTGCTCCCCGCCGTGGTGCGGATCATGGTCGTGCTCCCTCTCGGGTCTGTGGCGGCATCAGGCGGTGGGACGGACGCGGGCGACGACGGCGAGCGGCCGGGCTCCCCAGGGCCGGGTGAACGCCTCGTGGAGCGCGTCGTGGTCGCGGCCGTGGACCTCGCGGGTGGCCCAGCCCTCCGTCTCGAAGCGGCGGGCGATCCCGCCCGGCCAACCGTGCAGGGCGGATCCGTTGTCGATGACCACGGTGGTGAGGGATCCCACTCCGAGGCGTCCGGCGGCGGCGATCGCCTCGTGGTTGCTGCCCTCGTCGAGTTCGCCGTCGCCGATGAGCACCACCGTGCGCGGTTCGGCCCCGTCGGGGCGGCGCAGGCCCTGGGCGCGCAGTCCCAGCGCGGTGCCCAGGGCCAGGGGCAGTCCGTGGCCCAGGGATCCGCTGCCGATCTCGGCTCCGGGGACGAGCACCCGGTCGGGGTGGTGGCCCAGCCGGGACTCGAAGGTGGTCCACCCGCGCAGGGCGGACACGTCGAGGAAGCCCTTGGCCGCGAGGACGGCGTAGAAGGCGGCGGGGCCGTGTCCCTTGGACAGCAGGAAGCGGTCCCGGGTCGGATCGTCGGCGGTCTCCGGGGCGACGGCGAGAACGCGGTCGTAGAGCACCCAGAGCACGTCCAGCGTGGAGTGGGCGGCCACACTGTGCTTCTCGTCGCCCTCCATGAGTCCTATGAGGGCCGGCAGGTCGGCGTATCGCGTGAGAGCGGCTGTCGTCGGCATGGCCCCAGTCTTCGACCTCAACCATGGTTAAGGTCAATACGGACGCCGGGGATCCCACCCGGGGAAGCGGGGGTGATTTACGTCACATGAAGACGACTCCGGGGACGTCCCCCTCGGCCCGCACGATCTGCTCGCACAACCCGCTCGCCTCCAGCGACGCCACCACCGCGGCCTCGCGCTCGGCCACCACCGACGCCTCCTCGGCACCACCGCCGACCAGGAAGGCGCAGGTCGGACCGGACCCGGAGACCAGGGCGCCCAGGGCGCCGGCCGCCGCGCCCGTCGCGAGCGTGCGCTCCAGTTCCGGCAGCAACGACAGCGCCGCCTCCTGGAGATCGTTGGTCAGCGCCCGCCCCAGGGCCACCGGGTCCGCCGCGGCCAGCGCCCGGCTCAGCGCGGTGCTCAGCTCCGGCGCGGGCGCGTCCGGCCGCAGCCGGTCGTACTCCCCGAACACCGCCCCCGTGGACAACCCGTGCGGGGACAGCGCGAACACCCAGCGGTATCGGCCGGGGCTGTCCATCGGTTCCAGGATCTCACCCCGGCCTCGGCCCACCGCGGTCCCGCCCAGCAGGGGAAAGGCCACGTCACTGCCGAGTTCGGCGGCCAGCCGGAGCAACGTCTCCCGGGGCAGATCGGTCCCCCACAGCCGATCACAGGCCACCAGGGCGGCCGCCGCGTCGGCGCTGCCGCCGGCCATCCCGCCCGCGACGGGGATGCGCTTCTCCAGGTGGATCCGCACCGGACGGCCCAGACCCGTCTCCCCGCCCAGGAGCTCGGCCGCGCCGGCCGCCAGGTTCGACGAGTCCAGGGGCACACGCGACAGGTGGGAGACGGAGTGACCGTTCGCGGTCAGCCCGGCGAGGAGGGGGCCCTCCCCCGGCGAGGTGCTACCGTCGGGTCGCCCGCTGCGCGGTCGCGCCTCCTGGACGGTAACCTCATCGAACAGTGAGACGGCGTGGAAAACGTTGACGAGGTCGTGGAACCCGTCCTCACGTCCGGGCCCCACCGCCAACTGGAGGTTGACCTTCGCGGGAACCCGCACGGTTACGGTGGTATCAGCTGTCACGAGTCCCCAATCGTAAAGGACCCCCACCTTGCGTGAACACGTACCCCCGCGGGGGAACCTCCGTGTTCACCCCCTCCCGTCGACCGGAACACGATGTTCGGCGGGAAACGGGAACCAAGGGCGGGATTCGGGGATCGTCACCATTGTCATGTCAGTCACCGCCCCTCCTGTGAACGGCCCGATCCGGTCCGTGAGTGGGAATCAGGGCACAAACGCCGCTACCTTGGGGCAAGGCGGAGTTTGGACACCGTCGGGGAGGGTCACTTGCCGTCGGATGGGCTCCCGAAGAACCTGGAACCGCTGGGCGCCGGGGATCCGGCCACCATCGGTCCCTATGTGCTGTCCGGGAAGCTGGGTAGTGGCGGCATGGGCACCGTCTACCTCGGTGGTCTGCCGGAGCGGAACCACCAGGTAGCGATCAAGGTCATCCGTCCCGAGCTCGCCTTCGACGAGGCGACCCGGGCGCGGTTCCGCGACGAGATGGAGAACGCCCGCAAGGTCGCCTCCTTCTGCACCGCCAAGGTCCTCGACCACGGAACGTTCGAGAACCGTCCGTACATGGTGACCGAGTACATCGCCGGTACCGCCCTGGCCGAGCACATCTCCCAGAACGGTCCGCTGGACTCCTCCACCCTGCACGGGTTCGCGCTGGGGGTGGCCGCCGCGCTGGCCGCGATCCACCGCACCGGCCTGGTCCACCGCGACCTCAAACCCGCCAACGTGCTGTTGTCGCTGTCGGGTCCGCGCGTGATCGACTTCGGCATCGCCCGCGCGATGAACACCGCCACCAACCACACCCAGACGGGCATCGTCATGGGCAGTCCCGGGTGGATGGCGCCGGAGCAGCTGTTGGAGGAGCAGGTCACCACCAAGGCGGACATCTTCGCCTGGGGCTGTCTGGTGGCCTTCGCCGGCAACGGCACCCACCCCTTCGGCAACGGCGACGCCATGACGCTGGGCAAGCGGGTGCTGTTCGCCGAACCCCAGATCGGCAACCTCGTCAGCCCCTTGGACCGGCTCGTGCTGCGCGCCCTGGACAAGGACCCGAACCGCCGCCCCACCGCCCAGGACCTGCTCTTGGAACTGGCGGGCGGCGAGGACACCTCCAACCCCAACGACATGGTGTCCCACGCGCTGCACCAGTCGTGGCGGCCCAACCTGCCCCCGCCCGTCCCGCAGATGCCGCACCCGCCGCAGGGCGGCCACCAGACCATGACGGGCATGCGCCACCCGGCCCCCGGGGCCTACCAGGCACCGCCCGCGGCCGGTCCGCCCCAGGCGCCCGCACCCCAGATGAACCCCGCTCATCAGAGCGGCACCTTCGTGCGTCAGCAGCAGTCCGCGCCGCCGGGGCATCCGGGCGCCGGGCACCCGCCGCAGGGACCACCGGTGGGCCGGCCCCGGGCGGGGGTGCCCGGAGGGCCGCAGCAGGCCCAGCACCCGGCCTCCACGGGGGCGATCCCGGTCGTGCCGCCCGCCGACCAGCAGGCGTCGCGCCCGGGACCCCAGCCCTACGTGCCGCCGGTGCCCCCGCCCCCGCACCGGCCCACCACCCCGGCGAACCGGCGCGGGATCCTCATCATCGCCGCGGTGTCCGCCGTGGCCCTGATCGTCGCGCTGCTGCTCCTGCTCTACGTGGTGTCCAACCTGACCGACCGGAACGATGCCGGCGGTACCGACGGCCCGCAGGCCGGGACCCCCTCGACCGGGGCCCCAGCGCCCGAGGACGATGACGAGGACGACGCGACGGACGACGGCGCTCCGGAGCCGGGCGTCGGCTCGGGAGTGATGGCGGCCACCTCGCTCGACGGCCGGGTCCACTTCGAGATCCTCGACATGGAGTGCGGTCTCTCGGAGATCCCCACGCGGGAGACCCGGGTGGAGTCCGGCGGCCAGTACTGCGTGTTCGACGTGCGGATGAGCAACCTCGGCGATCAGGCGTTCGCCCTGGACTACACCGACCAGGCACTGGTCACCGGGGAGAGCCTGCCCGTCACGGCCTCGCGGCCCAGCCGGATCGAGGAGGGCGAGCCCCTGTGGGGCCCCACCGTCGCCCCGGAGACCGCCGTCTCCGGAACGATGGTGTTCACCATCTCCGAGACGGCGCGCCCCCAGGCGCTCCTGCTCCGGCACTCTCCGGACGTGGCGCCCACCGAGGTCCTCCTGGCGGAGGAGTTCACCGACTGACCCCGTGTACGCGGAAGGGGGCCCGGCGCGTGCGCGCCGGGCCCCCTCTCACGTGGGCGGGGAGGGCCGTCGGGCTACTCCCACTCGATGGTGCCCGGGGGCTTGCTGGTGACGTCGAGCGTCACCCGGTTGATCTCGCGGACCTCGTTGGTGATCCGGTTGGAGATCTTGGCGAGCACGTCGTAGGGCACCCTCGACCAGTCGGCGGTCATGGCGTCCTCGCTGCTGACCGGGCGCAGCACCACGGGGTGACCGTAGGTGCGGCCGTCGCCCTGGACGCCCACGGAGCGGACGTCGGCCAGCAGCACCACCGGGCACTGCCAGATCTCGCGGTCCAGCCCGGCGCGGGAGAGCTCCTCACGGGCGATGGCGTCGGCCTCGCGCAGGACGTCCAGACGCTCGCGGGTGACCTCGCCGATGATGCGGATGCCCAGGCCCGGTCCGGGGAACGGCTGACGCCACACCATCTCCGGGGGCAGGCCCAGCTCCTCGCCGACCTTGCGGACCTCGTCCTTGAACAGCTCGCGCAGCGGCTCCACCAGGGTGAACCGAAGGTCGTCGGGCAGACCGCCCACGTTGTGGTGGGACTTGATGTTGGCGGTGCCGGTGCCCCCGCCGGACTCCACCACGTCCGGGTACAGGGTGCCCTGGACCAGGAACTCGACCTCGCTGCCGTTCTCGCCGCTCTCGGCGACGACCTCGCGGGCCGCCTGCTCGAAGACGCGGATGAACTCCCGGCCGATGATCTTGCGCTTCTCCTCGGGGTCGGTGACCCCGGACAGCGCGGTCAGGAAGCGCTCCTCGGCGTCGACGACCTTGAGCTTGGCGCCGGTGATCGCGACGAAGTCCTTCTCGACCTGTTCGGCCTCGCCCTTGCGCAGCAGACCGTGGTCGACGAACACACAGGTCAGCTGGTCGCCGACGGCGCGCTGCACCAGGGCGCCCGCCACCGCGGAGTCGACGCCGCCGCTCAGGCCGCAGATGGCGCGCTTGTCGCCGATCTGCTCGCGGACGCGGCCGACCTGCTCGTCGACGATGTTGACCATCGTCCAGGTGGGCCGGCAGCCGGCCCCCTCGTACAGGAAGCGGCGCAGCACCTCCTGGCCGTGCTCGCTGTGCAGGACCTCGGGGTGGAACTGCACGCCGAAGAGGCGGCGGTCGGTGTCCTCGAACGCGGCGACCGGGGCGCCCGTGGTGGTGGCGACGGCACGGAAGCCCTTCGGGGCCTCGATCACCGAGTCGCCGTGGGACATCCAGACCAGCTGTTCGGTGGGCAGCCCGGCGAACAGCATGGAGTCCTCGGCGACGACGTTCAGCTCGGTGCGGCCGAACTCGCTGAGGTCGGTCCTGTCGACCGTCCCGCCCAGGGCCCGGGTCATCGCCTGGAAGCCGTAGCAGATGCCGAAGGTCGGGACCCCGGTCTCGAACAGCTCGGCCCCGACGTTGGGGGCCCCTTCGGCGTACACCGACGAGGGGCCGCCGGAGAGGATGATCGCTTTCGGCTTCTTGGCGAGCATCTCCTCCACCGGCATGGTCGAGGGCACGATCTCGCTGTGCACGTGAGCTTCGCGCACCCGTCGGGCGATCAGCTGCGCGTACTGCGCGCCGAAGTCCACGACGAGAACGGTGTCGAACGTGCTGTCAGCACCAACGGACACGACGGAGGACCTTCCGCAGGAGTTCAGGGATACGCCCAGTCTAGGGCGTTGGGCGTGCCCGGCTGATCCTCGGTGGGTGTGCGGTCGCGCTCAGCCGGCGAATCCGCTCGGGTTGGCGGACTGCCAGCGCCAGGTGTCGGCGCAGGCCTCGTCGAGGTCGCGGTCGGCCTTCCAGCCCAGGTCACGGGCGGCGGCGGCGGGATCGGCGTAGCAGACGGCGATGTCCCCGGCGCGGCGCTCCACCACCGTGTGCGGGAGGGGGCGGCCCACGACCCGCTCGAACGCGCGCAGGCACTCCAGGACCGAGTACCCCTTGCCGCTGCCGAGGTTGTAGACCCGGTGACCGGGGGCGTCGGCCAGGTGGTCCAGGGCGGCCAGGTGGCCGCGGGCCAGGTCGACCACGTGCAGGTAGTCGCGGACGCCGGTGCCGTCGGAGGTGTCGTAGTCGTCACCGAAGACCTGGAGGAACTCACGGCGGCCCGCGGCGACCTGCGCGATGTAGGGGAGCAGGTTGTTGGGCACCCCCTGCGGGTCCTCGCCGATGAGACCGCTGGAGTGGGCCCCGATGGGGTTGAAGTAGCGCAGGGAGATGATCCGCCAGCGCGGGTCGGCGGCGGCCAGGTCGCCCAGGATCCGCTCGGCGAAGAGCTTGGTGGCGCCGTAGGGGTTGGTGGCGCTCAGCGGTGCGTCCTCGGGGATGGGCACCGTCTCGGGGTCGCCGTAGACCGTCGCGGAGGAGCTGAACACCAGGTCGCGGACGTCGTGCTCGTCCATGACCTCGACGAGGGAGAGCAGGGCGTCGAGGTTGTTGCGGTAGTAGCGCAGGGGCTGGGCGACGGACTCGCCGACGGCCTTGAGACCGGCCGTGTGCACGACGGCGTCGATGTCGTGATCGGCCAGGACCCGGGCGACGGTGGCCCGGTCGGCGCAGTCACCGCGCTCCAGGACGGGGGCCCGTCCCGTGATCCGCTCGACCCGGCGCAGCGATTCGGCGTGACTGTTGACCAGGTTGTCCAGGACGACGACCCGGTGTCCGGCCTGGAGGAGTTCGACCGCGGTGTGCGAACCGATGTACCCGGCTCCGCCGGTGAGCAGTACGTTCATCTTCGCTTTCCCTGGTGAGAGGAGCACCCGCCGCGCGACGGGTGTCCACCAGGATAGGTTCACCCGGGGGCCGGAGGTCACGGACACGACGGCGCCCGGCCGGAACGGGTCCGTTCCGGCCGGGCGTGGTGGTGCGGGGTCGGTCAGTACCGGCCCGGCGGGGTGGAGCGGCGGGTGTCCAGCCACAGCACCTGCGGGTCGTGGTCGCTGACCTGGTCGTGGAACTCGGAGTTGATCCGCACGACCTCGTAGTCGACCCGGCCGGCCAGGGCCTGGTTGACCAGGATGTGGTCCAAGGCCTGGGAGTTGCCGTCGAACACGTAGTTGTGGCGTTCGCCGGCGGGCAGGTCGGTCATCGGGTTGTGGAGCGGTCCGTCCCCGGCGAGGATCTCCAGGGTGCGGGAGAACTGGAAGTCGTTCAGGTCGCCCATGACCACCAGGTTCGCGTTCGGGTCCGCGGCCAGCAGTTCCTCGGAGAAGTCCGCGACGAGCTCCGCCTGGGCGTTGCGCTGCGTCTCGCTGGTGCGGTTCGGCGGCTGCGCGACCCCGTGCAGCGCCTGGTCGCCGCCCTTGGAGTTGAAGTGGTTGGTCACCACGTAGATGTCGCGGTTGAGCGCGCGGAAGTGACCGACCAGCGGCTTGCGGCTGGACTCCCACGCCGGGTCCTTCGGGGCGATGCGTCCCGGGGACACCGACAGCTCGGGACCGCGGGCCCCCTGGACGACCTCGACGGCCGTGGTGGCGTCGCCGCCCGGGCGGTCCACGAACCGCACGCGCGCGGGGTCGAAGAGGAAGGCGTTGCGGATGTTGCCGCCGGGGACGCCGCCGTCCTGCTTGTCCTCGGGGCTGATCTGCCGCCACTCGTAGGCGGGCCCGCCCTGCGCCTCGACCGCCGCCACCAGCCGGTCCAGGGTGACCCCGGCGTCGACGGTGCCGTCGTCCACGGCCCCGTTGTCGTCCTGGATCTCCTCCAGTCCGATGATGTCCGGCCCGCCGAGGTACTCGACGATCCCCGTGGCCAGCGCGTCGTACTTGGCCTGGTCGTCCTGTCCGCCGAGGTTCTCGACGTTGTAGGTGGCGATGGAGACCTCGTACCGGGCGGTGTCGCGGACGGGGGTGCGCTCCAGGTCGCCGGGCACGTGCTCGCCCAGGGCGGTGGCGCGGACGAGGTAGCCGCCGAACCGGCTGTAGTACACCGGGCCCTCGGTGACCCCGGCGAGCGTGTCGCCCACGTTGACCCGGGGGAACGGTCGGACGTCGCGGTCCAGCAGCGATTCGATCTTGACCCGGCCCGCGTTGGGGTCGTCGTAGGAACCGTAGACCACGCCGCCGTTGGCGGTGCGGTTGTGGTCCGGCTCCACCGTGACCCAGAAGGCGGAGTAGGGGTCGGTGGGGGCGATGACGGGGGCGTCCTCGATCCGGACCATCATGTGCTCGTGGGCGGCCCAGAAGTCCAGGGCGTACGTGTCGGGGAGCAGTTCGAGGTCGGAGATGTCGCCGCCGTGGTCGGGGGCGTACGTGGCGGGGATGACGCCCGCCTCCAGCGTGACCGACTCCGGGACCGGGTTGCCGGTGGACAGGGTCGTCCACACGGCCTGGTCGAGCTGGGTGATGGTCTGCGTGCCGGAGCCGGGCCGGTACTCGTTCACCCGGCCGGAGACCAGGACCTCGTCGCCCACGGCCAGGGCGGGTGTGGTGGAACCGGTGAACACGAACAGGCCCTCGCTGGTGCGGGGGTCGTCGTCGCCCTCGGGGTCCTGGAACCAGAAGCCGCGCGCGCTGCCGAAGGCGTTGATCGCGGTGACCACGCCGGGCACCCCGGTCACGGTGTCCCCGGCGTACGGGGAGGTGCGGGTGACGCCTTGGACGTCGTGGATGCGCAGTTCACCGGGCTCTTCGGGACCCCCGGGGTCTTCCGGCCCCTCGCCGAGGCCCTCCCCCGCCGCGTTCACGGGAGTGGGCTCACCGGCGCGGAAGTCGGCGGCGTTGTCGTCGGTGTCGGTGAGGGAGTCATCGCGGGCGGCGGCGGTGGTGTTGGTCAGCGCCGGGGCGGGCGCGCCCTCGCGGATGACGGCGCTGCCGTAGCCGACCACGTCGATGATCGTCTCGTCCTCGGCGCAGGCGGCGGCGGTGCGGCACTCGACCGGCGCGGTGCCGGAGACGAGCAGGACCGTGCCCGAGGTGGCGGCCATGTTGGCCGAGCCCACGGCGTCGGGGGTGGGCAGGTCGACCTCTCCCCCGGCACCGGCGGCCTGGCGGATCAGGTAGCGGCCGTCGGCGGGGATCTCCCCGGACAGCGGCGTGACCTGGGCACGGGTGTTCGCGCCCGGGGAGGCGGGCAGGTACTGGACGCTCCATCCGTCGAGGCCGAGCGCGGCCCCGGTGGGGTTGCCCAGCTCGACGAAGTCGTGGCGCAGTACGGCGCCGCTGTTGCCACCGCCGCCGTAGACCTCGGCGATCACCGGGGTGGTGGCGTCGGCGAGGGCGGTCGGGGCCGCTCCCAAAGCCGCGGCCAGGATCACCGCTGCCGCGGCGGACGTCGGCGCGAGCATGCGCCGTGGTCGATCGGGGGACACGTTCTCTCCGGGGTACTGGGGAGTAAGGGGGCGGGGACATCATGACGCCTGTCCGTGTCCGGTCGAAAGAGAGAACGTGAAAACAAGGCGAAGCGGCACCGGGTTGGTGCGATCCGCCCAGTGCCGCTCCGTCCTCCCTTCGTGCGATCAGCCCAATCGCACCCGTCTCAGAGACGCGGGTCGACCGGCTCCGTCTCCAGCGCCAGGACCGCGAACACCGGCTCGTGCACCCGCCAGAGCGGTTCGCGGCGGGCGTGCCGGGCCAGGGCCTCCAGTCCCAGCTTGTGCTCGCGCATGGCCAGGCCGGTCTTGCGGCCCAGGCCGCGGTCCTTGAGGACCTCCAGCCGGTCCGGGTCGGTGTAGTCCGGGCCGTAGATGATCCTCAGGTACTCGGGGCCGCGCACCTTGAGACCGGGCTGGGTCAGCCCCTTGCCGCCCTCGGCGCGGGCGCCCTGGAGCGGCTTGACGACCATGCCCTCACCGCCGGCGTCCACCATGTCCTTCCACCAGGAGGCGGCGGAGACGCAGGCGGAGGGGTCGGTGGTGTCCACCACGAGGTAGCGGGTGACGCGCACCAGCGGGTCGGCCTCGGCGAGCCGTTCGGCGATGGCCATGTGCCACAGGTGGTCGGCGTCGGTGTACTCGCGCCCTTCGGTGGCGAGCACCATGAACGGCGCGAACCGCAGGCCGGCGATCCCGTCGGTGTCCCAGGAGTAGCGCCGGTACACCCGGCTGAACTCCTCCATCCGCACCGTGCTGCGCTCGACCTTCTCCACCAGTCGGCCCACGTCCAGGCCGCGCGCGGCGGCTGCGGCCAGGGCGGCGCCGGCGGCGGGCAGGGAGGCGCGGGCCGCCGCGCCCACGGAGGCGTACTGGGCACGGATGAGTTCACGGGCCTTGGCCGACCACGGCAGCATCTCCCCGTCCAGCGCGATCCAGTCGGTACCGAGGCGGTCCCACAGTCCGGCCTCGGTGACGGCGGCGCGCAGCCGGTCGATCACCTCGGCCTGGAGCACCGGGTCGTTGAAGAACGGTCGGCCGGTGCGCGTGTACACGGTGCCGAACTCCCCGGGCACGAACCGGCGTTCGGCGGCCTCGGCGTCACGGCACAGCACGGCGACGGCGCGCGAGCCCATGTGCTTCTCCTCGCACACGACCTGCCCGATGCCGGCGCCCCGGTACCAGGCGAACGCCTCGGCGGGGTGCTCCAGGTACCCGGCCTCGGCGCTGGTGGGCGCCGGGGCCATGGTCGGCGGCAGGTACAGCAGCCATCGGGGGTCGACCGCGAACCGGCTCATCACCTCCAGGGCGCCCAGGGCGCTCGCCCCGTTGGTCCGCACGGCCCCGTGCTCCGTCTCCACGAACTGTCCGGAGCCGTGGTCGCCGAAGCCGACGTCGGTGATGTCCACGACCGCGTCGGAGCGCTCCGTCGGGCCGTCGGAGGTCTCGCCTCCCAGCGGTCGGGACGGCTCGTACCAGGTCTCGCGGGCGGCGACGTCGACGATCTCGCGTTCGGGGTAGCGCAGCGCGGTGAGCCGTCCGCCGAACACGCAACCGGTGTCCAGGCACAGGGTGTTGTTGACCCACTCGGCCTTGAGCACGGGGGTGTGCCCGTACACGACGGCGGCCTTGCCCCGGTAGTCGCGGGCCCAGGGCAGGCGCACCGGCAGCCCGTACTCGTCGGTCTCCCCGGTGGTGTCCCCGTACAGCGCGAAGGAGCGCACCCGCCCGGAGGCCCGGCCGTGGTAGGCCTCCTTGAGTCCGGCGTGGGCGACCACGAGTCGTCCCTCGTCGAGGATGAGGTGGCTGACCAGGCCTTCGCAGAAGTCGAGGACCTCCTTGCGGAACTCCTCGGTCTCCCGGCCCAGCTGCTCCAGGGACTCGGCGAGTCCGTGGGTGGGCGTGACCTTGACACCCCTGAGCGCCCGGATCAGCTTGTTCTCGTGGTTGCCGGGCACGCACAGGGCGTCGCCGTCGCGGACCATGCCCATGGCCAGCCGCAACACGCCGGGGGTGTCGGGGCCCCGGTCCACGAGGTCGCCGACGAACACGACGGTGCGCCCTTCGGGGTGGCGGGCGCCGACGGCGCGTCCCAGTCCGTCCCGGGTGAACTCGTAGCCCAAGGCGGCGAGCAGTTCCTCCAGTTCCTCCCGGCAGCCGTGGATGTCACCGATGACGTCGAAGGGGCCGGTGAGCTCGCGCTTGTCGGGCCAGGCGCGCTCGCGCTCGATGAGCGCGGCGTCGATCTCCTCCACGCCCTTGAGGGTGTGGATCTTGCGGAACCCCTCCTTGCGCAGGCGCTTGACGCCCTGGCGCAGGTCGCGGCGCTGGCGGGCGATGACATGGTCGCCGAAGTCCCGGTCGGGGCGGACCCGGTTGCGCTCCCGGGCCAACGCCTCGGGGACGTCGAGGACGATCGCGGTGGACAGCACGTCGTTGGCCTTGGCGATGGCCAGGAGTTCGGCGCGGGCCCTGGGCTGCACGTTGGTGGCGTCCACGACAGCGAGCAGGCCGCGGCGCAACCGGATGTCGACGATGGTGTGCAGCAGGGAGAAGGCGTCGGAGCTGGCGCTCTGGTCGTTCTCGTCGTCGCTGACCAGGCCCCGGCAGTAGTCGGAGGAGATGACCTCGGTGGGTTTGAAGTGCCGGGCCGCGAACGTGGACTTGCCCGCGCCGGACACGCCGACCAGCACGACGAGTCCCATGGCGGGCACGCCGAGGACCCGCGGTGCGGTGTCCGGAGCGGTCTCCTCGGTGCTCATCGTGTGAACACTCCCATCTGGGTCGGGGAACCGGTGGTCGGGTCCTGCGGACCCACCGGCAGGTGGCGGACGGTGTAGCCGTTGCGTTCGGCGACGCCGTCCGCCCACAGGGTGAACTCCGCGCGGTTCCACTCGAAGCGGTGGTCCGCGTGGCGGAAGGCGCCGTCGGCCAGGCCCTCGTAGTGGACGTTGTACTCGGCGTTGGGCGTGGTGACCACGACGATCCGGGGCCGCGCGGAGGCGAACACGGTCTCCTCCAGGGCGGGCAGCCGCGCCGGGTCGAGGTGCTCGACGACCTCCATCAGCACGATGGCGTCGTGTCCGGCGAACCGGGCGTCCCGGTACACGGCCGAACCGACGAGCAGTTCGGGTCGGGGCGGCCGGTCGCCCTTTTCCCTCGTCCCCTCGGCGTCGGCGAACAGGTTCCGGTGCCGCCTGTCACCGGGGGCGCAGCCCCGGCAGGTCCGGCGGTGCGCCATCTGGAGGGAGACGGTGTCGACGTCCACGCCGGTGACGCGCTCCAGGGTGGGGTCGGCGACCAGTTTCGTCAGCAGCGCCCCGGAGCCGCAGCCCAGGTCGAGCACGCTGGAGACGCCCTCCGCGCGCAGGACCGCCAGGACCGCCCCGGCGCGCTGTTCGGCCAGGGACGGCGGGCGCTCCTCCCCCTCGGGGGTGACCACGGGGGCCTCCTCCAGGCTCGGGTCGTCGACGCCCTCGTCCTCGGCGACGTCGTCGGCCTCGGCCAGCCGCGCCAGGGCGGTGCGCACGTAGGTGGCGCGCCGGTTGAGGTAGCGGCGGGTGATCCAGGCGCGTTCGGGGTGACGGGCCAGCCATCGGGACCCGGCCTCCGCGTCGGGGACCTCCTCGGTGGTCTCGGCCTCGGGGTCGGTGACGCGCAGACCGCCGGCGCGCAGGAGCTTGTCGATCTCGGTGCGGTCCACCCAGTAGTGCTTGTCGCCGTCCATGGCGGGCAGCAGGACGTAGAGGTGGCTCAGCGCCTCCGACAGCACCTGCTCACCGGTGAGGGTGAGCGACAGGTAGTGGGAGTCGCCCCAGTCGGGCAGACCGGGGTCGAGCGGCACGGGTTCGGCGGTCACCCGCCAGCCGAGCGGTTCGAACAGGGCGCGGGCCCTGTCGGCGCCGGCCCGGCACGGGACGGCGGGCAGGCGCAGTTCGAGGGGCAGGGGCGTGGTGACCAGTTCCGGCCGGGCCCGGCAGTCGCCCTTGAGCGCGGAACGGAACACCCGGCCCAGCGCGACCGTGAACAGCGAGGAGGTGGCGAAGGGGCGGTCGTTGACGTACTGGGCCAGGGCGAAGTCGGGTGTGCTGACGGAGGTGCGCGTCCGGAGCAGCGCCTGGGGGTCGACCTCCAGGAGCAGGGCCGCCGTGCACCGTTCCTCGGTCGCCTCGGGGTAGAACACGTGGGCGGTCCCGAAGGACTGCTCGAAGCTCTGCGCCCTGTCGGGGTGTTTCTGCAACAGGAAGCCGAGGTCGGTGGCCGGGGCCTCCGGGGTCGCGGTGGTGGTGATCGTCAGTAGCACCCGTGCATTGTGACCTGTGGGCCGGCACGTTGGCCAAGTCTTTTCCTCCCGTTTCACCCCGCGCGCCGCTCCGATGAGCGCTTCTCCTCGTCGCGGGCGGTGATCCGGGCGCCACGAGTGGTGACGTGACTCCGCGCCACACGGTGATGTGCGGGTCATGTCCCCACCGTCCCCCGTGGTGACCGTCCGCGCCCCGGTACCCCTACCCGGTTCCGCCCGGTCGAACGCCCAGCTCCTCCATGGCCCGGGCGACCTGGCGGCGGGGGTCCCCGAAGAAGGCCCAGGGCACGTCGCAGTACAGGTTGCCGACCGCGGTCAGGTGCCAGCGCGCGGCGTCGGCGAGTCCGGCCCGGTGGAAGGCCCACCCGAAGAGGTGGTGCGCCTGGACGTCGCGCGGGTGCGGGGTGGCGCGTTCGGCCCAGCCCCGGGCGAGGTCGAACAGCTCGGTCACGGCCTCCCCGTGCAGCCGACCCAGGGTCCGGCCCGCGATGAAGGCCATGGTGCCCTCCGCGGTGAGACGTTTGTACTCGGCGCGCAGGAACTCGGCGTGCGCCAGCGCCAGTACGGCGGGCAGCGGATCGCCCTCGGGCGCGGTGTCGGCGGCGGCGCCGGCGAAGGCGAACATCTCCTCCTCGCTGCCGCCGCGCGCCGGGGACAGGATCCGCACCCGGCCCATGTGGGCGGCGAACAGGTGCGGGGCGCGCCGGTGGATCTCCGTCCACAGCAGGTCCTTGGTCTCCCGGTCCGCGCCCGCGCCCATCGCGACGGTCTGCAACGCGGTCCAGGGGGCGGCGTCGTCGGGGCGCAGTTCGGCGGCGGCCTTCAGGAGGCGGCGGGCGTCGTCGAGTCCGGCCTCGGCGGCCTTGTGCTCGGCGGTCCCGCCGTGGGCGCGCAGGGCCCCGGTGAGCAGGGCGTTGCCGAGCCACAGGAGGACGTCGGCGCGGTCGGCGGTGTCCATGAGGTCGCCCAGTTCGTCGACCCGGTCGGCGGCGGCCCGGCCGAGCACCTCGACGGTCGCCACCCGCGCCTCGGGGTCGTCGCGGGTCTCGGCGAGCAGGGGCAGCGCGTCGGCGAGGTCACCCTCGGCGATCGCCTCGGCCGCCGCCCGGAGCATGGGGTCGGTGCCCAGGGAGGCGGAGGTCAGGAGACTGTCGATCGGGACTCCGGAGGTCGCTCTCGGGTCGCCGGGATTCCATCGCCACATGTCGCCGAGGGTAGCGTTCCCGCCGCGCCGGCGGGACCGGGGCGGATGACCGGGGGGCACGGGTGTGCCCGCCGCGCCCACGAGAACGGGTAGGGGCGCGGCGGGCGGGTGCGGCGGTCAGGCGACGGGGGTCGGCGTGCCGTCGGCCGTCGCGGGGACGGTGTTCCGGTTCCGCCGGTGCGCGATCACCTGGAGGGCGATGAGGGCGCCCCCCAGGACGGATCCGGCCAGGACGAACCAGGAGGAGTCCACGCCGAGCGACAGCGCCGCCCCGAACAGGGCGCTCCACTCCGGGGCGATCATGATCAGCAGGGAGGCGACGACGAACGCGATCCGTTCGCCGACGGCGACCGGCCTCAGGAAGTGGCCCTCCAGGGCGATGGCCGCCGTGGCCAGGGCCACGCATCCGCTGACGACGGCGACGGCCAGGTCGGTGATCGGGCCGTCGACCTCCATGAGCGCCGAGTAGGCCATGAGCATCGGGATGAGGTAGAGCCCCTTGGCGAACTTCCACGCCGACAGCCCCGAGCGCATCGGGGAGGCGTTGGCCACGCCGGCGGCGGCGAAAGCGGCGAAGGCCACCGGCGGTGTCACGTTGGAGTCCTGGCTGTACCAGTAGACGATCATGTGCGCGACGATCACCGCCAGCCCCAACTCCTGGAGGGCGGGGACCGCCAGCACGGCCAGGACCACGTAGGCGGCGGTCACCGGCAGGCCGATGCCCATGATGAGCGAGGCGATCGCCACCATGAGCAGGGTGAGCAGGAGGCTTCCGGCGAACACGGTGACCAGGACGTCGGACAGCACCAGTCCCAGACCGGTCAGCCCGACCATGCCGACGATGATGCCCGCCACCGCGCAGGCCACCGACACCGGCATGGTGTTGCGGGCGGCCAGGACGAAGACCTCCAGGATGTCCCGGGGTCCCAGTCGGCTGGCGGCCCGCAGCATGGCCACGAGGAACAGGGCGCCGCAGGCCCACAGGCCGGCCCGGGTCGGGGGCACGTAGTTGAGCAGCAGGACGATGAGCAGGAGCAGGGGCGCGAGGAAGTGCCAGCCCGCCGCCATGACCGCGCGCATGCGGGGCAGGTCGGAGTCGCGGGCCACCCCGATGCCGTACTTGCGGGCGAGGATGTCCACGAACAGGAACATCACCCCGAAGTACATGAGCGCGGGGATGATGGCGACCTTGACGATGTCGGCGTAGGGGATGCCGGTGCGCTCCGCCATGATGAACGCGCCCGCGCCCATGATGGGCGGGAGGATCTGGCCGCCGGTGGAGGCCGCGGCCTCCACCCCCGCCGCGTCGTGCCTGCGGTACCCGACCTTCTTCATCAGGGGGATGGTGAACGGACCGGTGCTGACGACGTTGGCGATGGCGCTGCCGGACACCGAGCCCATGAGCGCGCTGCTGAGCACCGCGCCCTTGGCCGGGCCGCCGACCATGCGTCCGGTGAGCACGTAGGCCAGCCCGACGAAGAAGCTGCCGCCGCCGGTCTTGGACAGCAGGGCACCGAACAGGATGAACACGAACACGAAGGTGACGACCACGCCCAGGGTGAGGCCGTAGACGCCGTCACCGAGGTAGGAGTGCGTGGCGATGCGCTGGATGGTGGCGCCGGAGTGCCCGAACTGTCCGGGGATGAGCGGACCGACCCACGCGTAAAAAATGAACGCGGCGACCATCACCACCATGACCATGCCGACCGTGCGCCGGGTGGCCTCCAGCAGGACGACGATCGCGATCAGGCCCATGATCCAGTCGAGGTCGGTGTAGGCGCCCGCCCTGGAGGCCAGCTCCTGCTGGTACACGATCGGGTAGAGGCTGGTCACGAAGGCCGCGCCGATGAGCACCGTGTCGAAGACCAGGGCGGGGATCGACCGTCCCGCGCGACCGGGCAGGGACGGTTTGACCAGCAGTACCAGGACCAGCACGAACAGCAGGTGGATGAGGCGCTGTTGACGGGCGTCGAAGCCGCCCAGCAGGGCGATGTGGATCTGGAAGAGGCCCAGGCCCAGGGCCAGGACCAGCACCAGGACGCCGACGGTGGTGGCGAGCGGCCCCTCGCCCCAGCGTTCGACGGCCATCCGCTTCCAGACGGGTCCGGCCCCGTCGTCCTCCCCCTCGACGTCGGGGAGCACGTCGGCGGACGTGCCGGTGCGCCGGCGTCCGAACCCGGGTCCGCGGTCCGCGGTGTCCCCGTCGGTCGCGGTGGACGTCGCCGTCCCCTCCGTGGCGGGGACGGTCGCGGTCTCCTCCCCCTCGTGTCCGGGGGTGTCCCCCCGTGCCTGTGACGGTGTCTCGGCCATGGTCTTCCTCGGGTCGTCCGTAGGGGGCCGACGGGGCGCGGTCGTATGCGGGATCCCGGCGGCGGAGGCGGTGGTCGGGTGCCCCGGAGCGTCAGCAGTCCGGTGCGGGCACGCGGGTGAGCGGCAGGTGGAGGGTGGAGAGGCGGACCGGTTCCACGGTCACCCGGTGGGCGGTGAGGCACGGGGAGAGCCGTACCTCGGCATCGGGTGTGCGGATCCGGTGGTCGACGGCGGGGGCACCGACCCGCAGGGCCAGTACGGGCCCGATGTCGCGGCCCATGTCCTCGACGACCCACCACGGCCCTTCGGCCCGGCCGTTCCCCTCACCGGGGATCTGCCCCATACCGGCGCCGAACTGGCGGATCCGGGTGGCGTCGACCACGAGGTGTCCGTCGCGGACCGCGAGGTCCTCCTCGATCGGCAGGCGGTCGATGGAGTGCACGTAGGAGACGGTGAACACCTCTTCCTCCGCGAGGGGGAGGTGTCCGATCACGGTGCCCTCGTCGGCGACGCGCAGGGCCGGGTGGACCGGCCACACCAGTGCGCCGAGGAGCGCCAGGGCGACGGTGAGCAGTACGGCCGTGCGCACGTCGCGGTCGACGGGGACCCCGGTCGCGGGGGCCCCGGGACGCGACCGCCCGGCGGTGCCGGGGGCCGCGTCGCGGTCGGGTGTCGTCTTCACTGGGTCCTACGTCAGGGGCGGAGTTCCTCGGGGATCTCGATGCCCTGCTCCTCGTAGTAGCGCAGGGCGCCGGGGTGCACCGGGACCGGGCTGTTGAGGATGGTCTCGGCGACCAGGTACTCCTCGGCCGGGGCGTACACGTCGAGCACCGCGTCGATGTTCTCGAACATGGCCTTGGTGATCTCGTAGGCCTGGTCCTCGTTGAAGCCGCCGCTGACCACGAGGGCGTTCCACACGGCGATGGTGGGGACGTCCTCGTCGACACCCGGGTAGGTCCCCGCAGCGATGGTGTGCTCGGTGTAGCCGCCGTAGCCGTTGACGACCGCGGAGCGCTCGTCGTCGCAGAGCGGGATGAGGTGGAGGTCGTCGGTGGTGCCCAGCTCGGTGATGCCGGCGTGCCCTTCGCCGACCACCCAGGAGCCGGCGTCGAGCTGGCCGTTCTGGAGGGCGCTGGCGGTCTCGGCGTAGCCGAGCTGGTCGATCTCGATCTGGTCGCCGGCGATCTCCAGCGAGGCGAAGACCTGGTTGGTGGTGGCCTCGTTGCCGCTGCCGACGTCACCGACGGAGTAGCGGCTCTCCACCACGTCGGAGAAGCACTCGAACCCCTTGGACTCGGCGATCGGGTCGAGGGTGACCGCGTGGAAGACGTTGGGGTAGAGCACGGCCAGGGAGTAGGTCTCGACGGGGGCGCCCTCGAAGTCGGCGGTGCCGGTGGCGGCCTGGTCGGCGGCGTCGCCCTGCACGATGGCCATGTGCGCGGTGCCGGACCCGAGGAGGCGGATGTTCTCCACGGAGGCGCCGGTGGCCTCGACGGAGCCCGACTGTCCTTCGATGTTGTCGCCGATGATGCCGCTCAGCGCGCCGCCGATCGGGTAGTAGACGCCCGCCGTGCCGCCGGTGGCGATGCTCAGCTGGTTCTGCACGGGCCCGGAGCCGATCCCCACCTCCTCGTCCCCGCCGGATTCCGCAGGCTGGGCGCAGGCGGTCAACAGCAGGACACCGGTGGACAGGGCGGCCAGGGAGGGGAGGGCGCGTCGCATGGTCAGGGGGTCCTCTCGGGTGTTCCTCGGGGGCTGTCACGGAGCGGTGGGCGGCGGTCCCGTGCGCCCCGGGATCGGGGGGAACGGCACCGGAGAGCGGGTGTGTCGCACGCCACTCCGTTGCCGAGAAACGTAACCGGCACCTCCCGGAAACCCCCCGTCCGTCCTCACCTTTTGAGGTTCCTCTGAGGTTTCCCCCGACTTGCTATCGTTCGAGCATGTCGCGGTCCTCTCTGAGCCTCGTGTGGCCCCTCGCCGCGGCCCTCCTCGTGCTGACGGTGTCCACGCCGCTGCTCACCCGGGCCGAGCCACGGGAGGCGCCCCCGGTGCACCTCTCCCTGGGCACCGGCGGGACCGGCGGCGTGTACCACGAGTACGGCGCGGCGCTGGCGCGGATCGTCTCGTCCTCGCACGGCGACGTGCGGATCACCGCGCTCACCACCGCGGCCAGCGTGGAGAACAACCGGCTGGTGGCCGAGGGCTCCCTGGACGCGGCCTTCACCCTGGCGGACGTGTCGGCGCTGGCCGTGGCGGGCGACCCGCCGTTCGACGAGCCCCTGCCGATCAACGCGATCGCCCGGTTGTACGACAACCACACCCACGTGGTGGTGCGGGCCGACTCCCCGTACCGGTCCCTGTCCGACCTGGCCGGGAGCACGGTGTCGGTCGGGGCGAAGGGTTCGGGTACCGAGATGATGGCCGAACGGCTGCTGGACCTGGTGGGGCTGGAGGAGGACGGCGGCCCCGACGCGGTGGTGCACCGGTTGCGGCTGTCCATCGGCGGGTCGGCCTCGGCCCTGGAACGGGGCGCCATCGACGCCTTCTTCTGGTCGGGCGGGCTTCCCACCCAGGCGGTGGCCGACCTCGCCGAGCGCTTCCCGATCCGGTTGCTGGACCTGTCCGAGCACGTCAACGCCCTGAGCGAGGAGCACGGGGCGTACTTCTCCGAGCTGCCGGTACCGGCGAGCACCTACCCGGGCGTACCGGCGGTGCGCACCATCGGCGTGCCGAGCCTGCTGGTGGTGAGCGCGAGCATGCCCCACCCCACCGCCGAGGAGCTGACCCGGCTGCTCTTCGACTCCCGCGCCGAACTCGCCGAGATCCACCCGGTGGCACTCCAGCTGCACCCCCGGTCGGCGATCGCCACCTTGCCGGTGCCCCTCCACCCCGGGGCCGCCGGTTACTACCAGGAGGTCAAATACGCGCACGATCGGGTGGCGGAATCGGCCGCGGTTCCGTGACCAGGCGGATCCGCGCGTCGATCCCCTGGGGGTGCGCGGGACGCAGGGTGAGCGAGGCCCCCTGGAGTTCGAGCAGGGTGACGACGATGGACAGGCCCAGACCCGAACCGCCCACGCCGCCGTCGCGCCAGAACGGCCGGGTGGCCTGTGCCAGCTGCCCTTCCGGCAGGCCGGGACCGTCGTCGACGACGTGCACGTCCACGTGGCCCTCCCCGTCCGGCCCGGGTGGGGACCGGAGGACGCGCACGGTGATCCGCACGCCCTCCCCCCCGAACTTCAGGGCGTTGTCGATGAGCGCGTCCAGGGTCTGGTCGAGTGTGCCCTCCACGCACCGGACCCGTATCCCGTCCCCGCCCTCCTGGAGCAGGGTCGCTCCGGCCCGTTCGGCGATGGGCTCCCATGAGAGCAGTCGGTCCCGGACGACCTCTCCGACGTCCTCCCACACCGTCGAGTGTTCGGTGTCCTCGGTGCGCGCCAGGGTGAGCAGGCTGTCGCAGATGCGGGTGAGCCGGTCCACCTCGTCCAGGGCCAGCCTGTGTCCGGTACGGCCCTCGGGGGTGAGGTGCCTCGACAGGGCGTCCACCCGCAGCCGCAGGGCCGCCAACGGGTTGCGCACCTGGTGCCCGGCGTAGGCGACGAAGACGCGCTGGCTCTCCAGCATCGCGGTGATGGTGTCGGCCATCCTGTTGAACGACTCCCCCAGGCGTCGCAGTTCGACCGGCCCCGCTGCGGTGCGCACCCGGATGTCCAGGCTGCCTCCCGCGACCGCGCGGGTGGCCTCGTCGAGGTCGTCGATGGGTCGCAGGATCCACCGGGTGAGCGGCCCGGCCGCGGCGATGCCAGCGATCATCAGCACGGTGACCGCCGCCGCGGCCAGGGCCCACTGGACGAGGGTGGCCCGTCGCAGCGACGCGGTGGGCGAGGCCGTGACGGCCGCGCCGACGACCTCACCGGACCGGCCGACGGGTTCGGCGACGATGAGGGGACCGTCCTGCCAGGGGTAGACCACCCGGTCGGCGCCCATGCGGTTGCCGGCCAGCGCGTTGCGGACCGCCTCGGGCATCGGGTCGTCGGGCCGCCGCCCGGGGTCGATGTCCGTGATGTCGAGGCCGGGCCGGGACGCGGCCACCACCCCGCCCTCGCGGTCCACGATGATGGCGGAGATGCCGTAGAGGCGGTCGTAGGCCGTCAGTTCGGCCGTGAGGATGCCCCCGGAACCGGTGAGGACCGCGGGTTCGGCGATACCCGCGAACCGGGCGGTGTCGTTGATCCGGTCCAGGAGCATGTCGGAGGTGCCCCGGGCGGCGATGCTGCCGCACAGGGGGAGGGAGAGCCCGAGGCAGGCGGCGACCAGCAGGGTCACGTACACGGTGATGACACGGCGATGCATCGACCCGCCCCGGATCAGTGCCGTGACGCCGCCGGAACGGCGTCCGCCGACGCGTCCGCCGGTCCGTGGGCGACGGCGAGCCGGTACCCGACCCCGCGCACCGTCTCGATGAGGCCGGGAACGTCGAGTTTGGCGCGCAGGGTGCCCACGTGCACCTCCAGGGTGCGCAGCGTCCCCGACCAGGTGGTCCCCCAGACGCGCAGCAGCAGGTGCTCGCGGGACAGGACGGTGCCGGCCTCACGCGCCAGGGCCAGCAGCAGGTCGAACTCCTTGCGGGTGACCTCCACCCGGGCGCCGTCGCGTTCGACCGTGCGCCCGGCCGGGTCGATGCGCAGGGGCCCCGCGATCAGGGGCTCGTCGGAGGGGCGACGGGTGCGGCGCAGCACCGCCTCCATGCGGGCGCACAGTTCCTCGATGGCCAGGGGTTTGACCACGTAGTCGTCGGCGCCGGAGCGCAGTCCGCGCACCCGTTCGCGCTGTTGGCCGCGCGCGGTCACCATGATGATCGCCGTGTCGCCGACGTCGTGGCGTTCCCGGAACATCCGGCACAGTTCCACGCCGTCCATGTCGGGCAGTCCGAGGTCGAGCAGCACGATGTCGGCGGGGTCGGCGGCCAGCGCCCGCTGCGCGGTGCGCACCTGGGTGACGGTGTAACCGTGGGTTTCCAACGCCCCGGCGAGGGCGTCGGCGAGGCGAACGTCGTCCTCGACGAGCAGCACCTTGATCATGGGTCGGGTCCTCGGGTGCGGGGGTGGTGATACCCCCGCACCCTAACCCGACGGGTGTGCCCGGGGACACACCAGGGTGTCCCGGACGTCACAGTTCAGGGGCGCGAGATGTTCGCCTCGGGGACGATCTCGGGCGCCCCGTGCTGGATGGCGTCCGCCTCTTGGTCGGTGTCCTGCTCCTGGGCGGAGCGCTCGGCCTCGATGCCCTTGCGGTAGTACTCGACCTCGCGCTGGACCTGCGCGTCGTCCCATCCCAGCGGTTCGGCCATGAGTTCGGCGGCCTCCTCGGCCGCGGCGATGCCGCGGTCCCACGTCTCGAAGGAGATCCGGGTGCGCCGGGCCAGGACGTCCTCCAGGTGCCGGGCCCCCTCGGCGCGGACCGCGTACACCACCTCGGCGCGCAGGTAGTCGTCGGCTCCGGTGAGCGAGCGGCCCAGGTCGGGGCGTTCCCTGATCAGGTCGAGCAGGTCGTCGACACAGGTGCCGTAGCGGCGCAGCAGGTGGGAGATGCGCGAGACGTGCAGCCCCGTGTCCCGGGCCAACCGGTGTCGCTGGTTGACCAGGGCCGGGTAACCGGAGGCTCCCACCAGCGGGAGCTTGTCGGTGACCGACTTGGGGATGCCGCCGCCCAGGCCGTGCGCGACGGCGTCCACGGCGTCCTTGGCCATGACCCGGTAGGTGGTGTACTTGCCGCCGGCGATGAGGACCAGTCCGGGCACCGGATGGGCGACCACGTGTTCGCGGGAGAGCTTGGAGGTCTCCTCCGACTCCCCCGACAGCAGCGGGCGCAGGCCCGCGTAGACGCCCTCCACGTCGTCCCTGCTCAACGGGGTGCGCAGCACCTGGTTGAGGTGATCGAGGACGTAGTCGATGTCGGCGCGGCTGGCGGCCGGGTTCTCCTTGTCCAGGTCCCAGGCGGTGTCGGTGGTGCCGATGATCCAGTGCCTGCCCCAGGGGATGACGAACAGCACGCTCTTCTCGGTGCGCAGGATCATCCCGGAGGAGGCCTGGATGCGGTCGCGGGGCACCACCAGGTGGACGCCCTTGGAGGCGCGCACGTGGATCTGCCCGCGACCGCCGACCATCTCCTGGATCTCGTCGGTCCAGACACCGGCGGCGTTGACGACCTGGCGGGCGCGGACGGAGATCTCCTCGCCCTTCTCCAGGTCCGCGGCGCGGGCGCCGACCACGTGTTCGCCCTCGCGCAGGAAGCCCACCGCCTGCACCCGCGAGGCGATCCGCGCCCCCAGTCCGGCGGCGGTGCGCAGGACGGTGGTGACGAAGCGGGCGTCGTCCACCTGGCAGTCCCAGTACTGGACCGCGCCGGCGAGCGCGTCGCGTTTGAGCGCGGGGAAGATCCGCAGCGCCCCGCCGCGCGTCAGGTGCCGGTGCGAGGGCAGTCCCCGGTTGTTCCGCGAGGTCATGGCCAAGGTGTCGTACAGGGACACGCCCGCGCCGATGTAGAAGCGTTCCCAGTGGTGGGCGAACGGGAAGAGGAAGGGCACCGGTCGCACCAGGTGCGGGGCGATGGTGGTGAGCAGCAGGCCGCGTTCCCGGAGCGCCTCTTGGACCAGTTCGAAGTCGAACTGCTCCAGGTAGCGCAGGCCGCCGTGGATGAGTTTGCTGGATCTGCTGGAGGTGCCCGACGCGTGGTCGCGCGCCTCGATGAGAGCCGTGGAGAGCCCGCGCGAGACGGCCTCCAGGGCGATGCCCGCCCCGACGATGCCGCCGCCGACGACGAGGACGTCGAACTCCTCGTCCCGCATCGCCGCCAAGGCGTCCTCGCGCCCCTCCGGTCCCATCCAGGTGGTCGTCATACCCGTGTGTCCCTCCGTCGCGATGGTTCTTCCTCCCCAGCGCATACCCGCCGGAGGGGCCCGCCCATCGGAGCGGCCGAAGGACCCCAGGCTAACCGGGCCCCCGGCCGTCTCGGGGGACGCCACGCGCGGCGTCCGCCGCGCCGGGCGAGGGAGTGGGCCGGTGGCCGGCCCCGGGGAGCGCCGGGCAGCCGGGCGGAACCCCTCCCGGGGCCCCTCGGAGGAGTCCCCGGGCCGGTGGGGAACCCCCGGTCAGGCCGCCGCGTCCGCGTAGGCGTGCGCGTAGGCCAGCACGTCGGCCACGTACTCCGACGACCGGTTGTAGGACAGGATGGCCGCCTCCCAGTCCGCGGCGACGGTCAGGTCCCGGCCGCCCGCGCACAGATAGCGGCCGGCGGACAGGGCGGCGTCGTCGATCTGGTGCGGGTCGGGATCGCCGCCGCTCACCGAGACGCCCCAGCGGGCCCACGTGCTCGGGATGAACTGCATCGGACCGATGGCCCGGTCCCATTCGGCGTCCCCGTCCAGGAGACCGCCGTCGGTGTCGGGGATCGCCTGGGTGTTGTTGGTGCCGTCGAGCGGGATGCCGATGATGTCGACGGTGGTGGTGCCGTCCGGTCCGATCTCACCGCCCGCGTAGGTGCCGTGCCGCGACTCCACGAACCCGATCCCGGCGAGGGTCGGCCACGACAGGTTGCACGAGGGCAGTTCCGCGGCGAGCGCCAGTTGCGCGCCGGCGTAACCCTCCAGGGCACGGGGCGGAACGGAGGTGGCCGTCGAGACCTGCTCCAGCCATTCGTCGGCGGGACGGCGGTCGGCGGCACCGTCGGGGGTGGACCGTTCGTCGGCGCCCGCCGCCAGGGACTCCTCGGCGCCGGTGGCCGGGTCGACCTCGGCGGGCGTGGGGGGACCGGTGAGCCCGTCGTGCGCGGGCGTCTCGATGGTGCCGTCGAGCGGGCCGGCGGCCGTCTCCGGGGGGACCTGCCAGGCGTCGAGCGTCCGGGAGAGCCGGTCGACCACGAAGAGCACGCCGCCGGTCAGCAACAGGCAGAGCGCCAGGGTCGCGCAGACGGCGATGAGCGGGCCCTTGCCACGCTTCGTACCGCGGGTGCCTCCACCCAAGGTCGTTCCTTCCATCGGGGGCGTCGGACTCGTATGACGCCGACGGCCGGATCATGGTCGCACACCGCGTTCACGGGGGTTTCGACCGCACAACGCGGACGGGGGCGCCCCGGTTCCCCGGGACGCCCCTCGTTCGCGGAGAGCATCGATCAGCGATGGGGGTTGACCACGACCTCGACCCGCTGGAACTCCTTGAGGTCGGTGTAGCCGGAGGTGGCCATGGTGCGCCGCAGCGCACCCATGAGGTTCATGGAACCGTCGCTGGTGGACGCGGGCCCGTGCAGGATCGACGACAGGTCGCCGATGGTGCCGACGTGCACCCGCTCGCCGCGCGGCAGCTCGCCGTGGTGCGCCTCGCTCCCCCAGTGGTAACCGCCGCCGGGGGCCTCGGTGGCGCGGGCCAGCGGTGAACCGACCATGACCGCGTCGGCGCCGCAGGCCAGGGCCTTGGCGATGTCGCCGCTGGTGGTCATGCCACCATCCGCGAGGACGTGCACGTAACGGCCGCCCGACTCGTCGAGGTAGTCCCGGCGGGCGGCGGCGACGTCACCGATGGCGCTGGCCATCGGCACGGCCACGCCCAGCACG
Organism: Nocardiopsis lambiniae; assembly: GCF_031845465.1. Lineage (NCBI taxonomy): Bacteria > Bacillati > Actinomycetota > Actinomycetes > Streptosporangiales > Nocardiopsidaceae > Nocardiopsis > Nocardiopsis lambiniae. The sequence goes on along the minus strand of NZ_JAVREP010000006.1, from coordinate 203,131 downwards.
GAACGGGTGGTGTGACCCGAACCGCCGCCGAACCCGACGAGGACGCCGGCGGCGCCGGTGCGCATCAGGTGCAGGGCGGCGGTGTAGGTGGCGCAACCGCCGACGACGACCGGGACGTCCAGGTCGTAGATGAACTGCTTGAGGTTGAGCGGCTCGGCGCGCCCGGACACGTGCTCGGCCGAGACCGTGGTGCCGCGGATCACGAAGATGTCCACGCCCGCGTCGACGACCGCCTTGTGGTACTGGGCGGTGCGCTGCGGGGACAGCCGCGCGGCGGTGACCAGGCCGGCGTCGCGGATCTGCTCGATCCGGCGGCCGATCAGCTCCTCCTGGATGGGGGCGGAGTAGATCTCCTGGAGCCGTTTGGTGGCGGCGACGTCACCGAGTTCGCGGATCTCCGCCAGCAGGGGGGCGGGGTCCTCGTAGCGGGTCCACAGACCCTCCAGGTCGAGCACGCCCAGACCGCCCTGGCGGCCGACGGCCACGACCGTCTCCGGCGAGGCCACGCTGTCCATGGGGCTGACCATGAGCGGCGTCTCGAACCGGTAGGCGTCGATCTGCCAGGCGATCGACACCTCCTCCGGGTCGCGCGTGCGCCGAGCCGGCACGATGCCGATCTCGTCGAGCTCGTAGGCCCGGCGCCCGTTCTTGCCCAGCCCGATCTCCACCTGAGCCAACGATTCGATCCCCTCTGACGTGCTGCCCCGGCCGTATGACCGGTGCCTGTACTGCCGTCGCGAGTCTATCCGGCCACGGCCGGGGACGGGTCGGGCCGCCCGGGAGGTGCTCCGGGCGGCCCGTGACGGCGTGGTGTCAGCGCGCGTTGTAGTTGGGCGCCTCGACGGTCATCTTGATGTCGTGCGGGTGGCTCTCGCGCAGGCCGGCGCTGGTGATGCGCATGAGCCGACCGCGCTCGCGCAGCTCGTCCAGGGTGCGGCTGCCCGCGTACCACATGGACTGGTGCAGACCACCGACGAGCTGGTGGGAGACCGCCTGGAGCGGGCCGCGGAAGGGCACCTGGCCCTCGATGCCCTCGGGGATGAGCTTGTCCTCGGAGGAGACCTCGGCCTGGGCGTAGCGGTCCTTGGAGAAGGAACGGCCGCGCATGGCGCCCAGGGAGCCCATGCCCCGGTAGGCCTTGAACTGCTTGCCGTTGATGAAGATCAGCTCACCGGGGCTCTCCTCGACACCGGCCAACAGGCTGCCGAGCATGACGCTGCTGGCGCCGGCCGCGATGGCCTTGGCGATCTCCCCGGAGTACTGGAGACCACCGTCGGCGATGAGCGGGACGTCGGCCGGGCCGCACGCCTTGGCCGCCTCCAGGATGGCGGTGAGCTGCGGGGCGCCCACCCCGGCGACGACGCGGGTGGTGCAGATGGAGCCGGGGCCCACGCCGACCTTGACGGCGTCGGCGCCGGCGTCGACGAGCATCTGGGCGCCGGCGTGGGTGGCGATGTTGCCGGCGACGACGTCGGCCCGGGAGTTGGCCTTGAGCTTGGCGACCATCTCGGCCATGCCGGCGGAGTGGCCGTGGGCGGTGTCCACGACGACGAAGTCCACACCGGCCTCGACCAGCAGCTTGGCGCGCTCGGTGGCCTCGGGGCCCACGCCGACCGCGGCGCCGACGACGAGGCGGCCGTCGGCGTCCTTGGTGGCGTTGGGGTACTGCTCGCTCTTGATGAAGTCCTTGACGGTGATGAGGCCGCGCAGCCGGTTCTCGGCGTCGACCAGCGGGAGCTTCTCCACCTTGTTGTGGCGCAGCAGCTCGAAGGCCCGCTCACGGGTGACGCCGACGGGCGCGGTGACGAGGTTCTCGGTGGTCATGACGTCGCGGACCAGGCGGGTGCGGTCGCTCTCGAAGCGCATGTCCCGGTTGGTGACGATGCCCACCAGGCGGCCGGTCTCGTCGGTGACGGGGACGCCGGAGATCCGGTAGTGCGAACAGAGGCGTTCGACCTCGGCGAGGGTGTCCTCGGGCTTGCAGGTGACCGGGTCGGTGACCATGCCCGCCTCGGAGCGCTTGACCAGGTCGACCTGGGCGGCCTGGTCCTCGGCGGAGAGGTTGCGGTGCAGGACGCCGGCGCCGCCCTGGCGGGCCATCGCGACGGCCATGCGGGCCTCGGTGACGGTGTCCATGGCGGCGGACAGCAGTGGGATGTTGAGGCGGATGTTGCGGGACAGGCGCGTGGCGGTGCTCGCCTCGCCGGGCTGCATGTCGGAGTAGGCCGGTACGAGCAGTACGTCGTCGTAGGTCAACCCCGGCGGCAGCAGTTTGTCCCCGTAGTCGCCGATGTTCTCCTGACCCATGACACAACCTCCGCTGCTCGCTCCGGCCCGCCGGCCCTCCGGCACGCCCGCGGTGCTCGCCCCCGCGTGTCGTCTCATCCTAGGTCGTCGGCCCGGGCGGCTCGGGGGGAACGGGGTGTTCTCCCCGCCACCGGGACGGGAAAGTGAGCAGTCTCACGGTTTGGGACGGACCGTGCGGACGGGAAGGCCCCTGGCCAGGTCAACGCCCCGGCACGTGGGACTTCTTCCCTCCGCGGGGCGGCGCACCCCGTGCGAGCGGCGCCGATGGCACCCGCACGTCGGTGGCGTCCGTACGTCAGTGGCGTCCGCGCGGACGGTACCGGATCGGTCCCACGGCCCGGCAGGCCACGAGGGCGTGGGGGCGGGGACGGTCCGGACAGGGCCGACGCCCCTCACCGGGGCGGCCGGCGTGTTCAGGGGAGGAGTCGGTTCGCCACGGCCACCTGCCGAAGCCGAGCGATAGCCCGGTGCTGGGCGACCCGTACCGCACCCGCCGACATTCCAAGTACATGTCCCGTCTCATCCGCTGTCAGTCCTGCGATCACCCTCATGATCAGCAGTGCGCGCTGTTGTTCCGGGAGCTCATCGAGCAGCTCCCTGGCGCGTTGGGCCTCGATGACCCGCACCGCCGCCTCCTCCGGGCCGGGTGCCTCGTCGGGGTGGTCCGGAACGGTGTCGGTCGAGACCAGTTCGACCCTGCCGGCGCCGCGCAGGGTGTCGGCCACCTTGTGCGCGGCGATCCCGAAGACGAAGGAGGCGAAGGGCCGGCCCCGATCCTGGTAGCGGGGGACCGCCGAGAGCAGGGCGATGCAGACCTCTTGGGCCACGTCGTCGGAGTAGTGGGCCAGCCCGGAGACCCGGGCCAGCCGGGCCCGGCAGTAACGGACCACCATGGGGCGGACCTCTCGGAGGAGCGAGTCCATGGCCCCGTCCTCCCCTCGGACCGCACGCGATCCCAGGCTGTTCAGGCCGGTATCGCGCGAGGTGGGGTCGGGCTCCCCTGGTGTCCCTGGCCGCTGCGCGGTAACGCCCCCCCGGGCGTTTGCATCCGTCACGCTAGTGATCATGCCCCCGCCGGCCGACTTGACCGCCCCAATCCCCAACTACGGAATGGTCACGTTTTGGAAAATTCACCCCAAAACGGTACCGGACTCACGGTCGAACGTGAGACCCGCGTGATAGAGAGCACCCTCCGAGGCTCCTGAGGACGACCTTCCGCCACCTCGGGTCACGGTCCGCACAGGCCGGTGGGCCGGTCCCGGATACCCCGGGCCGGCCCACCGTCGACGTCCGCGAACGGATCGGGTCCGTCAGTGGCCGTGGCCGTGGCCGTCGTCGGCCTCGTCCTCGGGCTTGTCGGCGACCAGCACCTCGGTGGTCAGCAGCATGCCCGCGATGGACGCGGCGTTCTGAACGGCCGAGCGGGAGACCTTGACCGGGTCGATGATGCCCTCGGCGGCCAGGTCGCCGTAGGTGCCCTTGGCGGCGTTGTAGCCCTGCCCGACCTCCAACTCGGAGATGCGGTGGACCACCACGTAGCCCTCGGCGCCGGCGTTCTCGGCGATCCAGCGGGCCGGCTGCACCAGGGCGCGGCGGACGATGCCCACACCGGTGGCCTCGTCGCCGGTCAGGCCCAGGTCGTCCAGGGCCGTGGAGGCGTGCACCAGGGAGGCGCCGCCGCCGGCGACGATGCCCTCCTCGATGGCCGCGCGGGTCGCCGAGATGGCGTCCTCCAGGCGGTGCTTCTTCTCCTTGAGCTCGACCTCGGTGGCCGCGCCGACGCGCAGCACCGAGACACCGCCGGCCAGCTTGGCCAGGCGCTCCTGGAGCTTCTCGCGGTCCCAGTCGGAGTCGCTGGCCTCGATCTCCTTGCGGATCTGCGCGATCCGGTCGGCGACCTCGGACTGCTCACCGGCACCGTCCACGATGGTGGTGGTGTCCTTGGTGATGGTGATGCGGCGGGCGTTGCCCAGCACCTCCAGGTCGGCGTTCTCCAGGGTGAGGCCGACCTCTTCGGCGATGACCTGACCGCCGGTGAGGATCGCGATGTCCTGGAGCATGGCCTTGCGGCGCTCGCCGAAGCCGGGCGCCTTGACCGCGGCGACGTTCAGGGTGCCGCGGATCTTGTTGAGCACCAGGGCGCCCAGGGCGTCGCCCTCGATGTCCTCGGCGATGATGAGCAGCGGCTTCTTGTTCTGGACGATCTTCTCCAGCAGCGGCAGGAGCTCGTTGAGGCTGGAGACCTTGCCCTGGCTGATGAGGATCTGCGCGTCCTCCAGCACCGCCTCCTGGCGGTCGCCGTCGGTGACGAAGTAGGGCGAGATGTAGCCCTTGTCGAACTGGAGGCCCTCGGTGAACTCCAGGTCGAGACCGAAGGTCGGGGACTCCTCGACGGTGATGACACCGTCCTTGCCGACCTTGTCGAACGCCTCGGCGATCAGGTCGCCGATCTGCTCGTCCTGGGCGGAGTTGGTCGCGACGTACGCGATGTCCGCGCGCTCCTCGACGGGGCGGGCGCGCTCCAGGAGGATCTCGGACACCCGTACGGCGGCGGCGTCGATGCCCTTCTTCAGGGACATCGGGGAGGCGCCGGCGGCCACGCTGCGCAGACCCTCGCGCACGAGCGCCTGGGCCAGCACGGTGGCGGTGGTGGTGCCGTCACCCGCGGCGTCGTTGGTCTTGGTGGCGACCTCCTTGACCAGCTGGGCACCCAGGTTCTCGTGGGGGTCCTCCAGCTCGATCTCACGCGCGACGGTCACACCGTCGTTGGTGATGGTGGGGGCGCCGAACTTCTTGTCGATGACGACGTTGCGGCCGCGCGGGCCGAGCGTCACCTTGACGGCGTCGGCGAGGCGGTCGACGCCCCGCTCGAGGGCGCGACGGGCGTCGTCCTCGAACTCCAGGATCTTCGGCATGTGGTTCTTCCTCTTAGGCCTGGTCGAAAGCGAACATCCCGCCCGCCCGGCGAGATGCCGACCGGTGCGGGATGCGCGGAAATGCTCCGGACCCGTACTGACGGGCCGTGTCGAGGATTACTTCTCGACGACCGCGAGGAGATCGCGGGCGGAGAGGACCAGGTACTCCTGGCCGTCGTACTTGACCTCGGTGCCGCCGTACTTGCTGTAGAGGACGACGTCGCCGACCTTCACGTCCAGCGGGATGCGCTTGTCACCCTCGTCGTCCCAACGGCCCGGGCCCACCGCGAGGACCTCGCCCTCCTGGGGCTTCTCCTTGGCGGTGTCCGGAATGACCAGACCGGAAGCGGTGGTCTGCTCGGCCTCCAGGGCCTTGACCACGACGCGGTCCTCAAGCGGCTTCAGCACGGTCTTGGTGGCGGTCGACACTGTGTGACCTCCCCCTTCAAAGTTTCGGTGTCCACTTCGGCCCGTGCGAAGGCACGGACCGGTTAAGGAAAAGGGGCGACCGCGGCGGCCTGTCGTCGCGGGTGCCAGACCGGCCTCGTCGCGATTAGCACTCTACCCCCGAGAGTGCCAGAATGGAAATGTGACCGTGACCCCTGGTCGGTGGCGTCGGTGGACCGGCATCGCCGGTGGACCCATCCTGTGAGGGAGACCCATGCGCGTGCCCGCGTTCGAGGCCCTGCTGACCGACGCGGGCCGTGAGCTGCTGGCGTCGGTGGACGACGCCGAGGCGACCCGGGACGCGCTGGCGGCGGCCTCCCGGTTGCGCGAGGACCCACGGGTGGCCGGCCTCGACCCCGACCTACCCGTTTCCGAGCTGGTGAACGCGATCCTGACGCAGATTTCGCTCCGCGTTCGCGGGCGCGTCAAGTTCGGTGCCCTGGCCGATCGGATGTTCTTCACCCCGAACGGCCTGGAGCAGTCCACCCGGGGTTCGGTGGCGGCCCACCGCGCCGAGCGGATCTCCACGGTGGGTCCGGGCCCGGCCGGGGACCTGTGCTGCGGTATCGGTGCCGACCTGCTGGCCCTGGCCGGCCGGGGCGTCCCGGTGGAGGGCGTCGACCTGGACCCGCTGACCGTGGCGGTGGCACGGGCCAACATCGCGGCGCTGGGGCTGGGCGACGTGGCCCGGGTGCGCGAGGGGGACGTCACGGAGGTCGCCCCCGGCGCGTACCCCCTGCTGGTGTGCGACCCGGCACGGCGCGGCGGACGCGGCCGGGTGTTCGATCCGGCGGCCTACTCGCCGCCGTGGGACGTGGCCGTCGGGCTGGCGGAGGGTTCGGCCGCGGCCTGCCTGAAGGCGGCGCCGGGGATCCCGCACGAGGTACTGCCCGCCGGGGCGGACACGGAGTGGATCTCGGTGGACGGCGAACTGAAGGAGGCGGCGCTGTGGTTCGGCGACCTGGCCGGGGGGCCGCGGCGCCGGGCGACGGTGCTGTCCGAGCGCGACGGCGCGCGGACCCGCCTGGACGAGGAACCCGGCCTGGGACCGGCCCCGGTGGGGGCGGCCCGACGCTACCTGTACGACCCGGACCCCGCGGTGGTCCGCTCGCACCTGGTCGCCGAGGCGGTCGCCCGAGTGAACGGGGTGCTGCTGGACGAACGGATCGCCTACTTCACGGCCGATGAGGCGGTGCGCTCGCCGCTGTGGCGGGTACTGGAGGTGACCGAGGTGCTGCCGTTCTCCTTGAAGCGCCTGCGATCGGCGTTGCGGGAGCGCAAGGTGGGGACCGTGACGGTGATGAAACGGGGGTCGGCGGTGGACACCGAGAAGCTGCGCCGCGACCTCAGGGCCTCCGGCCCGGAGTCGGCGACCGTGGTCCTCACCCGCGTCGGGGAGCGCCCCTTCGCCCTCCTGTGCCGCGAACTCCCCGCCGCCTGACCCTCCCTCCGGGGCGGCCGTCCCGGAAACGACCGCGCACAGGCGGTTTGTACCTTCGTGACCAGGGACGACACCGTGGACCACCCGACGCCGGGACGGTCACCCAGCGTGGAACGCGAGGTATCGGATCGTTATCTCGTGGAGCGAGATCTTTCGCCGCCCCCTGGGGCGAAGGCGCTCCGTGTCGTTAGACTGGCCGGGCGATTCCCTCCCTTCTCATGGGTTCATCCGGAAGGCCGTGCGTGAGTGATCCGCAACGCGGTTCGGTCGACGTTCCATCCTCGCCTCTCTCGCATACGCACAGTCACACTCTGATCACATTGGGGCACGAACGGCTGCGGGAGTGCCGCCCATCCGGGGACCATCGAGAACCCGACCTGCCCGGAACACCCACCGTCCATTCCCCCGGGCCAGGTGTCGGGAGCGCCAGAGACAACAAGGAGCACCTCGGTGGAACAGACCAATCACAACTTCCTCAACGGGGGAGGTCAGGCCGGGATCTCCGACCGCATGCGCGACCTGCTCTCCCAGGCGGCCCACGAGCACGACTCCGAACAGAAGTCGATGGGCGCGGTCAACGAGGAGATGCGCCAGCGCCTCGAAGGCATGGAGTGGCTCCTGCGTGAGCTGCGCGAGCGCGAACTCGTCGGGCTCGCCGAGTCGGTCACCGCGGTCAACGGCCGGATCGACGACTTCCTCGCCCGTCCCCCGGAATGGGCCGAGACCCTGGCCGAGCACATCGAGGTCGTCGGCCGCCAGGTCAAGCCGCTGTCGGACATGCCGTCCCTGCGGGCGGACACCCACCGCATCGCCGGCCACCTGGACACCGCGCTCACCCGTCTCCAGCGCATGTCGGAGACCGGTATCCGCACCGCCGACCAGGTCGGCGAGCTGGGCGAGCGACTGACCTCGCTGAGCGAGACCTTCGAGTCCAGGCTCGACGCGCTCGACGGCGCCCTGTCCGCGCTCACCGCCAAGACCGAGGCCGTGGAGACGTCGCTGAACGCGCTCGCCGAGGTCTCCGGCACCCGGCACACCGAACTCGCCGAGGCGCTGTCGGAGAACCGCGCCGAGCTGACCGAGGCGGTCACGACCGCCCGCGAGGAACTGTCCACCGCGCTCGGCGAGGCCCGCACCACCCTCACCGAACAGGCCGACACCAAGGCCGCCGAACTGGCCGACGCCGTCGCCACCGCCCGTGAGGAACTGTCCACCGCGCTGGGTGAGACCCGCACCGGGCTCGCGGGGGCCCTCGACGCCAAGGCCGCCGAGCTGACCGAGGCGGTCACGACCGCCCGTGAAGAGCTGTCCACCGCGCTCGGCGAGGCCCGCACCACCCTCACCGAACAGGCCGACACCAAGGCCGCCGAACTGGCCGACGCCGTCTCGACCACCCGCGAGGAACTGTCCACCACCGTCACCGAGGGCCGCACCGCCCTGACGGAGGCCCTGGGCGAGGCCCGCACGGACCTGGTCGAGCGCACCGAGGGGCTGCGCACCGCGCTCACCGAGCAGGCCGACGCCAAGGCCGCCGAACTGGGCACCGCCCTGGAGGAGCGGCACGAGGCGCTGCTCGCCCGTCTCCAGGAGAACACCGGCGAGCTGAACGGCGAGCTGACCGCCCTGGCCACCGCCGCCGGCGAGCGCCACGACGACCTCGTGGAACGGCACGAGACCCTGGCCGCCAAGGTCACCGAGAGCGTCACCCACCTGACGACCCTCGCCGAGGAGAACCACGCCGAGGCCACCGCGGCCGTCGCCGACGTCACCGGCGCGGTCGGCGGTCTGCGCAAGGACCACGAGACCTCGCTCCTGGAGCTGCGCACCCACCTGCGCCAGCGCCTGGCCGAGATCAACGAGCAGATGGAGCTGGGCCGTACCGAGGCCCGCGAGCGCTCCGAGGCCACCGCCGAACGGATGAGCGCGTCCTTCACCGAGCGCGCCGACTCCCTCGCCGAACGGATCACCGAGGACTCCGAGCGCGTCACCACCGGCTTCGAGGAGCTGCGGACGTTCGTGGCGGAGAGCTCCGCCCGGCTCGCCACCGATGCCGAGGACCGGTCCCAGACCCTCACCGAGGCGCTCACCGAGCAGGTGGAGGCGCACCGGATCGCCCTGGACGAGCGGTTGGAGCGCCAGCGCGAGTCCCTCACCGGGAAGGTGGACAACCACCTCTCCCAGATCACCGGCAAGGTCGACCACGAACTGGGGCGGCTCACCGACCGCTTCGACACCTTCGAGGGGCACTTCGAGGGCCAGTTCGAGGGCATCGAAGGCAAGATCGACCGCATCGACGGCCGGATGGACGGCATCAACGGCCGTCTGGACGGCATCGACGGTCGGGTCAACGGGGTCGAGGGCCAGTTCGACGGCGTCAGCGGGCACTTCGACGGGGTCGACGGCCGTCTGGAGGCCGTGGACGACCGGCTGGAGGCGCTCAACCAGCGCCTCAACCAGCTCCCGCAGACCATGGAGGTCAGCGAGCTGCACCGCCGCCTGAGCCAGCTGGTCGACCGCCCGCAGATCGACCACGGTTCCAAGCTGGACGAGATCGACGAGCACGTCACCTCGGCCGTCTCCCCGGTGCTGCGGGAGTTGAAGCAGCGCCCGGACCGGCACGAGCTGGAGGAGACGATCACCGAGGCGGTCGAGAACTCCCACGACGACATCACCAAGCGCTTCTCCTCCCTGGAGGAGACCGTGCTGGCCCTGGCCGAGGCACTGCTGCGCCCGGGCCGCGAGGGCGGGCCCAAGCGCAAGCGTCGCCGCGACGAGGAGGACGACGACGAGTAGGCCGTGGGTCGCGTTCGCGGAATCGCGATGAGGGGCGGGGCGCCGAGGCGCCCCGCCCTCCCGCGTGAAGAGGGCTCCCCCACCCGACCTCCGACGGGGGGCGGCGCTCCACACCCCGTCAGACCGTGAAGACGACCTTGCCGAACAGAGCGCCCTCGGCCATCGCACGGAAGCCCTCGGCCGCCCGGTCCAGCGGCAGCACCCGGTCGATGACCGGCCGCACCCCGGTGCGGGCGCACATCTCCGTCAGGGTCGCCAGCTCCTCCTTCGTGCCCATCGTCGAACCGATGACCCGCAACTGGAGGAAGAACACCCGGGTCAGCTCGGCCGGGGGCGCCTCACCGCTGGTGGCGCCGCAGATGACGATGGCCCCGCCGGGCTTGAGGGAGCGCACCGAGTGCGCCCAGGTGGCCTGGCCGACCGACTCGAACACCGCGTCCACCCGCTCGGGCAGCCGGTCCCCCGTCGGCACCGCCGCGTACGCGCCCATGTCCAGCGCCTTCTCGCGCTTGCCCTCGTCGCGACTCGTGACGTACACCCGGTGGCCCGCCTGCACGGCCAGCCGGACCAGCGCCACGGACACACCGCCGCCCGCGCCCTGCACGAGGATCGTCGACCCGGGACGCAGGTCGATCTTGCCGAACAGCATGCTGTAGGCGGTGAGCCAGGCCGTGGGCAGGCAGGCCGCCTCCTCGAAGGACAGCTCCGGCGGCTTGGGCAGCAGGTTGGCCCGGGGCACGAGGATCCGTTCGGCGAACGCGCCATCGTACTTCTCGGACAGGATCGTGGGGCGGGAGCCGCCGTCCTCGACCACCGCGTGGACGACGACCTCGTTGCCGTCCTCGTCGATCCCGGCGGCGTCGCAGCCCAAAATCATCGGAAGGCGTTCGGCGGGAAGGCCGATCCCGCGCAGGCTCCACAGGTCGTGGTGGTTGAGCGAGGCGGCCTTGACGTCGACGACCGTCCACCCGTCGCGGGGTTCGGGGTCGGGGCGCTCACCCGCCTCCAGCGCGGAGAGGGGGTCTTCGAAGGACGAGCGTGCTGCTGTGATCGCGAACATGTCCAGTAGTGGACCACACCGACCGAACCCGGTTCTAGCCCCGGCCCGCCCCGGAGACGATCTTCTTCCGCGTCGGGAGGCCGTGGAGGATCGTCGTCCGTCGGTGGGAAGGTACCGACCCATGGAACAACGCGCCCACTTCATCACCCTGGCCACCCCCGATCTGGAGGCCGTCCGCCGCTTCTACGTCGAAGGACTGGGCTGGGAGCCGCGCCTGGACGTGGCGGGGGAGATCGTCTTCTTCCAGGTGGCACCGGGGCTGCTGCTCGGCTTCTTCGACGCCGTGAAGTTCGACCGCGACCTGGGCGGCGCCGGCGACGCTCCCGTCGCGCCCTCGGGGCTGACCCTGGCCCACAACGTCGGCGGACCACAGGAGGTGCGGGACCTGGTGGCCGCGATGGCGACCGCCGGGGGGACCGTGCTCAAGCCGCCGCAGGAGGGCGCGTTCGGCGGCGTGTTCCACGCCCACGTGGCGGACCCCAACGGCGTCGTCTGGGAGATCGCGCACAACCCGCACTGGCGCGTCGACGAGGACGGGACCGTCCGCCTCGGCTGAGGCGGAAAGAACCCCGCCCCACTCCGCCTCGGCCCGCGCCCCCGTCGACCTCCGAGGTCGGGTGGGCGCTTCGGACGCCACCCGCTGGAACGGTCACCACGGCTCATCCGACGCACGGCGTTCCACCGTCGGCACGCGGCCGGACCGTCGAGAAGCCACATGAGACGAGAAACCGAAGCACGAGGCCCTGCCCGCACGCGGCGACGAGTACGGGCAGGGCCATGTCATGTGCGCCTCGTTCTCGGCGGCCCTTGGGTTCGTCTACAGCGCACCGGTGGTTCCGGCGCCCGAACAGGCCGTGCCCCGAGAGCGGGTGATCAGTGGGCATGCGGTTTTTCGCGGGTTCAGCCGAAGGTCTTGGCGAACCAGTTCTTGACCTCGTTCCAGGCGTTGACGATCCACTGGACCGCGTCCTGAAGCGCCTGAGCCAACTTGTCGAGGAAGTTCTTCACCTTCTCCCAGAGGTTCACCAGGGCGTTGGAGACGTCCTGCAAGGCGCTGAGGATCCCCCCGCGCTGCTCGTTCGTCTTTCCGTTCTTGGCCTTCTTCAGCTTCGCCGCCAGATCGTCCTGACTCTTATTGTACTTCTCCTTGTTCTCCTCCTTCTGCCTGTCCACCGCCTTGTCGAAATCATCGTCACTGATCTGGTTTGACTTCTTCTTGTCCACCAGGGCGGTGCTGTTGTCCTCGTTCGCCTTGGCGAGGATCTGGTTTCCGTTCTTGTGCTCCGCGAACGCGGCCTTGACGTCCTCCGGGAGCCATCCGTAATTCTTGTCGCCCTCCTCGGAGTAGAAGGAGTACCTACTCGGCAGCGCGTACTCCGTGACCTCGGCGTCCGCTCCTCCTGCGTAGATGGCGGCGAACTGGAGGTTCGTGTGCGCCACCATGCTGTCGATCAGAGCATCGAACTCATGGTCCGAAATCTTCGGGGACTCAATGGTTGTCATGAAAAAATCCTTTTCGTAGCGCAGCGACCAGGGAGAACCCCGGCAGTCCTGCTCGCAACCAGAGTTATCAAGCACATAGGAGAAAGTCAACCACAATAATTATGGAACCATGGCGCATATCGTGACATTCACGAGGGAGTGAAATAAATGCACAACCACGCCCACTCCGAGCAAATTTCTCATGGTAGGGTCCGTGGCCATGGACTTTTCCAAACTCTCCCCAGAGACAGCCGCAATCATCGAGGAGCACAGAAAAAAGGGACATGAAGATTCTTTTTCACATTCCGGCTTCGCGGATGTGGAATCGCTTTTTTCCTCCCCCGATCCCGATGTACGGACCCGAGTGGTCTTCACACTGGAATGCCGTGAAGAGACCGATCTCAGCGAAGTCCTCGACGACGGCATCGAGATCAACACCGACTTCGGGAACGTGCGCACGGGGATCGCCGAGGTCGGCCGGCTGCACAGGCTCACGGAACACCCGGGCGTACTCCGCGTCAGCGTCGCACGACCCCTCGGCCGGCACATGGACGCCGCAGCCCCCGTGGTGGGCGTCCCGCAGTTCACGAAGCGGACGGGACTGGGGGGCAAAGGCGTGATCATCGGCGTGATCGACTCCGGTATCGACCCGGACCATCCGGCCTTCTCCGAACGGATACTGAGGGTCTGGGACCAGACCGTCCCGCACGGCGGTGGGTTTTCCTACGACGACCGTCGCAGGAAACCGGGAAAATATGATTACGGGGCAGAGTTCGTCAAGCCTGAATTCGGTGAGATAAAGGATACCAACGGCCACGGAACGCATGTTTCCGGAATCGCGTCAGGTTCCGAATCCCTGTACAAAGGGGTGGCCCCGGAGGCCGATCTCGTGGTGGTCAAGGTCGATTACAACAACCTGAGCGCCCACGTCATTGACGGCATGCGGTACATCTTCGATGTGGCCGAGGAGATGAATCGACCCGCGGTGGTGAACATCAGTCTCGGCACGCACATGGACCCGCACGACGGCACCAGCCCCATGTGCGTGGCGATCGACAAGGCATCCGGGCCTGGGCGTGTTGTCTGCTGCGCGGCGGGCAACGAAGCCTTGGACGACATACGGGCCGAAGCGGTGGTCGAAGGTCCGAAGATTACCAAGGTGCACTTCAGCGCTTCTCCCTCTGCCGGTAACAGGATATTCCTGACCGGTTGGTATTCGGGAAAGGAGAGACTTGAAGTCTGCCTGAGCGAACGCGGAGAAGAAGGAAGAAATTTCCAGAAGATCCTGCCACAGGGGGAGAACAAGGCCCCCTACCTGAGCTATGGATTCTCCGGAGGATGGAAGGCGAGGGTATCCACACCCGGCGCTGATCCCGTCAACCATGACCACGAGATCTTCATATTTCTACTGGCACCCGAAGGGCACGGCGCATCCGAGAGGGAGTTCACCCTGCATCTGAAGAACCCAGCCGGGAAGAAGGGGGTTCGCGTGGACATGTGGGGTGAAAAAGGTATCAAGTTCAAAGAACCGCACGCACGAGGGGATATGACCGTATCCTCTCCCGGATGTTCGACATCGGCCATCACCGCAGGAGCGTATACGACCAAGAAGTATTGGAATGACAGCGGTGGGCACCGACGGGGGATCGAGGATCTGGATCTCGGCACGGTGGTGTTGACCAGCAGCAGGGGGCCCCGCCGGGACGGCCTCGCCAAGCCCGACCTGGTGGCCCCCGGGGTGATGATCGTCTCCGCCCGATCTCGGGATGCCTCGTTCGATACGAAGGACGTGGTGGACCGGCTCCACGTCGTGGACTCCGGAACGAGCATGGCCAGCGCGTTCGTCTCCGGCGTGGTCGCTCTTCTGCTGTCGAAGGAGCCAGACCTCGATGCGACGAAGATCAAAGAGAGACTGCGGTACAAGGATCGTTCTCAGATCCCTGGGAGCGACCCGCTCTCTTGCGGTCACGGCTTGATACAGCTGTAGGAACGCCGAAGTCGGAACACCTCCCAGAACACCCGTGCCCCGGTCTCTCCCCCGTGTACCGCCGCGAGCCGTACGCAGAGATCCGGGGCGCTACCAGATCACGGAGTGGCCGTCAGGACGTCGGCGCCCGCGCCTGGGGATCGGGCCCGTCCCTTGCGGTGGGTGTCGACCGTGAGACCGAGCCCGCTGGTGATGAGGTCGGGTCGATGGGCGATGGACTCCCCCATCGGCCATGCGAGGATTCCGTTTCTTCGTCCTTGAGGCCCTCACCAGCGGCTGGAGGGGTGGAGGGGTCACCCCCACCGTCCGGTCAGACGTCGGAGTCGTCGAAGACATGCGGTTCGAAGGAGTCGACGATCGTGGTGGCCATCTCCCGATGCCTCTCCGCGTCCACGGCCGGGAGGCTCACCCGGATGCCGTACGCCATGCCCGTGTCCTCCCTCGTGACGACCTTCTGGAGGACGAGCCGGTGGGGGTCGTCGACGTCGACGTGGATCCACCAGCGTTCGCCCTGTTCGAGGACCGCCTCGAACTCCAAGAGCGCGGTGGAACCGTTCACGCTGAACAGGTTCGCCAGTCTCCGTTCCTCCAGGGAGAGTCGCTCATAGGATTCGGCGGCCTCCGAGGTCTCGGACTCCCTCTCCTCCGTCCACTCCACGGCGCTCTCTCCGGAATCGAGACCGGCCCAGATCGTGTGGACGACGACATCGTGGTCGGGTCCCCTGATGACGCCGGTTTCGAGACCGTGGTCCTTCGTGTCCCAGTGGATGTGGAGTCTCCCCTCGTCATACCAGTCCACCGGCAGTTCCACCGTGAAGTTCGCCGATCGATGCCGCTCGTAACCGGAAGCGGGCGCTCCCCCACCGCAGGCCGAGAGCGGGAACACGACGAGCATCGCGCAGAAGGCGGAGGACAGGGTGCGGCGGAACATGAAGACCTTTCCGTAGGCGGGGATCGCCCGCATGAACCGTCCGGGCGGATGCCGCACACGGCCCACCCGTCCGCGCCGTGTGCCGACGCGCCGCCCGGCCCGGACATCTCATGCGATCACGGTGTGGGACGCGACGTTCCCCGAGGATGTTCGACACCCGATGCCGTGGTCGTCGAGGACGACCGGCAGGACCTGCTGCCGGCTCGGGCCGCCGTGGAGTCGCCGGTCGATGCGCTCGCCCGGTCGGCACGACCCATCCGGCGGCACGGCACGGCCATGGTCGACCACGACGGGGACCGAGGGAACAGCCGGCGGACGCACGAAAGGGGGTCCCGGAGCGGTGCTCCGGGACCCCCTTTCGTGCGTGCGGCTAGCCGGCCAGGGGGGACTCCACCGGGAGGGAGGTGTCCGTGGCCAGGTCGAGTGTCGACGGGGGCAGGCCCGCCGCCACGACCTCGGCGCCCAGGGCGGCGATCATCGCGCCGTTGTCGGTGCACAGCCGGGGCCGGGGCACCCGCAGGGTGATGCCCGCCTCGCGGCAGCGCTGCTCGGCCAGGGTGCGCAGCGCCGAGTTGGCCGCCACCCCACCGCTGATCACCAGCGTGCTCACCCCGTGCTCCACGCAGGCGTCGACCGCCTTGCGGGTGAGCACGTCCACCACCGAGTCCTGGAACGCCGCCGCGATGTCGGCGACCACCAGCGGCTCGCCCCGGCGGTCGGCGTCCTCCACGTGGCGGGCGACGGCGGTCTTGAGCCCCGAGAACGAGAAGTCGTACGTGCCGTCCCCCCACTTGCCGCGCGGGAAGCGGATCGACTTGGCGTTGCCCCGCTGCGCCGCCTTGTCGATGGGCGGACCGCCCGGGTAGGGCAGGTCCAGCAGTCGGGCCACCTTGTCGTAGGCCTCGCCCGCCGCGTCGTCCACGGTGTCGCCGAGCGACACCACGTCGGTGGCCAGGTCGTTGACCAGCAGCAGCGACGTGTGTCCGCCGGAGACGAGCAGCGCGATCGCGGGCTTGGGCAGCGGCCCGTGCTCCAGCTGGTCCACGGCCACGTGCCCGACCAGGTGGTTGACCCCGTACAGCGGCTTGTCCAGGGCCATCGCGTAGGCCTTGGCCGCCGAGACCCCCACCAGCAGCGCGCCCGCCAGGCCGGGCCCGGCGGTGACGGCGATGGCGTCCACGTCGGAGAGCTTCACCCCGGCCGAGTCCAGCGCCCGCCGAACGGTGGGCGTCATGGCCTCCAGGTGGGCGCGGCTGGCCACCTCGGGCACCACGCCGCCGAAACGGACGTGCTGCTCCACACTGGAGGCCACCGACTCGCCGAGCAGCTCACAGCCGCGCACGAGACCCACTCCGGTCTCGTCGCAGGACGTCTCGATGCCCAGGATGAGCGGGAGGTCGTGGTCACTCATGGGTACCCTCCTCGGCGACGCGCCGCATGACCAGGGCGTCGGCCCCGTTGTAGTAGCCGTGTCGGACGCCGATCCGCTCGAATCCGAAGCGGCCGTAGAGCTTCTGGGCGCGCGGGTTGTCCGAGCGCACCTCAAGGAACATGTGGGTCACCCCGCGCCGGGCGGCCTGGTCGAGGAGGCCGGTGAGCAGCGCGCCGCCGATCCCCCGACCCCAGGCCGACGCGGCGACCGCCATGGTCTGCACGTCGCCCTCGGGCGGGACGAACCGCAGTCCGGCGTAGCCGACCGGCCCGCCCTCGTCGGTGACGGCGACGATGTAGTGGCGGGTGGCGACCTCGGCCAGTTCGTCGCGGAGCATCCCCTCGGTCCAGGCGTCCGCCGGGAACAGGGCCCGCTCCAACGCCATGACCGCGTCGACGTCGTCGGCGGTCATGGGCCGCAGGGTCACGCCCTCGGGCGATGCGACGCGCACCGCGTCCAGCGCGGTGTCGCGGACCGGTGTCACCTCACCCACTGGCGGACCTTCTTCGGAGCGCCCGGCACCACCGCGTCGGGGCGACGCAGGTAGAGCGGGGTGGGTTCGGGGAGCGTCTCGCCCCGGTGGAGCCGGTACAGGGCCAGCTCGGCCATGGCGGTGGCGTCCGGGTACACCGGTTCCGGCGCGGACGCGGCCTCGCCGAACACGTCGGCGTACATGCGGGCGCCGTCGCCGACCAGCGGAAGCCCGCCGGTGTGGAGGTCGGCCGGTCGCTCCACGGCGACCTCGCCCACGCGGGTGAGGTGGTCGTCGTAGCGCGCCCAGAACACCTCTTTGCGGCGGGCGTCGGTCATCGCGACGAACGGCCCGTTCCTCTTGGTCGCGAAGGCCAGCGCGTCCAGGGTGGCGACCCCGTGGCAGGCGATGCCGAGGGCGTCGGCCAGGGCGTGGGCCGTGGCCAGTCCCACGCGCAGGCCGGTGTAGGGGCCGGGCCCGATCCCGACGGCGATGGCGCCGAGGTCGGCCAGGGCGACCCCGGCCTCCTCGGTGAGGGACCGGATGGTCGGGGAGAGCAGTTCGCCGTGGCGGCGGGCGTCCACGGAGGACGCGCTCGCGCGCGGGGTGAAGGAGCCGTCCGCGCCGGACTCGCCGATGGCGGCGGTGACGGCGGGGGTGGCGGTGTCGAAGGCGAGGAGGAGCACGCGTCTACCCTTCCGGGTTCTCGTCGGGGGCGCCGGTCGCGCCCTCCTCGGCGATGTCCGCGGAGGTGGGCAGGGCAACGCCCGCCCAGCGGTGGCCGACGGGGGTGAGGTGGACGGTGCGACCGTCGTCCGGGTGCCGCTCGATCCGGATCTCCAGCCGGTCGTCGGACAGGCCCTCGGCGACGCCCTCGCCCCATTCGACGACGGTGACGGAGTCGGGGAGGGTCATGTCGAGATCGATGTCGTCGATCTCGTCGGGCCCGCCGAGGCGGTAGGCGTCCACGTGGACGAGCGACGGTCCGCCCACCAGCGAGGGGTGGATGCGGGAGATGACGAAGGTCGGGGAGGTGACCGAGCCGCGCACGCCCAGCCCCCGGCCCAGCCCCTGGGTGAGGGTGGTCTTGCCCGCGCCGAGCGGGCCGGACAGGATCAGCAGGTCGCCTGGTCGGCTGAGGCCGGCCAGGGCGTGGCCGAGGGCGCGCATGGCACCGTCGGTGGCGGCGGTCACCGCGTGGACGGTGGACGCGTTCGCTGTGGTCGTCACGTCTGTCATCGGGCTCGCAAGGCTGTGTGTCGGTACGGTTCGGTCGGTGGCCGACCGGGTCAGGGCACGACCGCCGGGTGGTGTGTCCTCCTCACCCCAGGTTAGGCGGGGCGGCGGGGGCGCGTGACCGGTTGTGGACGATCGGTGGAGGTCGTTCACGCCACACCCCGGACCGGCCGGAACACGACCGCCGACCGCCGGTCAGCCGCCGACGTACTCGCGGGGGACCCGGACGCCCACCCTGGTGACGATCTCGTACGGGATGGTGTCCAGGACCCGGGCCCAGTCCTGGGCGCTCGGGGTGCCCGGGTGCTCGCCCGGGTCGCCGAACAGCACCGCGTACTCTCCGGCGGTCACCTCGTCGTCGCCCACGTCGATGACGAACTGGTCCATGCACACCGTTCCGGCGATGACGCGCGGGCGTCCGCCGAGGAGCACCGGCCCCCTGTTGGTGGCGGCCCGGGGCACACCGTCGGCGTAGCCGAGGGGCACCAGGGCCAGGGTGGTCTCGCGGTCGGTGACGTAGCGGTGGCCGTAGGAGACGCCGCTGCCGGCCGGCACCCGCTTGGTGAGGGCGACGCGGGCGCGCAGGGTCATCGCGGGCCGCAATCCGGGCACGTCGTAATTCGGGATCGGGGAAAGACCGTAACTCGCGATCCCGCCCCGGACCAGGTCGAAGCGCGCCTCGGGCAGGGTGAGCAGCGCGGCCGAGTTGGCGATGTGGCGCACCTCGGGGGTGAGGCCGACCTTGTCGGCCGCCGCCAGGGCGTCGTGGAACACCGCGAGCTGGGCGGCGATCGAGGGGTGGCCGGGCTCGTCGGCGCAGGCGAAGTGCGACCAGACGCCGCTCACCTTGAGGTCGCCGGTCTCCTCCGCGCGGGCGGCGGCCTCCACCAGGTCGCCCCACTCGGCGGAGCCGACCCCGCCCCGGTTGAGGCCGGTGTCGATCTTGAGCTGCACCCGCGCGGTGCGCCCCAGCCGTCGGGCTTCGGCCAGCACGGCGTCCAGCAGGAGGGGATCGCTGACGCCGAGGTCGATGTCGTTCTCGATGGCCGCGCCCAGGGGTTCGCCCGGGGGGATGATCCAGGACATGACGGGGGCGGTGATGCCGGCTTCGCGCAGGCGCAGACCCTCGTCGATGAACGCGGTGCCGAGCCAGCCCGCCCCGCCCGCGAGCAGCGCGCGGGCGGCGGGGAGCATGCCGTGCCCGTAGCCGTCGGCCTTGACCACGCCCATGAGGGGGGTCCCGCCGGCGTGCCCGCGGAGCGACCGTGCGTTGTCGGCGATCGCGTCGAGATCGACGCGAGCGTGCGCGAAGTGAGCCATGACCTCAGTCTTCCACGTGTGGGTTACCTTCGCGGGGCTTCGGGTATGTGGGCTACGACCGAGTGCGGACGTATCCGGATGTATACGGAGTGCGACGATACTCGACGCCGTATCTGGGGGTATCGGCATGAACGAGTTCACAACCGAACGACCCGTCAACGCGGTCCGCTTGTGGTCCGGCGGCCTGGCGACGGCGGTGGTGGCGGCACTGGTGATCCTCGTGGGCACCCTGTTCGTCCGGGGTGTGCTGGGGATTCCCGTGCTGGCCCCTGAGGAGGCCGGTTACCTCGGTGACGCGGGGACCGCGCTGTACGCCCTGGTGGCGGCGGTGGCCGCCTTGGCGGCCACGGCCCTGATGCACCTGCTGCTGGTGGCGGCACCGCGTGCCCGTGCCTTCTTCGTGTGGATCATCGGGTTGATCACCGCCATAGCGGTGGTGACCCCGTTCACCCAGGGGGCCGAGGGCGCCAGCCAGGTCGGCACCGCCCTGATCAACCTGGTCGCCGGTGTGGCCATCGCCATCCTGGTGAACAGCGTGGCACGGACCGCCGTGGTCCGCGGCGACCACCGCGGCGCCGAGAAGCCGGCCCTGCGCCACGAGGGCATCCTGCCCGACGTCGACCAGGCCGAGTTCCGCGGGGAACCGCGCGGCCGGTGATCCCCTGAACCAGGGTCATCGAGGGGAGGGGCGGAGCCGATCGGCTCCGCCCCTCCCCCTGTGCGGGTGCCGCGCGGTCCTCACCGGGCACCCCGGTCAGGCGGTGGCAGGATGGCCCGGTCGGCGTGCCCCGCCGCCAGTCCGCGCGCCGGACCTCGCACGGTCTTCGTGGAGCGTTCCCCTCAGGCGGTGCCGGAGATGAGCCGGTCGGCGTGCTCCGGGCTCAGACAGTGCTCGATGACCAGCACCGCCGCGCCGATGACGCCGGCGCCCTCCCCCGCCTCCGAGGAGACGATGTTGAGGTGTTCGGTGGCCAGCGGCAGCGACCGCTGGTAGATGACCTCGCGCACGCCCGCCAGCAGGTGATCGCCGGCCAGGGCCAGGGCCCCGCCGATGACGATGACCGACGGGTTGAACATGTTGACCGACGCGGCCAGCACCTCGCCGATGTCGCGGCCGGCCTGGCGCAGGGCGCGCAGCGCCGGGACCGAGCCGTTGCGGGCCAGCTCCACCACGTCGCGGGCGCCGGCGGCGGGCACGCCCTCCTCGGTGAGGGCGGCGGCCAGGGCCGCGCCGCTGGCGACGGCCTCCAGGCAGCCGGTGTTGCCGCAGCGGCAGGGCTTGTCGGCCCCGGTGGCGACGTGGATGTGCCCCATGTCGCCGGCCGCGCCCTGGGCGCCCCGGTACACGCGGCCCTCGCTGACGATGCCGCAGCCGATGCCGGTGGCGACCTTGACGAACATCAGGTGGCTCGCGGTGGGCCAGGCGGTGTGGTGTTCGCCGATGGCCATGATGTTGACGTCGTTGTCGACCAGGACCGGCACGGCCAGGCGTTCGCCCACGTAGCCGGGCACGTCGAAGCCGTCCCACCCCGGCATGATCGGCGGGTTGACCGCCCGGCCGGTGGAGTGCTGGACGGGTCCGGGCAGGCCGATGCCCAGGCCGAGGAGTTCGGAGACGTCGCGGTCGGCCTCGGCGATCAGGGCGCGGCCCCGCTCGATGACCCAGTCGAGGACGGGTTCGGGGCCCAGGGAGATGTCGAGGTCGGCGCGTGTCTCGGCGACGACGTCCGCCGCCATGTCGGTGAGGGCCAGCCGGGCGTGGGTGGCGCCCAGGTCGGCGGCGAGGACGACCCGGGCCCGGGGCCGGAACGAGAACGTGGTGGGCGGACGCCCGCCGGTGGACACCGCTTCGCCGGCGGGGCCGATGAGGCCGCTGGCGAGGAGGGCGTCCACCCGCTGGGTGACGGTGGACCGGGCCAGCCCGGTGGCCCCGGCGAGCTCGGAGCGGGTCCGGGGGCGACCGTCGCGCAGGAGTCGGAGCAGGGTCCCCGCCCCGAGCGCGGTGGTGGAGGGAGCGGCGCGGAGCCGAGTGAGGGCCGCCGCGTCGGTCAGCGCGTCTTCCGTCATGGGACAAGTCAAGCACAGGATCTATTGACTGACTCGTGTCACCCTATTGCGGTCACATTTCTCAACTTATGCTTGACCATCGTCATAAGTCCGGCGTACGGTTCCACCATGTCAGTGAGCAAGGTCACAAGCATCGGCGGCGGATCCGATGCCACGACCACGACGAACGCCTACCGCGCCGCGGTCATCGGCACCGGGTTCATGGGGCGGGTCCACGGCCACGCCGTCCGCGCCCACGGGGGCGCGGTGGTCGGGGTCGCGGGCTCCTCCCCGGAGAAGGCCGAGGCCTTCCGCGTCGCCCACGGCGCCGGACGCGCCCACGCCGACGCGCTCGACCTGATCCGCAGCGACGACGTGGACGTGGTGCACGTGTGCGTCCCCAACCACCTGCACGCACCGCTGAGCCTGGCCGCGCTCGACGCCGGCAAGCACGTGGTGTGCGAGAAACCCCTGGCCACCGACGCCGCCACCGCACGGGAGATGACCGCGGCGGCGGAGGCCGCGGAGCGGGTCGCCGTCGTCCCCTTCGCCTACCGCTTCCACCCCATGGCCCGTGAGGCCCGCGCCCTGGTCGCCGCCGGTGCCATCGGCCGGGTCGGACTGGCCCACGGCGGCTACCTCCAGGACTGGCTCCTGTACCCGCGGGAGGACAACTGGCGGGTGGACCCGGCCATCGGCGGACCCACCCGGGCCTTCGGCGACATCGGTTCGCACTGGTGCGACATGCTGGAGTTCGTCACCGGCGACCGGATCACCTCCGTCAGCGCGCAGACCGGCCGTTTCAACGACGTCCGCGACGGACGCCCGGTCGCCACCGAGGACCTGGTCACCCTCCAGTTCACGACGGCGGGCGGGACCATCGGGAGCGCCGTCATCAGCCAGGTCTCCCCCGGCCGCAAGAACAGCCTGGTGCTGGAGGTCTCCGGCACCGAGGGGTCCCTCCGCTTCGACCAGGAGCGCCCCGAGACCCTGTGGGCGGGCGGGCGCGGGCGCACCGCGATCATCTCCCGCGACTCCCCCGACCTGAGCGCCGACGCCGCCAGACTCTCCGGCCTCCCCGTCGGTCACCCCCAGGGCTACCAGGACTGTTTCAACGCCCTGGTCGCCGACACCGCCGACGCCGTGGCCGGCGGCGCCCCCGAGGGGCTGCCGGTCTTCGCCGACGGGCTGCGCGCGGCGATCATCGC
This sequence comes from Nocardiopsis lambiniae, assembly GCF_031845465.1. Taxonomy (NCBI): domain Bacteria; kingdom Bacillati; phylum Actinomycetota; class Actinomycetes; order Streptosporangiales; family Nocardiopsidaceae; genus Nocardiopsis; species Nocardiopsis lambiniae. The sequence goes on along the minus strand of NZ_JAVREP010000006.1, from coordinate 180,054 downwards.
CGAGGCCGTGCTCCTGTCGGCGCGCGAACACCGCTGGGTCGACATCGCCGAGGTGGACCGGGGATGAGCGCCGAACCCCCCGAGGCACCCGTCATCCGCATGAGCGGCATCACCAAGTCCTTCCTGGGCGTGCGCGTCCTGCACGGCGTCGACCTGGAGCTGCACCCGGGACGGGTGCACGCCCTGGTCGGTGAGAACGGCGCGGGCAAGTCCACGCTGATGAAGGTCCTGGCCGGGGTCCACCCGGCCGACGAGGGCGTCGTCGAACTGGACGGACGCCCCGTCTCCTTCGAGCACCCGGTCCAGGCCCAGCGGGCGGGCGTGGCCACCGTCTTCCAGGAGTTCAACCTGCTCCCGGAGCGGACCGTCGCCGAGAACGTGTTCCTGGGCCGGGAGATCCGGGGCCGGTTCGGCACGGTGGACGGCCGGGCCATGGAACGCGCCACCGCCGCCCTGCTCGCCGACCTGGACCTGGAGGGCATCGACCCCTGGGCGCGGGTCCGGTCCCTGTCCGTGGCCCGGCAGCAGGTGGTCGAGATCGTCAAGGCGCTCTCGCACGACGCCCGCGTCATCTCCATGGACGAGCCGACCGCCGCGCTGGCCGAGGGCGAGGTGGAGGTGCTCTACCGGATCATCGGCCGCCTCCTCGAACGCGGCGTGGCGGTGCTGTACGTCTCGCACCGGATGCGGGAGATCTTCGACCTGGCGAGCCGGATCACCGTCCTCAAGGACGGTCGCCTCGTCGACACCGTGGAGGCCGCCGACACCCGCCCCGCCGACCTGGTGCGCATGATGGTGGGCCGCCCGGTGTCGGCGGTCTTCCCCGGTCACCTGGAACCCCGGGGCGAGCGCTCCGGCGAGGTGCGCCTGGAGGTGCGCGGCGGCGGCAACCCGCAGCTGGACGACATCTCGTTCGAGGTGCGCGGCGGCGAGATCGTGGGGCTGGCCGGCCTTCAGGGAAGCGGTCGCACGGAGATCGCCCACGCCCTCTTCGGGATCGACCGCTTCACCCGGGGCGAGGTCGTCGTGGACGGCCGCCGGGTGGACCCGCGCTCCCCCCGGGCCGCGATCCGGGCGGGTCTGGTCCTGGTGAGCGAGGACCGCAAGACGCAGGGGCTGGCCCTGAACCAGTCGATCGCCGCCAACGCCCGTCTGGTCCTGGACGCCGTGTGGCCGTTCGGGTCCGGTCCCCGGGCCGCCCGGTTGCCCGGGGTGCTCTCCTCCCTGGAGCTGGTCTCGCACGGCGGGAGCGCCCAGGAGGTCCGCTACCTGTCCGGCGGCAACCAGCAGAAGGTCGTACTCGCCAAGTGGCTGGCCGCCGAACCCGGCGTGATGGTGCTGGACGAGCCGACCCGCGGCATCGACGTGGGCGCCAAACAGGCCGTCTACCGGCTGATGCGCGAACTCGCGGCGTCGGGGGTGGCGATCGTGCTCATCTCCTCGGAGCTGCCCGAGCTCATCGGCATGTCCGACCGTCTCGTCGTCCTGGCCGACGGCCGGGTGGCGGGCGGGCTCCCCGGCGGCTCGGGCGAGGAGGAGGTCATGGCCCTGGCCACGGGATCTCCGCCGGAGACCGCCGACCCGGGGGTGGAGGACCCCCGGATCACCGCCGTGGTCGAGGAGGTCGCACAGGCCGAACACGATCCCCCCGGTCCTCCGGGCCTCCCCGGGCCCGGCCCCGAGACCCCCCGGGGCGACGGGGACGGCCCCGCCCGACACGAGGAGGCCGCACCGTGAACCGTCCCCCCGCCTCCCTCATCGACACCGCCCGAGGCCTGTGGGCGCGCACCGGCACCACCGGCGCGGTCTACCTGGCCCTGCTCCTCCTGCTGGTGCTGAGCAGCGTCTACGTGGCGTCCCAGGGCCGGAACCTGTTCACCACGGCCAACACCGTCGACCTGTTCACCCGCAGCAGCCTGCTCGGGTTCCTCGCCATCGGCCAGACCCTGGTCATCCTGTGCCGGTCCCTGGACCTGTCCGTCGGGTACGTCGCCGCCCTGTCCACCGTGGTCGCGGCCACGACCATGGCGGGCGACCCCTCCCGGATCCCGCTGGGGATCGCCGCCACCCTCGGACTCGCGGCGCTGATCGGCCTGGCCAACGGCACCATCGTCACCGGGCTGCGGGTCAATCCGTTCATCGCCACCCTCGGCACGGGGCTCATCATCAAGGGCTTCCTGGACACCAACTTCCAGGGTCCGGCCGGGGACGTGCCCGCCGCCTTCCAGGCGTTCGGCCACACCCGCCTCGGGGTGCTGCCGATCTCCACCCTGGTCATGGTGGGCCTGGCGATCGCGGCGATCGTCTTCCTGCACCGCAGCCGCACCGGCTATCACATGTACGCCGTGGGCGGCGACGCCGAGGTGGCCCGACTGTCCGGGGTCCGCGACCGGGTCCCCGTCATCACCGCGCACGTCCTGTGCTCGATGACCGCCGGGGTGGCCGGGCTGCTGCTGGCCGCCCGGTTCGGCACCGGCAGCGCCCTGGTCTACGGCAACGGCTACGAGCTGGAGGCCATCGCCGCGGTGGTCCTGGGCGGTACCTACCTGCTGGGCGGGCGCGGCGGTGTGGCCGGGACCCTCGCCGGGGTGTTCATCCTCGCCACCCTCGACACGGTGTTCAACGTGCTGGCGGTGGATCCGTTCGTCAAGGACGTGCTGCGCGGCGTCATCGTCATCACGGCCGTGGCCATCTACGCCCGCGGCCGATCGTCCCGGTCGGCGGGGCGGGTGCGCTTCCCCTCCGGCGGACCACCGCCACCCGTGCCCGATCCCTCCCCCGACCCGACCGAACCCCCCTCCGAACCGGGCGACGCCGTCCCCGCACCGATCACCCGAGGAGGCGGACGATGACCACGCCGGCACCCTCCAGTCCGACCCCCTCCCCGCGTCGCCCGTACCCGGCGGCCCTGGCCGCGTTCGGCCGGGGCGGCACCGCCACGGTGCTCCTGCTGCTGGTGCTCGTCTTCGTGGTCATCGCCACCCAGAACCCGTCGTTCTTCCAGGGGCCGCCGCTCATGGCCTTCGCCAAGAAGGCGGCACCGCTGGTCGTCCTGGCCGTGGGCCAGTACCTGGTCATCGTCTCCGGGGAGTTCGACCTGTCGGTCGGTTCGCTGGTCGGCGCCCAGGTGGTCATCGCGGCCCGACTCATCGACGGCGAGGAGGGTGTGACCCTGCCGGTCATCGGCCTCATGCTCGCCTTCGGACTGCTGGTGGGCCTGGTCAACGGACTGGTCACGACCCTGCTCAGGGTGCCCTCGATCATCACCACCCTGGGCATGATGCTCGTCCTGTTCGGCGCGGTCCGCTACTGGACCGGCGGCGCACCCACCGGCTCCCTGTCGGAGTCGTTCCGCGTTCCGGGCCGGGGCGGGATCGAGGACGTGCCGTTCCTGGGCCAGCTGCCGTGGGCGGTGCTCATCGCGCTGGCGCTGACCGTCGTCGCCGTGTTCCTCATGCGCTCCCCGTTCGGCCGTTCCCTCATGGCGACCGGCGACAACGACGTCGCCGCCGCCTTCTCCGGAGTGCGGGTCCAGCGGACGCGCACCCTGGCCTTCGTCGGATCCGCACTCATGGCCACGGTCGCGGCGATCCTCATCGGCGGGTACGCCGGGGTCACCGCGCAGGTCGGCCAGGGTCTGGAGTTCACCGCCATCACCGCCGTGGTGCTGGGCGGTGTCGTCCTGGGCGGCGGCCGCGGGACGGTCGTGGCCGCCGCACTGGGCGCTCTCACCGTCGAGGCGCTGTTCACCCTGTTCAACCAGCTCTACCTGCCCTCCACCATCCAGCCGTCGGTGCAGGGGCTCATCATCATCGTCGCGGTGGCCTATGCCGCCCGCCGAGGCGAACTCCGACTTCCGGGACGCCTCCGACGGCGACCGGACCACGAACCCGAGCCACCGCTCGGCACTCCCAGGAGGTAATCATGCGCATCCCCCGCATGCTGCTCGCCGGCACCGCCGGTCTGACACTGATGCTCTCGGCGTGTACCACGGACGCGCCGGACGACGCCGCCGGAGGTGAGGGCGGTGGAACCGGACTGACCCCCGACGCGGAGTGGTTCGACCCGGCCGAGTACGAGGCCCAGCTCGCCCAGCGCGAGATCGAGCCGGAGGGACCGGCCGACGAGCCCTGGTCACAGGCGATCGAACCGGAGTGGACGGACACCTCGGAGTTCGTCCACGACTCACCGGAGGACGCCACCGTGTGCTTCTCCAACGCCTCGGTGTCCAACCCGTGGCGCGTCACCGGCTTCATCACCATGGAACAGCAGGTGGAGGCGCTCCAGGAGGAGGGACGCATCGGCGACTTCCGGGTCTCCGACGCCGCCGACGACGACAACCAGCAGATCTCCGACATCCAGGCGTTCGTCGACTCCGGCGACTGCGACGCCATCATCATCTCGCCGTCCACCACCGCCACCCTGACCCCGGCGGTGGAGACCGCGTGCGAGAGCGGTGTCCCGGTCATCGTGTTCGACCGCGGCGTCAACTCCGACTGCATGGTGACCTTCATCCACCCGATCGGCGGTTACGCCTACGGCGCCGACGCCGCCGAGTTCCTGGTGGAGAACCTGGAGCCCGGCTCGACCGTGCTGGCGTTGCGCATCCTTCCGGGTGTGGACGTGCTGGAGCACCGGTGGGCGGCGGCCCAGGAGATCTTCGGCGGCAGCGAACTGGAGGTGCTCGGCTACGAGTTCACCGAGGGCGACGGCGCCAAGATCAAGGACCTGGTCTCCCAGCACCTCCAGCGCGGCGAGGTGAACGGCATCTGGATGGACGCCGGCGACGGCGCCGTGGCCGCCCTGGAGGCCTTCGAGGACGCGGGTCAGCCCTACCCGGTGATCTCCGGTGAGGACGAGCTGAGTTTCATGCGCACGTGGGACGAGGAGGGGCTGACCGCGATCGCGCCGGTGTACTCCAACTTCCAGTGGCGGACCCCGGTGCTGGCCGCCTCGATGATCCTGGCCGGCGAGGAGGTCCCCGCCGAGTGGGTCCTGCCGCAGGAGCCGATCCGCCAGGACGAGCTCCAGGACTACCTGGACCGCAACGCCGACATGCCGTCGCTGCACTACGCCAAGTTCGGCGGCGAGGACCTGCCCGGTTTCCCCGAGGCCTGGACCGACCGGTAGGAGGAGGGACGCATGCGCGCGTTGGGGGTCAACACCTGGGTGTGGACGTCGCCGCTGACGGGGGCGGATCTGGACCGGATCGCCCCCCGGGTGGCCGGGTGGGGGTTCGACGTGATCGAACTCCCGGTGGAGGACGTCGACGACTGGGACCCCGGCCGCGCCCGGGACCTGCTGGACGGGCTGGGGCTGGCGCCCAGCGTCGTACTGGTCATGGGCCCGGGTCGGGAGCTGGTGGCGACCGACCCGGGCACCCGCAGGGCGACGCAGGACTACCTGCGTCGGGTCGTGGACATGGCGGCGACGGTCGGGTCGCCCGTCGCCGCCGGTCCCGCCTACGCCTCGGTGGGCCGGACCTGGCGGATGACACCGGCGGAGCGGTCCGCCCTGGCCTCGGAGCTGACCGAGGCACTGGCCCCGGTCGTCGCGCACGCGGCGGGGGCGGGGGTGCGGTTGGCCGTGGAACCGCTGAACCGTTACGAGACGAGCGTGCTCAACACCGTCGACCAAGGCCTGGAGCTGCTCGCCGACCTGCCGGTCGAGCACTGCGGTCTGGCTCTGGACGTCTACCACATGAACATCGAGGAGCGGGACGTCCCGGCGGCGATCCTGCGGGCCGGTGACCGGGTCGCCCACGTGCAGGTGTGCGCCAACGACCGGGGCGCCCCCGGCGCCGATCACCTGGACTGGTCCGGGATCGTCGACGCGCTGGACACGATCGGTCACCGAGGCCCCCTGGTCATCGAATCGTTCACCGCCGAGAATGCCACCATCGCCACGGCGGCCTCCATCTGGCGGCCTCTCGCGGCGACCCAGGACGCGATCGCCGTCGACGGACTGGCGTTCCTGCGGTCCCTCCCGAGTGGAAGGTGAGAAGAGGTTGGGGGGAGGCGGGACGCGGTCCGCGCCCGGCCGTGTGCGCACAGCGGCCGGTCCGGCGGCGTGTCCCGGACGGCACACCCCCACCCCGCTCGGTGCCGCGCTCGCCGGAAAGCGCCGCTGGGAGCAGGGTGACTCCCACCCGCTAGGAGACGTCACCATGCCCGCCGACCACCGGACCCCCCTGGACGAGGAGCAGCAGGCCCCTCCCTCGGAGGATCTCCCCGAACCCACGCACACCACCGCCCTGACCTGGTGGCTCACCATCGGCTCCATGGTCCTCGTGGGCGCACTGATCGCAGCGCTCGTCCTGTCCGCCGGGGAGGGCGGGCCGTCCGGTGACCCGGACGCCGTGGGCGCGCTGGCCGAGACCGCGATGACGGCACGCGAGGACCTGACCCCGGTCATCGCGGAGATGGAGGAGTGGCTTCCGACGGACGGCTCGCACCCGTCCCTGGAACCGGTGGACGCCGCGACCGTGCACGGGTGGCGGACCACCGCGCACGACGTCGTCACCTCCCTGAGCACCGGGGACGACGCGGATCCCGTCCGCACGGGTCTGATCTCGTCGGCGTCGCTGCTGGTGGTGGTCGCCGACACCTACTCCAAGGCGGCGCTGGTGGAGGACGAGGACCTGCGCATGGACCTGCTGCACACGGCGATGGACGTGCGGAACGAGGCGGTCGTGGGCTGGTCCGTCGCGGCCGCGCACCTGGACGAGGCCGCGGTCGGCGCGGGGATCGGCCCCGTCCACGCCCACCTGCCGGCGGCCCCCGGCCTGGGTGCGCTGGAGCCCGACGGCACCGCCGGGGACCGGACCGAGCACGAGTACCACCACTGACGACGGACCACCACGACCATCACCGGTCCCGCCGCCACCGCGGCGGGACCGCCCGCCCCCGCCCCGAGCGGGCTCCGGAATCCACCGACGAAAGGCCCGACCATGACACGACCGGTCACCCTCTTCACCGGACAGTGGGCCGATCTGCCCTTCGAGGAGATCTGCTCCCTGGCCTCCGCGTGGGGTTACGACGGGCTGGAACTCGCCTGCTGGGGCGATCACCTCGACGTCACCCGGGCCGCCGTCGACGACGACTACGTGCGCGACCGCCTCGACACGCTCGAACGGCACGGGCTGGGGCTCTGGGCGATCTCCAACCACCTGCTGGGGCAGGCCGTCTGCGACGACCCCATCGACCGGAGGCACCGGGACATCCTGCCCTCCCGGGTCTGGGGAGACGGTGACCCCGAGGGGGTGCGGCGGCGGGCCGCCGAGGAGATGAAGACGACCGCGCGGGCCGCCGCCCGGCTCGGCGTGTCCACGGTGGTGGGCTTCACCGGTTCGGCGATCTGGAAGTACGTCGCGATGTTCCCGCCGGTCGGCGCGGACGTCATCGAGGCCGGATACCGGGACTTCGCCGACCGCTGGAACCCGATCCTGGACGTGTTCGACGAGGTGGGAGTGAGGTTCGCGCACGAGGTCCACCCCTCGGAGATCGCCTACGACCACTGGTCCACCGAGGCGGCGCTGGAGGCGGTGGGGCGCCGGGAGGCGTTCGGCCTGAACTGGGACCCCAGCCACATGGTGTGGCAGGACATCGACCCGGCGGGGTTCCTGTGGGACTTCCGGGACCGCATCTACCACGTGGACTGCAAGGACACCCGCAAGCGCACCGGCAACGGCCGCAACGGTCGGTTGGGGTCCCACCTGCCCTGGGGCGACCCGCGGCGCGGCTGGGACTTCGTGTCGACCGGGCACGGCGACGTGCCGTGGGAGGACTGCTTCCGGGTCCTCAACGCGATCGGCTACACGGGGCCGATCTCGGTGGAGTGGGAGGACGCCGGGATGGACCGGCTGGTCGGGGCGGCCGAGGCGGTGGAGTTCGTCCGAGCGCACGCGTACGACCCGCCGGAGGCGTCCTTCGACTCGGCGTTCGGTTCGGACTGACGTCCGTCCGGGCCCGTCGGTCACGGGCCCCGGTTCGTCACATCATCGGGGCGATGATCACCCGGTAGCGGTGGCCGTCGGCGACGACGTCGCGCCGGAAGTCGTTGACCCGGTTGACCGAGTCCTGGACGGCTCTGCCGGTGAACGCCGCCGGGTCGACGGCGGGCAGACGGTCGAGGACGGCGCGGACCGCCTCGTCGACGGACAGCACGGTGCCCCGGTGCTCCGGGACGATGCGCGGTCCGTCGTCGGCGAGACTGCTGATGGCGATCCGGAACATGGCCGGTTCTCCTTGGCGAGGGGGCTGCTGGGAGGAGAGCGGGGTACCCGCAATTGTCCACCATCCCCTCGCTCCCTGGGAACCGGTTTCCGGCCGGGACGGGGGCGCCGCGGTGCTCGTCGCGACCTGTGCTCGCGCCCCCGTCCCGGCGTCACACCTCCAGGGTCTCCTCGATGCCCTTGAGCCGGTGCCGGGCCAGGGCGAGGTTGCCCCGGCCACGGTCCAGTGCCAGGTAGAGGAAGAGGCCCTGCCCCTTGCGGCTGGTGAGCGGCCGGATGACGTGGTACTGCCCGGACAGGGTGATGAGGATGTCCTCGATGGCGTCGTTGAGGCCGAGCTGGTCCATCGTGCGCATCTTGGCGCGGACCACCTCGGTGTTCCCGGCCGCCGCGACCGTGAGGTCGAGCGTGTTGGTGGAGGCGAGGGTGCCCAGCGCCATCCCGCTGCTGTAGTCGACGACGGCGGCACCGACCGCCCCCTCGATCTCCATCATCTCCTTGAGACCGGATTCGATGTTCGGCATGTCGTTCTCTCTCCTTTGGGTGGTTCGGCGCGTCCGGCCCCGATCGGCGATCCAACGGCGCAGCCCCTGGACCTTGCGGCGCGGGGAGGCTCCACCGGTCACGTGATCACCGCCCGGGCGGTGCCTGGGTGGTCCGTGGACAGGGTGCGCAGGGCGGTGAGGACGCGTTCCAGCACGCTCCGGTCCACGGGGGTGGCGATCCGGGGCCGGGGGACGCCCCGGCCCCGGGCCGGCGGCCGATCGCGGTGGGGCACGGGCACCTGCGCGGTGCGGGCGAGGAGGCGCAGGCGTCGTAGGGCGAAGCCGAGGTTGCCCTCGTGCCGCGCCACGCGTGCCCGAAGGCACAGGTCGTCCGACCCGGCGAGGACGGCGAGCAGGACATGGTGGTCGGCGTCGGAGACGACGACGTCCTCCATCTCCTGCGTGGCGCACAAGGGTCCCGTGTGCACGGCGCGGAGGATCGCGATGGCGTCCTCCGCGCGGTCGTCGTCACCGGTCCGGGCGAGGGTGTGCCCGCTCCGCCAATCGACGAGGTGGACGCTGCGCACCCCGGGCGTCTGGAGCATGTCCCTCATCTGTCGGTCGATGGCGCGCACGTCGGTCCTTTGCGAAGACGGGGCCGGGCGACCCGTGACACATCGATCACGGGTGACGCCCTTGTACGGACAGCACGAGAATAAGGCGACTCACCCGGGTTCGCAGGGTTTTCAGAAATTAATGAAGTAGTGCCTGGTGAAAGAGGTAGGTCGACAATGTCGCAACGAAAACGATTGAGGATGAATGTGCACGGAAAAACCTTGGAAAACAGTGATCGCCCAGAATGGCATGGGCGATCACTTTTATCATCTTGTGGGTTTTTAGGGACCTACCTCCCTGGTTTTCCGGACCCGGGTCAGAGCCAGTCGACCCCGTACCCGTTCAGGTCGTAGCGGGCCGGAACGATGTCCAGACGGCCGGACTCGACGAAGGGGCGCAGTTCGTCGTCGGTGCGCAGCAGGTCCGCGACGTGGACGGCGTTGGCCCGTACGCAGGCGTCGAGGAAGTCGCCGCCCTCGTCGGGTGTGGCCTCGACGACCTCCAGGATCTGTTCGACCAGGTAACCGACGTGCCCGTGCGGGAGTTCACCGGTGCGGTGGGTGTCCACGGCGGCGCTCACCGCGCCGCACGAGGAGTGCCCCAGGACGACGATGAGGGGGACCTCCAGGTGTTCGACGGCGTAGGTGACGCTGCCGAGCACCGAGGAGTCGAGGACCTCGCCGGCGGAGCGGACGGTGAACAGGTCGCCCAGACCCCGGTCGAAGACCAGCTCCGGAGGGACTCGGGAGTCGGCGCAACCGAGGACGAGGGCGAAGGGGTTCTGCCCCTGCGCGACCTCGATCCGGCGGTTCCGGCCCTCGTTGGGGTGACGGGAGGCGAACCGGCGCCAGCGCCGGTTGCCCTCCTTGAGCAGTCGCAGGGCCTGGCGCGCGCCCCCGTCGAAGGGTGCGTCGGGTTCGGCCCAGGCCGACGCGGGGGCCGCGGTGGCCAGGGCGGCCCCCGCGCTCCCGAGCAGGGAGGCACGCAGGGCGTGACGACGTGAGATGGCCATGGGGAGTCTCTTCTTCTTCGCTTGAGGACAGAAAGTGCCCTTTGTCCAAAGAAAGCGAAGAAAAGCTACTACTCACCAAAAAAGGGCACCAGTCACTTAACGGATCCTTAGCGTTACGGATCCGCCCCCACCCGGCGCAGGCGCCGGGCCCGAAGGTGGTCGAAGCCCGCCTTCAGGGCCGTCACCTCTACCGATGCGCCGCGATCCCCCGTAGACTCCCTACCGACCGACCGTTCGTTCGGTCACCGGATCCCCGTGTGGCGTCCACGACACGTCACCCGTCGATCCGGTGTTCACCCCCCGACCGGGGGGCCACACGAGGTAGATTCGACGACCGTGCCCCGAACCAGCCCTGGCGAGTCCGCGCCCCCGCGATCCGGAAGGCGCCGCTCCGGACGCCCCGGACACGACGCCGATTCCGTCCTGCACGTGGCGGCCCGTGTCTTCAACGAGCGCGGCTACGACGGGACCAGCATGGAGGACCTGGCACGCGCGCTCGGCGTGACCAAGTCCGCCATCTATCACCACGTCTCCAGCAAGACCGAGCTGCTGCGCCGATCCCTGGACCTGGCGCTGGACGCCCTGTTCGCGGTCACCCGCGAGGAGGAGTCGACCACCGGTCCGGCCGTGGACCGCCTCGACCACGTCCTGCGGGGCAGCGTGCGGGTACTGGTCGAACTGCTCCCGCACGTCACCCTGTTGTTGCGGGTGCGCGGCAACACCGAGGTGGAGAAGCACGCGCTGGAGCGGCGCCGCGAGTTCGACCACCTGATCGCCGACCTGGTCCGCGAGGGCATCGTGGACGGCGACATCCGTGACGACGTCGACCCCGCGGTGGCCGCCCGGCTGCTGTTCGGCATGGTCAATTCGGTCGTGGAGTGGTACAAGCCCGACCGGGGACTGGCGGCCGAGGAGATCGCCGACGCCCTCGCCACCATCGCCTTCCAGGGTCTTCGCCGCACACACCGCTCCCCGTGATCGCGACACCGCGGAGTGATACGTGACACGCAGGTCACGGTCACCTTCCGTGACACGTCCGATGGGACCGACCGCCCCCGCCACCACCGGCACACCGACATTGTTTCATGTGATATGGGGCGGTTTTCATTTCCGGGTCCGCTTTCTATGATCTCCTCACCAGGAAGAACCGCCACTGTCGCACCGGGACGGCCCAGCATGATCGACCACTTCACCGACGGACTGTGGACTCCGGTGATCGCCTACGCGGTATCGGTCATCGGTTCTTTCATCGGCCTGATGCTGTCCGTCCGGGCGCGCAGGACCACGGGCCGTTTCGCCCGCTGGCAGTGGCTGATCCTCAGCGCGATCTGTCTGGGCGGCACCGCCGTGTGGTCCATGCACTTCATCGCCATGATGGGCTTCCAGGTCTCCGGCACCGCGATCCGTTACGACACCGGGCTGACGCTCACCAGCGGCGTGATAGCCGTGCTGGTCATGGGCGTGGCGCTGTACCTGACCATCCGTCGCGCCACCACGGCCTGGCTGTTGGCCGGCGGCGCCATCGCCGGTTCCGGCATCGTCGCCATGCACTACCTGGGCATGGCCTCGATGAACCTGAACGGCGAACTCCACCACGACCCGCTGTACGTGGTCGCGGCGTCGGTGATCGCCCTGGCCGCGGCGACCGTGGCCCTGTGGTTCGCCCGACGCGTCGACGGCCTGCCCGCCATCACCATTGCCTCACTGCTCATGGGCGTGGCCGTCTCCTGCATGCACTACACCGGCATGTTCGGGATGAGCGCCACGGTGGAGGACCACGGGCACGTGATGGCCGTCCCCGACGGGGCCACCTCCTCGGAGTTGCTGCTGCCGCTCGTGGTGGGCCTGTTCGTCTTCCTGCTCGTGTGCAGCCTCTTCCTGATGCTGGGCGTGGAGGACACCCCTCGACGGGCCTCCGCCCCGGCCGAGCGGATTTCGGAGGACCCGGGGGAAAGGGGAAATGGGAACGGAGAGTACTCTCCTCGTCACGGTTTCGATTCCTTCCGCTCGACGGGCCGCTGATTCCCATACGGACATCGGACCCAACAGGCGAAAAACCTCCTCCCTTTCGAAAAAATTCACCGCGTCAGACCGAACGGATTTCAGAGACCCCCTGGCCAACGGGGCGATTCGTGCCTAACATCCATAACCCGTGCCGAATGTGACACAGGTCATGGAAAGTAGAGTCCCGTGCTCGACGATGTCTTCGGCCAGGACTGGCTGACCCCCGCCATCGCCCTCACCGTCTCCGCGATCGGATCCTTCCTCGGGCTCTCGTTCGCCTACCGGGCCCGCAGGACCACCGGTCTGGCCCGATGGCAGTGGACGGGCCTCGCCGCCCTCTCCCTCGGCGGCATGGCCGTGTGGTCCATGCACTTCATCGCCATGATGGGTTTCCGCCTGTCGGGGACGGCGATCCGCTACGATCCGACGCTCACCATCGCCAGCGGTGTCATCGCGATCGTGGTCATGGGCGGTGCGCTCGTCCTGACCCTCCACAAGCGGACCGGCCCCTGGCTGCTGTTCAGCGGCCTCCTGCTGGGGAGCGGCGTCCTCGCCATGCACTACATCGGCGTCGCCTCGATGAACGTCCACGGTGAACTGCACCAGGACCCGCGCCACGTGATCGCCTCCTGCGTCATCGCGCTCATCGCGGCGACCGTCGCCCTGTGGTTCGCATCCCGCCTCAGGGGGGTCGTCCCGATCATCGGCGCCTCCCTGCTCATGGGCGTCGCCGTCACCTCGATGCACTACACCGGGATGGCCGGCGTGCACGTCGAGGCACCCGACTTCACCCGCTACGGCGCGCCCGAGGGATCCACGGTGCCCGACCTGCTGTTGCCGATGATCGTCGTGCTCTTCGTGTTCCTGCTGGTCTGTAGCCTCTTCCTCCTCCTGGGGGTCGAGGAGGAGCGCGTCGACTACGCCCGCCGGCCCGGACACGCGGCCCCCGACCCGGCCGAGACCGTCGTGCGCCCCGAGGAGGCCGGGTACGCGCCCCGCCACGCCTCGGCCCCCCCGGTGGGCTCCACCTCGGCGGTCGTGCGGCCTTCGTCCGACGACGTCTGGAGCCGTCGCCGCTGACCCGTCAGAGGGCCGGTGGGAAAACCGGTGGCCTCCGCGGACCCGCCGAGGGTACTTTCGGTGGGTCCGCGTGCGCGTGCCGCGGAACGAGACGGAGAGGAGGACGACCGATGCCCGTGTTCGTCCATGCCCGAAAGCCCCATCTCCCGATCTTCCGCGAGCCCTGAGCGCACCTTCTCCACAGGTGCCCGGCTCGCCTTCCCCGAGGAAAGAGCCACACCGTGAACACCCGTGTCACCGACACGCCCTCGCATCCGCTGACCGCCCTGGGCTGGAACTCGAGCGTCGCGGCAGCCTTCGACTCCGTCTCCCACGCGTCCGAACACCTCCTGGTGCCCGGACGCGTCTCGGCCGCCCGCCGTGGCGGCTCGGTGGTGAACCTCCCCGAGGAGGTCCCCGCCGACCACTCCCCCGCCGTCCTCAAGGCGGCCCGACGGGATCCCACCCTGGCACCGTGCACCGGCGACTGGGTGGCCGTGCGCCGCTCGGGCGACGCCTGGCTGGTGGAGGCCGTGCTGGAACGCTCCGGCACACTCGTCCGTCAGGGCATCGCCAAGGACTCCCACGACCAGGTGCTGGCCGCCGGCGTCGACCACGTGCTGATCTGCGAGGCCGCCGACCAGGGGCCGAACATGGGTCGCCTCGAACGGTTCCTGAGCCTGGTCCGGACCGGCGGCGCCACGCCCGTCGTCGCCGTCACCAAGGCCGAACTCGCCGGGGACCGGCTGCCCGAGGTCGTCGAACTCGTGCGTTCCGTCTCCCCCGGCGTCGACCTGCACGTGGTCAGCGCGCACACCGGTGAAGGACTGCCGGAACTCGCGGAGCGGCTGCGCCCGGGTTCCACCTGGGTGCTGCTCGGCACCTCGGGGGCGGGCAAGTCCAGCCTCGTCAACGCGATCGCCGGTGGCGACCTCATGGACACCGGGGAGGTGCGCGGCGACAAGCGGGGACGGCACACCACCACCCACCGGCAGCTGCTCCTCCTGCCGGGCGGGGCGATCGTCCTGGACATCCCGGGCGTGCGCCGCATCGACGTCCCCGGCGATACCGAGGGCGTGGATCGCACCTTCTCCGACGTCACCGACCTGGCCGAACGGTGCCGTTTCCGGGACTGCGCCCACGAGAGCGAGCCCGGATGCGCGGTCCGGGCCGCCGTCGACGAGGGCGAACTGGACCTGCGCCGACTGGAGCGCTGGAACAGGCTGCGCCGCGAGGCGGAACGGAACCGGTCCCGGGGGGACGTGCGACTGCGCGCCGAACGGATCCGCCACTGGAAGAACGCCGACCGTCCGGGCCTTCGGGTCCTCAGAACCCGAAGGCCCGCTTGGCGTTGCCGGCGATGATCCCGGCGAGCACGTCCTCGTCCAGCCCCTTGACCCGGGCCAACGTCCGCAACGTGTGCGGAACGAGGTAGGGGGCGTTGGGCCGCCCCCGGTAGGGCTTGGGCGTCAGGAACGGCGCGTCCGTCTCCACCAGCATCAGCTCCGGCGGGGCCGCCTTCGCGGCCTCGCGGAGCGGATCGGCGCTGGCGAACGTCACGTTCCCCGCGAAACTCATGAAGTACCCGAGATCCGCGCAACGGCGGGCCATGTCGGCGTCGCCGGAGAAGCAGTGGAACACCACCGTCTCCGGGGCGCCCTCCTCCGCCAGCACGCGGAACACGTCCTCGTGCGCCTCCCGGTCGTGGATCATCAGGGCCTTGCCGTGCGCCTTGGCGATGGCGATGTGCCCCCGGAAGGAGTCCTCCTGGGCCCGCGTGCCCTCCGGACCGGTGCGGAACGTGTCCAGGCCGGTCTCGCCGACCGCCACCACCTGCGGCAGGGCCGCCAGCGCGTCGATCTCGGCCAGTTGCCGTTCCAGGGCCTCGGGGCCGCCCGCGGACCGGGTCTTGCCCGCCCAGTCGGTGTCGTCCACCTCCACCCCGGCCGCGCCGTCGCCGTGCACGACGCGCGGGGCCTCGTTGGGGTGCAGGGCGACCGCCGCCCACACCTTCCCGGGGTGCGCGGCGGCGACCTCGACCGCCCACCGCGACGACGGCAGGTCCACGCCCACCTGGAGCAGCGGGGTCACCCCGACGGCCTCGGCCGCCGCGATGATCTCCGGGACCTCCGGGGTCTGCATGTCCATGTGGGTGTGCGCGTCGGCCACCGGGACCCGCAACGGCTCCGGAGCCGGAGGCGGCGTCTGCGCGTTGCGCGCCTCGACGGCCTTCCCCGACCGCTTGCCCATGGAGGCCCGCCTTCCTTCTCGACTCATCGTGCAGATTCTAGGTGCGTGGGCCGGCACTTCCTCCTCCTGGCCTGCTCTCACTGCAACAGCCATGAGAAACGAGAGACGTTCCCCCGTGACGGTGACGGAGATCCCCTCCTGATCGATCCCACTTCGGACGAACCGACCGAGCACCTGCGGCTGACACTGTCCACCGGTGAGTACCAGGGCATGACCCCACAGGGAGGGAGACGATAGAAGTCTTCGGTCTCAACAGGTGAGCGTTCCACACGAGACGAAGGCCCTGGCAGTCCTCAGCGGTCCTCCAGGGCCCTGTGTCATCCGGCCGGTCGTCTACTCCGCGCCGCCCTCCAGACGGGCCAGCTCCTCGTCGACGATGGACGGGTCGAGCTTGGCGAACAGCGGCTCGGGCCGGTTCAGCGGGGTGCCCGGCACGATCGGGATCGACTCCCAGCGGGCCGCGTCGCCGGCGTAGTCACCCGTGATGACCGGGTAGTCCACCTTCTCCGCCGAGCCGCCGATGTGGTCGTGGCCGGTGTCCAGCCGGGGCATGCCCGTCCAGGTGCCCTCGCCGCCCAGCATCGCGTACACCTTGTTGGCCGACTCCGGCAGGAACGGCGTGAGCAGGGTGTTGGCGTCGTGGACCAGCTGGAGCGCCACGTGCAGCACGGTGGCCATCCGCTCCGGGTCGGTCTTCTTCAGCGCCCACGGGGCCTGCTCGGAGATGTACTTGTTGGCCTCGGCGACGGTGCGCATCGCCTCCTGGAGACCCGCCTTGAACTGCGACCGCTCCAGACGCGCGCCGACCGTGTCGAACGCCGTCCTGGAGGCGTCGAGCACCCGGCGGTCCTCGTCGGTGAGCTCACCGGCCTCGGGGATCGCGCCGAGGTTCTTGGCCGCCATGGAGATGGAGCGGTTGACCAGGTTGCCCCAGGCCGCGACCAGCTCGTCGTTGTTGCGGCGCACGAACTCGGCCCAGGTGAAGTCGGTGTCCTGGGTCTCGGGCCCGGCGGCCATGATGTAGTAGCGCAGCGCGTCGGCGGAGTAGCGCTCCAGGAAGTCGCGGACGTAGATGACCACACGCCGCGAGGAGGAGAACTTGCGCCCCTCCATGGTGAGGAACTCGCTGGAGACCACCTCGGTCGGCACGTCGAGCACGCCGAGCGGACCGGGCTCGCCGGCGCGGTCGCCCTTGCCGCTCACGCCGAGCAGGATGGCCGGCCAGATCACCGAGTGGAAGACGATGTTGTCCTTGCCCATGAAGTAGAACGAGTCCGGCGCGTCCCCCTGCTGCCACCAGCGCCGCCACGCCTCGGGGTCGCCGGTGCGCTCCGCCCACTCGATGGACGCCGACAGGTAGCCGATGACGGCGTCGAACCACACGTACAGCCGCTTGCCGGGGTTGTCGCTCCACCCGTCCAGCGGGATGGGCACGCCCCAGTCCAGGTCGCGGGTGACCGCGCGCGGCTGGAGGTCGTCCAGCAGGTTCAGGGAGAACTTCAGGACGTTGGGGCGCCAGTCGCCCTCCTTGCCCTTGAGCCACTCGCCGAGCACGCCGGCGAACGCCGGCAGGTCGAGCATGAAGTGCTCGCTGTCCACGAACTCGGGGGTCTCGCCGTTGATCTTGGAGCGCGGGGAGATGAGGTCGATGGGGTCCAGCTGGTTACCGCAGTTGTCGCACTGGTCACCGCGCGCGCCGTCGTAGGCGCAGATCGGGCAGACGCCCTCGATGTAGCGGTCCGGCAGGGTGCGCCCCGTCGACGGGGAGATCGCGCCCTTGGTGGTGCGGGCGAAGACGTACCCGTTCTCGTACAGCGTGGTGAACAGCCTCTGCACCACGTCGTAGTGGTTGCCGGTGGTGGTGCGGGTGAACAGGTCGTAGGACAGACCGAGGGCGACCAGGTCCTCGGCGATGATCCGGTTGTAGTGGTCGGCCAGTTCGCGGGCGGTGACACCCTCCTGGTCGGCGAGCACCTGGATCGGGGTGCCGTGTTCGTCCGTGCCGCTGACCATCAGCACGTGGTTCCCCGACATTCGCTGGAAGCGGGAGAAGACGTCGGAGGGGACTCCGAAGCCGGACACGTGACCGATGTGGCGCGGTCCGTTGGTGTAAGGCCAAGCGACCGCGGTCAGGATGTGACGATTCGACGACATGGCCTAAGCCTAAAGCCGCGAAGGCCCTGACACGCACTCCCTCGGCGGTGGTGTGGACGAACGCTCCGGGACGGGAGATTCCCCGGGGGCCACGGGTGCCCGTATGCTCTGCTGGACGAACACGCGCATTGTGACGCACGCGACTCGACGCCCCTCGGCGCTCCCGGACCTTAGGCGGTGGTCATCACGGTTCCCCGTGCACTGACCCGTATCGTCCGCGCCCACGCCCGGACCGTGGCCGCCGGGATGGCCCTGCTCGTCGTGTTCTCCGTTCCCGTGATCACCGCCGGCGAACCGGCCCTGCCGGTACTGCCCTCGTACGGGGTGGCCAGCACACCCCACGACGGCCCCGCCGAACCGGCCCGGGACGAGGGGGAGTACGCGAGCGCCGACGGCCATCGGGTCACCGTCGGTCCGCAACCGACCACCTGCGAGCCCCGGTCGGGGGTGCGGGACATGCCCGACGCCCTGCCCGGTCGCGTCCTGCGCCTGGTCGTGTGGGACCAGCCCTGGTGGCCGGCCGACCCACCGTGCGTCGAACCGGCGCCCGTGCAGGCGGCGCCGGAGACGTTGCCGCCGACCCGGGCCCCGCCTCTCACCGCGACCCCCTTCTGATCCCATCTCCCGGACGCCGTCCCCCGGCCGATCGTGCCCACCGCGCGTCCGGATCCACCGTCTTCGTTCTTTTTCGCAGTGAGAGGTACCGACCCCTTGTCCACTCAAACGGGAGCCGGGGCGCGCTGGACGCGCGCCCTCATATCCCTGCTCGTCATCCTCGTCGCGTTCGGCGCGGCGTGGTTCATCCCGCCCCGCCTGGGCCTCGACCTGAGCGGCGGCACCCAGATCGTCCTGGAGACCCAGGACGGCCCCGACGGCACCCCGGCCAGCTCCGAGAACACCGACCAGGTCGTCGAGGTGCTCCGCCAGCGCATCGACCGCCTGGGCGTGGCCGAGGCGACCATGTCCCGATCCGGTGAGAACCGGATCATCGTCGAACTGCCCGGCGTGCAGGACCCGGCCGAGGCCGCCCAGATCGTCGGCCAGACCGCCCAGCTGTCGTTCCACCCCGTCCTGGGCGTGGGGCAGGCCGGCGGCCAGGGCGTCCAGGCCCCCGGCGACTCCGCCAACGCCCCGCGGGGCGAGGCGGACGAGGCCCGAGCCCCCTCCGACACCGAGGAGGGCGCTGACGCCCAGGAAGGCACCGAGGAGGGCTCCGGCGAAGGCGACCTGACCGACCAGGAGCTCCAGGACCTCATCAGCGGCATGGGCGGCGGCCAGGGCCAGGCCCCCGCCGGCCCCAGCGCCGAGAACCCCGAGGACGTCGCCGTGACGCTCCCGGACGCCGACGGCAACTACCTCCAGCTCGGCGAGACCGTCATCAAGGGCGACCGGGTGTCCAGCGCCGAGGCCGGCCTCGACAACGTCAACCGCGCCCAGTGGGTCGTCAACGTCAGTTTCCGGGGCGAGGGCCGCGACCAGTGGCGCGAGCTCACCGGCGAGGCGGCCTGCTACCCGCAGGGCGACCCGCGCCGCCGGGTGGCGATCGTGCTCGACGACCAGATCATCTCCGCCCCGGAGGTGAACCCGGAGATCGGTTGCGAGACCGGTATGCCGGGTGGCTCGACCACCATCACCAGCCCCACCTTCACCCGGGAGACCTCCAACGAGCTGGCCGTCCTCATCGAGGGCGGCTCGCTGCCGCTGCCGGTCACCGAGGTCCAGCGCCAGACGGTCGGCCCGACCCTGGGCGCCGAGGCCATCCAGGCCAGCGCCATCGCGGCGATCCTGGGTATCGCCTTCACCGCGCTGTACATCACGCTGGTCTACCGCGTGGTCGGTTTCCTGGCCTCGATCGCGCTGGCGTTCTACACCCTGATCGCCTACGGCGCGCTGGTCGCGCTGGGGGCGACACTGACCTTGCCCGGTCTGGCGGGTTTCGTGCTCGCGATCGGCATGGCCATCGACGCCAACGTGCTGATCTTCGAGCGCGCCCGCGAGGAGTACCAGCGGCAGCGGTCGGTCTACGAGGCCAACCGCTCGGCCGGTATGAAGGAGGGCCAGGACGGCGATGAGGACACCGGCAAGTCCGGTGGCGCCCTGGCCCGACGTCGCCGTCGCGCCATCCCGCCGAGCCTGGAGAAGGGCTTCGTGGAGGGCACCGGCAAGGCGTGGAGCGCGGTGATCGACACCAACGTCACCACCCTGCTCGCCGCCGGCCTGCTGTTCTTCCTGGCCTCCGGCACCGTCCAGGGCTTCGGTGTCACCCTGAGCATCGGTACGCTCGTGTCGATGTTCTCGGCGCTGATCATCGCCCGCGTGCTGGTGGAGTGGGCGGTGCGCCGCGCGTTCATGCGCAAGCACCCGGCCATCAGCGGCCTGGACCGGATCGGCCCGGTCCGTACCTGGCTGGTGAAGAAGAGCCCCGACCTCATGAAGCACCGCTCCAAGGCGCTCATGGTCGCGGGTGCCCTGGTGGTGGCCGCGCTGGTCGGCCCGGTCGTGCAGAACGTCAACCTGGGCGTGGAGTTCACCGGCGGCCGGGTCCTGGAGTACGAGATCACCGGGGACGACCCGGTGAGCGTGGACGAGGCCCGCGCGATCGTCTCGGACCTGGGCTTCGCGGGTTCGGACACGGCCGTGGTGCAGGAGGCCGGCGACGGCGACATCTCCGTGCGCACCGGTCAGCTCAACGACGCCGACGCGGCCTCGATCACCGACGCGCTGTCGGAGGCGACCGGCGGTGCCGAGGTGGTGAGCGACGAGCTCATCGGCCCGAGCATGGGCGACGAGCTGCGCAACCGGGCGCTCATCGCGCTGGGCGCGGCGCTGGCCCTCCAGATGATCTACCTGGCCTGGCGCTTCCGCTGGTCGTTCGGCGTCTCCACGATGCTGTCGCTGGCGTTCAACATCCTGCTGGTGATCGGCCTGTTCATCTGGCTGGGCAAGCCGATCGACGGGGTGTTCCTCGCCGCGATCCTGAGCGTCATCGGCTTCACGGTCAACGATACGGTCGTGGTGTTCGACCGCATCCGCGACGAGTGGGCGCGTGACGAGAAGTCGTCGTTCACGGAGATCGCCAACCGCGCGATCATCAACACCCTGCCCCGTACCGTCAACACGACCGTCGGCGCGTGGATCATCCTGGGCTTCCTGACCTTCTTCGGCGGGTCCTCGCTCCAGGACTTCTCCATCGCGATGCTGATCGGTCTGACGACGGGTGTGGTGTCGACGGTGTTCGTCGCCGTCCCGCTGGCCATCTGGTTGCAGAGGTGGGACAGGACGCCGCCGCCGCACGTCATCAAGGAGCGCAAGGCCAAGCAGCGCGTCGCCGCCAAGGCGGCCCGCGATGCCGACGACGGCGCCGTCGTCTAGCCGCCCGGACACGGCCCGACGCGTCGGCGGAGGGCCGAGAAGGCGCTGAGAGGGCCTCGGGGACGTTCGTCTCCGGGGCCCTCCGTGCACGGGCCCGGCCATCGCGGAGCGCGTATCGACGGACTCCGGGCGCTCCGTGTACGCGGTCCGGTCAGCCCGCCTGGACCGGGACGGGCGCCCCCTCGGAGGCCTGCACCAGGACGAAGCCCTGACCCTCCAGCGCCAGCTGGAACGCCTCGCCGCTGCCGCGACCGATGAGGGCGCCGATCTTCATGGTGCGGCGCACCCCGGTGCGCAGCGAGGCCGACCAGGCGACGGCGGAGTCGGTGTCGACGAAGGTCGGCTGGTCGATGTCGAGCAGCACCGGGGTGCCGTGGCAGGCGATGGCGATGCGCCCCCGGCCGGTGAACGTGGTGTTGAACAGACCGCCCGCGGTCATGCCGGCGCCCTGGAGCCGCTGGATGTCCCAGGAGAGCCCGGACTCGAAGGCCAGCACGTTGTCGCCGTTGACGGTGATGGCGTCGTCGCCCTCCAGGTCGATGAGGTGGACGTCCCAGGCGTCGCGGGCCAGGAACACGTCACCCTGACCGCTCACCCTCATCAGGGGCATGCCCTCGCCGGTGAACGCCTTCTTCAGGAACCGGCCCACGCTGCCCGCGCCCTGGTAGTCGAAGTCGACGTTGCCCTGGTAGGCGACCATCGCCCCCTGGCGCGCGTGGAATTCTCCGTTCAGGCCGACCCGGAGCATCTTGTGGTTCTGAAGGTGCATCCCCGGCTGACCGATCTCCCGTGCCTGCTGGAAGAGTGCGCTGCGCATGGTCATGTCTCCTCATGGGTGAAAGGCGTTCCGTCGGGTTCGACGCGCCACCGGCGGAAAGGTTCCGGGTCACTCCCCATCGTCGGCGGCGATCCCGTGCACGAGATCGTAGACGCGGCGCTTGGGCACGCCCACCTCCTTGGCCACCCGGGCGATCGCGTCCTTGCGTCGCTCGCCGTCCTCCTCCAGCGCGGCCACCGCCGCGATGAGCTCCTCGTCGGTGGCCGCCCCGCCCGCGGGCCGGGCCCCCTCGACGACCACGGAGACCTCGCCCCTGACCCCGTCCGCCGCCCAGACCGCCAGCTCGGCGAGTCCGCCGCGCCGCACCTCCTCATAGGTCTTGGTGAGTTCGCGGCACACCGCCGCCCGCCGGTCGGCCCCGAAGGCCTCCGCCATCGCCGCCAGGGTGGCGGCGACCCGGTGCGGGCTCTCGAAGAACACCATGGTGCGGCGTTCGCCCGCCAGCTCGGTCAGATATCCCGACAGGCCCTTGCGCGGGGGGAAGCCCTCGAAGCAGAATCGGTCGGTGGGCAGTCCGGAGACCACCAACGCCGTGGTCACCGCCGACGGCCCCGGTACGGCCGTGACCGGGATGCCCTCCGCCGCACAGGCCGCCGTCAGCCGGTAACCGGGGTCGGACACCCCGGGCATGCCGGCGTCGGTGACCACCAGGACGTCCCTCCCCTCGCGCAGGTCGGTGAGGAGTTCCTCCGTGCGGCGGCTCTCGTTGGCGTCGTAATAGGAAACGATCCGGGCCCCCTCGGCCCCACCGGGACGCACCCCCGCCCGGGTCGCGAACTGACGTAGCCTGCGGGTGTCCTCGGCCGCGATGACCCGGCTCTCCGTCAGGACGCGCAGCAGCCTGGGCGGCGCGTCCTCGATGTTCCCGATGGGGAGCCCGGCCAGGGTCAGCGTCCCCACCCGCTCCGCCGTACGGTCGCCCTCAACCACTGTGATCCCCGTCCTGTCACGCTACGGTGGCTCTACCACACCACCCGAAACCTGTTTGCCGGCGCGTCCGCACACGGACGACCATCTCCGACCCCAACCTACGAGCCGAGATGACCACCACCGCACTTTCCTCCGAGGTCGATTCGACCCCACCCGCTCCCCCGCGTCGGTCCCCCCTGCGTGCACGGTTCCTGCCCGCCGACCCCACCCCGGCGTGGATCGCCTGGCTGGGCGCGGTTCTCGTCGCGGCCTTCGCCGGCGCCCTCCGGTTCGTCGGTCTCGGTCAGCCCGAGCGGATCTACTTCGACGAGACCTACTACGCCAAGGACGCCTACGGCCTCTGGAGGTTCGGCTACGAGCACGAGACGATCGAGGAACCCGTCAAGGCCGACGTCCTGCTCCAGAACGGCGAGACGGACATCTTCGCCGGCGGCGGCGACTTCATCGTGCACCCGCCGGTGGGCAAGTGGATGATCGCGCTGGGCGACCGGCTGTGGGCGCTGTTCCCGTTCGGTGAGTCCATGACCCCGGAGGCGTGGCGTTTCGCGTCCGTCCTGGCCGGTATCGCCTCGGTCCTCATCCTGGTCAGGGTGGCCACCCGGATGACCCGCTCGGTCCTGCTGGGCTGCACGGCCGGTGTGATCCTGGCGCTGGACGGCCTGCACTTCACGCTGAGCCGCGTCGCGATGCTCGACATCTTCCTCACCCTGTGGATCCTCGCCGGCTTCGCCTGCCTGGTGGTCGACCGGGACAGGACAAGGGAACGCCTGGCGCGGCTGGCCGAGTCCGGGGTGAACGTGACCGCGGTCGGCTGGTTGGGGATGCGCTGGTGGCGGTTGGCGGCCGGGCTGTGCTTCGGTCTGGCGGTGGGCACCAAGTGGTCGGCCCTGTTCTTCATCGCGGCTTTCGGCCTGCTCACCGTGGCGTGGGACTACGGGGCGCGCAGCAGCGCCGGTCAGCGGAGCCCGGCCCTGCGATGGCTGGGCTTCGACGCGATCCCGGCGTTCGTGCAGACCGTGGTGGTGGCCGGGGTCGTCTACGTGGTGTCGTGGTCGGGCTGGCTGTTCACCCGGGGCGGGTACGGGCGGGACGAGGCCGACGGCCTTGCGCCGGACTTCCTGCCGGGCTTCCTGGCCTCCCCCGTGGAGGCCCTGGTGAGCCTGTGGAAGTACCACCAGGCCATGATGGGCTTCCACGAGAACCTGAGCAGCGACCACACCTACATCTCCCAGCCGTGGGAGTGGATCATCATGCGGATGCCGGTGATGTTCCACTACAACGGTGAGGCCGTGGGCTGCCCGAGCGGGGACTGCGTGACCTCGATCGTCTCCATCGGGACGCCGATCGTGTGGTGGCTGTCCATCGTCGCCCTGACGGTGCTCGTGGGCTGGTGGGTGACCTTCCGCGACTGGCGGGCGGGCGCGGTGCTGCTGGGCGTGGCCGCCGGGTGGCTGCCGTGGTTCGCTTTCCCCGACCGCCCCATGTTCCTCTTCTACGCGCTGCCGATGCTGCCCTTCCTGGTCCTGGCGATCGTGCTGATGCTGGGACTGGTGATGGGCGCGGGCGAGGAGAGCCCGCGCTTCTCGCCCTATCTGCGGGCGGTCGGCGGTGTGGTCTTCGGTGTCGTGATGCTGTTGATCATCGCCCACTTCGCCTACCTGTACCCGGTGCTGGCCGCCTATCCGCTGGACGCCGAACAGTGGAACGACCGTCTGTGGTTCCGAGTGTGGATCTACGGTCGCGACGCGGTGGCGTGACCGGCTTTGACGAAGAACGGTCCGCTTCTCCATTAGTGGCAGCGCGGAAGGAAATCAATGCTTTCGCGTAGCCGAAACAGGACAAGCGGACAGGGGGGATTCCCGCGCCGAAAGCCTCGGCAGGGGACCCCCCTCCCTGGTACTGTCTGCAACTGGTTGCTGTTGTAGTTTCCATGGATGCCCGAGGCGCCTCGCGGAACTTCACGTGGGCGCTTTTACGGGGGATGATCTCGTCGGTTCGGCGCCCGGCGACCCGGGGCCAGCAGGGTGCGGCCCCGTTGTAGTCCCCAAGGGAGAGCACATGGCTCAGGGCACCGTGAAGTGGTTCAACTCTGAAAAGGGTTTCGGGTTCATCGCCGTCGAGGGCGGTCAGCCCGACGTGTTCGTTCACTATTCGGCGATCTCGGGCAGCGGCTTCCGGAACCTGGAAGAGGACCAGCGGGTCGAGTTCGACATCATTCAGGGCCCCAAGGGCCCGCAGGCCGCGGACGTCCGCGCGATCTGACGATCGTGGCGGGCCCCCGGGCCCGGCGGAACGGGCTCGACCGTTCCCACCACACGCGTTCCCGACCCTCCGTCCCTCCCTCGGGGCGGGGGGTCGGCCGTGTCCCGGCCCGTTCACTCCCGTGTCACCCCGCCGATCCGGGCACGGTTACCCAACCGCACCGATACCGGTTAACCTGCTTGAAGCCGGTCGGTACACGAAGAACGAGGATCGCGCATGTTCAACATCAGCGGAGGAGAGTTCGTCGTCCTCCTCCTGCTCGCGCTGCTGATCTTCGGGCCCGACCAGCTCCCCAAGGCCGCCCAGCAGGTGGGCCGGGTGCTCCGCCAGCTGCGGACCATGGCCAACTCCGCGTCCAAGGACATCAAGGAGGGCCTGGGGCCGGAGTACAAGGACTTCGACGTCCAGGACCTCAACCCCAAGCGGTTCGTGCAGAAGCACTTCTGGGAGGGCGACGAGGAGCCCGAGGCCAAACCGGTGGCCCGGCTCAACGGCAAACGGCCCCCCTTCGACGACGAGGCCACCTGACCGTGACCCGTCCCGTCATCCGGCGAGCATGAGGACGAAGAGTCCCAGGGCCGCCAGGATGATCGAGCCGACGATGATGGCGGGCGAGCCGACGGCGATGATGAGGACCTCGGTGATCAACGCCCCGCCGATGGCGGCGACCGCCCAGGGCCAGCGCGGTTCCGGCGACCAGTCGTTGCGGCGTTCGCGAGCGACGGTGACGCCGAACGCGACCGCGATGAGCGCCCAGAACACCAGGTGGGCGACGGCCCGCGCGGAGGGGTCGACGTAGTCCGCCATTCCGCCGACGATCATCACGTACACGAGGGTCCCGGTGATCAACCGCCAGTACCCGCGACCGCGTTCGACGGGGATGGCGCGCAGTCGGGCGGGGCTGGTGCGCCGGAAGCGTTCGGCGGCGACGGGCGGGGGCTCCTCGCGCGCGGGTTCGGGGGTCGGCGGGTCGAAACGGGGTCGGGGCGGCAGGGGCGGGGGCTCGTAGCCGCCGGTCGGCTCCGATTCCTCGGGGTACCGATGGCCATCAGGGTACTGGGGGGAATCGGACATGGTCCGCCCCTTCACGATCGGCGCTGTCCGGCCCGAGGCCGGGGGTCTCGCCCTCTCCCTACCCGAGGGTCCGTGGCGTCAAATCCTCACAGGCCCCGCCGGGGAATACGCGAGGGCCCGGCCGCCCCGACGACCGTGATCAGGGGTCGTCGGGCGACCGGGCCCTCCGGGACCACGTGTCAGAGCCAAACCCATCCGCTCTCGCGGGCGCAAAGCGTCTGCTTGATCATGGCATGTACCTTTCGTGTGGTTTCAGCCCATCCCTGGACCACTGTGGACCACCCGACCACCCTCGGCAAGACCCTCAGTCGAAGTTCATCTTTTTATGACGAACTAGAACACAAAGGACAGAAGGGCAGCGATCCGACTACACGACCCCCGCGGAACCGCAGATCAGCGGCACGCATTCGCGATCGCAGAGCACACCCTCCCCGACGACCTGCAAAAACAAGGCCGCTCAATGGCAAAATCAGATACTCCCCCATAACCGAGGGTGAGCACGGGGGGATTGCGGTATCCGGCGACCGGAGGAGCCGCGGAACCCCATACCAACCGGAATGAGGATCCCTCCACCCTGCATGTCGAGGACGCTCGGATAAACCCTTCCGAACCGGCCCCTCGACCTCGATCAACGGGACCTCGAAGGGGCAGCGGCCGGACATCACTCTCCGTAATTACTTCGCGACAGATTACCTCGCCCCCCAGGTGACTCCCCCGACCCCCGACCCCTGTTATGGACGTACGAAACCTCGATATATTGCTGGTCTCTTTTCTGGAAAAGTCGACGACCCCCCTTCCCCAGGGCGCAATCCACCCCACAGGAGGTCCGTTCTCTGATGAGTTGACCCGCATACCGAGGAGTACGTCCATCCGTTGCCCGCGCGACCCCTGGAAGGCCCACCTGAAGCAGAAAGGACCCGCCCGGGCCCCCGGCCGTCCCGGACGAGGAGGCGGACATCGACGCCGTCCACGCCCGGTACGTGTCCTGACCGGTCCGGAATCGGCCGATCCCGCCCGGGATCGAAGTCCGCGCAGTATTCTGGTGGCGCACCGGCCCCCGCCCGAGGGGATAGCCGCTTCGCCGGTGACACTCGGGGCTCCGGTCCGGAATCGACACCCCGCGCGAGGGGATAGCCGACCACCCGAGGCCGACGGGGGCCCGTGCCGCGCACGGGCCCCCGTCGCACGCCCCCGCCCAACAGCCGAACCGGCCCGGGACGTCCGAGACCGGAGGGCTCCACGGTGGTCGTGACGGCGCCGCGCGCTCACGCCCGGGTGGGCCCGACCGCCCCGGATACGACGAAGCCCCCGCGGCACGGCGGCGTCCCGCCTTCGGGGCCCGAACACCCTCCCGGGAAACGACGAAGGTCCCCTCCCCGGAAAGGGAGAGGACCTTCTCTTCTTCGGTGGAGCTATGGGGATTTGAACCCCAGACCCCCTCGATGCGAACGAGGTGCGCTACCGGACTGCGCCATAGCCCCTTGAAGACGAGATAAGCCTAGCAGGGATCCGGGGATGCTCCGAACCGGCTCGGGGGCACCCCCGGGCCCGGGTCAGTCGCCGGCCGCGCGCAGGCGGGCGTCGGCGTACTGGTCGTAGACCTGGTTCCGGCGATCGCGCAGGGCGATGATCTCGGCCTCGCGTTCGGCCTCCCGCTCCTCACGCTCCTCCCGCTCGACCGCCCTCCGTGCCCGCAGGGCGACCTGGCGCCGGACCTCGATGACGGCGGCCCGGTGTTCGGCGTCGGCCTTGGCGGCCTCGCGGAGCAGGGCCAGGTGACCGCCCAGCAGGAGCACCGGCGGCAGGATCACCCACCAGGGCCCCAGTCCGAACGCGACGGCGATCACCGTGCCCAGGGCGAGGAGGACGAGCGCGGTGGTGCGGCGTCGCCGACGGGCCATCACCCGGGAGCGGCGCTCCCGGATGATCGGGACGGGCGGCGCCGGTTCCCCCATCAGAAGGACCTCGCCTTCGATCCCCTCCTCGTCGTCCTCCGGAACCTCGGCATCCTCCATGGTCTCCATGTCCTCGTCCTCGCGCCGCGGTTCCTCGTGGACGACGTCCACGGGGTCCTTCCGCAGCAGCATCGGCACGAGGACGATGAGCCATACGACCACGATGGCCAAATACAGAGGAGAGCTGCTCATCACCCCTCCTCACGATGACGGCCAGTGAACGTTGCTCGACACGTCGTCGACACCGCCCCGCGCGGCTCGTCCGGAGAGGGGAACGTCCGTCCCGGGGACGGGGTTCCTGACCTCGGACGTTCCCGGGAGTGGTCCCGGGCATATCCGCGCGCTGCCCGCATCGTCAATGCGTCTATGTTCCGCACGGTACGACCCCGTGTCCATAAATGCGCCACATTCTGACCGGAGTGTCGCAAGATTGTGGACTCTCAGTTTCGGCCATCCGGGGCGACTGGGCTTCGGCGCAGGTCAAAGGATGACTGCACAGAGCAATGCCAATTCAACGCAAAGTAATTGATCAATGTCGCTAAAGAGAGGTTTAAGTTCCGGTCACACCCGAGATCGTGCCACGTTCAGTTCGAACCGGGGTGCGGACTCGCCGGGTGGTGGGGATCTCCGCCGCCGTTCGGGCCTTGTGGCCCCAAAGCGGAACCGGGGCCGGAATCGGGCTCCGGTGGAGACCCCGGGGCTCTCCCCATGCGCCACCGGTGCAGCAGCCCGCTCGGCACCTCCTCGGCCGTGAGCGCGTAACAGATGTGATCGCGCCAGTCGCCGTCGATGTGCAGTTGGCGTCTGCGCACACCCTCGTCCCGGAAGCCCAGCTTGTCCACGACCCGTCTGCTGGCCTTGTTCTCGGGACGGACGTTGGCCTCGATCCGATGCAGTCCGGCGCGGAAGAAGGAGTGGTCCACGGCCAGCGCCACGGCCGTCGGGGTGATACCGCGCCCCGCGTGGGCACTGTCGATCCAGTAGCCGATCTGCGCCGATCGAGCCGATCCCCAGACGATGCCGCCCACGGAGAGCTGACCGACGAAGCGCCCCCCGTAGAGGATCGCCCACGGCATGGACAGCCCCTGGCGGGCCTCTCCGCGGACGGCCTGGATCATGGCGATGTAGGGGGACAGGCCGGTGGTGCGCAGGGGCATCTCCGGATAGGTCGGCTCCCAGGGGCGTAGCCACTCCGCGTTGCGGGCACGGGTGTCGCGCAGGGCGGTGGCGTCGCGGAGACGGAGCGGCCGGAGTACGACCGGCCCATCCTCCAAGGTGACGGGCCACCCTTGTCTGCGATTCACGACCGTCCCTTCGCCGAGGCCGCCGGCGTTCGGGCGCCGACAGGGGTCTCCAGTATTCCACTCCTCGGGCACGGCGCGTCGGGGGTCACCCGGCACACCAGAAACGGACGGGGTCTAATGCGGATGGTTCCGCTCCGGAAATAAGGGTGCGGGTCAAGGAATTCTCTGCGGACGGAATGCCCGAGATGTGATTTGTGTCATTGCCCGGCTCATTCGGAACGAGGGTGATCAGCACCACGCAACTGGTCGAGGGCGTGTCCCAGCACCGGTGCCAGAACGTCCATCCCGTCGCTCGCGCCTCCCCGTGACCCGGGGAGGTTGACCACGAGCAGACGCCGGTCACCGCGCACGATCACACCCGCGAGGCCGCGGGAGAGGATGGAGGTCGGCACCCCCTTCTCCCGTCCCGCGGCCCGGATCGCCTCGGCGATCCCCGGGACCTCGTAGGTGATCAGGGACCGGGTCGCCTCGGGGGTGAGGTCCTGGGGGGTCACCCCGGTGCCGCCGGTGGTCAGTACCGCCTCGGCGTGTTCGGTCAGGGCCCGTTCGATGGCCTCCGCGACCGGTGGGCCGTCCGGCACCACCCACGGCCCGAGCGGCTCGCAGCCGAGGGCGCGCAGCCGTTCGACGATGACCGGACCGGACCTGTCGGGGTAGACACCGGCCGACGCCCGGTTGGACGCCGTCACGACGGCCACACGCGGCGCACGGGTCTCACTCACCGCTCCGCCTCCAGTGGCCCTTCTTACCGCCGGTCTTCTCCTCCACCCGGACCCGGGTGACCTCGGCCTCGGGATCGACGGCCTTGACCATGTCCACCAGGCCCAGGGCGGCGGTCATGACGCTGGTGAGCGCCTCCATCTCCACCCCGGTCCGATCGGCGGTGCGCACGGTGGCCCGGATGTCGACGCCCTCGTCCACGACGGTGAGCTCCACGTCCACGCCGTGCACGGCGATGGGGTGACAGAGCGGGACCAGGTCGGGGGTGCGTTTGGCCCCCTGGATGCCCGCGATCCGCGCCACCGCGAGGGCGTCGCCCTTGGGCACCCCTCCCCCGCGCAGCGCGGCGACGGCCTCGCCGCTCAGCAGCACCGTGCCGGTGGCCGTGGCGGTGCGGGCGCTGACGTCCTTGGCGGAGACGTCGACCATGCGCGCCGCGCCCGACGCGTCCAGGTGGGTGAGCCCGCCGGGGTGCCCGTCCGGTCGTGGGGTGTCGCTCATCGTCGTCCTCCGTGTTCGCAACCGTGGGGACGCGGTCGCGCCGCGCCCTCCACGAAGGTACGGCACGTCGACCCCGTCCGGCCCCGACCCACCCCGGTCGACCCGGCGCCGGGGACTCCGGAGGCCCTCCCCGGTCAGGCGGGGCGGGGCAGGACCAGAACCTCGACGGTGGCTCCGGCCGGGAGTTCCGTGACGTCCTCGGGCACGACGATCAGCGCGTTCGTGGTGGTGAGCGCGGACAACTGGTGCGACTGCTGTCGGGTCAGCGGGGTCACCGTCGCCTCACGGTCGGGGCCGGTCGTCTCCAGGACGCCCCGCAGGAAGGAGCGGCGGCCCCCGGGCGAGGTGGCCGGTGCGGCCAACCGGGCCCGAACGCCCTCCAGGGAGGTGGGCGGCAGCCCGCGCAGGCGGCGCAGCGCCGGCAGCACCAGCACCTGGAAGGAGACGAAGGCGCTCACCGGGTTCCCCGGCAGGGTGACGATGGGGGTGCGGTCCGGTCCGATGACGCCGAACCCCTGGGGCTTGCCCGGCTGCATGGCCACCTGGGTGAACTCGACGGTCCCCTGGCCGGTCAGGACCTCCTTGACGACGTCGTGGGCGCCCATGCTCACCCCACCGGTGGTGATGATCAGGTCGGCGCGGACCAGGAGGCCCTCCAGGACGTCGAGGACCGTGGCCGGGTCGTCGCCCACGAACCCGTGCCGGTGCACGTCGCAGCCGGCGTCGCGGGCGGCGGCGGCCACCATGAAGCTGTTGGACTCCCAGATCTGGCCGGGACCCAGGGGACGTCCCGGTTCGACGAGTTCCTCGCCGGTGGAGAGCACCACCACGCGGGGTCGGGGGAAGACGGAGACGGTGCGCCGGCCCACGGCGGCCAGGACGCCCATCTCTCCGGAGCCGATGCGCGCGCCCGGCCGGAGGACCACGGTGCCGGCCTCGACGTCGCCGCCCGCGCGGCGGATGGAGTCCCCCACCCGGACCGGGCGGCCGAAGGCGGCCCGCACGACGTCGCCGTCGGTCCACTCCACCGGGACGACCGCGTCCGCGCCCATGGGCAGGGGCGCGCCGGTCATGATGCGCGCGCACAGGCCGGGACGGATCGCGACGGGCGAGGCGTCCCCGGCGGCGATGTCGGCGATCACCGGCAGGACCACGGGGGCGTCGGTGGAGGCCGTCTCCAGGTCGGCGGCGACCACCGCGTAGCCGTCCATGGAGGAGTTGTCGAAATTGGGCAGGGACACCGGCGAGGAGACGGTCTCGGCCAGGACGGTGCCGTGCGCCCGGAGCAGATCGACCTCGACCGGCCGCGGGTCGGCGACCACGGCCAGGATGTCGGCGATGTGCTGTTCGACGCTCTTCACGGGGGCTCCTCGGGTTCGTGGTCGGAACGCGCGCGCCGCCGAACGATCCCGGCGGCGCCCACGCCCCATTGTCACCACCTCCGGGGCCCGCGCACGGCGCCCGTCCCCGGACCGTGCGTCACGTCCCCTGGCGGTCCACGAACTCGCGCAGCCACGGCAGCAGCTCGTCGGCGAGGTCGGGGCGGCGGCAGGCGAAGTCGACGACGGTACGGATGTAGTCGGCCTTGTTGCCGGTGTCGTAGCGGTGGCCCCGGAACAGGACACCGTGGACCGTGCCGCCGTCCTCGGGCTTGCGGCGGGCCAGTTCGAGCAGGGCGTCGGTGAGCTGGATCTCGCCGCCCCGGCCGGGCGGGGTCTCGTGCAGGATCGGGAAGATCGCCGGGTCGCAGATGTAACGGCCGATGACGGCCCACCGGCTGGGGGCCTGCTCGGGCGCGGGCTTCTCCACCAGGTCGGTGACGATGACGACGTCGTCCTCGTCGGTGGGTTCGATGCCCGCGCAGCCGTAGAGGGAGACCTGTTCGGGCTCGACCTCCATGAGCGCCACGACGCTGCCGCCGTGTCGGTGCCGGACCTCGATCATGCGACGCAGCAGGTCGGCGGATTCGATGAGGTCGTCGCCGAGCAGGACGGCGAACGGGTTGTCGCCCACGTGGGCCTCCGCGCACAGGACCGCGTGCCCCAGGCCGCGCGGTTCGCCCTGACGGACGTAGTGCACCTGGGCCAGACCGCTGGGCTCGCGGACCGAGCGCAGCCGCTCGGTGTCGCCCTTGGCCTCCAGCGCCTCCTCCAGCTCGTAGGCGCGGTCGAAGTGGTCCTCGATGGAGCGTTTGTTGCGCCCGGTGATCATGAGAACGTCGCGCAGATCGGCGGCGACGGCCTCCTCCACGACGTACTGGATCGCGGGCTTGTCCACGATCGGGAGCATCTCTTTGGGAGTGGCCTTGGTCGCCGGGAGGAAGCGGGTGCCGAGGCCGGCCGCCGGGATGACCGCCTTGGTGACGGGGGCGGGGGCGTTGTCGGTCCGTGTCTGGTCGCTGGCGTTCATGTCGGCACTCTAGGCCAGTCGCCGGTCACCCGGTGCGCCACGACCCGACCGGCGCCCCGAGAAGTCCCGACGGTTTCCGGACGAAGCCTCCCGAATGCCACCCGGTGTTCACCGGAAGGGATCGGTGGAGGTCCGCTGCCAGACTGGGGGCATGGACGAGACGGCACGGTCGGAGAAGCGAAGGATGCGGCGGCGGCTCCTGGACGCGCGCCGGGCGATGGACTCCGGGGAGCGCGAGCGCGCCGGCTCGGTGGTGCGCGACGCTCTCACGGACCTGCCCTGGCTGGCCATGAGCGGGACCGTGGCCTGCTACCACTCGGTGGGCACCGAACCGGGCACCCACCGGTTGATCACGGCGCTGTGGAAACGGGGCACGTACGTGCTGCTGCCGATCTTCCTGCCCGACGGGAACCTGGACTGGGCGGCCTACGACGGCCCGGAGAGCCTGGCCCCGGCGGGGCACGGACTGCTGGAGCCGACCGGGCACCGGTACGGGGTCGGGGCGCCGGCCACCGTGGACGCCATGGTGTGCCCGGCGCTGGCGGTGGACCGGTCCGGCGGCCGACTGGGGCGGGGCGCCGGATGCTACGACCGGGCGCTGGCGTTGCGGGGGCCCCACTGTCCGGCGATCGCCGTGGTGTACGACGACGAGTTCGTGGACGAGGTCCCCGGAGAGGCGCACGACCTGAGGGTGGACGCCGTGATCACGCCGGGCGGCGGACTGCGCGTCTTCGACTCCGGGGTGTGGCCGGACCGGAATCGAGGGGATTAACCGGACGGTCGGGGGCGTTGTCACCGACGATCGTGTTCCGGTCGCCACCGACGCCCCCGACGTGTGCGTTCCCTGTGACGAGTGCGTTCCCCATGAGGTGCTGTCACGGCCCCGGCCGCCGAGCGCGTACTATTTAGCAGTCAACGGGCGAGAGTGCCAGCAAGGAGGACCCGAACAGTGCCTACGTATCAGTACGCGTGCACCGAGTGCGGCGCCCAGATGGAGGTCGTGCAGAGCTTCAGCGACGACGCCCTGACCGTCTGCCCCGAGTGCGAGGGGCGCCTGCGCAAGGTCTACTCCGCGGTCGGCATCGTCTTCAAGGGCTCCGGTTTCTACCGCACCGACAGCGGCAAGACCTCCAACAGCTCCTCCCTGACCGGCTCCGGCGCGGGCGCCGCCTCGACGGGCTCCTCCGGTGAGGGCAAGTCCTCCACCACCGAGACCAAGAGCACCGAGTCGACCTCCGCCCCCAAGAGCGAGAGCAAGGCGACCACCGCCACGACGACCGCGGCGACCGCCGGCTGACGGCCTCCGCCATCGATCGGACTCCGCGCCGCCGAGTACTCGGCGGCGCGCGGCGCGTCCGGACCCGGACGACGGAACCGGCCCCCGCCGCGACGGCGCACCCGGCGCGACCGCTGGACCGGCGCACCGGGACCACCGACGTCCGACCACGCCCCCGGTAGCGGCCCCGGACGACGGAACGGGTCCCCGCCGCACCGGCCCGCCCGACATCCCGGCACGGTGCCTGCGGCACGGGCCTGCCCGGGACGGTGTCCGCCCAGACGACCGACCTCCTCGGAAAAGGGCCTGTGGACAACCGGCCCACCCCTCCTCCGGCGACCTAGCGTTGAGGCATGACCAACGCCCCCCGTCTCCCCTACCGTCACCGCCGGGCGCTCACCCGGTTCGTCGACCGTCACCGGCGGACCCTCGCCGCCCTGTTGACCGCCGCCGCGCTGATCGGCGGCGTACTCGCGGTACGCCCGCCGCCCCCGACCACCGTCGAGGTGCTGGTCGCCGCCCGCGACCTGGACGCCTCCGGCCCGCTCTCCGAGGGCGATCTCACCCGCGCGGCCCTGCCCGAGTCCACCGCGCCCCGAGGCGCCCTGCCCCCGTCCACCGAGGTCGTCGGCCGTTCCCTCAACGCCCCGGTACGCCGCGGGGAGGTCATCACCGACGCCCGGCTGGCCGATCCACCGACACGGCCCTACGGCGACGACCTGGTCGCCGTCCCGGTCCGGGTCGCCGATCCCGGCGCGGTGGCCCTGCTCTCCCCCGGAGACCGGGTGGACGTGCTGGCGGCCCGGGGCCACGACGAGTTCGCCCCGGCCCGGGCGGGACCGGCGACGGAGGTGGTCGGCGCCCGACCGGTGCTGGCGGTCCCGGCCGAGACCCGTCACGGAGGCGAGGCGGGTGCGCTCATCCTCATCGCGGCGACCCCCGAGGAGGCCCGGGAACTGGCCGGACACGCCACGGGGTCCCGGCTGTCCATCACCATCCGCGGTTGACCACTGACCTTTTGTCGTGAAAGCTGGCCGGGCGCTCTCCCCCATGCCCCCGCGCCCGCTCCGAGCGGGCACGACACCCCGGTGAGGGCGCTCCGCACAGCACGCACGAGACACGTAGGGCTTTGCCATGGAAGGCTTCAAGAAGTTCCTGCTCCAGGGGAACCTGGTGCAACTCGCGGTGGCGGTCGTGATCGGTACGGTCTTCGCCAACCTCGTCACCGCGTTCACGGAAGGATTCATCACCCCGCTCATCGGGATCTTCGGCGGGGTCCCGACCTTCGGCGATCTCTACTTCGAGGTCAACGGCAGCCGGTTCCTGTACGGCGCGTTCATCGACGCGCTGATCTCGTTCCTGATCACCGCGTCGATCGTGTACTTCTTCGTGGTGCTGCCGCTGGCCAAGCTGATGCAGAAGTTCATCAAGGCCGAGGAGGCCACCACTCGCGAATGCCCGTACTGCTTCAGCGACATCAGCAAGAAGGCCGTCCGGTGCTCCGGTTGCACCGGTGAGGTCGTCCCGGAGACCGTCTCCTGACCACTCCGGGGGCGGTCCGTCGGGCCGCCCCCGGGACGCTCAGCGCGTGTACTCCCAGTGCCAGGGCTCGAACGGACTGGACTTGGCCCAGGCCGGGTGGATCCACCCGTGATCGGCGCCGTTGGTCTCCATCCAGTTCCACCGTTCGGAGCGGAAGTTCTGGATACCGCAGCCGAGGTCGATGGCCTGGCCCAGACCGTGGTTACTGGTGCCGGGGACGGCCGCGAAGCCGGGCGGCTGCTCGGCGTAGACGCGGTGCTGGTTGGGCAGGTCCCGATAGGCGCTGGTGATGCAGATGTTCTCGCCGAAGCGGTCCACGTACTTCATGTTGAGTTCGAGGAAGTCGACGGCGGCGTCGGCGCGCAGGAACTTGTCGTCGTAAAGCGCGCACAGGGCCTCCGACGGCAGCAGACCGTTGGGGTGCCCCTGGGCGAGTGAGGCCTTGCTCGGATCGCAGTTGGCGGCGGCCATGTACGCGTCGGGATCGATGCCGAGCGCCTCCAGCTCGTCGGTGAGCGCCTGGCTGCTCTCCTCCGATTGCTCGCGCAGCCGGTCCACCTCGGCGGCCAGGGAGGCCTGTTCCAGCTGGGTGGTGGTCTGGAGTTCCTGGGCCTGCCCGGCCAGCTCGATCTGCTCGTCGCGCAGATCGGTGGCGTCCTGGATGAGCGTCTGGTTGTTCTCCGACAGCTTGGCCGCGTAGGACTGGGTCTGGAGGTCCTCGTCCAGGTCACCGGCGACCAGGGCGCCCAGGGCGCCGGCGCTCGGCTGCTGGTAGAGGGTGCTGGCGAGCCGGGCCAGCGGCTCGCGCATCTCGCCGAGTTCCAGCTCGGTCTGCTGGAGTTCGTGGATGGTCTCCACGAGTTCCTCCTGGGCCTCCTCCAACTCCTCCTGGCGCTCGACGTACTCGTCGTTGGCCTCTTCCAGCTCCTGGGCGGACTGCTCCGCCCGTTCGCGAAGGTCCTCCAGGCTGGCCTCGGCGGGCGCGACGGCCAGCGGCGGCGGCGGAACGACGAGCAGCGTGGTCACGAGCAGCAACGTCACGGTCCGCGCGAACCGGGCACGGTGACGGCCGGCGAGCGCGACCAGCGTCCCGCCCTCCGGTACGCGGGTTCCCCGCAGTACCGAATCAGAGGTGAACGGCACGAATGCTCCTCCGGCTGCTACTAATCCTCGAACGCCTACCCGTGGCCGCAAGGCAACGTACTACATGTCCACTTGCGGTCACGTGAGAACGGCCGACCGAGCGGCGCGATATCCAGGGGAAGAGGCTCCCCGGTTCCACGCGCCCTTTCCGGTCTCCGATGTCATGGCTGGTCATCACGGTGTCGCGGGTCGAAGACCCCGACCGCACCGTGTGGCTTCGGGACACTGAAGGGCGAAACCCCCCAGTCCTCATGAAGAACATCACAACGCCACCAGGACAACCAATCGTAGGTCAGAGTACTCCGCCATGCACGCAGGGTCCCCCACTCGCAGGGCCCGGACGCCCATCGACACCCGGAGAACGCCTATCCTGGGTTAGGCTTGGCCCGGTGGCGGGGCAACGCATACCTCCACCAGACCCATGGCTCCATAGCTCAGGGGATAGAGCACCGCTCTCCTAAAGCGGGTGTCGCAGGTTCGAATCCTGCTGGGGCCGCCGTGCGCGAACGGGCGCCGTTCCTCCGGGGACGGCGCCCGTTCGCGTTCCCCGGGCACCCGACCCGCCCCATTGCCAAAATATGACGACCGGTCTACTCTGAACGCGTGGGCATCAAGGGCGAGGAGACACGCGGGCGACTGGTGGCGGCCACCCGGGCACTGATCGAGGCCCAGGGGTACTTCGGCACCGGCCTGAACCGGGTGCTGGCGGAGAGCGGGGCGCCGAGGGGCTCCCTCTACTTCCACTTCCCCGACG
This sequence comes from Nocardiopsis lambiniae, assembly GCF_031845465.1. Lineage (NCBI taxonomy): Bacteria > Bacillati > Actinomycetota > Actinomycetes > Streptosporangiales > Nocardiopsidaceae > Nocardiopsis > Nocardiopsis lambiniae. The sequence continues at coordinate 142,162 of NZ_JAVREP010000006.1, read as the reverse complement.
GCAAGGACCAACTGGTCGCCGACGCGCTGGCCGAGGGCGGCCGGGAGGTGGACGATCTGCTCGCCGCGGCGGAGGCCGAGGGCCTCGACGCGGTCGGGATCGTCCGACGCCTGCTCGACGTCCTCGCCACGCGCCTGGAGGCCTCGGCCTACGACAAGGGATGCCCCGTGGCGACGGTGGCCCTGGAGGTCTCCGGCTCACCGGAGCGCGGGGGCAACGAACGGCTGCGTGAGATCTGCGCGGCCGTCTACGCGGGCTGGGAGCGCGCGCTGGCGGATCGACTGGTCGTCGAAGGGCGCTCGCGCCCGGAGGCGGACACGGCGGCGGAGGCGGCGCTCGCCCAGGTCGAGGGCGCCCTGCTGTTGGCACGGACCCGGCACGACCGGGCGCCGCTCGACCGGGCGGCACGTGCCGTCGAAACGCTGCTCGCGGCCTGATCGCGACCCGGACACAGGTGGGGCCCGCCCTGCTCCACGAACAAAGAATATGTAGATCGGTCTATTGATAAGGAGTGGCGATGATCGAGCACGAGGCACCGGAGAGCCTGGTCGTGGGTGCGACGGGGTTCGTCGGCCGCTGGGTGGTCCGGGAACTGCTCATCAGGGGCGGACCGGTGGCGGCGACGGTACGCGGCGGCCGTGACGAGTGGCTGCGGCGGTGGCTGCGCGACCACGGCGCGGACGACACCGGGCTGACCACGGTGTCCGCCGACATCGGCCGACCCGGTCTGGGACTCTCCGTCGCGGACGGGGAGTCGCTCGCACGGGTGCGGGACGTGTTCAACGCGGCGGCGCTGTACCGGTTCGGGATGCCCGTGGACGAGGCCCGCGCGGTGAACGTGACGGGGGCGGTGAACGTGCTCGATCGGGCGGCCTCCCTTCCCCGGCTGCGCAGGTTGGTGCACGTGTCCGGGTACCGGGTGGGGCGGGAGCCGTTTCCCGGGTTCCCCTTGCCGACGGCGGCCTCGCGAGACCTGTACCGGCGTCTCGGCGCCTACGAGGCCTCGAAGGTGGAAGGGGACACGGCCGTGCGGCTGCTCGCGGGAGACCGGGGGGTGCCGGTGACGATGGTGTGCCCGGCGACCGTGATCGGACATTCGGCGACGGGTGAGGCGGGACAGTACATCGGACCGTCCATGCTGGTGGAACGGTTGTGGCGCGGACGGCTGGCGGTGCTCCCGGGGAGCCCGCGCACCTTCCTGCCGGTGGTGACCGTGGACCACCTGGCGGCGTTCATCGCGGCCGTCCCCGAGTACGACGAGGGGCCCCTCCGGTCGCACACGGTCCTCGACGGGGCGACGCCTCCGCTGCCGGAGATGATGTCCCTGATCGCCGACCACCTGGGGGTGCGGCGCCCGCGCGTGACGGTCCCCGTCAGCCTCGTTCGCCGACTGCCGCGAGCGCTCACGGGCGTGGACCCGGAAGGGCTGTCGTTCCTCTCGGAGGACCGCTACGACACCGCCTCCGCCGACCGGTTGGCGCGGGCCGCGGGTCTGGCGCACCCGCCGGTGGAGGAGGCCCTGCGCCGTTGGGCGTCCCGGCTCGTCGCAGAGGACTTCGGCCACGGGGCCGCCGCGCCCGGCTCGCCCCCGCGCTGACGACCGCACCGGCGGGATCGGCCCCGGCGGGGGACCGCGGCCGATCCGCGGCGGGTCCGGACCCGCCGATCCACCGCGCACCGTTCACCCGTCGGCACCGACTTCCCGCGGGTACGCCGTGTCGCCATGACAACGGAGCGTCGCCGTTCGATGATGGCTGCGGTAGCACCAGCACCATTCGGGGGGCCACGGGAATGAACCTTGCGGACGGACCGCGCCGCGACGACCACGCCGACGAGCCGTCGGACGACTCCCGAGCGCGCTCCCGGCAGCGGGGCGGTTCCCCGTCCGCCATCGCCGCCGCACTCCACCGCCCGCCGCACCCCGGCCCCCAGCACTGGGGCGGCCCGCGCCCCCGCAAGGTCGAGCCCGACCCGTTCTTTTCGAGCAGCCTGGTGCCACCGCCGGGAGAGCGGTTCCGACGCCGCTGATCCCGTCCCCCGGACGCGGTCCCGGTCCGGACGCGCCGGGACCCGAAGGCCCGAACCCGCCGCCCCTCAGAGGAAGGGCCGCCACGGTGCCAGGATGATCTCGCTGAACTTCGCGGCGAAGGGCCGTCCCCGCCACTCCTCCTCGGTGAGCTCCCGCGCGTTGGTGAGGTCGTTGGCGAAGACCTCCTCCAGATGCCGGGCCACGCCCTCGTCGAAGATCTCCGTGTTGATCTCGTAGTTGCCGGTCAGGCTCAGCCGGTCGACGTTGGCGGTGCCGATGGTGGTCCAGCGGCCGTCCACGGTGGCCGTCTTGGCGTGCACCATGGCGTCCTGGTACAGCCACAGGCGCACCCCGCCGCGCAGCAGCACCGAGTACTGCCCCCGGGCCAGCCAGTCGACCAGCACGTGGTTGGAGTTCTCCGGGATGAGGATGTTGACGTCCACGCCGCGCCCGGCCGCGTCCACCAGGGCCCGTTGCAGCTCCCGGTCCGGGATGAAGTAGGCCTGGGTGATGAGGATGTGGTCCTTGGCCCGGTCGATGGCCTCCAGGAACATCGCCCGGATGGGGTAGATGAGCTGTTCGGGCACGTTGCGGTGGACCCGGAACCGGGCGTCCCACTCCGGGTCGCCCAACATGCCCAGCTCGGGCAGGCGCGCGCTCCGGTTCGAGTTCCAGAAGTCGACGAAGGCGTTCTCCAGCTCCCACACCGCGGGCCCGTCGACCCGCAGGTGGGTGTCGCGCCATTCGGTGGCGTACAGGGAGCCGACGTTGTAACCGCCGACGAACCCGACCTCCCCGTCCACGGTGAGGATCTTGCGGTGGTCCCGCCCGGACTTGCGGACGTTGAGCAGCAGCACACCCGGCCGGAAAGCGGGGTAGCGCAGCACCTTGACCTCGGGCGGGAAACGGAAGAACGACCGGGGCACGACGAGGTTCGCGAACCCGTCGTAGATGACGTACACCTCGACGCCGCGTGATGCCGCCTCGATGAGCGCCCGCTTGAACTCGTTGCCCGCCTGATCGTCCTTGACGATGTAGGACTCGAAGAGGACGCGGCGCCGGGCCCCCCGGATCGCCGCGAGCATGTCCTCGTAGAGGTCCCCGCCGTACGTGTACACCGTGGCGGTGGTGTCCCCGACGGGGAGCGCCTCCGGCTCCGTCCGTGGGAAGAACGCCCGGTGGGGGCGCACCTTCCGCCGCCAGTGGTTGATGCCCATGAGCGTCGCCGCCACCGCGATCTGGGTGGCCAGGAGACCGAGCAGTCCCCACTTGGCCACGGACTTGATGGTGGAGCGTTGCACGATCGCCTCCCGAGCAGGGCGGACCCCCGGTCGGGCGTCCGGTCCCCATGACCGCCGTTTCCGGCACAAGGTGGACACCAACCGTAACGTGTCGGGCCCCACGGGATCCCCTACGACCCGTTCGTGTCGGGTCGTGGGCACCGGAAACGCCCCGTGGGGTTCGGAGGCCGGATCCGGGTCTCAGCCCCGCAGCCGGCACACCAGCAGCTCGGTGGTCGGGCTCTCGCGGCGCCGGCGCACGAGGCGCCGCTCCAAGGGGTAGAGCGCGGCCCCGGCCAGCCAGCCGGTGGGGCCGGTGAGGGTGGCGGCGCGCAGGGCCCCGCCCCACGTCTTGCGCCACGGCACGGACGCGTCCACCTGGGCGTTCATCAACATCAGCATGGGCACGCGCAGCCTGAGGTCGAACCCGGCCTTGTCGAGGGTGCCGGCGATCCACTCCAGGGTGCGGTTGACCTGGTGCTCACCGCGCTGCTCGGGACGTTGGAGGCAGTTCTCGGAGATGACGAGGGTCCCGCCGGGGCGCAGGACCCGGGCGAACTCGCCGATCGCCGAGGTGTAGCGTTCGTCGTCGGTGATGTGGAACAGGACGTCCATGCACGACAGGGCGTCGAAGGCGTCGTCGTCGAAGGCGTCGAGGTCGGCGGCGTCCTGGCGGGAGAACCGGTGGCCGGGGAAGCGTGCGCGCAGCCGCTCCACCGCCGCGTCGGTCATGTCGCAGCCGGTGATGTCGGCGGCGCCCAGCCTCTCCCAGAGCCGGACGTAGAAGCCGGTGCCGCTGCCCACGTCCAGGACACTCGGGTCGATGAGTCCCAGGTGCCCCACCCGGCGCAGGAACACCTCCTCGCGGACCTTGTACATCCAGGTGTTGAAAGGGCGCCCGAGGGCGCGGTAACCGACGCCGCTCTCGGTCCAGTCCTTCTCCAGGCGGCGTTCCCAGAAGTCGCGCAGTTCACTGTGTGTGGCCATGACACCACTCTCACATCGGGGCGACGGGGATGCCCGCCACGACACCGCGTGTCCCCGACGCGTTCAGGGACGATGGGCGACGACCAGCTCCAGGAGCCCGAGGGCGGTCCGGTCGTGACGGTCCACCGCGAACCCGACCTCCTCGGCCACCGCGCGGGGCAACCGGCGGGGTCGCTCCTTGCGGGCCTCTCGCAGCCGCATCGGCCATCGGGTGTACTCGATGTGGTCGACGAGCAGGAGCCGTCCGCCGGGACGCAGCACCCGGTGCATCTCGGTCAGGGCCCGCCGTTGGTCGGGGATGGCGCACAGGGCCAGCGCGCACAGGACGGTGTCGAAGTCACCGTCGCCGAACGGCAGGTCCTGGGCGTCGCCCTCCACCAGGGTGACCGGGCGGCCGAGCGCGGTGGCCCGTCGCCGGGCAGCCGCCAGCATGGCGGGACTCAGGTCAAGGCCGGTGAGCTCGACGCCGTCGGGGTGGTACGGCAGGTCGTGGCCGGTGCCGACGGCCACCTCCAGGGTCCGTCCCCTGGCCGCGCCGCACAGCCGTGCCCGGACGCGGCCCATGAACAGCCGTTGCAGGCGCTCGCCCCGGTCGTACCCGGCGGCCATGCGGTTCCAGTCGTCGCGGACGTGTTCGGTGCGCTCGTCCATGGTGATTCCCTCTCTCTCGGGTGTTCCCGTCCCACGCCCCTTGACACGGGCCCCCAGTGTGGAACCTCATGTCGACATGAGGTCAAGCGCTGAGGAGTTGTCCATCGGGGATCTCGCGGCCGGTTTCGGTCTGGCCCCGCACGTACTGCGGCACTGGGAGGCGATGGGGGTGCTGGAGCCCGTCCGCCGGGTGGGCGGGCAGCGCCGGTACACGTCCGGGCACCGGTTGCGGGTGGCGCTGATCCTGAGCGCCCAGGAGGCGGGGATGAGCCTGGAGCGCATCCGGGAGTGGGTCGGCGCTCCGCGCGCGGAGCGGCGCGGCGAGGTGCTGGCCGAGCACCTGGCCGAGCTGGACGGGCGGCTGGAGCGGCTGCGGGTCGCCCGGGAGTTGGTGGCGCACGCGGTGGAATGCTCCTCCGGGGACGCGCTGGAGTGCCCGGAGCTGCGCCGGATACTGGAGAAGAGCGTGGAGTCGGGCTGCCACGCGCGTGCGACGCGGGGCTCGGTGGCGCGGGACTGACCCACCCTCGCGGCGTTCGTCACCCGGTTCTGCTATTCCTGGTTCCTCCCTTCACGCCCCCCGAGGAACCCATGACGTTCAATTCCCACCTGACCGAGTTCGCGGGGCTTCCCGTGTTCGAGTACCGACCGACGCAGCGGGCGGACGACCCCCTGGCGACGCTCGCGGCCCTGCGGGATCCCGGCGCCTTCGCCTGGCTGCTCCGCGACTCCCGGGGCACCGAGACCGAGGAGGCGTCGGGAGGGGTCGAGGGGTACTTCGGCCGGTTCGCCGCCGAGACCGCCGCGGGGACGGTGACGACCCTGGTCGTCGGCTATCTCCCGGAGACGATCAGCACCGGGCACTCCCAGCCGGTGCGCGACGCCCTGGTGGCGTGCGCGCCCCGGCTCAGCGGGCTGCGCTCCCTGTTCTTCGCCGACCTCACCTACCAGGACTGCGAGGTGTCCTGGATGAACCACGGCGACCTGGGGCCGCTCCTGGCCGCGTTCCCGGGCCTGGAGCGGTTCGCGGTGCGCGGCACCGGCGGACTGGAGCTGCCGGTGGACGGGCACCCGGCGCTGCGCTCCCTGACCCTCCAGGGCGGCGGGCTCCCCGCGGACCTGGCCCGCCAGGTGCTCGCGGGCGACTACCCCGCCCTGGAACACCTGGAACTGTGGCTGGGCGTGGAGAACTACGGCGGCGACACCTCACCCGAACACCTCGCCCCGCTGCTGAACGGCGAGGTCCACACCGGGGTACGGTCACTGGGCCTGCGCAACGCCCAGTACACGGACCGCTGGGTGCGGGCGCTCGCCGACGCCCCGATCCTCGGCCGTCTGGAGGACCTCGACCTGTCGATGGGCACCCTCACCGACCAGGGCGCGCGGATCCTCCTCGACACCCCGGGATTCCGCGAACTCCGCCGCCTGGACCTGCACCGCCACTACATGTCCGAGGACATGGAGAAGCGTGTCCTGGAGGCCTTCACCGCGGCCGGCGTCGCGATCGACGTCTCCCAGCGCGAGGAGCCCGACGACGATGACGAGGAGTGGGAGGACGACGAGGACGGCTGGACCTACCGGTACTACCCCTCCGTCACCGAGTGAGCCCGTTCCGCCCCTCCGATCACCACCCCCACCACACACCCGGAAGGTGTCCACCGTGACCTTCAACGCCCACATGACCGAGTTCGCCGGGCTGCCCGTGTACGAGTACCGCTCCCCGGAGGGCATGGCCGCCCAGCGCGAGTGGGCCGGGAAACAGCCGAACGGCCGCCGTGAGATGACGGACCCGCTGGCGATGCTCGCCGCCCTGCGCACCCCGGGCTCGTTCGCCTGGCGACTGCGCGACTCCGAGGGATGGGAGCCCGGTGAGGGTGAGTTCGTGCGCCGCTACTACGAGCGGTTCTGCTCCGAGGTGCCGCCGGAATCGGTGTCGACCCTGGTCATCGGGAACTTCGAGGAGACCATGGAGGTCATGGAACCCGAACCGATCCGGGACGCCCTGGTGGCGTGCGCCCCCCGGTGGACCGGGCTGCGATCGCTGTTCTACGCCGACCTCACCTATGACGAGTGCGAGGCCTCCTGGCTCGAACACGGCGACCTGTCCGCGCTCGTGACCTCCTTCCCCTCCCTGGAACGCCTCGGCATCCGGGGTACGGGTTCCCTGTCCCTGCCGGTTGACGGGCACCCGGCGCTGCGCTCCCTGACCCTCCAGGGCGGCGGGCTCCCCGCGGACCTGGCCCGCCAGGTGCTCGCGGGCGACTACCCCGCCCTGGAACACCTGGAACTGTGGCTGGGCGTGGAGAACTACGGCGGCGACACCTCACCCGAGGCACTGGCGCCGTTGCTGAACGGCGAGGTCCACACCGGGGTACGGTCACTGGGCCTGCGCAACGCCGAGCACACCGACATGTGGGTGCGGGCGCTCGCCGAGGCCCCGATCCTGGAACGGTTGGAGGACCTCGACCTGTCGATGGGCACCCTCACCGACGAGGGCGCGCGGGTCCTCCTCGACGCCCCGGGGTTCCGGAAGCTGCGCCGTCTGGACCTGCACCGCCACTTCCTGTCCGAGGAGGTGGAGGTACACGTCCGTGACGCCTTCACCTCCGTCGGGGTCGAGGTGGACCTGTCCGAACGCCTCAACGCGGAACGTGACGGCTCCTACCCGTCGGTCACCGAGTGACCCGGGCCCGCCGAGGGGCCGGTGGAAGACCCCGGAACGACACCGACGAGTTCGCCGGTCCGTCATCCCCGGGTGCTAGACATGGCTCACCCGATGCCCCATGCCAGGAGCGATACCCATGATCAACGCTCACCTCAGCGAGTTCGCCGGACTTCCGGTGTTCGAGTACACGTCCACGAAGGAGATGTCCTCGAAGGAACCCCGGTACGGGTCCGTCGATCCGCTGGCGCAGCTCGCGGCCCTGCGCGCCCCGGACGCCTACGCCTGGCGGTTGGGGGTCGACAGCTATGAGCCGGAGGAGGAGTTCGCCGAGTACTTCGGTGACTTCGTGAAGGCGGCGGACACCACGGCGGTCAGGGCCATGGTGATCGGACCGGCCGGCTCCTCCGAGTCGGAGGAACCCGGGACCCCCGCCCGCGACGCGCTCCTGGAGCACGCCGCCGCGTTCCCCGCCCTGAGGGCGCTGTTCATCGGGGACATCGTCGTCGAGGAGTCGGAGATCTCCTGGATCCATCAGCCCGACCTGTCCCCGCTCTTCGCGGCGTTCCCGAACCTGGCCGAGTTCACGGTGCGCGGCACCGGCGACCCCTACATGCACGAGACCAGCCAGTTGGGTCTGGACATCGGTCGGCACGACGCGCTGCGCTCCCTCACCGTGCAGAGCGGGGGCCTGCCCGCCCCGGTCGCCCGGGGGATCGACTCCGCCGAGGCGCCCGGGCTGGAGAGGCTGGAACTGTGGCTGGGGGTCGAGGACTACCGGGGCGACACCACGCCCGAGGACCTGGCCCGGACGCTGTCGGGTGAGGCGTTCCCGAACCTGAACCACCTGGGGTTGCGCAACGCCGAGGAGAGCGACGTGTGGGTGCGCGCCCTGGCCGACGCACCCGTGGTGGGGCGGTTGCGCTCTCTCGACCTGTCGATGGGCACGCTCACGGACGAGGGCGCGCGGGTGCTGCTCGACGCCCCGGTCTTCCGTGAACTGGGGCGGCTGGACCTGGAGCACCACTACATGTCCGAGGAGATGGAGGGGCGGGTCCGGAACGCCTTCACCGAGGCGGGCGTCGACGTCCGTGTCGGCGACCGGCAGGTCCCGAACGGCGACCGGCTCTACCCCTCGGTGACGGAATGACCCACGCCACCCATCCGGCGCACCCCTCCGGGGTCGGCCGACCACGACCCCCCGGCCCACGCCACCGGTGAGCGGGGGCGGGCGATCACCCGACGCGTCGGCGCGTTCGCCCACCGGGAACCGCTGGACCCGTGTCACCGCCTGTCCGAGAAGGAGAGCGCGCGGGCCGCCGAAGGCGTGCCGGGGCGCGGGTCGACCTGTCCGGTCCCCGAGAACCCGATGTCGACGAGGACGAACCCGAGTACCCCCGACTGCTCGGCCCCTACAGAGTGGATCATGCCCAACACCCGCCACATCACCGAGTTCGCCGGGCTTCCCGTCGCGGAGTTCACCTCATGGGAGAGCATCCGCGACGACTTCGACACCGCCATGCGCTGGGCGCGCGACCGCGGTGAGCCCCACGCCGAACTCCCCCCTTCCCACGAACCCCTCTTCCGGGCCCTGGCCGACCCGGGTTCCTTCGCCTGGCGGTTGCGCACGGTCCCACCGCCCTACCACTTCACCCTGCGGGGGAAGGGACGTCCCTTCGAGACCCTGCCCGAGTACCTGGACCGGTTCGTGGAACTGGTCCCCCCGCGGAAGGTGCGCGCCCTCATCGTCGGCCACACCCCCGACGGGAAAGGGGAGATGGACGCGGCACAGGTCGCCGGGGAGCTGCGCGAGCGGGCCCCGCACTGGCCGGAGCTGAGGTCCCTGTTCTTCGGGGAGATCCTCCAGTCGGAGAACGAGATCTCCTGGATCGACCTGTCCGACCTGGCACCCCTCGTGGCGGCGTTCCCGAAGCTGCGCCGGCTGGTGGTGCGCGGCGGCTCCGGGACCCTGGGCCTGCGCCTGCCCGAACACCGGTGGTTGCGGGAACTGACCGTGGAGAGCGGCGGTCTGCGCCCCGAGGTGGTGCGCGACGTGTGCGCCTCCGACCTGCCCGGCCTGCGACGCCTGGAGCTGTGGCTCGGCGCCGACGAGTACGGGGGCGGTGCCGCACCCGAGGATCTGGCGCCACTGCTGGCCGGGGAGGCGTTCCCCGAACTGGAGTACCTGGGCCTGCTCAACACCGAGGGCGTCGACTCCTGGATCGCCCCGTTGGCGGGTTCGGAGGTGCTGAAACGGGTGCGGTCGCTGGGCCTCGGGCTGGGCGACCTCACCGACGAGGGCGGTCGCGCGATCGTCGAGCACGCCGACGCGTTCGCCCACCTGGAGCTGCTGGACCTGCACCACCACTTCCTGTCCGAGAAGGTGCGGACGGAGATCGGCGCGGCCCTGCCCGGTGTGCGCGTGAACCTGTCCGCCCCGCGGACCCCCGAGGAATGGGACGGCGAACTCCACTACTACACGGCGGTCTCCGAGTGATCCGCGAACGCCCCCTGGTGGTGGTCGGCGTCCCCGGGAACCGGCGGCTGGAGCTGTTCCGGGCCGCCGCCGCGGCCTCCGGGTGGGCCGAGCCGGTCGTGCTGCCCTGGCGCGACCTGGCCTCCGGCCCCGTGGAGGTGCCCGACGACGCCCTGGTCCGGGTGGACTCCCCCGGCGGCGATGTCGCCACCGAGCGCTCCCTGCGCGGCTGGGACCGCGACCCCGACCCCTACCGGGCTGAGGGCACCGGCGACCACCACACCGGGTTCCGGTCCGCGCTGGACCGGCTCGCCGAGACGGTCGCCGCCGCCCCCGGCGCGCACCTGCTCCAGGACGTGGACGACCTGGTGGTCATGTGCGACAAGCGCCGCTGCCACGCCCGGTTGGAGGCCGCCGGGGTGCCGGTGCCGCCCGCGCTGGCCGGTCCCCTCGGGGGCTACCGGGCACTGCGGGAGGCCATGGAGGAGCGCCGCTGGCGCCGGGTGTTCGTCAAACCCGCCCACGGCTCGTCCGCGTCCGGGGTGATCGCCCTGGCCACCGCCCCGGGGGGCCGTGTCAGCGCCGTCACCTCCGCCCACCTGACCCGGGACGGCCAGGGCCGCCCCGCCCTGTTCAACAGTCTGCGGCTGTGCACCTACACCCGGGAGGAGGACGTCGCCGCCGTGGTGGACGCTCTCGCCCCCGACGGGCTGCACGTGGAGCGGTGGGTGCCCAAGGCCGGGTTCGCCGGGAAGACCATCGACCTGCGGGTGGTCGTGACCGCGGGGAAGGCGCGCCACGTGGTGGTGCGCTCCTCCGACTCCCCCATGACCAACCTGCACCTGGGCAACGCCCGCGGCGACCTGGAGGCGCTGAGGGCGGAGGTCGGCCCGGACCGCTGGGACGAGGCGATGGCCGTCGCCGAGGCCGCCGCCGGGTGCTTCGCCACCCTGCACGCCGGGGTGGACCTGATGGCCACCCCCGGCTGGCGGTCGTTCGCGATCTGCGAGGTCAACGCGTTCGGCGACCTCATCCCCGGGGTGCTGTACGAGGGCCGCGACACCTACGCCGAACAACTGCACGCCCTGGACACCGGCCGCCACCCCGTCCCGGCGGCCCCGACCGCCCGGGCATCCTGAAGGACACCATGGACACCACCCTTCCCGACATGAACGCCGTCGTGGGCGGCCACGACATCCTGCTGCTCACCCTGGACACCCTGCGGTACGACGTCGCCGTCGAACTGGCCGAGGCCGGGCGCATCCCCCACCTGGCACGGCTGCTGCCCGGCGGCCGGTGGGAGGAACGGCACGCGCCCGGCAGTTTCACCTACGCCTCCCACCTGGCGATGCTCGCCGGTTTCCTGCCCACACCCGCCGCGCCCGGACCGCACCCGCGCCTGTTCGCGGCCTCGTTCCCCGGCAGCGTGTCCACCGCCCCGCGCACGTGGACGTTCGACACCCCCGACCTGGCCTCCGGCCTGGCCGCCGAGGGTTACCACACGGCGTGCGTCGGCGGCACCGGGTTCTTCAACCGGAGGTCGGCGGTGGGCTCGGTGATCCCCGACATGTTCGCCGAGAGCCACTGGGAGGAGTCCTTCGGCGTCGCCGACCCGCGCTCCTTCGAGAACCAGGTGGCGCGGGCCGTGGAGATCACCCGGGCCCGACCCGTGGAGCGACCGCTGTTCCTGCTGCTCAACGTGGCCGCCCTGCATCAGCCCAACTGGTTCCACCTGCCCGGGGCGACCGCGGAGGCCGGGGACACCCGGGAGAGCCACGCCGCCGCCCTGGAGTACGTGGACCGGCGACTGCCGCCGTTGTTGGAGGCGATGTCCGCGCACCGCCCCTGCTTCGCGATCGTGTGCTCCGACCACGGCACCGCCTACGGCGAGGACGGCCACGTCGGGCACCGGATCGGGCACGAGGTCGTGTGGACGGTGCCCTACGCCCACTTCTTCCTGCCCCACGGTTACACCGTGCCGAGCGGAACCGCCGTGCCCGCCGACACCGAGGAGACGATCGCGTGACCCTGTCCCTGGTCCCGGCCACCGAGCCCGTGGCCCCCGACTCCCCCTACCGGTCCTACGTCTACGCCTATCCGCACAAGAGCTCCTACCGGCCGTTCGGGCGGCGACCGCTCCTCGCCGACCTGTGGCGGGACGAGGACGTGCGGGCGCTGTCGCTGTACCTGCACATCCCGTTCTGCGAGATGCGGTGCGGGTTCTGCAACCTGTTCACCCGGTCCACGCCCCCCGCCGCACAGGTGGCCGCCTACCTGGACGCGTTCGAGCGGCAGGCGCGGACCGTCGCGGAGGTGCTGCCGGAGGGCGCCGGGTTCGCGCGGGCCGCCCTGGGCGGAGGCACCCCCACCTACCTGGAGGCCGACGAGCTGGCCCGGGTCTACGACGTGCTGGAGTCGGCGTTCGGGCTGGACCTGACGGCCGTCCCGATGTCGGTGGAGACCTCGCCGGCCACCGCCACCGACGACCGCCTGGCGGTGTTGGAGGCGCGCGGGGTCACCCGGGTCAGCATGGGCGTGCAGAGCTTCATCGACTCCGAGGCGCACGCCGCCGGCCGGCCGCAGAGACGCGCCGAGGTCGACCGGGCCCTGGCGGCGATCCGCGCGCACACCACCGCCGACCTCAACGTGGACCTCATCTACGGGATCGACCGCCAGGACGAACGGACCTGGGCGTACTCCCTGGACACCGCCCTGGAGCACGAGCCCGAGGAGATCTATCTCTATCCGCTGTACGTGCGACCGCTCACCGGGTTGGGCCGACGGGGCGGCTCGTGGGACGACCACCGGCTGGGCCTGTACCGACAGGGCCGCGATCACCTGCGCGAACACGGATACGAGCAGGTGTCGATGCGGATGTTCCGACGGACCGACGCCCCCTCGGTGGAGGGCCCCGAGTACTGCTGCCAGACCGACGGCATGGTCGGCCTGGGATGCGGGGCCCGGTCGTACACCGCCTCCACGCACTACTCTTTCGACTACGCGGTGGGGGTGGGGAGGGTGCGGTCGATCATCGACGACTACACCGGCCGGGACCCCGCCGACTTCGCGCACGCCGAGGTGGGGTTCGTACTGGACGAGGACGAGCGGCGGCGACGCCACCTGCTCCAGTCGCTGCTGCGGGCCGAGGGGATGGACACGGCCGGGTACACGGCCCGGTTCGGCGGGCGTCCCCGGGACGACTTCCCCGGGCTCTTCGCCGCGCTGGACCGGCGCGGCTGGGTCGCGGGGGACGCCACCGAGCGGATCGTGCTGACCGAGGAGGGGCTGGCGCACTCCGACGCGATCGGGCCCCTGTTCTTCTCGGAACGGGTGAACGCCCTCATGGCCGAGTACGAGGCCCGATGACGGCCGACGTCGCACGGCCGCTGCCGCCCCACCTGACGCTGCTGTACCGGGGTCCGTTGGCCAGTTGCGACTACGACTGCCCCTACTGCCCGTTCGCCAAGCGGCGCGACGTCCCGGAGACGCTGCGGGCGGACCGGGCCGCCCTGGAGCGGTTCGAGGACTGGGTGGCCGCACGGGCCGGGGAGGACCCCGGGACCCGGATCTCGGTGCTGTTCACCCCGTGGGGCGAGGGCCTGGTGCGGTCCTGGTACCGGCGGGCGCTGGTCCGGTTGAGCGCGCTGGAGCACGTGGAACGGGTCGCGATCCAGACCAACCTGAGCGGCCGGGTGGAGTGGCTGGCCGACTGCGACCGTTCCACCGTGGCGCTGTGGACCACCTACCACCCCGGCCAGGTCGCCCACGAACGCTTCCTGGCCAAGGCGACGCGCCTGGTGGAGCTGGGGGTACGGTTCAGCGTGGGGGTGGTGGGAGAGCCCGAGCACCTGGCGGCGGCCCGGCGGATGCGCGCCGACCTGCCCGAAGAGGTGTACCTGTGGGTCAACGCCGCCGAGGGGCGGACCTACACCGACACCGAGGCGGACGACTGGCGGGCGCTGGACCCGCACTTCCACTACAGCCGTCACCCGCACGTCAGCGGAGGACTGCCCTGTCGGACCGGTGACAGTGTGCTGTCCGTCGACGGCGACGGGAACGTGCGCCGCTGCCACTTCGTCTCCGAGTCGATGGGCAACCTGTACGACGACTCGTTCCGGGCCCGGCTCGGCCCGCGCGGATGCCCGCTGACCACGTGCGACTGCCATATCGGGTACGTGCACCTGGAGTCGCTCGACCTGTACGAGGTCTTCCGGGGCGGGATCGTGGAACGCGTTCCGGCGGCGCGCCCACGGATGCTCCCGTTGGTCACCTGAGGCGGTGGCCGCCTTCCGGAGCGTCGGCGGCGACCGACATAATTCGACACATGGTCTTTCCCCGGGTCATCGCGACGGATCTCGACGGCACCCTCCTCGGCCTCGACGGTCAGGTCTCCGAACGCAACCGCCGGGCCCTGTCCGCCGCCGTGGCCGCCGGCGTGAAGCTGGTCCTGTCCACCGCGCGCCCCCCGCGCACCACCCGGCACATCGCCGCGCAGTTCACCTGTTCGGCGGTGTTGTGCGGCAACGGCGCGGTGGCCTCACTGCCCGGCGCCGAACCGATGCTGCGGGCACTGGAGGTGGCCACCGCGGGGGACGTGGTGACCAGGCTGCGCGGTGTCATGCCCACCGTGGGCTTCGGGGTGGAGACGGGCACGGACTTCTACCACGACGCCGAGTACCGGCTCGCACCCTGGATGTCGCGCGACTGGGTGCGCGAGGTGGTCGACTCCACCGACTCCCTGTTGGCACGGGCCAAGCCCATCACCAAACTCCTGGTGCAGTCCCAGGAGACACCGGTGCACCTGCTGCACGAGACCGCCGTGGAGGCCGTGGGGGCGCTGGCCGAGGTGACGTACTCGGGCGGGTCGGGACTGCTGGAGCTGAGCGCCTCGGGGGTCGACAAGGGCAGCACCCTGGCGATGGTGTGCGAGCGATGGGGGGTGTCCGCCGAGGAGGTCGTGGCCTTCGGCGACATGCCCAACGACCTGCCCGCGCTGACATGGGCCGGGGCCGGGTACGCGATGGCCAGTGGGCACCCCGGGCTGCTGGATCCGGGGTTGGGGCTGCGGGTGGCCCCGCCCGCGCACGAGCACGGGGTGGCCAGGGTCGTGGAGGAACTGCTGTCCTGATCCGGGCGGGGACGAAAATCCCTGGTCCGATCGGAAGCGACCGTTCTAGGGTGCGCATGCGCCGACGGTCCGGGGACTCCGGACCCGGACACGCGCCCGAGAGACCCCTGGGAGCCCACCGTGCCGCATCCGACACAGATCGCCTCCGCCCTCGCCGCCCCCGAACGGTTGGAGCTGTACGCCCGCGTGATCGTCGCCGGGGCAGCCGGTGTGCCCGCCGAGGAGGTGGCGGCGGCGGGGCCGATCGCCGCCCGCCATCTGGCCCGGTTGGCCTCGGCGGGCCTGGTCCGCGAGGAGGAGGGCCGGATGACGTGGGTGCCCGACGCGTTCGCCACCGCGCTGCGCGACCAGCGGCCCGCCAGGCCCGGGGATCCCGTGGACGAACTGTTCCGGGACGGCCGGCTGAAGGCGATGCCGACCCGCCGCGCGCTGCGTCTGGGCGTGCTCGACCGGATCACCCGCACCCTGTTCGCCCCCGGTACGGAGTACGACGAGAAACAGGTCGACACCGCGCTGCGAAGCTGCTTCGACGACCACTCGGCGCTGCGCCGGTACCTGGTCGACGAGGGGTATCTGGAGCGGAGCGCCGATGGCGGCGTCTACCGGTCGACCGCCCGGTAGCGTGGACGGGCACCGGACGTCGACGCGGTGCGGACGAGGGCGGTGGTGACGGTGGGTCGGGTCACGGTACGGGACAGGATCCTGCGGATCAGGTACGGGGTCGCCACCGAACGGGTCGACACCCTGGTCGCCGAGGAGCCGATGGAGATCCGGCTCAACGGAGATCCCCTGACCGTCACCATGCGCACCCCCGGCCACGACTTCGACCTCGCCACCGGCTTCCTCGTGGGCGAGGGCGTGGCGGTGGCCACCGAGGACGTGCGGGCGGTCCGCTACTGCGCGGGCGCCACCGAGGACGGCTCCAACACGTTCAACGTGGTGGATGTGGCACTGGCACCGGGGGTGCCGCTGCCGGAGACGTCGCTCGAACGCAACTTCTACACGACGTCCTCGTGCGGCCTGTGCGGGAAGGCGAGCCTGGACGCGGTGCGCCTGCGGGCACGGTGGCCGGTGGCCGACGACCCGGTCCGGGTGGACGTCGCGACGTTGGCGGAACTGCCGGAACGGCTGCGTGGGGAGCAGAGGATCTTCGGGCGCACCGGCGGGTTGCACGCGGCGGGGCTGTTCGACTCCGGGGGCCGGCTCCTGGTGGTCCGCGAGGACGTGGGGCGGCACAACGCGGTCGACAAGACCGTGGGATGGGCCCTGCGGGAGGGTGCGCTGCCACTGCGGGGAGCGGTGCTCGCGCTGTCGGGGCGGGCGTCGTTCGAGCTGGTGCAGAAGGCGTGGATGGCCGGCGTCCCGGTGGTCGCCGCGGTGTCGGCGCCGTCGTCGCTGGCCGTGGAGCTGGCCCGGGAGGCGGGCATCACCCTGGTGGGGTTCCTGCGCGGCACCTCCATGAACGTGTACGCCGGGGCCCACCGGGTGGTCCTCCCCGACACCCCCTGACCGCTCCCGGCCCCGGCCGACGGGGCGCACCCCCGACCTTCGTCGGGGGTGCGTGCGCGAGGCGGGGTCAGTGCAGGAGTTTGAGGCCGACCACCCCGGCCACGATGAGCAGCAGGCACAGCGCCTTGGGCACGCTGAACCCCTCACCCAGGAAGAACATGCCCACCAGGGCGGTGCCGACGGCGCCGATCGCCACCCACACCGCGTATCCGGTGCCCACCGGGATGGTGCGCAGGGCATAGGCCAGTCCCGCCATGCTGGCGACCAGTGTGACGCCGAACGCGACGGTCGGCCACGGTCGGGTGAAACCCCTCGACGCGCTGAGCGCGGTCGCCCACGCGGTCTCCAGCAGACCGGAGATCACCAGTACGAGCCAGGCCATCGACACACCTCCACGACGAGAACGGATGTTCCACGCCGTCTTGTCCTGACCGGGTACGGCGCACCTCGTCCGGGGTCCTTCGGGACCTGGCCCGCGCGAGGGCGCGGGCGGTGATGGTGTGCACGGTACAACGTCCCGTCCGGGCGGGACCTTCCGCCCTCCTCGGAGGGCTTCCCCACACGCGGGGACCGTTGGCCGACCGTTCGTCCCCTCGATCGACCGTTCATCGCGCGGTGGGCGACCGCTCGCCGCGCGACCTCCGCGTTCGGCGCGCGCGGACGCGCACCCCCTGCTGCTCGATAGTGCGCCTGCTTACAGTGCCGAGTAATACAGGTCACATCCGAGAAACCGAGTCTTGACACCGCACCGTCCCGCCATCCCCCGGAGGTAGTACCCATGACGATCGAGCGGTCCTCGAAGGACGCCTCACCGCCGCCCAACGGCGACGGTACGGCCCTGAGCGCGGAGGCGGCCATCGCCATGCACTCCGACCCGCGCTTCCTTCAGCTCAAGCAGAGGCTGTACCGGTTCATCTTCCCGATGAGCATCGCCTTCCTCGCCTGGTACCTCCTGTACGTCCTCATGTCGGCCTTCGGTCGGGACGTCATGGGCACGGTGCTCTTCGGCAATGTGAACGTGGCCCTCGTCTTCGGGGTGCTCCAGTTCGCGTCGACCTTCGGCATCGCGATCTGCTACACCCTCTACGCCCGCCGCCACCTGGACCCCGCCGCCGCCGAGGTGCGCGAGGCCCTCCGCGAGAAGGAGGGCTCCGCATGATGCACTTCGCCCAAGAGGCCGCCGCCGGTGACGGCTCCCGCGTCGTCACGATCATCCTGTTCTCCCTCATGGTGGCCGCCACCCTCGGGATCACCGTGTGGGCGAGCCGTCAGACCAAGTCGGCGACCGACTTCCACTCCGGTGGACGCAGCTTCTCCCCGCTCCAGAACGGCCTGGCGATCGGCAGCGACTACATGTCCGCCGCCTCGTTCCTCGGCATCGCCGGCATGATCGCCCTGTTCGGCTACGACGGCTTCCTGTACTCCATCGGTTTCCTCGTCGCCTGGCTGGTCGCGCTTCTGCTCGTCGCCGAACTGCTGCGCAACTCCGGCCGCTACACCATGGGCGACGTGCTCTCCTACCGGATGCAGCAGCGCCCGGTGCGCACCGCGGCGTCGATCTCCACGCTCGTGGTGTCGATCTTCTACCTCCTGGCGCAGATGGTCGGTGCGGGCGCGCTCATCGCCCTGCTCCTGGGCATCCAGGAGGGCCAGACCTTCCTGGGCATGGACGCCGGCACCGCGAAGATCGCCGGCATCGTCGTCGTCGGCCTGCTGATGACCGTCTACGTCGCCTTCGGCGGCATGAAGGGCACCACCTGGGTGCAGATCGTCAAGGCCGTCATCCTCATGTCGGGTGCCGCCCTGTTGACGGTGCTGACCCTGGCCCTGTACGGCTTCAACCTGGGCGCCCTCATGGGTGACGCGGCCCAGGCCAGCGGCCAGGCCGGTTTCCTGGAGCCGGGCCTGCGCTACGGCGTCGAGGTCGCGGGCGACCCGCTCCAGACCATGTGGAACAAGCTCGACCTCATCAGCCTGGGCCTGGCCCTGGTGCTGGGTACGGCGGGCCTGCCGCACATCCTCATCCGCTTCTACACGGTCCCGGACTCCCAGAGCGCCCGTAAGTCGGTGAACTGGGGCATCGGTCTCATCGGCGCCTTCTACCTGATGACGCTGGTGCTGGGCTTCGGCGCCGCCGCCCTGGTCGGGCACGAGGCCATCCGCGCCCAGGACCCCGCGGGCAACACGGCCGCCCCGCAGCTGGCGCAGACCGTGGGTCAGAGCATCGGCGGCGACATGGCGGGCGCGGTCCTGCTGGCGGTCATCGCCTCGGCCGCCTTCGCCGCCATCCTGTCCACCGTCGCCGGTCTGGTCATCGCGTCCTCGTCGTCCCTGGCGCACGACTTCTACAACGCGGTGATCCGTCGCGGCAAGGCGACCGGCACCGAGGAGGTCAGGGTCGCCAAGATCGCCGCCCTCGGCGTCGGTACGGTGGCGATCGTCCTGGCGGTCTTCGCCCAGGGACTCAACGTGGCCTTCCTGGTCGCGCTGGCCTTCGCGATCGCCGCCTCGGCGAACCTGCCGACCCTGCTGCTGAGCCTGTTCTGGAAGCGCTTCAACACCCGAGGCGCCCTGGCCGGCATCTACGGCGGTCTGATCAGCGCCGTCGGCCTGGTGTTCTTCTCGCCGGTGGTCTCCGGGTCCGAGACCGCGCTCATCCAGGGCGTGGACTTCTCCTGGTTCCCGCTGCCCAACCCGGCTCTGGTGTCGGTGCCGATCAGTCTCCTGTGCGCCGTCATCGGAACCCTGTCCTCCAAGGAACAGGACTTCGAGAAGTTCGCCCTGCTCCAGGTCCGCGCCCTGTCCGGCGCGGGCGCGGAGAAGGCCGCCGACCACTGACAGGAGATCCACACGGGATCCGGGGTGGCCATCGGTGGCCACCACTCCCTCCGGGGGCCCACCCTTCCCCCGGCACCAGGTCACCGCCTCTGATCCCCTCCCCACCGGGCCCGCCGTTCCCACGGGACGGCGGGCCCGGCCCGCTTCCGGACCCGTGCCCGCACGGAGATTCCGACGGATACCGAAAGGTGACCCGGGCAACGTGAGCATCGACACACTTTGCTGGGATATCGTCGTCATGTGTCGTACCGGTGGCCGTCGTGGTTGTCCCCCTCCCGGCGTCGCCGCCCCGCGGCGTCGGAGCAGCGGGCGAGCGTCGAACTGATGCGCCAGGTCCACGCACTGGGCGTCGACCTCCGGGACGGTCTGCACGGCAGGAGCGTGCACGCCGCCGCCAAACGGCTGCGGCGGTTGCTCTCCGCCGACGGCGTCGTCCTGGCCGACCTGGACGGGCCGGTCGCGGGGCACGGCGGACGGCCGGATCCCGAAGAGGTGGAATCCCTTCTCGCGCAGGTCTTCGAGTACGGCGGCAACGCCCGGACCCGACTGGGGGACGGCACCACCGTGTACGCCGTCCCGTTGACGGTCGCCGACGAACTGGCCGGGGCGCTGGTGGCCTGCGGAGACCCGGTGGAGGCGGACGTGGAGGCCGCCGCCGCCCTGGTCTCGGACTCCTTGGACCACGCGGCGCTGCGCCGGGCCCGGGACCGGATCGCCGCCGCCGACCTGCGCACGCTGCGCGCCCAGATCTCCCCCCACTTCGTGCACAACGCGCTCGCCGTCATCGCGGCCCTGGTGCGCACCGACCCCGATCGGGCCCGGCACCTGCTGTCGGACTTCGCCGACTACCTGCGGTACGGCTTCTCCGAGAAGGGCGACTACGCCACGGTCGCCGACGAGCTGGAGGCGGTCCAGACCTACCTCGAACTCCAGCGGGCGCGGTTCCACGACCGCCTGGACATCACCGTGCGGATGGCCCCGGAGGTGCTGCCGGTCGCGATCCCCTTCCTGGTCGTGCAGCCCATCGTGGAGAACGCGATCCGGCACGGCCTGGAACGCAAGGAGGGGCGGGGGCACATCAGCGTCTCGGGGTTCGGCGAGGGACCGTTGTGCGTCATCGAGATCGAGGACGACGGGGTGGGCATGCACCCCGACCTGGCCCGGTCCCTGCTGGCGGGCACCGGACCCGAATCGCGCAGCATCGGATTGGCCAACGTCGACCAGCGGCTGCGGGCCGTCTACGGACCCGAGTACGGTCTGGTGATCGAGACCGCGCTGGGCGAAGGGACGAAGGTGACCGTGCGCGTACCGAGGTTCACCCGGGGGGTGGTGGCGCAGTGAAGCCCGCGCTCCGGGTCCTGGTCGTGGAGGACGAGGCGTCCACGCGGCAGGAGATGGCGTCGTTGTTGGGGGACATGCCCGAGGTGGCGAAGGTACTGGTGGCCGACAACGGGGCCGCCGCCGTACGTCTGCTCGGGGTGGAGAGCATCGACGCGGCCTTCCTGGACATCCTCATGCCCGGGCTGGACGGCATGGACGTGGCCCGGGTGTTGAGCGTCATGTCCGAACCGCCGTCGATCGTGTTCGTGACGGCGTCGGAGGCGCACGCCGTGGAGGCGTTCGGCATCGGCGCCGTGGACTACCTGCTCAAGCCGATCCGCCCGGAACGGCTGGCCGAGGCGGTGGGGAGGATCGCGCAACTGCGCCGCCCCGAGGAGTCCGCCCCGCCGGCGGAGGATCTGCACGTGGTGCAGATCGACACGGGGCGCAGGACCGTGTTCGTCAAACGCGACGATGTGCAGTTCGTCGAGGCCCAGGGCGATTACGTGCGGCTGCACACCGCCGACGGGGGCCATCTCATCCGGTTGTCGCTGTCGTACCTGGAGGAGGTGTGGGCGTCGGCCGGGTTCGTCCGGGTGCACCGGGGGTTCCTCATCGCCATCCCGTGGGTGCGCGATCTGCGGGTGACCTCCTCCGCCGGCCTGGTGGCGGGCACCCCGGCCGGCGACGTACCGGTGAGCCGCAGGCACGGACGTCACCTGCGCTCCCGATTGCTGGAGGCGGCACGACGGGACCAGCTGGGGCGCGCGGCCAACGCCCAGCCGCCCCGGGCCGGGGACGGCGACCCCGAGCACCCGCCCCGGCAGACGCCATGAGCCCGCGACGGGAGAAGCTGACCAGCCCGCAGACCCGGATCGCGTTGGCGCGGGGCAACCGCCCGGCCCAGCATCTGCTGCCGATCCCGGAACCGGTGGACACCGAGGCGGCACGGCGGCTGTTCCGGATCCAGCGACGGGCGGCGGTGCGCACGGTGTCACTGCTGTCGCTGTTGCTGTTCGGGATGAGCGGGTCGTTCGCGCTCTGGCCGGTGCTGACCCAGGTGCGCCTGGGCGGGGTCCCGCTGTCGTGGCTGCTTCTGGTGGTGGCGGTGTACCCGTTGCTGTTCCTGTTGGCCCTGTGGCACGTGCGGACGGCCGAACGCGCCGAGGAGTGCGCGGAGGCCGGCCGAGGGAAGGACGACACGACCCCGTGATCTCCGTCCTGGCCATCGGACTCGTCGTGGTCACCAGTCTCGTCGTGGGCATCTACGGTGTCCGCGCGGCCCGCTCCACCTCGGACTTCCTGGTCGCCTCACAACGGGTGTCGCCGAACTGGAACGCCATGGCGATCGCCGGCGAGTACCTGTCGGCCGCCTCCGTGCTGGGCCTGGCCGGGCTGTTGCTCAAGAACGGCCTGGGCACCATGTGGTACGCGGTGGGGTTCTGCGCCGGCTACGTGGCGGTGGTGGCGCTGGTGGCCGGGCCGATGCGCCGGTCGGGGGCGTTCACGGTGCCGGACTTCGCCGAGTACCGACTGGGAGCGCCACGGCTGCGCAAACTGTGCGGTTTCGTGGTGCTGGTGATCATGCTCCTGTACCTGGTGCCCCAGTTCAAGGGCGCGGGCGTCGTGCTGGCCCTGGTCAGCGGCACCCCGTACTGGGTGGGCGTGCTCCTGGCCGGGATCGTGGTGAGCGGGTCGATCGCCGCGGGCGGGATGCGTTCGGCGACCTACGTGCAGGCGTTCCACTACGTCATCAAGCTGCTGTTCATCGCGGTGCCGGCGATCTACCTGGCCGCGTACGCGGGTCCGGAGGTGCGCGCCCAGGCGTTGCATCCGGAGTGGGGGACGCACTTCCCGGAGACGACGCCGGTGGAGTTCACCGTCGACACCCGCTTCGGTCTGGACGAACCGGTGACGGTGACCGCTCCGGACGGCACGACGATCGACCTGGCCGCCGGCGACCACACCGCGTCCGAGGGCACCCGCTACGTGTTCCCGGAGGGGGCGGCGGTACCCCATCCACAAGGGCTGCCGGACCTGGGCGGTGAGCGGTGGAGCACACCCCTGTTGGACTCCGGCGGGTATCCGCTGTTCGAGACGTGGTCGACGCTGCTCGCGATCACGCTCGGCTGCATGGGACTGCCGCACGTCATCATGCGCTTCCACACCAGCCCCACGGCGCGCACCGCCCGCCGGGTGGCGGTGGGCGTGATCGCGCTGCTCGGCCTGTTCTACCTGTTCCCGGTGGTGTACGGGCTGCTCGGTCGAGTACTGACCCCGCAGTTGGTGCTGTTGCAGGGCACCGACACGGTGGCGGTGGTCCTGCCCGCGCAGGCGGTGCCGGGTTCGGCGGGCACGATCCTGACGGCGTTGGTGGCGGCGGGCGCGTTCGGCGCGTTCCTGTCCACGTCGTCGGGGTTGCTGCTGGCCCTGGCGGGCGGGTTGTCGCACGACCTGTTCCAGGGGAGTGTGCCGCGGTTGCGGCTGGCGGTGGCGGTGGGCGCCTGTGTGGCGGTGCTGCTGGCGCTGCCGGCCGAGGCGATCGACATCAACGTGCTGGTGGTGTGGGCGTTCACGGTGGCGGCGTCGACGTTCTGCCCGCTGCTGGTCCTGGGGATCTGGTGGCGGCGGTTGACCCTGCCCGGCGCCGCGTCCGGCCTGATCGTCGGTGGTGTGACGGCGACCGGGGCGGTGGGGTGGTCGATCCTGCTGCCGACCCCGTCGGGGTGGGCGACGGTGCTGCTGGCGCAGCCGGCGGCGTGGACGATCCCGTTGGCGTTCGCGACGATGATGGCGGTCTCCCGGCTGACCCGACCGCCGGACTGGGCCGAGCACGCGGTCCTGCGCCTGCACTCCCCGTGAGGGCCGTGCCCCTCGAAGACCATGGTTCCGGCCCGATGAGCGCGGCGAACACGTACGATCTCCAAGTGTAATGTCGTGAGCACGAGGAGTCATATGCCTTCCCCCCGCCGCACCCTGACCGCCCTCACGGTGGCACTGCTGCTGATCGGCGGCGCCACGGCGGCCGGGGCCACCACCCGACCGGCCGACACACCCCCTGGACCCGAGGGTCCGGTGACGGTCTCCACGTCGGACGGGGTGCGGGTGGACGCTCCGGGGGTCCGGGTGGCGAGCGGTCCCGAGAGCGTCGAGGTGGAAGTCGGCCGGAGCCCGGTCTCCCACGTACTGGTCTGCGCCGACGGGACCCGTGTGGTGGTCCATTCGGGTCAGGCGCCCCCGTGCCCCTCCCAGAGGCCGCCGCGACCCGCCCCCACCGCGCCGGCCCCGGAGCCGCCGCCCCCCGTCGATCCCCCGCCCCACGAGCCGCCGCCCCCCGCCGAGGAGCAGCCGCCGTCCGAGGAGCAGCCGCGCGTTCCCGGACCGCGCCCCGGGGCCCCCGGCGCCGAGCCGGGAACCGACCCCGAACCCGCGCCGACCCCCGGGACCGCACCCGTCATCGCCGCCCCCTCCGTCACACCCGGCGCCCCGGATCCCGAACGGCCGGCGTCCGAGCCGCCGGTGGCGGCACGGCACGAGGAGCCGGTGGCCCAGGCCGCTCCGGCGGGTGCGCTGCTCGACACGTCCGAAGGCGGTACGGGGACCGGGGCGTCCTCCTTCACCCCCATGCGCACGATGGCGGTGATCCTGGTCGTGGTGATCGTGGCCGTCGCCGGCGCCGCCCGGGCCGCCGGGCGCGCGAGCCGTCAGTAGTCGGTCAAGGGGCCGTCAGGGCCCGGTCGATGTGGTCGAGCCCGCTCAGGGCGTCCTCGATCCCGCCCGCGTCGTGGGAGAGGATGCCGCTGAACGGGTGACCCATGTAGAACAGCAGCAGGACCGTGACGAACACGAACACCAGGTTGGCGCCGGCCCAGAAGTAGGCGACCCGGGAGCCGCGCCGGATCATGGCGAAGGGCAGGACCGCGACGGCGATGGCGGACAGCGCGGCGATACCGGTGAGCAGGGGCGGCATGCCCTCCGTGGCGGCGTCGGCCCGTTCGAGCCGGGCCTCCCCCAGCGAGTTCAGCTCCTGACGGGCGGTGAGCCGGTCCAGCCCGTCACCGGTGTCGGAGACCGAGAGCGACCGCACCGAGGCCGCCAGGTCGGCATAGGCCGCGTCGCCCTCCTGGCTGAGACCGTCGGCGGACCGCATGGCCGGCCAGTCGTCCTGGACGACGGACCCCAGGTAGGCGCGCAGCCGTTCGCGCACCTCCGCGGCCTCGTGCTCGGGCAGTGCGACGGTGCTCCAGTACAGGGACTGGGCGGAGCCGACCTCGGTCATGATGCCGTCCTCGGCCCCCTTGAAGCCCTCCCAGGCGATCACCACCCCCATCGCCGCCGAGCCGAGGTAGAGGGCGAGCACGCACGGGGCCACGACGACCCCGACGGCGCCGCCGGATCCCTCATCGTCGACACGGAAGCGGCCGACGGCCAGGGCGGCCCCCGCCACCATGGTGGCCAGTACGGCGAGGACGAGGAGCAGGGTGAGCATGAGGGTTCCCGAGGGCAGATTTCATCACTGTCGGTAACATCATTAGCACGCGGTGAAGTGATCTCTCAGCCGTTCACGAAAACACCCGCACCTGTACGTCGGGCGCCGCGCGTCCGGGGGTCGGTGACCGAGGTGGGCCCGGCCACCGACCCCCGCGTCGGGGTCAGTCCGCCACGAAGACCGCGACGGTGCGCGGCGGCACGTTCAGGGCACCCCTGTCCGGGTCGTGCGCGGATCCGCGCACGACCTCGTCGTCGGACCCGGCCTGCACCGGATGCAGGGCCACGTCACCTCCGATGAGCGCGTCGACCCGCGGTTCCGCCGGATCCGGGGACGCGTTGAACACCACCGTCACCGAGGTCCACTCCTCGTCGAGGCCGGTGGTGTCGATGTGCATCGTGATGACCCCGGGGATCTCGCCCGCGTCACCGGCGGGGAAGGAGAGTCGCTCCTGGATCTCCTCGGCGGTGCCCAGGGAGAACGCCGGGGTGGACTCGCGGATCCGCAGCAGTTCGCCGAAGCGGTCGCGGGAGGCGTCGATCGCCGCGCAGTCCGCGACCAGCGCGGGGTCGGCCAGCAGCGGGCGGGCGTACACCCACTTGTCCTCGTTGTCCCAGGCCGGCGGCAGGCCGACGCCGAAGTTGTTGCCCTGCGCGCAGTCCCGGGAGAACCGGTTGAACCAGTCACCGGAGTCGTAGGAGTTGCGGTCCAGCGACTTGGAACGCAGCCGCTCGCTGCCCGCGTGCACCAGCACCGGCCCCTGCCCGAGGAGCGCGGTGCCCAGGGACAGCGCCTGCATCCGTACCCGGTCCTGCATCGGGGTGTCCGGCGGGAGCTTGTAGGCGAGGGCGTCGTACAGGGTCTCGTTGTCGTGGGCGTCGACGTAGGTGACCGCCTCCTGCGGGGAAAGGTTGTACCCGCCGGGGGCGCCGTTGTAATCGACGTCCCAGCCGGTGACCTCCCTGCCGGAGGAGTCCGTGAACCGGTAGTCGCGCAGGTTGCCGGTCAGGCCGACCTTGATGAGGTCCTGGTAACGGCGCAGCCGGTCCACCTGCTCCTGCTCCGTGCCGTTGGCGGGCGAGGCGTTGGGGTCGGTGTACAGGCCGCTGCCGAAGCCCTGCACGCGGGGGTCGGCGTCGAAGGGGCCGCCGCCGCGGACCGCGTCGCGCAGCCGGTCGTTGAACGTGCCGATGCCGGTACCGGCCATGTTGATCTGGGTCGCCTGCTCGAACCGGGCGTCGTCGGCGATCTCTCCGAAGTTCCAGCCCTCGCCGTAGAGCAGGACCGCCTCCCCGTCGACGCCGTCCTCCTCCGGGGTGAGGGCGTCAAGGGCGGCGCGCACGTCGAGCATGTTCTGCTTGGGGTGGTGGCCCATGAGGTCGAACCGGAAGCCGTCGACCTTGTGGTCCCGGGCCCAGGTGACCACCGAGTCCACCACCAGCCTGCCCATCATGAGGTGTTCGGGCGCGGTGTTGGGGCAGCAACTGGAGGTCTCCACACCACCGTCGGCGTTGAGCCGCTGGTAGTAGCCGGGGACGACCCGGTCGAGCACGGACTGCTTTCCCTGCCCGGCCTGGTGGGTGTGGTTGTACACCACGTCCATGACCACGCGCAGCCCGGCGCCGTTGAGGCCGCCGACCATGGTGCGGAACTCGGTGATGCGGGCGTCCGGGTCGGTGGCGTAGGAGCCTTCGGGGACCGTGTAGTGGTACGGGTCGTAGCCCCAGTTGAAGGCGTCCCGGTCGCGGATCTCGCCGACGCAGGCCTGCTGCTCGGCGGAGTCGGGGGCGAAGGACCCCGGGTCGCACGGGGACTCGGCGCGGTCGGCGGGGTCCTCTGGAACCGAGGCGATGTCGAAGACGGGCAGCAGGTGGACGTGGTCCATGCCGTCCCGGGCCAGCGCCGCCAGGTCGCGCATGCCGGTGCTGTCGGCCTCGCCGAACGCCGCGAAGGTGCCGCGCAGGTCGGCGGGCACGGTGGGGTCGGCGACGGAGTGGTCGCGCACGTGCAGCTCGTGGATCGCCGCGTCCTCGAACCCGACGGGGTCGGGCTTGGTCAGGTCGGCCCAGCCCGCGGGCGCCAGGTCCGGGTCGTCGAGGTCGACCAGCCGGGAACGGGCAGAGTCGGTGGACAGGGCGACCGAGTAGGGGTCGGTGACCCGGTTGGCCGCGAAGGCGCCGCGGCCGTCGTCGGCGTAGGGGGAGAACACCCGCACGTCGAAGGTGTAGTGGCGGCCCTCCCACGCGGCGCCGCCCTTGACCGACCACACCCCGGTCCGGTCGTCGCGGCGCATGGGGACGGTGCGCTGGACGCCGCCGGTGGCGGCGGTGAACAGCTCCAGGTTCACCGAGCGCGCGGTCGGGGCCCACAGGGAGAGGGTGGGCAGGCCCTTGGCGTCCCAGGTGACGCCCAGGTCGGCGTCGGCCGCGGCGGCGTAGACGTCGTCGAGCACCCCGGGGAGCTGCACCCCGGTGGCGGCGGTGACGGTGCCGTCGGCGTCGCGCTCGACGACGGTGAGGCGTTCGGTGAGGACGGTGCGCAGGCGCGCCTCGCCGATCTCCCCCGCCTCCAGGACCGAGAGGTCGGCCAGGTGGGGCCGGGCCGCGCGCTGCTCCTCGGTGAGTCCGTCGGGGTCGGGGGTCAGCTCCAGGAGATCGTGGTCGCCGGTGATCCGGCCGTCGTCGATCGCGAAGTCCGCGTCGGCGGAGGCCACCAGGGCGTAGGAACCGCCGGGGTCGAGGTCGGCGGGCCAGAGCACGGTGGTCGCGTCGATCCAGTGGGCGCGCTGCCGGGTGAGGTCCACCCCCTCCGACACCGGCGGTTCGGCGGGCGCCGTGAAGGCGACGGCGCCGCCGGGGGCGAGCAGTACCAGGGCGAGTGCGGCGGCGATCGGGCCGGCCGCACGAAGGAGCCGGGGTCCGGGCCCCGGGCGGGAGTGTGCGTGCGGGGGTCTCATGGGGGTGTGGGTCCTCTCGGAGGGTGGGGACGTCCACCCGCACGGTAATGAGACCCGGATCACTCACGCAAGGTTTTCCAATGGATTTCTGAAAACTTGCGCGTTGATGACGAGGAAAAGCCCCGGAGCGGCGGCGGGCCCCGTCCCGGGGCCTCCCGGTAGCGGCACGGAGGAGGTCCGGCCTTCGAGGGGTCGCTCGCCGGGGCGCCGGCCCGCTCGGGTATGACCACGATGCCGTCCCGGGTGCTCGCCCGCCTGTTCTCCGTCGACGAGTCCGGGCTGACCGCCGCCGAGGAATGGTCGCCCTTCCACGAGGGAGAGGGACCGGCGGACGACCGGCCCTGAGACGCGCCGGAGGGCGCGGACACCGTGCGGTGTCCGCGCCCTCGTCGCGGCCGACCCTCGAAGCGCGGAAGAGGGGTCGGCGGGAGGCCGCTACCGGCCGAGTCGGTCCAGCAGAGCGTGGTACTCGTCCCAGAGCTCACCGGGCAGGTGGTCGCCGAAGGTCTTGAAGAACTCGGGGACCAGGTCGGCCTCCCGCTTCCAGACGTCGGTGTCGACGGAGAGCAGGAACCGCAGGTCCTCGGCGGACAGGTCCAGGCCCTCGGTGTCGATGCCGTCCTCGGTCGGCAGCAGGCCGATCGGGGTCTCGACGGCCTCGACGGTGCCCTCCAGGCGCTCGACGATCCACTTGATGACGCGGCTGTTCTCGCCGAAGCCGGGCCACACGAAACGGCCGTCGGCGTCCTTGCGGAACCAGTTCACGTAGAAGATCCGGGGCAGTTTCGCCTGGTCGGCGCCGGCGCCCACCTTGATCCAGTGGGCGAAGTAGTCCCCCATGTTGTAGCCGCAGAAGGGCAGCATCGCGAACGGGTCGCGGCGCAGCTCGCCCACGGTGCCCTCGGCGGCGGCGGTCTTCTCCGAGGAGACGTTGGCGCCCAGGTAGACGCCGTGCCGCCAACCGAGGGACTCGGTGACCAGCGGGACCGCGGTGGCGCGACGGCCGCCGAAGAGGATGGCGGAGATCGGTACGCCCTCCGGGTCCTCCCACTCGTCGGCGATGGTCGGCGCCTGGCCGGCCGGGGTGGTGAAGCGGGAGTTGGGGTGGGCCGCCGGTTCCGGGGAGGCCGGGGTCCAGGGACGGCCCTTCCAGTCGGTGAGGCTCGCCGGGGGCTCCTCGGTGAGACCCTCCCACCACACGTCGCCGTCCTCGGTGAGGGCGACATTGGTGAAGATGCTGTTGCCCCAGAGGGTGTCGACGGCGTTGGCGTTGGTCTTCTCGCCGGTGCCGGGGGCGACGCCGAAGAAACCGGCCTCGGGGTTGATGGCGCGCAGGCGGCCCTCGGCGTCGAAGCGCATCCAGGCGATGTCGTCACCGACGGTCTCGACCTTCCAGCCGGGGATGGTCGGCTGGAGCATGGCGAGGTTGGTCTTGCCGCAGGCGCTCGGGAAGGCTGCCGCGATGTAGTGGGTCGCGCCCTCGGGCGAGGTGACCTTGAGGATCAGCATGTGCTCGGCGAGCCAGCCCTCGTCGCGGGCCATCACCGAGGCGATGCGCAGCGCGTAGCACTTCTTGCCGAGGAGGGCGTTGCCCCCGTAGCCGGAGCCGTAGGACCAGATCTCACGCGTCTCGGGGAAGTGCGAGATGTACTTGGTGGCGTTGCAGGGCCAGGCGACGTCCTCCTGGCCCGGCTCCAGCGGGGCGCCGACGGAGTGGACGGCCTTGACGAAGTCGCCGCGCTCCTCGATGAGGCGCAGGGCGGCGTCCCCCATGCGGGCCATGACGCGCATGGAGACGACGACGTAGGGGGAGTCGGTGATCTCGACACCGAGCTGCGAGATCCGGCCGCCCAGCGGGCCCATGCAGAAGGGCACGACGTACATGGTGCGACCGCGCATGGAGCCCCGGAACACCTCGCCGAAGGTGGCGCGCATCTCGTCGGGGGCGACCCAGTTGTTGGTGGGGCCGGCGTCCTCTTCGCGCTCGGAGCAGATGAAGGTGCGGTCCTCGACGCGGGCCACGTCCGTGGGGTCGGAGGTGCAGTAGAAGCTGTTGGGGCGCTTCTCGGGGTTGAGGCGTTTGAAGGTGCCCTGCTCCACGAGGAGGTCGGTGAGGCGGGTCCACTCCTCATCGGAACCGTCGCACCAGACGACGTTGTCGGGCTGGGTGAGCTCCGCGACCTCGCGAACCCAGGACACAAGTTCTTCGTGCTCGGTCGGGGCCACGCCCACATCAATACCGACAGTCACAGCGGCTCCTTTGTGAATCGAGATCCCTCGCATCATGAACGACGTCCCCCCGCGGTGACCAATTGGTATAGGCCAATGGTCTAATCATGTGGGACATGTGAGGCCGGTTCCGCTGCGCCACAAGGCTTTCCGAGGGCTCACCCCTGCGCCGGAGGAGACTCTCGTGGCGGGTGTGCCACCGCAGGCGGCGACCACTTCCCCTCGGACGCGGGAAAGTCCCGAACACAGAAGGACACACCGTGTGGTTCGTCACACCGGGTACCGGGCGGCGAGTGGACCTGTGTCCGGGGTCCCGGGCTCCGGCCTGCGGAGACCCCGGGACCCCGGGACGCGGGAGCGTCAGCAGTCACGTCCGGCGTTGACGCACTCGACCAGTTCCGCCATCAGGTCGGGCGGCATGACGTTGATGTGGTCGGAATGGTCCGTGATCGGGTGGCGGCCCTGCTCGGGGAACCCGTCGAGGGCGAAGTCGGGCCCCTCGGGCACCTCGTAGACGAGGGTGTGGCGCAGGCGGGGCACGGCGGTGAAACCCTCCGCGCAGGCGCCGTCCTCCTCGGGGAACACGATGTGCGAGCGGTTGTCGTCGCTCTGGAAGTCGGCTCCGTTCCAGCAGCTGGGGAACTCCAGGACGCGGACCACGTCGCTCCCTTCCGGGCAGAGCGGGTAGCGGTCCGGGAAGGCGCGGTCCTCGAAGCCGGTGCAGGTCCACCGGGCGGCGGCGCCGGCGCCGTCGGCGGTGAAGGCCCGGGCGTTGCCCGTGAGGATCTGGAGGAACTCCGGCATGGCGGCCACCGGCCCCCGGGGGTTGCCCAGGAACTCGATGGTGACCGAGGAGGGGGTGATGATCCGTCCGATGTTGCCGTCGAGGCCGCCGCCCGGCCGGTCGGCGTCCCCGCCCTCGGCGGTGAGGTCGCGCAGGACCGGCCAGTAGTGCATGGAACGGTCGTCGCGTTCGCAGGAGGTGTCGCCCTCGGCGAGGATCGCGTTGTTGGCGTCGACGTCCTCGGTGAACCGCTGGACGTCCTGGTTGCCCACGTAGTCGTGGGTGTGCTGGGCGCCGTGCTCCACGCCGGGGGCGACGATGACGTTCTCCGAGTTGTGCACCCCGTTCTCGTTGACGCCGCAGTCGAGGGTGAGGGAGCCGGTGGAGGCGTTCCCGTCGGGTTCGGGGGCGTCGGGGGCGGGTGGCGCCTCCTCGATGGGAACGAAGAGCGTCGGGTCGGGGCCGGTGACGGGACCGTCGCCGTGGTCTCCGTGGCCGCCGGTGTCGTCGTCTCCGCCGGCGTCGCCGCCGCCCCTGCCGTCCCGGTGCCCACCGGGACCGCGGTGGCCGCCGTCGCCCCCGGGGCGCCCCTCGTCCTTCCACCGGTGGTCGCCCACCAGGGTCCCCTCCTCGGGAGGGTCGATGGCGGTCGCGGTGAGGGCGAGACCGCCCAGCACCAGGGCCAGTGCAGACACGGCCGTCAGCGCGCGCGAGGGGCGGTACCCCCGTGGTCGTTCGTCCATGGGTTCGGAACTCCTCTGTAGTTTCCCTTGTGCTTCCTTGAAGCGGGTTTCTCGGCGGGGCCGCCGACGCGGACCCCGGTGGACGGCACCCTCGCGGCACCGCCGTGGGCGCGCACGGCGCGGGTTCAGGGCTCCGGGCGCCGTTCGGGCGGCCTGGGTTCGGGCAGTGCCCCGTAATCGACCAGGCCGGTGCTCTCCAGGAGCGTGATGTGCCGCAGGACCATGAGGATCGCGTGCTGGCAGAAGGAGCGGACCAGCTCGTTGCGGGTGCCGGCGCGCACCTCCGCCAGCACGGTGAGCACGTTGCCGTGCGCGGCCCGCAGTCGGTCGGCGAACACCCGGTCCCACTCGGCGCCGGACAGTCCGGTGAGCTCGTCCATCCAGCGCTGTTGATCCTCGCCGGGCGTGCTGGGCAACCGGACGTCGAGCCGTGCGGCGACGTCGCGGACCTGTTCGTCCATGAGGACGTGGTCGTCGGCGATCGTCGCCCCCACCTCGCGGACCCGGGAGCTCTGGGCCCGGTCGGCGGCCTGTTGGCCCACCGGGATCTCCCACAGGCCGGCCTGACGCACCTTGATCAGCGCGTCGACGTCGGCGGGGCCGAGCGGACCGTACTCGGTGGCGCTCCATTCGCTCCAGAACACCCCGGAGACGCTGCTGGTGCCGTTGGGGAGAATCATGAACACGGTCAACGTGGTGACCAGCAGGAATCCGACCACACCCACGAGTTCGACGGTGTGGGGCGCGTTCCGGCGCACCTGTCGCGTCAACGGGGCGCGGTCCCGGGCCGCCGCCACCGCCCTCAGCCCTCGGGGCGGCGGATGTAGGAGGAACCGCCGTATCCGTCGTCGCCGGCCGCGGCCTCGGCGGGGGCGCCCTCGGAGGTGACGGCGAACCAGGTGTCACCGACCCCCTGGCCGTTGACGTCGCCCGGGGCGGCGTCCCCGGTGTAGGTGTACAGCGGCCGGTCCCCGTAGGTGACCTGGGGGTCGCCGTCGTCGCGGGCGACCGAGCCGACGAGGTCGGCGGACAGGTCCCCGGCGATCTCGGCCGGGGCGCCGGCGCCGTCGTCGGAGGTGCGCAACGGCACCCAATTCTGCGCACATTCCCCCGTGCACGCCGATGATTCGGCGGAGTCCTGGGTGAACAGATAGAGCGTGTTCCCGTTCCCGTCGGTGATCAGGGTGCCGAGCACATCGTTCTCCGCGGTGCCGAGTTCCGGAACGTTTTCGGTGTCCGTTTCGTGTCCACCATGGCTTTCTTCGACCTCGCCGGAGTCGTAAGGGCCACGACCGGACTCGGATTCCTGTTCCGCGGGAGCGTCGTCGACACCCCCTCCGCATCCGGTGGCCGCGATCAAAGCAGCAGCTCCGAGCCCTAAGAGATAGGCCTTGTAGCGAGTCATGGGCATCCCATCCAATGGTCGGTCGCCTCAACTTTTTGCGAGAGTTACCTCTCGGTGATGGGCAAGTATGACCCGACCCGGATGAGTTCGCAGGAAAACGAGATCAGATCACACTCAGATCACATGGCTGATCAGCAATTTTCCGTGAAGAAAAAAACTTCTGGCACGGAGATCCTTTCCTGAGAAGGTAAAGAAAACGGGGAAGGGTCTCCACGAAGCGCCGTTCCGGTGCTAACTTCGTCCGCTGACGGGCCCCGCGAACCCTGTGTCGCCCTCCCCCGGGGCCGCCCCTCCCCTCGTGCCCGAAGGGGCGTCATGTTCGATCTCCTCCAACGGCTTCGGGGCCGCCCGGCCCCCCGTGTCCGACGGCCGCTCGCCACCCGCGCCGATCGCCGGATCCGCCTCGGACCGTGGCCGTCCCTGCTGATCGGGATCGTGGCGGCCAACACCCTGTTGGCGCTGACCGCCCCCGGTCACGCCGTGCTCCTGCGCCATGTCCAGGACCTGCTGTGGTCGTCGTCGGGGGTGCTGGCCCTGGTCGGCCTCACCGCGGCGACGGTGCTGGGGCTGGCCGCCGCCGACCGGCTCGTGGCCGCCCCCCGGGCCCGGGCCCTCCTCCAGGCGGCGCACCGCTCCGTCGCCCTGATCTCGGTGGGGTTCCTGGTCGCGCACGTGGTGCTCCAGATCGCCTTCACCGGGTTGCTCCCGAGGCACGCCCTCCTGCCGTGGGGCGTCGATCCGGCCGTGGCCTGCGGGATCATCGCCACCGACCTCCTCCTGATCATCACCGTCACCGGGATGCTGCGCGGCGGGTTCGTCGGCGGCGCCCGCCCGTGGGCGTGGCGGCTCGTCCACGTGAGCGCCTACCTGTGCTGGCCGCTCGCCCTGGTGCACGGCCTCACCGCCGGCCGCACCGTCCCCGGGTGGGTGCTGATCTGCTACCTGCTGTGCCTGCTCGCGGTGTGCGCCGCGCTGGTCGTGCGTCTGGTCGTGACGGGGCGTCCGCACCGGACCGGGGAGGGGCGGCGCGCCGCCTCCGAACCGCTCGTCCCGCCGGCCCCGCCCGACGAAGGCGCCGTCGGTGACGAGTTGGCCTTCTGGTCGTCGCTGCGCCCCGGGGGTCGACCGTGAACCGGACGCGCACCCTGACCCTCGGCGAACCCCGGCTCACCCGGGGACTGGACCACCATCGCCGAGTGGCTCACGGGACCCATGTGGACCTGCACGGACCGCTGCCGGATCTGGCCGTCGACGAGCTCATCACCCTGGCGGGACTGGGCGGACTGCGCGGGCGCGGGGGCGCGGGCTTCCCGTTCGCGCGCAAGCTGCGGGCGGTGCAGACGGCGGTGGCGCGCCGACGGTGCGGGCCCCGGGTCGTGGTCAACGCCGCCGAGGGCGAACCGGGGAGCGCCAAGGACCGGATGCTGCTCACCCGGGTCCCCCACCTGGTCCTGGACGGGGCCGAACTGGCGGCGCGGGCCCTGGGCTCGCCCCAGGTGGTCATCGGGATCGCCGACCGCGGGACCCGACGCTCGGAGGTCGACCCGGTCGGGGAGTCGCTGCGGGAGGCGGTGGCCGAACGCCGGTCCGCCACGGCGTTCCGGGTGGTGCGGATGCCGCACCGGTTCGTCTCCGGGCAGGCGGGCGCCCTCGTGGAGGGGATCAACGGCCGAACACCGTTGCCACCGGGCAGCCCGCGCCGGACGAGCGAGAGCGGGGTGGGCGGACTGCCGACCCTGCTCTCCAACGCCGAGACCTACGCCCAGCTGGCCCTGCTCGCCGCGGGCGGGGCCGACGCCTACGCCGCCGTGGGCACCCCCGACCAACCCGGAACGGTGCTGCTCACCGTCGGCGGGGACACCGTCGTGGAGGCACCGGCCGGCACTCCGCTCGTCCACGTGCTGGGGGTGTGCGGGTCACCGCCCGCGCAGGCCGTACTGGTCGGCGGATACCACGGGGCGTGGCTGGCCCCGCCCGCCGTGGCCCGTGCCCGGCTGTCCAGGGCGGGGTTGGCCGAGGTCGGCGGCACGCTGGGGGCGGGCATCGTGCTGCCGCTGGCCGAGAACGTCTGCCCGCTGGGCGAGACGGCGCGGACACTGCGGTACCTGGCCCGGGAGAGTGCCGGGCAGTGCGGGCCGTGCGTGCGCGGGCTGCCCGCGCTGGCGGACGCGTTCCTCGCCCTCATCGGCGGGGAGGGCGACCCGGGTGCGGTGGAGGCGGCGTCGGGCGTCGGCGAGGGCAAGGGGGCCTGCGCCCACCCGGACGGCGCCGCCGTGTTCGCCCGCAGCGCGCTGCGGGCGTTCGCCTCGGACGTGTCCGCGCACGCGTGGGGCGGGGGGTGCGGCCGACCGGTGCGCGGTGCGCTGCCACTGCCCGACGGGCCCGCGGACCGGTACGCCCGGTTGTCCGTGGACTGGTCGCGTTGCGACGGCCACGGCCTGTGCGCGGAACTGCTGCCGGAACTGGTCCGGTTGGACGCCAACGGGTTCCCGGAGGACCCGGACCTGCCCGTCCCGGCCTCGTGGGAGGCGGACGCGGACCGGGCCGTGCGCATGTGCCCGGCCCTGGCACTGCGCATGAGCGTTCCCGAGGCTTGAGGCGCGGGCGCCCCCCGGGGGCCGGCGGAGGAGAGGTCTTCGGGGGAGGTGGCGCCGGCCGCCGGGGGCGGAGACGGACGGAGGTCCGGAAGAGTGCGGCTAGCGCAGTATGGCGACGGGCCCCCGGGCGCCGTGGAGCACCGAGTGACTGACCGATCCGAGCAGGAGGCCGCGGAACCCGCCCCGGCCGCGGGAGCCCACCACGATGAGGTCGGCCGGGGTGGCCTCCTCCAGCAGGGCCACCACCGGGTGGGCACGGACCACCCGGCTGTGGACCGTGACCTCCGGGTGGCGCAGGCGGGCGTCGGAGAGTTCCTCGGCCAGGGACTGGCGGGCGGCCTCGGCGGCGGTGTTGTCGTCGAACAGTTCGGGTGGGATCGGTCCGGTGGCGGCGGCGAAGGCCACCAGGGGCTGCCAGGCGCTCACCGCGACGAGTTCGGTATCGGCGAAGGCCGCCTGGGCGAACGCGAACTCGACGGCTCGGCGGCTGGGCTCGGAGCCGTCGATGCCGACGATGACCCGGCCCCGGACACCGTGCGCGGCGGCGTGCTCGTGCGGCAGCACCACCACGGGCACGGGAGAGCGGGCGGCAAGTTCGATGCCGACCGAGCCGACGAATGCGGCGACGATCCCGCGCAGCCCGCGCGAGCCCACCACCACGGCGGCCGACCCCTCCCCCGCGGCCTCGACCAGGAGGGCCTCGACGGGGCGGGCGTACGACAGGCGGGTCTCCACCCGCAGTTCGGGGAAGAGCCGGGAGATCCAGTCGGCGGCGTAGGCGAGCAGGCGCTCGGCGTCGCCGGTGTCGGTCTCGTCCGGAGGGGCCACGGGGTCGACCCGGGTGTGCGCTCCGAACACGCCGACCGAGGTCAGGGCCCCCGCGGCGGCCACGATCCGCACTCCCAGCCCGCGCAGCGCCGCCTGCTGTGCCGCCCATTCCAGCGCGTGGCGGCTGGAATCGGTACCGTCGACCCCCACGATCAGCCAACGTGTCGTGGTCGGATCGTCCATCGCGTGCGCTCCTTCATCGGTTGAACCGTCGTCCGCCTCCGTCACTGCATGATGCCGCGCGCAGGCGCATCCGCGCATAACGGTGCCGCCGCGAGTTGGCCGCCACGGGGTCGACCGGCGGGTGAGGGAGCGCCGGTCGGGGCATAAGGCCCCGGAACGGACCGGTGTGACCGGATGCGCTCACAGCCTCTCCGTCCGAGAGTCGATGATGGGGATCGCGGGTGGGAACGGAGGGTGCGATGTCTTACTCGGGACATTGGCACTGGGACTACAGGGACGGTCGCGTCGCGGCGGTGGCCGCCGCCATCGTGTACAGCATGTGGACCCTGGAGGTCGTGCTGCCCGGCGGGGGCGGCGGCGTGCAGGGCGCCCTGGCCGATCCGGACTCGGCGTTCGGCCGGTTCCTGGACAGCGCCCATCGCACGGGCTCGATCCTGGTGGTGCTCGCGGCCGGCCTGGGTCTGACCCTGGGAGCGCGAGAGGCGAACCGCCGACCGGCGGTGTCGTGGTGGGCGATGGCGGTGTTCGGCACCGCATCGTTCGTCGCCTCGCTGCTCCCGGGACGGTGCGTGGTCTCCACCGACGTCGCCTGCGCGTCGGAGTCCCTGGCCGAGGGCGTGGGCGGGGCCACCGCGACCCAGCCGGTCATCGCCACCGTGACGATCCTGGCCGCGCTGGTCGGCGTCGTCTCCCTGGCGGTGAACCGCCGTCGGGCGGGTGACTCCGCGTGGGTGTGGGTGGCGGTGCTCGCCGTCCTCCAGGCGCTGGCGGCCGTCGCCGTGCTCGCCCTGGCCGTCCGGGTCTCCGGCGGCGACGGGAGCCCGGGCGTCGCGCTCGGCTTCCTGGAGCGGGCGCACCTGGTCACGGTCGCCCTGTGGCTGCTGACCGCCGGTGTCCTGCCCGGCCCCTGGAAACGTGCCGGCACCGCTCACCGCACCTCCGTCAGCCGCTGACCTCCTCGTCGGCGAGGTCGGCGGGGAGCGGGCGGGCGTGGACCACGTGGAGGGTGCTGACCGCGCGGGTGAGGACGACGTAGAGGCGGTTGAGGCCGCGCTCCTCGGCCTCGGCGATGGCGGCGGGCTCGGCGACCACGACCGCGTCGAACTCCAGGCCCTTGGCCAGACCCGCCGGGACGGCGACCAGGCGGGCGGCGTCCAGGCCGGTCCCGTCGTCCAGCAGCGGCACCCGCAGGCCTTCGGCCTCCAGTTCCCCCAACAGCGCGGGCAGGTGGGCGTCGGCGGCGATGAGACCCACCGAGCCCTCGCCCGCCAGGGCGGTCCGGCAGGCCGCGGCCACCGCCGGGGCCAGACCGTCGGCGGCCGGGGTCACCCGTAGCGAGCCCGGGGCGCGGCGGACCGCGACGGGCGCGCCCAGGCCGGCGGCGATGCGCGGGAGGAGTCGGGCGGCGAAGTCGATGATCTGGGCGGGCACCCGGTAACCCCGGTCCAGGACGCTCAGGTGTCCGGTGGGTTTGCCCAGGTGTTCCAGGAGGGTGGACCAGGTGCGGGCGGCCGAGGGGCTGGTGCCCTGCGCGATGTCGCCCAGTACGGTGAGCGATCCCGATTCGCAGCGGCGGCCGACGGACCGGCACTGCATGGGGCTGAGGTCCTGCGCCTCGTCGACGACGATGTGCCCCAGCCCCGCCGGGCGGTCGATGAGCGCGGCGGCCTCGTCGATGAGGGCGAGGTCCTCCTCCGACCAGCGGGCCGACCTGGGTCCGCGCGGCCTCCCCGGCAGGAGGACGGCGGCACGCTCTTCGGCGGTGAGCAGCCCGTCGGCGGCGCGGGCCAGCCGTTCGGGGTCGGTGAGCAGGCCGAGCACCAGTGAGAGCGGGTCCGTCTTGGGCCACAGTGCGGTGACCATGGAGCGCACCGCGGGGTCGCGGCGGACCTGTTCGTGGGTGCGGTCGTCGCAGACCTCCCCCTCGGACTCCATGAGGGAGAGCACGGCGTGGGCGATGCGGTGGGACAGCAGGTCGCGCCCGGAGCCGTAGGCGACGCCGCGGCCGGCGAGTTCGTCCAGGAGGGGGCGCAGGTCCTCCGGATAGAGCCGCCACCGGCGCGAACCGCGACGGACCATGAGGGTCTCGGTGGGTTCGCGCAGGTGCGACCAGAGGTCGCGGCGGAGCACCTCGGCCATGCGGACGTCGCCCTTGACCCGGGCGGCGAAGGGTTCCTCGACCCGGCGCACCCATCCGGCGGCGGGACGCGAGCGTTCGGGCAGACCGGCGGCGAGCAGGTCGACGATGGTCGTCTGGGTGACGTCGACCTCGCCCAGCGCGGGCAGCACGTCGCGGATGTAGGACAGGAACGACCGGTTCGGCCCGATGATCGCCACTCCGGCGCGGGACAGGCGCTCGCGTTCGGTGTAGAGCAGGAACGCGATGCGGTGCAGGCCCACCGCGGTCTTGCCGGTGCCCGGCGCCCCCTGCACGCACAGGGTGGTGCCCAGGGGTGCGCGGACCAGGTCGTCCTGTTCGGGCTGGATGGTGGCGACGATGTCGCGCATGGGCCCGGTGCGGGGACGTTCGATCTCGGCGGCCAGCAGGTCGCCCGTCCGGTCGTCGGCTTCGGGCGCTCCCACGAGGTGTTCGTCCTCGAAGGCGGTGAGCACCACCTCGGGGTCGGCCCGGGGCCCGTTGTCGACGGTGGTGAACCCGTAGCGGCGACGGATCCGCACGCTCATCGGGTCGGTGGGCGAGGCCCGGTAGTAGGCGACGCACAGCGGCGCCCGCCAGTCCAGGACCAGGGGTCGACCGGCCGGGTCGTGGACGTGTCGGCGGCCGATGTGCACGCGGTCGGGATCCGACCCCGCGTCCTCGTCGACGAAGACGGTACCGGGGTCGAAGTCGAGACGGCCGAAGAACAGGGGCGCGCCGGGGACGTCGGCCAGGGCGGCCAGCCGGCGCTGTCGGCCGCGGGTGAGGGCGGCGTTGGCGACCTTGTCGGTGAAGACGTCACCGAGCATCAGATCGGTGTTCTCGACCTCTTCGCGCATCAGGCGCAGGGCCTCGCGGGCGGCGTCGAGCGCGGAGCGTTCGGCGGCCAGCTCGGGGTCGAGGGGCGTGGTGGTGGGATCGGTCGTGGTCATGACGGACCTCGGGAGGGCTCGGCGGGACGGGCGGGGCACGGCCTCGCGCGTGCGCGGGTCCCGCCCCGGTCGCCCTGGGGCCCGGTTCGTTCCGATCCTCGTGAAGCGCACGGCGTCCCCTGGGGGTGGGCCGTGGAAGGGACCCAGCCTAGGGCATGTCCGGTGTTCGCGCTCGTCGGCCGTCGCCGCGCTCGTCGGACGCCCGCGGCGCGGCCGGTCCTCCGCGCGACGCCCGACGCGTCGAACGTCTCAGGTCTTGCGCAGTCGGACCCGGCTGACCCGGTGGTCGTCGCCCTTGTAGAGGACGAGGGTGGCCCGCCCCCGGCTGGGTCGGATGTTCTCGACGAGGTTGATCTCGTTGATGGTGCGCCAGGTGTTGGCCGCGAACTCCAGGGCCTCCTCCTCGCGCAGGGTGGTGGCCATGTGGTGGAAGTAGGAGCGCGGGTCGGAGAAGGCGGTGCGCCGCAGTTCCCGGAACCGGTCCAGGTACCAGTTGCGGATGTTGTCGACCTTGGCGTCGACGTAGATCGAGAAGTCGAAGAAGTCGGAGACGGCCAGTCGGCCGGCGGTGGCGGGCTGAAGGACGTTGATGCCCTCGACGATGAGGATGTCGGGGCGGTGCACGGTCTGTCGCTCGCCGGGGACGACGTCGTAGGACAGGTGTGAGTAGACGGGGATGTCGATGCGATCCGCGCCGGCCTTCATCTCGGAGACGAAGCGGACCAGGGAGCGCCGGTCGTAGCTCTCGGGGAAACCCTTGCGGCGCATGAGGCCGCGTGCCTCCAGCACCGCGTTGGGGTGGAGGAAGTTGTCCGTGCTGACCAGTTCGACGTCGGGGTGGTTGGGCCACTGGGCGAGCAGGGAGCGCAGGAGCCGCGCGGTGGTGGACTTGCCGACCGCGACGCTGCCGGCGACGCCGATGATGAACGGCGAGGGGCGGTCGCTCTCCCCCAGGAAGCCGCGCACGGCGGCGTGCCGCTGCTGGGTGGCGGCGACGTAGAGGTTGAGCAGCCGGGACAGCGGCAGGTAGATGTCCCGCACGTCCTCCAGGGACGTGGGGTCGGTGGTACCTCGGAGCCGGGCGAGTTCGGCCTCGGTCAAGGACAGCGGTGTGGAGGCCCGCAAGGCCGCCCAGGCCCCTCGGTCCAGTTCCACGTACGGCGTCGAGAAGCCGTTCTTCGTCGCGTGAGACACGAATGACCACCCTAGACGAGCCCCTACCCCGCTCCGAGCGGCCGGCCCCGGGTAAGCCCGAACCGAGAACGGAACGTGGTCGAAAGCACACGTTCACGCAGAGGTCGGACAATATTTTTTTGGCCGGGTGCGGGCGGGTGGAATCGGTTCCACTCGGACCCCCGCCACGCCCCCCACCTGCGCGGTCTACCCGTGGTACACCAAATGGTCTATACCGTTACCTGCGAAAACAAGCATTGGTATCAAGCGGTGGTTGGTCGATTCGGCGTCCTTTTTCGCCTACGCTGGCGGCCATGTGCGGAATCGTTGGCTACGTCGGGCCTCAATCGGCGCTCCAGGTCGTCGTGGACGGACTCGCGAGGTTGGAGTACCGCGGATATGACTCCGCGGGTGTCGCGGTGCTGGGCGAGGGCGCCCTGCACACGCAGAAGCGGGCGGGCAAGCTCGCGAACCTGCGTCGAGCGCTGGAGGAGCATCCGATCTCCGGCGAGGGGGCCGGGATCGGACACACCCGCTGGGCCACCCACGGCGCCCCCAATGACGTCAACGCCCACCCCCACGTGGACAACGACGGCCGGGTGGCGATCGTTCACAACGGCATCATCGAGAACTTCGCCGCCCTGCGGTTGGAACTCGAAGAGGAGGGCCGCAAGTTCCTCTCCGAGACCGACACCGAGGTGGCGGCCCACCTGCTGAACGTCGAGCTGGTCAAGCGCGGCGACAAGGACCTGGCCGCCGCCATGCGCTCGGTGTGCAAGCGGCTGGAGGGCGCCTTCACGCTGGTGGCCGTCTCCGTGGACGACCCGGACCTCGTGGTGGCCGCCCGTCGCAACTCTCCGCTGGTCGTCGGCCGCGGCGAGGGGGAGAACTTCCTGGCCAGCGATGTGGCCGCGTTCATCGCGCACACGCGCGAGGCGGTCGAGCTGGGTCAGGACCAGGTCGTGGAGCTGCGCCCGGACTCGGTCCGGGTGACCGACTACGACGGCCACGAGGTCGAGGTCAACGAGTACCACGTCGACTGGGACGCCTCCGCCGCCGAGAAGGACGGCTTCGACTACTTCATGCTCAAGGAGATCGTCGAGCAGCCGCGCGCCATCGCCGACACCCTGCTGGGCCGGCTGTCGGTGGAGGGCGATCTGACCCTCGACGAGATGCGCCTGTCCCCGGCGGAGCTGCGCTCGGTCGAGAAGATCGTCATCATCGCCTGCGGCACCTCGTATCACGCGGGTCTGATCGCCAAGTACGCCATCGAGCACTGGTGCCGTATCCCGTGCGAGGTCGAGGTGGCCAGCGAGTTCCGCTACCGGGACCCGATCCTGGACCGGCAGACCCTGGTCATCGCCATCTCCCAGTCGGGCGAGAGCATGGACACCCTCATGGCGGTCCGCTACGCCCGCGAGCAGCGCGCCAAGGTGCTGGCGATCTGCAACGTCAACGGGTCCACCATCCCGCGCGAGTCCGACGGCGTGCTGTACACCCACGCCGGCCCGGAGGTCGGGGTGGCCGCCACCAAGACCTTCATCACCCAGTTGATCGCCTGCTACCTCATCGGCCTGTACCTGGCCCAGGTGCGCGGGTTGAAGTTCGGCGACGAGATCGACGCCGTCATCGCCCAGCTCGCCACCATGCCCGAGCAGGTGGAGAAGGTGCTGAACACGATCGAGCCGGTGCGCGAGCTGGCCCGGTCGCTGTCCGGCGCCGACACCGTCCTGTTCCTGGGCCGCCACGTCGGCTACCCGGTGGCGATGGAGGGCGCGCTCAAGCTCAAGGAACTGGCCTACATGCACGCCGAGGCGTTCGCGGCCGGCGAGCTCAAGCACGGGCCGATCGCGTTGATCGAGGAGGGTCTTCCGGTCGTCGTGGTGGTCCCCTCGCCGCAGGGGCGCAGCGTGCTGCACGACAAGATCGTGTCGAACATCCAGGAGGTGCGCGCCCGCGGTGCCCGCACCATCGTCATCGCCGAGGAGGGCGACGAGTCGGTGCGCCCGTACTCGGACGTCATCATCGAGATCCCCGCGGTGCCGACCCTGCTCCAGCCGATCGTGGCGACGGTGCCGATGCAGGTGTTCGCCTGTGAGCTGGCCCTGGCCAAGGGCAACGACGTGGACCAGCCGCGCAACCTGGCCAAGAGCGTGACCGTGGAGTAGTCGTCTCCCCGGGGAGCGGGGCGCGTCCGACGGGGTCGGGCGCGCCCCGCCGCGTTCGCCGGGTCGGGACGGCCGATCAGTGGGCGGCGGCGCGGCTACCGGCGTGGGCGGCGACGGCGGAGGCCAGGTCGGCGTGGGTCGGCAGCAGGGAGTGCAGGTCCAGCACGTCGAGGATGCGCGAGAGCTGGCGCGGCGGGCGGGCCAGGGCCAGGTGGTGGCGTTCCCGGGTGGTGACGCGCATCGCGTTGATGAGGGCGTTGACCCCGGAGGCGTCGATGAAGGCCACCTCGGACAGGTCGACGACCACGCAGCCCCGCACCGCGACGGCCGCGATGGCCTCGTACGCCTTCTCGGCGGTGGCGAGGTCGAGCTCACCGCCCAGTGCGACGACGGTGGCGCCGTCGCAGATGAACCTGTCCCGTCCCGTGTCCGGCACGTCCACGCCTCGTTCCCCGCGTCGGAAAACTTCCCCAGTCGGACGCGATCGGTCGAATACCGACATGCGTTGACAGCCTACTCGCCCGAACGGCCCCACAGGAGCCGTCGGCGACATGGGGGACGGCGGTGGTGTTCGAGGGCGGCGGAGCGCGGGCGGGGGTCCGGGGAGAGGCGGGTCAGTCGCGCCCGCCGCACACGGCCCACACGATCTTCCCGCCACCGCTCAGGGCGTTCCAGCCCCACTCGCGACTGAACGCGGCGACCAGGCTCAGGCCACGGCCGGATTCGGCGAAGTGGTGGGCGTCCACCTTGCGCGGGAGGCGGTCACTGGAGTCGGCGACCAGGCAGGCCACCTCACGGGGGTCGTCGGTGCGGCCGAGCCGGACCACCACGGGGGTCGCCTCGGGACCGCGGCCGGGGGAGAGCGCGTGTCGGCAGGCGTTGCCGACCAGTTCGGAGACGATGAGCCGCACGTCGTCGCCGACCTCCGTCACACCCCACTCCGCCAGGA
Organism: Nocardiopsis lambiniae; assembly: GCF_031845465.1. Lineage (NCBI taxonomy): Bacteria > Bacillati > Actinomycetota > Actinomycetes > Streptosporangiales > Nocardiopsidaceae > Nocardiopsis > Nocardiopsis lambiniae. The sequence continues at coordinate 97,688 of NZ_JAVREP010000006.1, read as the reverse complement.
CCCGATCGGCGAAGCGGCGGGCCTCGCTCACGGAGTCCGGGACCGAGCCGAAGGAGCGGGTCACGGTGTCGGAGGCGCGCTCGGTACGGCCGATGGGCACACCGCCCAGCGGGTCCGTCCACCGCCCGCCCGGGACACGGGGGGCCTCCGCCAGGGAGGGACGGCTCCAGGATGTCCCGGAGCCCTGCTCCGACGACACCAGCTCTGCGTTCATCACGGTCCTCACGAGTGGTGATGCGGGTTCGCTCGGCCTTGCCTGCGAGGCATAGTGTGTCTTACATATGTAAGACACATATGCACGTGCAGATCAACGCCCGGCAAGCCTATAGGACGAACAACCCTTATCGGTAGATCCTCATCCAAGAATTCACACACGGGCATCCGGGTTAACAGGTGGCACAGAAGGCGCCGAAGCGCGCACCTCCGAACCCCTGTTCCCGGGAGAAGCCCCTCGGTATACTGAGCGGTCGCTTGCACCAAAGCCGTTACAGGGAGGCGATGTGGTCGCCGATCACGCAGAGAACTTCCAGGTCACACGGGATTTCCTGGCCAATTCCAGTGGTGGCCCGACCGTGCTGCGCATTCTTCTCGGAACGCAGCTCCGCAAGTTGCGCCAGGAGAAGGGCATTTCGCGGCACGACGCCGGATACGCCATCCGTGCCTCCCACGCCAAGATCAGTCGCATGGAACTGGGGCAGGTCAGCTTCAAGCACCGCGACGTCGAGGACCTGCTCAAGCTGTACGGGGTCGACGACGCCGGCGAGCGCGAGGCCCTGCTCGGTCTCATCACCAGCGCCAACGCGCAGGGCTGGTGGCACCAGTACAGCGACGTGCTGCCCCACTGGTTCGGTGTCTACGTGGGGCTGGAGGAGGCCGCCTCGGTCATCAGGACCTTCGAGGTCCAGTTCGTCCCCGGTCTGCTCCAGAGCGAGGGGTACGCCCGCTCCGTCATCCGCCTGTCCCGATCGGCGATCTCCGAGGAGGACATCGACAGTCGCGTGCAGATGCGCATGCACAGACAGCGCAGGTTCACCGAGGGCGGAGGCCCGCGTCTGTGGGCGGTCGTCGACGAGGCCGTGCTGCACCGGCCCTACGGCGACGCCGCCGTGATGCGCGGCCAGATCGAGCATCTCATCGAGATGTCCCGCCGGCCCAACATCACCGTCCAGATCGCCACGTTCACCATGGGCGGGCACCCGGCGGCCGGGGGACCGTTCAGTATTCTGCGCTTCCCCACACCGCAGCTGCCCGACGTGGTCTACCTCGAACAGCTGAGCAGCTCCCTGTACTTCGACAAGTACGAGGACACCAGTCTGTACGCCCAGACGATGGACCACCTGGCCACCCAGGCGCCGCCGCCCTCCGCCACCGAGGGGATCCTGCGCTCCGCCCTCGAACGCTACGACGGCTGACGGCCGCCACCCGCACCCCACCCGTCCCCCGGCCCCTCACCCAACGCCCGGTACCGCTCCGCGTCCGGGCGTTCGCCGTGTGCGCACACGGTCCGAGGATCGATGACCGGCTTCGGCCACGACTGGGAAACGATCGGACGGTGAGGAACCTCGCCGCCCGGGGCCCGCGTTAGCCGTGACATGCGCCTCCCTTCCCATCGCCCTTGCATACGTGATTACCGACGTAATCACGTATGCACGTGCATAAGCTACGCTTTGGGCGCGCACCGAGGACGGATAACCGCAAAAGGGGAGATCTCTCCCCCAACCTCCGCCCCCGGTGGCCCGGTGACCCGACACGACCGCCCCGACGTGTCGGCGGCACCGTACGTGGACACCCCCGCTCACACGTCCCCCGAAGTTCCAGGAGGTCGAGATGCACACCATCTACAACGGCGTTCCCGCCGACCGTCTGCCCAAGGTCGAGTGGACCAAGAGCAGTTGGAGCAACCCCGATGGGAACTGCGTCGAGGTGGCGACCCTCCCCGACGGGGGCTTCGCGGTGCGCAATTCGCGCGACCCCCGCGGGCCGGTGCTGGTCTACACGCACGCCGAGCTGGAGGCCTTCGTCCGCGGTGCCAAGACCGGTGACTTCGACGCCCTCCTGAGCTGACGCCACGGGCGCCCGGTCCCGCCCCACGGCGGGCGAGAGGGGCGAAGACCCCGAGACACGGACCTTCCCGGAAAGCCGTCCGCGCCGATGGCCACCGCGCCGGACCCCGGCAGCGCGGTGACCGCCTTCCGTCCACGGTGCGGACGCGCGAGGAGCCCGGCGCCCCTTCAAGGGGTGCCGGGCTCCTCGTTTCACCGTTCACGGACCGGAGACGGCGGGGAGCACGGATCGATGCCCTGCGCGGGCCTGGGACGCTTCCTCCGCCGAACCGGGTCCGCCGCTACAGGCGGGTGGGGTCGAGGTCCGCTCCGCCGCCCAGACCCACCGGGGCCTTCTCCCACGGGAAGTGGGTGGCGCCCAGCGCCGGCTTGAGGTCGAACAGCCAGGCGGCCTTCTCGTCGTACTCGGCGAAGAAGGGCCTGCCCACCAGCTCGGGGTCGCGCGCCTGGATGAAGTGGAGCGCGAACACCTTCTCGCCGGCGACCTCGGTGACGCCGTCCACGCACACCTTGCCCGGAGTCGCCGACATCGACGGACCGCGGACGGTGCGGGCCAGGCCGGAGACGTTCTTGTAGGCGTTGCGGAAGATCTCGTAGGCCTCCGCCAACGGCACCGCGAAGTAGTCCTGGGGACCGGTGTCGCGTTCGACGAACATGTAGTAGGGCACCATGCCGTGGCGCACGTGGGTGCGCCACATTCCCTCCCAGGTCGCCGGGTCGTCGTTGATCGTGCGGATCAACGGCGCCTGCGTGCGGATGATCGCCCCGGTGGAGCGGATGCGCCGCACGGCGTCCTGCACGATCTGCGGCCGCATCTCGTTCGGGTGGGAGAAGTGCGCCATGAACGCCAGGTTCTTGCCCGAGGCCACGACCTTCTCGAACAGCCGGAGCGTGTCATCGGCGTCGGGGTCGGTGACGAAGCGCTGCGGCCAGTAGGCCAGTGCCTTCGTACCGATGCGGATGGCCTCCAGGTGCTCGATCTCCAGCAACGGCTCGATGTACTTGGAGATCACCCCCTCGCTCATGATCATCGGGTCGCCGCCGGTGAAGAGCACGCTGGTGATCTCGGGGTGCGAGCGCACGTACTCGACCAACTGGTCGATCTCGCTGGAGGCGAACTTCAGGTCGGCGTCGCCGACGAACTGGGCCCAGCGGAAACAGTACGTGCAGTACGCGTGACAGGTCTGCCCCTGCTTGGGGAAGAAGAGCACGGTCTCCTTGTACTTGTGCTGGATCCCGGGGATCGGTTCCTCGTCGACCTTGGGGACGTTGAGGTCCATCTGCCCGGCAGGGTGCGGGTTGAGCCGGGCGCGGACGGCGTTGGCCGCCTCGTTGAGCTCCTTGCGGGGGGCTCCGGACCGGATGAGATCGGCGATCCGGGACACGTCGCTCTGGGGCAACATGTCGGCCTGTGGGAAGACCAGCCGGTAGATGGGGTCGTCGGGTGCGGCGTCCCAGTCGATCAGTTCGTCGAGGACGTAACCGTTGACCCGGAAGGGCAGGACGGTGGCCACCGCCTGCACGGCGAGCCGCTCATCGGCGGTGAGACCGGCTCGCGCTGTGAGCTCGTCGATGTGTTTCGTCGTGTAGGCACGAAACCGACGTCCGGTGGACGGGGACAGTGCCGCCTCTGGCGTAACGCTCACGCCTCTCCTCTCATGCATGTGGGTCAGGACCGCCCTGGGGGATCGTGGTCAGGGCAGGGCTGATCCGGGGGTCCGTTGTGCGGGCACCCCGGGGACCTCCGGAAACGGGAATTGCTCTTCGGTTGTCACACGTGCCCGGTGTGTCACACACGACCAGGCCAGCGAGCGGATATACCCCTACTTGGGTCTTTGTACCCGAATAGAGCAAAATGCAGCCCTGAGCTGCACATATAGCAAGCATCCTCGCATGAATGGACGAACAACCCGAATCACGGGACCCGCCCGATGACCCGGTACGGTGTTGCCAGACCACCCGCGCACCCGTCGGCGTGTGCCCGCAGCAGCGCGGGGACCTGCGCAGACGGTGCGTGCCCACCGACCACCCCACCGTGAAGGACGCCACGTGACCGGCACCTCCGACGCGGACGCGTCCGTCGCCCCGCGGCGCACCTCGCCACCGATCATCGCCGTCGACGCCATGGGCGGCGACAACGCGCCCGAGGACATCGTCGAAGGCGCCGTCATGGCCGTGCGCGAACTGGGTCTGCGTGTCGTGCTCGTCGGCCGGCGTACCCAGATCGCCGGCCTTCTCACCAGGCACGACGCCCTGCGCGACATCCCCGTCGTCCACGCGGAGGACAGCCTGGCCATGCACGAGGGAGCGCTGGCCAGCTGGCGCCGTCCCCGTTCCAGCGCCGCCGTCGCCTGTCGACTGATCCGGCGCGGAGACGCCGACGCCCTGGTCTCCGCCGGCTCCACCGGCGGCATCGTGGCCACCTCCACCGTACGGCTGCGCACCCAGCACGGGGTGCTGCGCCCGGCCCTGGCGGTCACCCTGCCCACCGGTGAGACACCGACGATCATGGTGGACTCCGGTGCCAACGCCGACGCCAAACCGGAGATGCTGGTGCAGTTCGCGCATCTGGGATGCGCCTACGCCCAGACCGCCTTCAAGGTGCAGCGCCCGCGTGTGGGCCTGCTCACCATCGGCTCCGAGCCGGGCAAGGGCAACAAGTTGGTCCGCAGGACCGCCGAACTCCTGGCGGCGGCGGCCGAGGACTCCACGGTCATGGACTACCGCGGCAACATCGAGGGCCACGACCTGCTCGCCCGCAAGGTGGACGTGATCGTCACCGACGGGCACACCGGGAACGTCGCGCTGAAGACGGTCGAGGGGACCGCCTCGTTCGCCATGGACGCCGTCCGCACCGCCCTGACCTCCTCCATGGCGGCCAAGGCCGGGGCACTGCTCCAGCGCAAGGCGCTGCGCGCGCTGCGGGAGAGCCTGGACAGCGAGACCTACGGCGGCGCCGCGCTGCTGGGCCTCAACGGCACCGTCGTCATCGCCCACGGCGACAGCCGGGCCCGCGGCATCGCCCACGCCTGCCGCCTCGCCCACGACCTGGCCGCCGGGGACATCGGCGAGCACGTCCGCCGCCGCCTGCACACCCGCCCGACCGGATGGCTGCACCGGCTCGCCCAGTCGGAGGGGCCCGCGGAAAACCGCTGAGCGCACTCCTCCGTGCTCGGTACGCTTGGGGCATGGCCGACCCGCAGGAAGTACTCTCGCGACGGGTCCAGTCCGCCCTCGGGGCCGCTTTCGGTCCCGAGTACGCCGACACCGACCCCGTCATCCGCCCGTCCCAGTTCGCCGACTACCAGGCGAACGCAGCGCTCGCGCTCGCCAAGCGACTGGGCCGAAAGCCGCGTGAGGTGTCCGCGGCGATCATGGAACACCTCGATGTCTCCGACGTCTGCTCGGCCGTCGAGGTGAGCGGGCCGGGCTTCGTCAACCTGACCCTGCGCGACGACTGGATCTCCGGACGGACCCGCGCTCTGCTGGACGACGAGCGGCTGGGCGTGCCGGCCCAGGACCGGCTCGTCATCCCGATCGACTACTCCGCGCCCAACGTGGCCAAGGAGATGCACGTCGGCCACCTGCGCACGACCGTGGTCGGCGACTCCCTGGCCCGTACCCTGGAGTTCCTCGGCCACGACGTCATCCGGCAGAACCACATCGGCGACTGGGGCACCCCCTTCGGCATGCTCATCGAGCACCTGCTGGAGGTCGGCGAGGACTCCCCCGAGGCGGGGCTGCTGACCACCGACCCCAACGCCTTCTACCAGGCGGCGCGCACGAAGTTCGACACCTCCGGCCCGGAGGAGGACGGCTTCGCGGCCCGCGCCCGGCGCCGGGTGGTCGCCCTCCAGGGCGGCGACGACGAGACGCTGCGCCTGTGGCGCGGACTGGTGGAACTGTCCAAGGTCTACTTCAACAAGGTGTACGCCGAGCTGGGCGTCACCCTCACCGACGACGACCTCGCCGGGGAGAGCACCTACAACGCCATGCTCGCCGAGGTGTGCGACGACCTGGAGGCCAAGGGCATCGCCGAGATCAGTGAGGGCGCCCTGTGCGTCTTCCTGGAGGGGTTCACCGGCCGCGAGGACAAGCCGGTGCCGCTGATCGTCCGCAAGAGCGACGGCGGTTACGGGTACCCCACCACCGACCTGGCGACCATCCGGCACCGGGTGGACGACCTCAAGGCCGACCGTGTCCTGTACGTGGTGGGCGCCCCGCAGGCGATGCACTTCAAGATGGTGTGGGCGACCGCGCGCAAGGCGGGCTGGCTGCCCGACTCCGTCGAGGTCACGCACGTGCAGATCGGCAACGTGCTGGGGTCCGACGGCAAGATCCTGCGCACCCGCAGCGGCGCCCCGGTGCGTCTCATGGCGCTGCTGGACGAGGCGATCGAGCGGGCGGCAGCGGTGGTCCGGGAGAACCGCCCCGACCTGCCCGCCGAGGAGCAGGCGGCCATCGCCCGCCAGGTGGGCATCGGCGCGGTCAAGTACGCGGACCTGTCGGTGGCGCACGACACCGAGTACACCTTCGACTTCGACCGCATGCTGGCTCTGACCGGCAACACCGGCCCCTACCTCCAGTACGCGCAGGCCCGGATCCGGTCGATCTTCCGCAAGGGCGGCCTGTCCCCGGAGCGGGCGCGGGCGGACATCGCCATCGGCCACGAGGCCGAGCGGGCGCTGGCGCTGAAGCTGCTGGAGTTCGGCGCCGTGGTGGCGCAGGTGGGCGACCTGCTCCAGCCGCACCGCCTGTCCACGTACCTGTTCGAGCTGGCCCAGTCGCTGACGGCGTTCTACGAGCACTGCCCGGTGCTGTCGGCGGCGACCGAGGCCGAGCGCGAGTCGCGGCTGACCCTGATCGCGCTGGCGCTGCGGGTACTGGTCCAGGGTCTGGACCTGCTGGGCGTGGAGGCCCCCGAGCACATGTAGGCGCGTCGCACGCGACGAGGGGCCGGAACGCGGATGCGCGTTCCGGCCCCTCGTCGTGCGTCGGGTGGGGTGATCGTGCGCCGGCCGGGACGGTCGCGGTCGGTGTGGCCATGGTCCCGGACCGGTCATCGTCCGAGAGAACTCTCACAGCGGACGAATTCCCTTGTACACCAGGATTCCTCCGCTTTTCGGGAGGAAGCGAGTCGGATCTCTCGCCCCTCACCGCGCCAGAACCCCGGGTAGGGCCGGAACGACGGACCTAGGGTGTTGAAACACCCCATTCAGACAAAAAGGAGAAATCGCCATGGAATCCACACCGGTCGGCCCCGCTCCGGGTTTATGGCACCTGGACCCCCTCCACTCCAGCCTCATCTTCGTCGCCCACTACCTGCGTTTCGGCCGGGTGCAGGGCACGTTCGGCCGGGCCAGGGGGCGGGTGCTGGTCGCCGAGGATCCCACCGCGTCCAAGGTCGAGGTGGTCATGGACGCCGCGAGTGTGAACACCGGTGTCGGCGCGCGCGACGCCCACCTGCGCTCGGCCGACTTCCTGGACGTGGAGAACCACCCCGAGCTGCGGTTCACCTCCAGCGGGGTGGAACCCGGCGGACGCGGGCACCACGCCTTCCGGCTGCACGGCGACCTGACCGTGCACGGCACGACCGCACCCGTCGCCCTGGACGCCCAGTGGGTGGGCGAGGCTCCCGACTACGCCTTCCCCGGCGACGTGTACGGCCAGTTCTTCTCCGCCTCCACCCGTATCCGCCTGTCCGACCACAAGGTCGGCGACGGCGGTGAGGTGCCCTGGGGCGGGCGGCTGGTCGGGGACGAGGTCGACATCGTGCTGGAGGTCCGTCTCCAGGACCGGGACCCCGCCCCCTTCCTCAAGCAGATCGGCCATGACTCCTGAGCAGGTCCTCGACCTCCGCGCGGGAGGCCATGGACGAACTCGCGCCGGGCCGCTGGACCGACAGCGCCGCCGCCGCCGCGGCGAAGCGCATCGCCTCGCGCGGATCGGCGCCCTCGGCCCGGGCCACCGCGAATGAGCCGCAGAACGTGTCGCCCGCGGCGGTGGTGTCCACCGCCTCGACCTTCAGCGCCGGGGCGTGCACGGGCTCGGCGTCCCGCGTCCCGTAGAGGGAGCCCTCCCCGCCCAGGGTGATGAGCACCTCGGGCACCCGTTCCAAGAGCGCCGTCATCGCCTCGCGCGGGTCGGTCCGGCCGGTGATCGCCGCCGCCTCGTGCTCGTTGGGGATGAGCACGTCCACCGACTCCAGGAGTTCGTCGGGCAGCTCCCGCGCCGGGGCGGGGGTCAGGTGGACCGGCACGCCCAGTGCGCGACCGGCGCGCGCGGCGGCCACGACCGCCTCCATCGGCAGCTCCAACTGGAGCAGGAGCGCGTCCGCGCCGCCGATCAGCTCCCGGTCCCCCGCCACGGTCCCGACGACCTCTCCGTTGGCACCGGGGACGACGATGATCGAGTTGCCGGCCCGCCCGTCCACGACGATGTGGGCGATCCCGGAGGGACCGGTGACGGTGCGCAGGCCGGTGGTGTCGATGCCGGCGGCCACCAGGTTCTCGCGAAGCTCGACGCCGAAGGCGTCATCGCCCACCGCGCCGAGGAACACCGTGTCGGCGCCCGCCCGGGCGGCGGCGACCGCCTGGTTGGCGCCCTTACCGCCGGGCACCTGCCGGAAGGCGGTGCCGGTGACGGTCTCGCCGGTGGCCGGCGCGACGTCCACGTAGGCGACCAGGTCCATGTTGACGCTGCCGAAGACGGCGACGCGGGGTGCGCTCACGCCTCCTCCTTCTTCTTGTCGCGGGGCAGCCCTTCCTCACCGTCGAATCCGACGATGACGGGGGCGTGGTCGGAGGCGCCCTTGCCCTTGCGCTCCTCACGGTCGACGCTCGCGCCGCTCACCCGGGCGCGCAGGGCCGGCGAGGCCAGCACGAAGTCGATGCGCATGCCCCTGCGCTTGGGGAAGGCCAGCCCCTTGTAATCCCAGTAGGTGTACACACCGGGGCCGGGGGCGTGGTCGCGGACGACCTCGTCGAACCCCGCCTTGACGAGGGCGCGGAAGGCCTCCCGCTCCGGCTCGGTGACGTGGGTGAGGCCGTCGAACGCGGCCATGTCCCACACGTCGTCGTTCTGCGGGGCGATGTTGAAGTCGCCGACGTAGGCGATCTGCGCGTCGGGGTCGGCGGCCAGGGCGGCCGTGCCGGCCTCGCGCAGCGCCTCCAGCCAGCGCAGCTTGTAGGCGTAGTGGGGGTGGTCGATCTCCCGGCCGTTGGGCACGTACAGGCTCCATACCTGGACGCCGCCGCAGGTGGCGCCGATGGCCCGGGCCTCGGCCTCCTCGGGGTCGCCGTAACCGGGCTGTCCGGGGAAACCGATCCGCACGTCCTCCAGGCCGACCCGCGAGGCGATCGCGACGCCGTTCCACTGGGAGAGCCCGTGGTGGGCGACCTCGTAGCCGCGGTCGGTGAAGACGGAGGCGGGGAACTGATCGTCCCTGGCCTTGGTCTCCTGGATGGCGAGGACGTCGACGTCGCTCCGGTCGAGCCAGGCGCCGATCCGTTCGACCCTGGCCCGGGCACTGTTCACATTCCAAGTCGCGATACGCACAGCGCAAGCCTAGGGCTTCGAGACGACACCGACCGTACAGGCGCGGGCCTCGACGGAGAGGCGGGGGCGAGGGCCGACGGAAGTGGGCCCCGGTGCGGCCGTCCTCCGCACCGGGGCCCGACGGGACTCCCAGCACATGCCCGGTCGTTTCCGTCGCGCACCGTAGGACGGCTGAGGGGGCCCCGAGGTTCGCATTTCGCCAAAGGTTTTCCACAACGCGCCACCCGGGGCGACCCGGGAGGATCGGCAGGTGGCGAGTCGGTCGGCCCGCACGGGGGTAGAGCTGTGATGCAGACCACATCAAGCTCCCCTTGGACGAGGTGAACGACCATGGCGACGGTCGACCCCGATGCCCGCGCCCACGACCCGGCCGATGACACCCCCGAGATCGACGAACGCCGCGCCAGAGCCGTGGCCGAGCAGGCCCGCGAGGCCACCTCCGACCTGCCCGGTTTCGCCAAGGAGCTCTACCTGGGCCGGCTTCGCCTGGACCTGATCCACCCCGTGCCCGGGCCCGACCGGGCCGAACGCGAACGCGGTGAGGCGTTCCTCGCCCGACTGCGCGACTTCTGCGAGGGCATCGACGCCCAGCGCGTCGAACGCGAGGATCGCATCCCCGACGAGGTCATCGCCGGACTGCGCGAGCTGGGCGCCCTCGGTATGAAGATCCCCGTCGAGTACGGCGGCCTGGGACTGAGCCAGATCCACTACAACCACGCCCTGACCCTCGTCGGCTCGGTCTCCCCCGCGATCGGCGCCCTGCTGTCCGCGCACCAGTCGATCGGCGTGCCCCAGCCCGTGTCGATGTTCGGGACCGAGGAGCAGAAACGGGAGTTCCTGCCGCGCTGCGCCCGGGAGGCCATCAGCGCGTTCCTGCTCACCGAACCCGACGTGGGCAGCGACCCCGCCCGGTTGCGGGCCACCGCCACGCCCACCGAGGACGGGGAGGCCTACCGGCTCGACGGCGTGAAGCTGTGGACCACCAACGGCGTCGTCGCCGACCTGCTCGTGGTCATGGCCCGGGTACCGGAGGGCCCCGGACACCGGGGCGGCATCACCGCGTTCGTGGTCGAGGGGGACGCCCCGGGCATCACCGTGGAGCGGCGCAACCGCTTCATGGGCCTGCGCGGGCTGGAGAACGGCCTCACCCGGCTGCACGGGGTCAGGGTGCCGGCCGCCCACCGGATCGGCGAGGAGGGACAGGGACTGCGCATCGCCCTGTCCACGCTCAACACCGGGAGGCTGTCGCTGCCCGCCCTGTGCGTGGGCGCCGGCAAGTGGGCCACGAAGATCGCCCGTGAGTGGTCGCGCGAGCGGGTCCAGTGGGGGCGGCCGGTCGGCCGGCACGAGGAGGTCGCCAAGAAGATCGCCTACATCGCCGCCACCACCTACGCCATGGAGGCCATGCTCGACCTGGCGAGCCGGATGGCCGACGAGAAGCGCAGGGACATCCGCATCGAGGCGGCCATCGCCAAGCTGTGGGCGTCCGAGCACGCCTATCGGATCGCCGACGAACTCGTGCAGATCCGCGGCGGGCGCGGGTTCGAGACCGCCGCGTCGCTGGCGGCGCGCGGCGAACGCGGGATCCCCGCCGAACAGTTGCTCCGCGACCTGCGGATCAACAGGATCTTCGAGGGATCGACCGAGATCATGCACCTGCTCATCGCCCGGGAGGCGGTGGACGCCCACCTGACGGTGGCCGGGGACATCATCGATCCGGACGCGGACCGGGCGACCAAGGCCCGGGCGCTCACCAAGGCGACCGGTTTCTACGCCTCCTGGCTGCCGACGCTGGCGGTGGGCCGGGGGCAGTTGCCGTCGGCGTACGTCGAGTTCGGTCCGCTGTCCGGACACCTGCGGTACGTGGAGCGCACCGCCCGCAAACTGGCCCGGTCCACCTTCTACGGGATGTCGCGCTGGCAGGGCCGGTTGGAGGTGAAACAGGGGTTCCTGGGCCGCGTGGTGGACATCGGCGCGGAGCTGTTCGCGATGAGCGCGGTGATCGTGCGCGCCCGCCACGACGTGGACACCCACCCCGAGCGGGGGGCCGGGCCGTTCGAGATGGCCGACGTGTTCTGCCGCCAGTCGCGGCTGCGGGTGGAGACCCTGTTCGAGGGCCTGTGGTCCAACACCGACGACGTGGACGGAAAGCTGGCCCGCCGGGTGATGGACGACGCCTACCCGTGGCTGGAGGAGGGGGTGCTCGACCCCTCTCTGCCGGGGCCGCTGATCGCCCCGGCCGATCCGGGCCCCTCCACGGAGGAGAACCTGCACCGACGGATGGGCTGAGCCGCGCAATGTCGGCGGCGGGGGCTAACGTGACGGCATGCCCGAACCGCACCCCCGCCGCGACGCGGAACTGTCCCTCGCCCAGGCCCGCCGGATCGCGATCGCCGCCCAGGGGCTGGCGGACCCCCGGCCCTCCGGGACGCCGAACCTGGCCCATGTGGGCCGGGTGATCAGGAGGGTCGGGATCCTCCAGATCGACAGTGTGAACGTGCTGGCCCGCAGCCAGTACCTGCCGGTGTTCGCGCGGATGGGCGCCTACGACCCGGGGCTGCTGGACCGCGCGACCACCACCGCCGTCGGGTCGAGTCCGGCGCGCCTGGTCGAGTGCTGGGCGCACGAGGCGAGCCTGGTGCCCCCGGCCACCCGGCAGCTCATGCGGTACCGCATGGAACGCAACCGGACGACCGAGAAGGTCGGCTGGATGAACGGCGTCCGCGAGGAGCGGCCGCAACTGCTCAAGGCGGCGCACGAGGAGGTCGCCCGGATCGGCCCGGCCACCGCCCGCGAGGTGGAGTCCGCCCTGGCCCACGACGTGCCGCGCGCCAAGGACCACTGGGGGTGGAACTGGTCGGAGGTGAAGAGGTGCCTGGAGTACCTGTTCTGGATCGGTGACCTCACCTCCAACGGGCGCAACTCCCGGTTCGAGCGTCGCTACGACCTGCCCGAGAGGGCGCTGCCGGCCGAGGTGCACGCCACTCCCCCTCCGGCCGAGAAGGACGCCCACCGGGAGCTGGTGGCCATCGCCGCGCGGGCGCACGGGATCGCCACGGAGCCGTGTCTGCGCGACTACTTCCGACTCAAGGGGGTCGAGTCCCGCAGGGCCGTCGCGGACCTGGTGGAGGCCGGCGAGCTCGTGCCCGTCCGGGTCCGGGGCTGGGAGCGCACCGCCTACCTGCACAAGGACGCCCGCGTACCGCGCTCGGTGAACGCGCGGGCGCTGCTGAGCCCGTTCGACTCACTGGTGTGGACCCGGGATCGGGCCGAGGAGCTGTTCGACTTCCGCTACCGCATCGAGATCTACACCCCGGCGGCCAAGCGGGTGCACGGCTACTACGTGCTGCCGTTCCTGCTCGGCGAGGAGCTGGTGGCCCGGGTCGACCTCAAGGCCGACCGCGCCTCGGGCACCCTGCTCGCCCAGCGGATCACCCTGGAGGACGGCGCCCCGGAGGACGCCCTGCCGCGGTTGGTGGAGCACCTCACCGAGATGGCCGCCTGGCTCGGCCTTCACAACGGCCCCGGCGGGCCCGCCCTGGCCCGCTGATTCGGCGAGATGAGTTCGACGGTCGGGAAGTAGGTGCGCGATCCGCGCGCGTCCCGGGTCGGCAGTCGGAGACCGGAGACCGCGGCGTGCGCCCCGATGGAGAAGTCGGGCAGCGGTGTACCGCTTCCGGCGGCCGGGCGAGCCCGCTCGAAGAAGATCCGGTCCGGACGCCGTCGGGGCGCTCCGGAGGCGTCCAGGAGACCCGCGCGGGCGAGCGCGGTCCCGCGTTGTTCCGCTTCGTCGTTCGCTCCGTGCGCCACCGGGACCATGGTTCCGGAGCGGGTGGGCGTCCGGGGGCGAACGCGGAGATCGTGCGTTCGCCGGACGCGGGCGGGCCGCGCGGCCTCGGAGGAGGCGGCGCGGCCCGGGGTGCGAGGCGCGGGGTCAGACGCGTTCGATGATGGTGACGTTGGCCTGGCCGCCGCCCTCGCACATGGTCTGGAGACCGTAGCGGCCACCGGTGCGGTGCAGCTCGTTGACCAGCTTGGTCAGGAGGACGGTGCCGGTGGCGCCCAGCGGGTGGCCCAGGGCGATCGCGCCGCCGTTGGGGTTGACCTTGGCCGGGTCGGCGCCCAGCTCCTCGATCCACGACAGCGGGACCGGGGCGAAGGCCTCGTTGATCTCGGTGACGTCGATGTCGTCGATGCCCAGACCGGCCTTCTCCAGCGCGATCCTCGTGGCCGGGATCGGGGCGGTGAGCATGTAGACCGGATCGTCGCCGACCAGGGAGAGCTGGACGACACGGGCCAGCGGGGTGAGCCCGTGCCGCTCGACGGCGCTCTCGGAGGCGATGAGCACGGCGCCGGCGCCCACGGAGATCTGGCTGGCCACGGCCGCGGTGAGCTCCCAGCCGTCGCGCAGCGCCTTGAGGCCCGCCATCTTCTCCAGGGTGGTGTCGGCGCGCACGCCCTCGTCCTGGGAGACCCCGGCGAGCGGGGCGATCTGGGAGTCGAAGTACCCCTCGGCGATGGCCGCGGCGGCGCGCCGGTGGCTCTCCAGGGCGTACTCCTCCAACTGCTCGCGCTTGAAGCCCCACTTCTCGCACATGAGCTGGGCGCCGCGGAACTGGGAGATCTCCTGGAGGCCGTAGCGCTCGACCCAGCCGTCGCCGTACAGGTCCAGGCCGTTGTCGATGGCGTACTGGACGTTGGAGCCCATGGGGACCATGCCCATGTTCTCCACGCCCGAGGCCACGACCAGGTCCTGGGTGCCGGACATGACGCCCTGGGCGGCGAAGTGCACGGCCTGCTGGGACGAGCCGCACTGACGGTCGATGGTGACGCCGGGGACGCTCTCGGGCAGCCCGGCGGACAGCCAGGCGGTGCGGGCGAGGTCCAGGGCCTGGGGGCCGACCTGGCTGACACAGCCCATGATGACGTCCTCGACCGCGGACGGGTCGACGCCCGTGCGCTCGACGAGTTCCTTGAGCACGTGCGCGCCGAGGTCGGCCGGGTGCACGGCGGCGAGCGCGCCCTTCTTGGTACCGACGGGGGTGCGGACGGCACCGACGATGTATGCCTCGGCCACGGGGTCCTCCAAGGGCCTGGGTGACGTTTCCTATGAACCGAACTGTATTCGGTTTCATGGATCCGACAAGCCCCCGGGGGCGGGTTCGGCGCGTGTGCGCAGTTCAGCCGGGCCGGTCCGCCTTCAGGACCCGGTCGGCGTCACCCTCGTCGCCGAGGGTCTCGGTGGTCATGCGCTCCAGCACGGCCACCACCTCCGGATGCTCCTCGGGGCCGTGGTCGCCGAGCAGGGAGCGCAGCGCGATCCTCTGCGCGTCGAAGATCCGCAGGGCGGCCTCTGTGCCCTCGCGGTTCAGCTCCCAGGGGTCGCCGTCGTCGACGAGGTAGCCCGCCTCCAGCAGTTCCCGGTGCGCCGCCTCCCAGCGGTCGTCGGGCAGCCGGGACATCTCCACGAGTTCGGAACGGCGCAGCGGACCGGTCACCGACAGGTGGCTGAGCACCCAGCAGGCGCGGGGCGAGATCTCCAACCCGGCGGCGTCCCGGAGCCTGTCGTACATCTCCCGGGCCCCCTCGTGACCGCAGACCCGGTAGATCTCCCGCTCGACGTGCTCGATGGCGGTGCGGCTCCCCGAGGCCACCGGCGGGATGGCCTCCCCCAGGTCGGCGGACCCCGGTCCGACCGTGGTGCGCAGCGGCACCTCCGGCAGGAACAGCGCGAGCACGAACCCGATCAGGGCCACCGGCACCGCCCACAGGAACACCACGTCGATGGCGTCGGCGTAGGCGTCGAGGAACGAGGCCTGCGCCTGTGGGGGCAGCCGGTCCAGGACGCGCGGGTCGCTCTCCAGCGCCGCCGGGTCCACACCCGGGGGCAGGGTGATGGCCCCGGCGCGGGCGGCGAGGTTCGCGGCCAGGTGCCCGGAGAAGATCGCGCCGAACACGGCCGTGCCGAAGGACCCGCCGATGGAGCGGAAGAACGTCGCCGCCGAGGTGGCCGCGCCCAGATCGGCGTAGTCGGCGCCGTTCTGCACGACCACCACCACGACCTGCATGACCAGGCCCAGGCCGACGCCCAGGACGAAGAACGAACCCCACATCACCCAGTCGGAGGTGTCCGAGGCCAGTCGCGACAACAGGAACAGGCCCAGCGCGGTGACCGCCATCCCGGCGATGGGATAGGGCTTGTACCGGCCGTTGCGGGTGACCAGTCGACCGGAGGTGATGGAGGTGAGGAACAGGCCGATGACCATGGGCAGCAGGTACAGCCCGGAGGCCGTGGGCGACAGACCGTGGACGATCTGGAGGAACAACGGCAGGAACGCCATCGAGCCCATCATCGCGAACCCCACGCACAGCCCGATGGCCATGGCGACCACGACCACGGGGTTGCGGAACAGGCTCAGCGGCATCACCGGCTCGACGGCCCGGCGGGCCGACAGCCACCAGCCGATCCCGAGGACGACACCGGCCAGCGCCAGCACGATGACCTGTGGCGACGCCCAGTCGTAGACGGAACCGCCCCAGGCTGCGACCAGGGTGAGGCAGACGGCGGTGGCGGCCAACAGGACGATCCCCGCGTAGTCGATGGTCCGCCGACCGGTGGGCCGGGTCGCCGGCAGCACCGCGACGACCGCCGCGAACGCCAGCACGCCCAGGGGCAGGTTGACGTAGAACACCCACCGCCAGGACAGGTGGTCCACGAACAGGCCGCCCAGCAGGGGCCCGGCCACGCTGGAGACGCCGAACACCGCCCCGAACAGGCCCTGGTAACGGCCGCGTTCGCGCGGGGAGACGACGTCCCCGATGATCGCCATGGCCAGCACCATGAGTCCACCGCCGCCGATGCCCTGAAGCCCGCGGAAGAGGATCAGCTGGAGCATGTCCTGGGACAGGCCGCACAGGGCCGAACCGACGACGAACACGGCGATGCAGGCCAGGAAGAGTCTCTTGCGGCCGAACTGGTCGCCGAGCTTGCCCCACAGCGGGGTGCTGGCGGTGACGGCGAGCAGGTAGGCGGTGATCACCCAGGACAGGTGGTTGAGTCCGCCCAGGTCGGAGACGATCGTCGGCAGGGCCGTGGAAACGATCGTCTGGTCGAGCGCGGACAGCAGCACGGTGAGCATGAGCGCGGCCATGATCACCGTGATCCGGCCGCCCTTGCGCTCGCGCCGCTCCCTGTGGGCCTGGAGCATCGGCTCCGCCTTCCGTCATCCGGACCGTGCGGTCACCTTAGAAGCGGACGGGCGTCGCGAATGGTGCGGAACACCCGGACCGGCGGGAACTTTGCCGCCGCTTGGCTCACCCTCTTCAAAACCGAATATGGTTCGGTTACTGTGGCGGACAACCGTGATCCACGACACCCCGGAGCAGAGCATGAAGCGGGAACTCTTCGACGCCGACCACGACCTCTTCCGCGAAACGGTGGCCGAGTTCCTGAAGCGCGAGGTCGTGCCCTTCCATCCCCGGTGGGAGAAGGACGGCATCGTCCCCCGCGAGGTCTGGGTCAAGGCGGGCGGGGTGGGCCTGCTCGGCCACGGGGTCCCCGAGGAGTACGGAGGCACCGGTGTCGACGACTACCGCTACAACGTCATCGTCAACGAGGAGGTCTGCAAGGCCCACGCCAGCGGCCTGGGCGTCACCCTCCAGAACGACGTCATCGCCCCCTACCTCGTCGGCCTCACCGACGACGAGCAGAAGCGACGGTGGCTTCCCGGCTTCGCCGGCGGTGAGCTCATCACCGCGATCGCCATGACCGAGCCCGGCACCGGAAGCGACCTCCAGGGCATCCGCACCTCCGCCGTTCGCGACGGGGACGAGTGGGTGATCAACGGGTCCAAGACCTTCATCACCAACGGCATCAACGCCGACCTCGTCATCGTGGTCTGCCGGACCGACCCCGACGCCGGCGCGCAGGGATTCTCGCTCATCGTCGTCGAACGCGGCGCCCCGGGGTTCGAGCGGGGCCGCAACCTCGACAAGATCGGCATGAAGGCACAGGACACCGCCGAACTGTCCTTCGACGACGTGCGCGTTCCGGCGGCGAACCTCATCGGCCGGGAGGGCCAGGGGTTCATCCACCTGCTCCAGAACCTGCCGCAGGAGCGGCTGTCCATCGCCACCTGCGCGGTGGCCTCGGCCGAGTACATGCTCCAGCACACCATCGATTACTGCCGTGAGCGCACCGCCTTCGGCCGCTCGATCGGGCGCTTCCAGAACACCCGTTTCGTCCTGGCCGAGTTGGCGACCGAGGTCGACATCGCCCGCACCTACGTGGACCGCGCCATCACGCTGCTCAACCGGGGCGAACTCACCGTCGAGGACGCCGCCAAGGCCAAGTGGTGGACCACGGAACTGTGCAACAAGGTGATGGACCGTTGCCTCCAGCTTCACGGCGGGTACGGGTACATGATGGAATACCCGGTGGCACGGGCTTGGCAGGACACCCGCGTGCAGACGATCTACGGTGGCACCACCGAGATCATGAAGGAGATCGTGGGTCGCGGCCTGGGCCTGTAGCCGGACAACCCCCGTCCAGAAGGGTCGAGTCGGTCATGAGCGGTGCGTGGGACGGCCTCATCGTCATGGGCCTGTTGGTCGTGCTGCTCGTCATCGGCGTGCGCAAGCTGCGACCCAGGGTCCACATCCCCTGGACGACGGGCGGGATCATCGTCTTCTTCGTCTTCCTGTGCCTGCTGCTGTGGGCCTGGTCCTGGCGGTGAGGGCCGGAACCGGGCCGCTCATTCCTCTTCCCGGGAACGCTCCGCCGGAGCGGCGGTCCCGGCGGTCCGGCGCAGCAGGGCGCCTCCCGCCTGGGGCAGGATCAGGACGCTGAGCATGCCGGCGGCGACGATGGCCGCCGCGTGGGCGCCGTCCATGGAGCCGTCGCGGGTGCCGATCGTCGTCAGGACCGTGAGCAGGGGCAGGGCCGTGGCCGAGAACAGCACCAGCGCCGGACGCTGGGCCTCGGGGACGTCCCCGCGCGAGAAGAGGTACTCGGGCCCGCCCCGCACCAGCAGGAACGCGACCAGCAGCACCGGCGGGAGCAGCAGCAGGACCGGCTCCGCCAGGAGCGAGGCCAGGTCGAAGCGCACCCCCGTGACGACGAAGAACACCGGGATGAGGAACCCGAAGCCGATGGCGTCCATCTTGGACTCCACGCGCTCCGCCTCCCCCTCGTGGTTCGCGGAGATCATCAGCTTCACGACGATCCCCGCCGCGAACGACCCGAGCAGGGCGTCCAGATGCATGGCCGACGCCAGCCAGACCAGCGCCACGATCACCACCATGCACAGGCGGACCGCCACCTGGGCGCTGGATCCCAGGGTCGCCCGGATCAACAGCGCCCACCGTTCCGAGCGCGGCCGGGTGGCGGCCCACGCGGCAGCCCCGGCCAGGGCGAAGAACAGGGCCAGGAGGAGCGTGCCCTCCCAGGGGCGGTAGCCGCTGAGCAGCAGGGCGATCAGCACGATCGGCCCGAACTCCCCGACCGAGCCCGAGGCCAGGAACCGGGTGCCGAACGCCCCGCCCAGCGCCCCGGAGTCGCGCAGGATCGGCAGGACGGTGCCCAGGGCGGTCGTGGTCAGCGCCAGGCCCACGATCAGCGCGGTCCGGGACGCGCCGAACAGCGCCCAGCCGATGCCGAGCCCCAGGGCGACCGAACAGGCCCAGGCCAGGAGGGCCCGGTTGAGCGGTCTGCCCTTGATCCGCCGGAAGTCGATCTCGTACCCGGCCATGAACATCAGCAGGGCCAGGCCGAGGTCGGCCAGCAGGGTGATCGTCGCGTTCTCCCGCACGATGCCGAGCACGGAGGGCCCGAGCAGGATCCCGAACCCGATCTCCAGCACCACGGACGGCACGATCACCCACCGTGCCAGCCGATGGCCGATCAGCGGGGCCAGCAGGGCCGCCACGAGGAGTGCGAGGAGCATGCCCATCGTGCCCGATTCCGCGCCGTCCATGTCCCCCCGTTCACCGGAACCCCCGCTCCGGACGTGGGCACACTACGTCCGGAGCGGCCCGCGGGGGCGAGGACACGCCCGGAGCGGGCCGGGCGGGCCTCGGGGCTGATGGCACGGGGTATCGGGGCCCTCCGGTGAGCCGGTGCGGATGTCACCGATCCGCGTCGGCGCCGAAGGGCCTCCCACCGTGTTCCGGCCGGTGTCGCCGGCCTCCCAGGTCGGTGAACCTAGGCCCAGGGGTCGAAGTCGATGCCGGCGGGTTTGGCCTTGTTCAGGGCTCCGGGGAACGAGCCGTCCCTGAGGTCGAGCTGGGCGCTGCCGAAGTTCGCCGAGGTGAGGATGTCACGGATGCCCGGGGGGTAGTGATCCCAGCCGACCAGGTCCGGGTACTGCCAGACGCCGTAGTGGTTCTCCGGCGGGTCGTCGTGTCCGGCGGCGAACCGGAAGGCGTGGGTGGAGAGCCCGTCCTTGTGGTAGACGATCTTGGCGTGGGTGCCCTCCCAGAGCACCTGTGAGGCGGGCCGGGTGTCGTAGCCCCCGTGGGCCGACGCGGACACGTGGCGGGCCTGTCCCCCGTGGACCCACACCACGACGTGCTCCAGGTCGTGCCGGTGGCCGCAGCAGCCCGGCAGCACCTGGTCCTTCTCGAAGTAGAGAGCGTACATGTACGCGCACCATCCGCTCGGGTCGCACTTGGACCGCGAGTAGGAGTTCGTGTTGTCCAGGTCCGATCGGTCACGGCAGTTGCCGTTGAGGGCCCCTGTCGTCTTGAGCCCTCCGGCGACCTTGCCGTCGGGGCCGATGGCGGGGGTCGGGTAACAGCCGTCGGTGTCGTAGTCGAAGGCCGGCTGCCACTTCGCCTCCTCGGCGGTGTGGGCGGCGGGCAGGGCCGCCGGGGGCGCGGCGAGGGCGATGCCCGGGGTGACGAGGACCAGCGCGGCGGCCAGGGCCAGGGCCCGGCGCGCGAGACGGGTGGGGCCGCGGCGGGCCCCGGTGCCACCGCCGGAGGGAGCGGGGGCCTCGGTACGGTGCGACAAGGGGGTTCTCCTCTCGGTGCCCGGCACGGGGGGTCGTGCCGACGGCCGGAGACACCGCACGGGGGCGCACGGTCACCCGGAGTGACGAACGGGGGGTGCGAGGGTCCCGGCCGTTTCGATGACACCAGGGCGGACCGGGCCCGCGCAACGGGGGCAACGGGAAGTTCCCCGCGCGTTCGACGAACGCACGGGGAGGGATCACAGTCGTCCGGCGTCGATGATGCGTTGGAGGAACCGTCGCGTCCGGGGTTGTTCCGGTTCTCCCAGCACCCGTTCGGGCGGCCCCTGCTCCAGGACGCGCCCGCCCTCCAGGAAACAGACGGTGTCGGCGACCTGGCGGGCGAACCCCATCTCGTGGGTGGCCAACAGCATGGTCATGCCGTCCTCGCGGAGCCCCCGCACCAGGTCGAGCACCTCCCCCACCAGTTCGGGGTCCAGGGCACTGGTGATCTCGTCCAGGAGGAGCAGCCGCGGCCCGTTGACCAACGCCCGCACGATCGCCACCCGCTGCTGTTGGCCACCGGAGAGCCGGTCGGGGTATTCGGCGGCCTTGTCGGCCAGCCCCACCCGCTCCAGCAGTTCCCGGGCCCTGTCCTCCGCCTCGCGACGAGGCCGCCGGTGCACCCGGCGCGGTGCCAGGGTGACGTTGTCCAGCACGCTCATGTGCGGGAACAGGTTGAACGACTGGAACACCGTCCCGATCCGGCGCCGCACCCGGTCCGCGTCCACCCTGGGGTCGGTGATGTGCTCCCCGTCCAGGTGGATGGTGCCGTCGGTGATCGGCTCCAACAGGTTCGCGCAGCGCAGGAGGGTCGACTTGCCCGAACCGGAGGCCCCGATGAGGACGACCACGGCGTGTTCGGGCACGTCCAGGTCCAGGCCGTCGAGGACGACGGTGCCCCGGAACTCCTTGCGGACCCCCCGCAGGCGCAGTACCGGGGCCGGGCCCTCCAGCCGGGCCGCGCGGTCCAGTTCGCTCATCGGTCCCCCTCCGCCGACTGCCGTCGCGCCGCCCGCATCGTCACCCAGTCGGTGAAGGCCACCAGCGGGATCGCCATGAGGACGAACAGCACCCCGGCGACGATGTAGGGCGTGAAGTTGTAGGTCTGCGCCGTGGCGATCTGCGCGGCGCGGATGGCGTCGATGGGTCCGGCCAGCGAGATGAGCCCGACGTCCTTCTGAAGCGCCACCATGTCGTTGAGCAGCGGTGGCGAGACCCGTCGCACCGCCTGGGGCAGCACCACCCAGCGCATCGCCTGGGGGTAGGTGAGGCCGAGGGAGCGGGCCGCGGCGATCTGGCTCGGGTGCACCGACTCGATGCCGGCCCGGAACACCTCGGCGATGTAGGCGCCGTAGGTGATGACCAGCGCGATCCCGCCGAGCACCAGCACGCTCGGGGTGTTCTCCAAACGCAGTCCGGGCACCCCGAAGGCCATCAGGTACAGCACGATGATGAGCGGGGCGCCCCGGAAGCCGTAGGTGTACCCGGTCGCCAGCGCGCGCAGCGGGAAGAACACCGGACCGCGCAGGGTCCGCAGGATCGCCGTGATCAGCCCGAGGGCGAGCGCTCCGAGGGCGCAGAAGAAGAGCAGGCGCACGTTGAGCCACAGCCCGGTGAGCACCGCGGGCAGGGCGTCCCGGGCCACCGCCGCGTCGAAGAAGGTGTCGCGCACCCGTTCCCAGCCGGGCGAACCGACCACGACGGTCACCAGGGCGGCGCCCAGCAGAGCGGTGGAGACCGCTCCGATGAGCACCGACCGCACACTCTGGCGACGGCGCAGCGCGGCCCGCTCGACTTCGAGGGGAGTGGGGATCCGTTCGGTCACGTCAGCCCAGTTCGGGTGCGTCGGCGGCCTCGGCCAGCCACTCCTGTTCGAGGTCGGCCAGCGTGCCGTCCTCGCGCAGGGCGTCCACGGCCGCGCTGACGCAGTCCGTCAACGGCGAGTCCAGGTCCAGGACCAGGCCGAAGTGCTCGGTCTCCGCTTCGAGCAGGGGGAGCTGCCCGACGATGACGGCGTCCTCCAGCTCGGCGGCGGTGATGTAGAACGCCGTGGGCAGGTCGAAGACGACCGCGTCCACCTGGCCGTTCTCCAGTGCCTGCTTGGCGTCGTCGTTGTTGTTGTAGACCAGCGGTTCGCCCTCGGGGTCGATCGTCTCGACGAGGGTCTCGTAGCTGGTGGTCCCGACCTGCGCGCCGATGGTGAGGCCGGCCAGGTCGGCCGCCGAGGTCGCGCCGGCGGCCTCGGAGTCGCCGAGCGCGACGACGGCCTGACGGACGTCGTAGTAGGGGCTGGAGAAGTCGACCGCCTTCGCCCGCTCCTCCGTGATGGAGAACTGGTTGATGTCGAAGTCGAAGTCCTTGGGCCCGGGCTGGATGGCGCTGTTGAACGCCACGGTGGTCCATGTGACCTGATCGGCGGTGTAGCCGAGTTCCTCGGCGACCGCGTGGGCGACGGCCGACTCGAAGCCCTCCCCGTTGGTGGGGTCGTCGTCGGCGAACCACGGCGGGTAGGCGGGGCTGTCGGTGCCGACGGTGAGCACGCCCTCGGCCAGGGTGGGCAGGTCGCCGGGGACGCATTCGGCGGCGTTCCCGGGCTCGGGGGCCGCCGCGTCGTCGGCGGGGGCGCACGCGGTCGCCATGAGGACGGCGCCGGCGACGAGCGGAACGAACATGGACGGGGGACGGGAGGACATCGGCTCACTCCGTGGTGAACGGGGGACGGGATCCGTACAAATTACCTACCTGATCGGTGGCGAATCCACGTCTTTTCGATCACGGCACGGGGCGGAGCCGGACGGTCACACGCCAGGACCGGACGGTCACCCGGAGGCGGAGTGCTCCTCGATCGCCTCGGGCACCCCGCCCTCCTCCGCGGCCGAGGACTCCTCGGGGGTGTGCATGGGCATCTCGAACCAGACCGCCTTGCCGTCGGGGGTCGGTCGCGATCCCCAACGGGTGGCCAGCTGTTCCACGAGGTACAGGCCCCGGCCGCCCTCGTCGTCGGCGGCAGCGCTGCGGATGCGGGGCAGCCGCAGATCGTGGTCGAAGACCTCCACCCACACCCGGGAGGCGCCCCGACGCAGGCGCAGCAGGAACTCCTTCTCGTCGGCCTCCGCGTCCGCCTCGTCGGCCTCCGCGACCTCGTCGAGAAGGTCGCTCCAGTCCTCGTCGAACTCGTCGAAGGAGGCGGACTCCTCGAAGGGCGTCTCGGAGTCGCGCACCCCGTTGCCGGTGAACTCCCGGTGCACGGGGTGCGGGGTGGCGTGGATGACGACGTTGGTGACGATCTCCGAGACCAGCAGACAGGCCAGTTCGGCCTGGTCCCGGTCCATCCCCCACTCCTTGAAGGTGTCGGCCGCCAGGTGGCGGGCCTCGCCCACGGTGGAGGCCTCCGAGGGGAACCAGCCCTCGCGCAGCGCCAGCTCGTCGGAGTCGGTGCGCACGACCAGCAGCGCGGTGTCGTCGTCGAGTGCGCCCGGGACGCTGTGCACCGCCGCCTCGGCGATCTGCTCCACGTCCTTGTCGGCGACCTCGGTGACGCGCTCGGTGAGCATGCTCAGCGCCCGCTCGGGGTCGGGACGGCCCCCGAGGGGGGTGCGGTCGACCAGGCCGTCGGTGTACAGCAGCAGGGTCGCGCCGGTGGGCAGGCTCAGCTCCGCCTGGTGGTAGACCACGTCCTCGCCGGCACCGCCCTTGACGCGCACGCCGAGCATGCGGTCGGTGACCTCCAGGTCGAGCGCCTCCACGGAGTCGGAGGTGATGAGGAACGGGGAGGCGTGTCCGGCGTTGGCGTAGGACAGCTCACGCGACCAGGCGTCGTAGACCATGTACAGGCAGCTGACGCTCGGGATCCAGGTGCCGCCCTCGATGGGGCGACCCAGTCGGCGCACCCATTCGTCGAGTTCGCGGAGGATGTCGGCGGGTTCGCGGTCGGCCTGGGCGAAGGCCCGCAGCGCGGCGCGCAGTTGTCCCATGACGGCCGCGGCGTGCGGGCCGCGGCCCTCGACGTCCCCGATGACCAGGCCCACCCGGCCGGCCGACAGCGGGATGACGTCGTAGAAGTCGCCGCCCACCTGGGTCTGGACACCGTGGCCGTGCGCCTGGAGCGGGCCGGCGGGCAGGTAGCGGGAGGCGATGGTGAGCCCGTCCAGAGGCGGGAAGTCACTGGGCAGCAGGCTGTTCTGGAAGGCCAGCGCGGTGCTGCGCTCCTCCTCGAACAGGCGCGCGTTGTCGATGGCGAGCGCGACGCGGGAGGCGATGGCGCCCACCAGGTCGCGGTCGAATCCGCCGTAGGTGCTCTTCTGGCGCGGGGAGAGCCCGGAAAGGGCGAGGGTGAGCACGCCCAGAACCTCGCCCCGGGCGCGCAGCGGGGCGGCGATCGCGGAGGTGACGCCGACCTGTCGGGAGACCCGGTCGGAGCGGTTGTTGGGCGAACTCTCGAAGAGGTAGTCGCTGCTGACGACCGTCTCCAGACGGCGCAGCGCCTGGGTCACGAAGTGGCGCTCGGGGTAGCGGACCTCCTCCCCGACGTCGAACCAGGTGCGCGGCGGGGGCGTCCACCCCTCGGCGTGCACCGACACCTGTCTGACCAGTCGGTCGTGGTCGTACAGGTCGATGAAACAGTGATCGGCGAACTGGGGCACCAGGATGCCCGCCACGCCGCGCACCGTGGAATCGAACTCCAGGGAGCTGGCCAGCCGGCTGCCGATCCGCTCCAGCAGGCCGTACTGCTCCTCGACCCGCCCGCTGCGCAGGGCCTCGCGGGCGATGAGGGTGATGCCGTCGATCTCGCCGTCGTCGTTGCGCATGGGCACGGCCTGGGCGCGCACGTGGATCCAGGTGGAGTCGCCCCTGAGCACGGCGAAGGTGCCCTCCCAGGGCTCACCGCGCAGAACGCGGCGGGCCAACTGGGAGGCGTGCTCACGGTCGGACTCGTGAATGCCGATGTCGAGCAGGGAGAGGCCGACGTAGTCGCGGCCACCGACGAAACCGAAGAGTTCGCGCGCGAAGGGGTTCCAGTAGCGCAGGAGACTGAACCGGTCGATGACGACGATGGCGATCTGCGCCCGGTCCACGACGGCGGCCGTGGCGAGCGCGTCGCCTTCCCGGAAGGGCTCACCCCACCGTGTCATCTAGCCGCCACCTCGCCGTCATGAGCTGCACGCATGCCCGCCCCGGGTCACCCGAACGACCGCACCTTGGAGCGAGGGTAGCAACACCGTCAACGTTCTCGCAGCGCAATGTGACAATCCTGATGAGCAACCGACCTCCGATGTCACGGCTTCGCGACGAAGATGTGCCCGGCGATCGCCGAGGACAGTTCGGTGTCGGGGGCGTCCCCCCCGATCACGCGGACCCCGTCGTCGGTGCCGCGCAGCGCCACCTCCAACCCGGGCCGCACCCCCGCCTCGCGCAGGGTGCGCATGACGTCGGCGTCGGACTGGATCTGCTCGCTGATGCGTCGAACGGTGACGGTGATGTCCGCCCCGGAGGCGACGTCGATCATCGGCACGATGGAGTCGTCGGTGAACGGTTCCGGTGAGTAGTCGTCCAGGCCGAGTTCGTCCAGGCCCGGGATCGGGTTGCCGTGGGGGCACACCGAGGGCGCGTTGAGCAGCGTGACCAGACGCTCCTCCACGGCCTCGGAGATCACGTGCTCCCAGCGGCAGGCCTCGATGTGGACGTCCTCCCACGGCAGTCCGATGACGTCGACGAGGAGCCGCTCCGCCAACCGGTGCTTGCGCATGACGTGGGTGGCCAGTCGGCGGCCTTCGGCGGTCATGACCAGGTGCCGGTCGTTCTCGACCCGAAGCAGGCCGTCGCGCTCCATGCGGGCCACGGTCTGGCTGACGGTCGGGCCGCTCTGGTGCAGGCGCTCGGCGATGCGTGCCCGAAGGGGGACGATGCCCTCTTCTTCGAGCTCGAAGACCGTCCGGAGGTACATCTCCGTGGTGTCGATCAGCCCGTGTGCGGTCAAGACTCCCCTCCCATGACTCTGCGCCCGGCGCACGGTCACGGCGGGCACGGCAGGTCTCTCACAACACGGGTCGGGGCGACGCGATTCCCGGAAGCCGGATCGGGACCGGGGCGTCCGCGCGACCGCGGGAGCGACCACCGATACCGCAAGCATATCGTGATGGCAAGGACCCGAAATTCCGTACGGGGGCGGACCTTCGGGCGGGCGACGGATCCCACCTCACCCCGGTGTCCGGGCCGTGTGCCCCGCGGTCCGTTCACGACCCCTCTCGAACAGCGCCGACACGTCCGACCCGGCCGGGGTGAGCCCGGACCACCCCGTCCGGACCTCGGTGAACCCCGCGGCGTCGGCCCGCCGGGCACGACCTCTCCCCGGGGGCCGGCCCCGGTCACCGGATCTCCCCCCGGCGTGGGCGAACGGTCGGCGAAAGTCCGCCGAACAATGAGGACGCGCACGAGGACGGGAACGGGCGAGGACGCCTCGTGCCGGTGACACGGCTCGAAGAGGGCCGCCGCCCGGGGCGCGGTGCCCCCGCGCCCTTCCGTCTCCGCCGGTCCCGACGCGGCGGGTCACCGGGGGTCGACGACACCGGGGAGGCGGATGCTCAGGGGGCCAGGCGGGTGATCTCCCAAGCGCCTTCCCCGTCGCTCAGGTAGCGGAAACGGTCGTGCATGCGGTCCGCTCCGCCCTGCCAGAACTCGACCTCCTCGGGGACCAGCCGGAAGCCGCCCCAGTAGGCGGGCCGGGGGATCTCGGCGTCCTCGGGCCAGACCGTCTCGAACTCGCGGTAGAGACGGTCCAGCTCCTCGCGGTCGGCGACCGGCTGCGACTGGCGTTCACTGGCCCAGGCGCCCAGCTGGGAACCGCGCGGACGGGACGCGAAGTAACGGTCGTTCTCGGCGTCGCTCAGGCGTTCCACCCGACCGGCGATGAGGACCTGGCGGCGGACGGGATGCCAGGGGAAGACCACGCTCGCCCGGGGGTCGGCGGTCAGGGCCAGGCCCTTGCGGGAGGCGTAGTTGGTGAAGAAACGCAGACCGGTGCGGTCGTACCCCTTCATGAGCACCGTGCGGGCCCGGGGCGCGCCGCCGGGCTCGACGGAGGAGAGCACCATGGCGTTGGGTTCGGCGAGGCCGGACTCACGGGCCTCCTCGAACCACAGGTGGAACTGGCTCATGGGGTGATCGGCGAGATCGGCACGGCGCAAGGGCGCTCCCAGGTAGGGTTCGCGCAGCTCGGCGGGGTCTGTACGGTCCACAGGGGGCATCCTCTCGCGGCGCGGACCGTCGGCGCCACCCGCCCCTCGGGCCGCGCGCGTCACACACAGCCCGGTCCGGGGTCGATCGTGGCCGCGCTGATCCGCCCGCAGGCCGCCACAACGTGCTGGCGCAGACCGTCGGCGCCCAGCGGCCCGACCACCACGAGCTGCACCATCCGTTCGGGATGCCAGTTGCCCAGCGCGGGTTCCCCGAACGCGATGTGACCGGAGACCGCCGACAGCCCGGAGGTGTTCTGGATCCGCTCCACCAGCGCGTCGCGTTCGGCCTCGTACCCGTCGTCGGTGCCGAGGAAGGGCGAGGGCTCCACGGCGGGGCCCTCCACCGAAGCCTCCCGGGTCGTGGTGCGGTCGATACCGCGCAGTGCCCGGGAGAGCACGGTGAGGGCGTCGGCGGCGACGGCGGCGTGGGTCATCGACGGCGACCCGCCGTCGGCGGCGTCGAGATCGGCGCGGATTCCCGGGGACCCGCCCTCCCCGTCGTCGGGGTCGGCGTACAACTCCTCCACCAGGGCCTCAGCCTCGGCGTAGAAGGCTCGCTCGCTGCCCTCGGTGTACCGACTCCAAGCCCCGCTGGCGGCCAGCGGGGTGTAGAAGACGGGGTAGCCGCCGGCCATGCCGATCGTCTCGGCGTGGTCGGTGACGAACTTGGCGATGTCGTCACCGCCGAGCACGTCGATCCCCGCCTCCACGCACATCCCCTCCTGTTGCAACTGCCGGTGGAACTCGGCGAAGTCGGTGGAGCGTCCGGCGAAGTAGATGAGGTCGGGCGGATCCTGAGCGCACACCCGTGCCAGGTGGGCGGCGAGCGACACGCCCCCGTCCTGGTAGGGCAGCACTCCGGGGACCACTCCGGTAGAGCCGTCGGCGAAACCCACCGGCGGCGGGTCGCCGCCCTCGGGGTCGGCCCAGGGTTCGCCGCCCAGCTCCCGGAACCCGGTCATGAACCGGACCGCCAGGTGGGGCCCGTAGCTCTCCCCCCTCCGGTTGTCGGCGATGGCCACGGCGGTGCGCGCGGGTTCCAGGTCCGGGGCCGGCTCCCCCTCGACCAGCTCCGTGCCGGACCACTCCACGCCGTGGTAGGCCCACGCGGCGGCCTGTTCGGCGATCCGGGAGTTGGCGGGGGCCAGGGGGAAGAAGTACTGGCCGTACTTGCCGGAGGGGTCCAGGGCGATGTCGTCGAAGGTCGCGGTGGTGCCGATCGTGGGTATCCGGGCGCCGCCCAGGACCCGGATCGCGTCGGTGGTGCCCTGAAGGCTCTGCCCGAAACCGAGGGCGGCGACGGGGCGGTCCATTCGGCGATGGGTCTCGACGGCCCGCTCGACGACCATCTCGGCGGCCTCCCGCGCGCGGGACCACCCCTGGCCGGTGTTGACCAGCATGATCTTGATCCTGGGCAGGGAGGCGTCGGCGGAGGCGTTGTGCTGGGCCTGCCGGTGGGCGATCCCGAGGAGTTCCCCCTGGACCCCGGCCAGGGTGAGGTCGTTCGCCCCGGTGGTGCTGAGCGCGCCGAAGTAGGCGACGGTGACGTGGGTCGTGTCGCGTCCCGCCTTGTCGACGGCCTCGTTCTGCTCCCGGATGTGCTCGGTCACCTCCGTCAGGCGTTCGTGGAAGACGAAGTCCCCGAAGGTGAGGCCGTAGCAGTCCCTGCCGTCCTGTCGGATGCCGACCGGGTCCCAGACCCAGCTCTGGACGCAGGGGTTCACGGGCGCCATGACGGCCGGCCCGAACGCCCAGAGCAGGAGGAGGAGCAGGGAGATCCCCGCTCCCGTTCCGCCGATCCAGGCCGAGGCGAGGGCCCCCGCGGTGAGCACGGTCCGATCGGCGGGGCCCGGCCCGTCGAGGTCGTCGGGCGGACGGGGAACGGGAACGCTCAGGGTACGGGCGGCGCCCAGGACGCCTGCGGCGTGACGGGCGCGCAGCCACAGGGAGAGCTCCTCCTGCCTGCCGTCGGTCTCGGTGCCGGGCAGGGAGGGGTAGCGGAGCACGTTGACGTTCGGGTCCACCAGGGACGGGCCGTCCGAGGCGCGCACCTGGACGATGAGCAGCGGGTCGGGCAGGGTTCGGCGCACCCGCTCGTCCTCGATGAGCCGGACGAGGTAGCGGCCGACCCGGCCGAGACGGTCCTGGTCGACCAGGAGGACGGGGCGCTGGGCCCGGCCCCGACGCGGCGAGCGGGAGCGGGCGGAACCGCCGTGGGAGTCGGCGAGGTCGTCCAGGAGGGCGTTGACGATCAGGCGGTGGACGGCGGGCAGGGGTTCGTACCCGCGCGGCGGCCCCTCCACGGACTCGGGGCGGGGTGCGGTGGCGGCGGCGGGCGGTTCGGTCGGCGCGTCGGCGGACCGTCCGGTCACCAGGCCGAGGAGAGGGCGGAGCAGACCGGGACGGCGGGGAACGGACGGCACGGGCCCGGGTCGGGGCGGTGTCCGATCGGCCAGGGGGTAGAGCCGACCGACGCGACCGGCCTCGCTCTTGAGCAGGTTGAGAACGTGGACACCGCGGGCGCGGTGGTCGCCGAGGGGGCGTTCCTCGTAGTCCGCGTGGTCGTCGAGCCACCGGTAGGCGCGCCAGGGGAGGAAAAGGAAGGGGGCCAGGGAGATGTGGACGATCAGGAGCAGGACGGCCGCGCCGACGGTCACCCAGTTGTTCACTCCCTGGAGGGCCGAGCCGAACAGCGCGGCCAGGCCGAAGGCGCCCAGGGCGAAGGGGCCGAGGAACGCCAACGCGCCGACGACGAAGGAGAGCGGGGTGAGCAGCTTCTCGTCGAGCCGGCTGAAGGTGACCTTGGCGCTCAGCGCGGCCACCCAGATGGCGGCCCTTCGGGCGATACGGACGTAGCCCTGGGCCCAGCGCGCCAGGAACCAGCTCCCCCGGCCCGCTTCGGCGCGGTTCGTCTCACCGGAGCGACGCGCTTCGGTGCGGATGCGCAGCAGCGCGGCCACCACGTGGATCTGGGTACGGCGGTCGGTGTCGAGTTCGAGGTCGCCCTGACCGGCGACGCTGCCCTGCATGCTCTCGTGGACGGCCCGGCGGTCACAGTCGCGCAGCCGGAGAAGGGAACGCAGACGGGCGAACCGGGGCGGAGGCGGTGGCGTGCGGACGCCCTCGGCCCCGGGGCGCGCGGCGTCGCCGGCTTCCAGGAGCGCCCGGACGAGGTCGTAGAGTTCGTCGGTGGTGGCCCACAGGTCGCGGATGTCGGGGGGTCCGTCGAGGGTGTCCCCGGCGTCGGGCGGGAGCCGCCACGGCGGCTGGTTGCCACAGCGTTCCACGAGTGCGTCGAGGAGGGCGTCGCGGTCGGCCGCGTCGTCGAGGACCAGGTCGAGCACCGGTGGGGGTTCGGCAAGGTCACCGCGCTGCACTCCGTCGTGCACGCGGACCCGCCTGCGGCGGGCCGCCCGACGTTCCATCCGGGTCAGGCGCCGATGGCGACCGCCGCCGGGGCGTTCGCGCAGAGCGTCGAAGATCGCGAGGAAACGCGCGTCGGCCTGGGGGCCGGGTTCCTCGGGGGATCGTCGTTCCGCGGATCCGGTCGCTTCCTCGGGCACGCGCGGGCACCTCACCGATGTGTCGTGATCGTTCTGGTCACTCCCCCCGAAGCGACCTCATTAGACAACAAAAGACACCGATGTTTCACCCTTTTAAGCAGAATTGTCACTGACCCATACCGGCCACTCCCGGAGGATCGTGAGGCGGTGATCCGTTCTCACGTTTTTTCACGCGTGTTAATAACACCCCTGACCGGCGACATCACCCGTGCCACCACTACCCTGGGACGTGTGACCGAGATTCAGATTCCCGCGAACCTCCTGCCCTCCGACGGCCGTTTCGGCAGTGGCCCCTCCAAAGTCCGCCCGGCCCAGCTGGAGGCCCTGGCCTCCTCCGGATCCCGTTACCTGGGGACCTCCCACCGGCAGAAGCCCGTGAAGTCCCTGGTGTCACGGGTCCGCACCGGAGTGGCCGACCTGTTCTCCCTTCCGGAGGGGTACGAGGTCGTCCTCGGCAACGGCGGCACCACCGCGTTCTGGGACATCGCCGCGCACGGCCTGCTGCGCGAGAAGTCCCAGCACCTCTCGTTCGGCGAGTTTTCGAGCAAGTTCGCGAAGGTCGCCAAGGGCGCCCCCTGGTTGGCCGAGCCGACCGTCATCACCACCGACCCCGGCGGCCACGGTGAGGCCGTCGCCGAGGCCGGTGTGGACGCGTACGCCCTCACCCACAACGAGACCTCCACCGGTGTGGCCGCGCCGATCCGCCGCGTGGCCGGGGCCGACGAGGACGCCCTGGTGCTGGTCGACGCCACCAGCGGCGCCGGCGGTCTGCCGGTGGACATCGCCGAGACCGACGTCTACTACTTCGCCCCGCAGAAGAGCTTCGCCGCCGACGGCGGGCTGTGGCTGGCCGTCATGTCGCCCAAGGCGCTGGCCCGGGTCGAGGAGATCGCCGCGAGCGGCCGTTACATCCCCGAGTTCTTCTCGCTCACCACCGCGATCGACAACTCCCGCAAGGACCAGACCTACAACACCCCGGCCGTGGCCACGCTGCTGCTCCTGGCCGAGCAGTTGGAGTGGATCAACGGGCAGGGCGGGCTGGACTGGGCCGTGGCCCGCACCGCCGAGTCCTCC
Organism: Nocardiopsis lambiniae; assembly: GCF_031845465.1. Lineage (NCBI taxonomy): Bacteria > Bacillati > Actinomycetota > Actinomycetes > Streptosporangiales > Nocardiopsidaceae > Nocardiopsis > Nocardiopsis lambiniae. The sequence continues at coordinate 65,184 of NZ_JAVREP010000006.1, read as the reverse complement.
TCGACCCTGTACACCTGGGCCGAGAAGTCCGCGGTCGCCACGCCCTTCGTCACCGACCCGGCCAAGCGCTCGCAGGTCGTGGCCACCATCGACTTCAACGACGACGTGGACGCCGCGGCGATCGCCAAGGTGCTGCGCGCCAACGGCGTCGTGGACACCGAGCCCTACCGCAAGCTGGGCCGCAACCAGCTGCGCGTCGCGATGTTCCCGGCCGTCGAGCCCGCCGACGTGCAGGCGTTGACCGAGTGCGTCGACTTCGTGCTCACCCGGCTCTCCTGAGCCCTTCCGCCCCCGTCGATCTCCCGGCCACGTCCCGGCCGTGTGAAGGGGCAGAATGGAGGTCGGTCCGCCAACGGCGGGCCGACCTCCCTTTTCTCTCCTTTTCCGGATTTCCAGGACGGGTCGACTGTGCGCAGGAACAAGAAGGAAAACCCCATCAAGATCATCTCCCACCGGGGTGCGTCGGGGCATCGGCCCGAGCACACCCTGGCCTCCTACGAACTGGGGGCCCGGCACGGCGGCGACTTCATCGAGATGGATCTGGTCGCCACCAAGGACGGTCGGCTGATCTGCCGCCACGAGTCGGAGATCGGCGAGACGACCGACGTGGCCGACCGGCCGGAGTTCGCCGACCGGCGGACCACCCGGACCATCGACGGCCGGGAGATCACGGGGTTCTTCGCCCAGGACTTCACCCTGGCGGAGATCAAGACGCTGCGCGCGCGGGAGCGTCTCCAGGACGTGCGCACGATGAACGCCATGATGGACGGGACCTATGAGGTGCCGACCCTGGAGGAGGTCATCGACCTGGCGTTCTCCCTCACCGCGGAGCTGAAGCGGCCGATCGGGATCTACCCCGAGACCAAGCACCCCTCCTACCACGTGTCGCAGGGCCTGGAACTGGAGCCGCCGCTGATCGCCGCGCTCAAGGCGGCCGGGCTGACCGGGCCGGAGCCGCGGGTCCCGGTGTTCCTCCAGTCGTTCGAGGCGGAGAGCCTGCGCAAGCTCGCCGAGACGGGGTCGCCCCTGGTCTTCCTCCTGGGCACCGAGGAGCACTGGCGGCACTACACCACGCCGGACGGGCTGGCCGAGGTGGCCTCGTTCGCGCACGCGATCGGCCCGGCCAAGACCCTGATCGTGCCGCTGGGCGAGGACGGGGACCCGGTCGAGCCGACCACCCTGGTGGACGACGCGCACGAGGCGGGGCTGCTGGTGCACCCGTACACGTTCCGCAGCGAGAACCACTTCCTGCCCGGCCCGCTGCGCTCGGACGGCGGCCCGGGGGACTACGGGTCGTTCGCGGCGGAGTACGAGCTGTTCTTCGAGCTGGGTGTGGACGGGGTGTTCACGGACTTCTCCCGGCACGCCTTCCTGGTGCGCGAACACTTCCTGGACACCGCGCAGGCCGCGCAGAACGGCCAGGGCGGGGGCGGCGGGGACGACTGACCCGCCGCACGCCGAGAGGGCCCGAACGGGGGGTGGATTCAGGGGATCGTCCGGGCCCTCCGCCGCCTCCGGGACCTTCCCGGCGCCCGTGGCCACGGTCGACGTGATCCCCGGCACGGGCGTCCACGCGCCCGGTGCGAGCGGCGCCGGTACGAGGAGGGCGCACCATGACCGGCCGCCCCGTCGCCCTTCCGGGCGGCCCGTGTCCCGGCCCCCGTCAGCCCCTGCGGGCGAGCAGGACGATGCCGCCGATGAGGAGGACCGCGACCAGCGCCCCGGCCGCGATGAAGGGGACCGCGCTCCCCCGCTCCCCGGCGTCCTCGGCGGTCTCCGACGGGGACGCGCTCTCCTCTCGGGCCTCCTCCTCCGTCTCCACCGTGCCGGTCCGGTAGCGGTCCTCCAGCGGGACCCGCCACACGGGGGCGAAGAGACCCTCGGTACCGGCCATGAGGGCGGTGCCGTCGAGGGTGAAGGCGATCGACTCGCCCTGGTCGGACTCGGGCAGGTCGAAGGCGCCCATGGAGGTGCCCGGCACACCGTCCGTGGAGTCGTAGATCGTCACGCCCCAGTAGGTCCGGATCGCGTAACGGGTGCCGTCCGGGCCGAAGGCCGCGTCGGTGGCGAACAACGGCGCCGAGTCGATGCGTTCCAGGGTGTTGACGCCGGCCGGGTCGATCTCCTCGGGGGCGGCGTACAGCCCGCCCGCGAACTCCTTGGACACCACGTACAGCCGCCCGTCGCGCGGGTCGATCATCATCGACTCGGCGTCGCGGCCACCGTCGGCGTAGGCGAAGGTCAGCACCGTGGGCTCGATCGTCGTGTCGGCGAGGGTCTCCGGTTCGGTGAACCGGTACACCCGCACTTCGGTCCAGCTCCCGCCGAAGTTGTCGCCGATGTCGGCCACGTGGATCGCGGGCTCCCCGTCCGGGCCGGGGGCGACGGCGATCGCCTCCCAGTCCCGCAGCTCCAGGAGCAGGCGCACGGTGGCGAGCGTGTTCCCCTCCTCGTCGACGGCGAACACGTCGGTGGGGTGATCACCGCTGTCGTTGTGGGTCCACCAGACGCCCTCGTGCCGCAGCGAGGGCGCGATCCCGCTGGACTCCGAGATCCGCTCGTCCTGGAAGGTGAAGGCGATCTCCGATCCCTCCGGCCCCTCGCCGCCGCGCGGGTAGTCGAACCCGGTCCCGCCGTCGGGGATCTCCGGCTCCGCCAGGGCGGGTGCCGGGAGGAACACGGACAGCGCGGCCACGGCGCACACGAGCGGTCGTCTCATGACGGCAATCCTGCCAGGGGCGGACGGGGGCGGCGCGCATCCGGGACGGCTTTTGCGCGACGGCGCGAACGGGCACATTCGGCATACGGAGTTCCGTGAGGAGAGCCATGAGGATCGTCGCCTGTCTGAACGGGGACCGCCGCCCCGGTGCGCACCCCGCTCTTCCCGTGTCCCTGGACCAACTGATCACCGACGCCCACGAGGCGGTGGCCGCCGGGGCGACCGCCCTCCACCTGCATCCGCGCGATCCGGGGGGAGCCGAATCCCTGGAGCCGCAGGTGGTCGGCCCTCTCATGGAGAGGTTCCGCGCCGAGGGCCCCGACGTCCCGATCTCGTTGACCACGGCCCTGTCCGCCGAGTCCGACCCGTGGCGGCGTTACGACCTGGTGCAGCGGTGGGCGTCGCCGTCGTTGCCCGACTCGGTGACGGTGAACCTGCACGAGGCCGGTTCGGTGGACCTCATCCATCTGCTGGACGATCGCCGGGTCGCCGTGGAGGCGGGGGTGTGGACGGTGGACGCCGCTCGCATCCTCATCGCCACGAAGGTGCCGGTGACCGCGGTCCTGGTGGAGCCCACACAGGTCGCGGTGGAGGACGCCCGGCGCAACGCCGAGGCGATCCTGTCGCTGCTGGACCGCGCGGGCCCGTCCGCGCCCCGGCTGCTGCACGGTTCGGACGCCACCGCCTGGCCGATGTTGGAGGACGCGCTGAACGCCGGGTTGGACATCCGCATCGGCCTGGAGGACACGATGCGGATGCCCGACGGCGAAGAGGCGGAGGACAACGCGGCACTGGTCGCGCGCGCGGTGGCGCTGGCGTCCGCCGCGGCCTGAGTCCGCCGTTCCGTCAGCCGACGTCGCGGGCGCTGCGCGGCACGGGCCGCCCGTCCTCCTCCGGCCCCGGCTCACGACGCGGTGCGGCCGGGCGTCGCGGAACTCCTTCGTTCCGGCGACGTCGTGACCGCTGATCTCCACGACGGTGGTGTCGTCGGCGGGGGACCAGCCCACGGGTGTCACGCGGAGGGAACCGTCGGGTCCGACGGTGGCGACGCGGGCGGGTCCGCGAGGGTGAGGTGGGCGGGTTCGGCACCGGTGAAGACGCCCATGGCGGGACTCCCGGTTCGGGGAACGCGGTGGCCCCTCCCCCACCCCACCGGGATCATGATCAGCCCAGCAGGGCGCCGAGCAGCACCAGGAGCATGATGAAGCCCAGGACCACGGGCAGCAGCCAGCGCTGCTTGCGGTTGTTGGTGAGCATGCTCATGCGGTGCTCCGCTCTGGCGATATCCCCGGGTCGGTTTTCCAGCCTAACGCCCAGGTCCGGGCGGTTCGGTAACGGTCCTCGCGACCGGGTCGGCTCTCGATGAGGCGCACCTCGCGCACGGGCCAGGGGTGGCGGGGGCCCCGGCCCAGTACGGAGCGCAGGTCGGTGAGGTCGCGGGGCGGCCGGGAGCGGGCCACGGTGAGATGCGGCACGTAGGGGCGGTCCTGTCCGGGCGGACCCGTGAAGACGGCGGCGGCGCGCAGGTCGGCGGCGAGGGAGGCGAGGGCCTCGGTGTCCCCGCCGATGCCCGACCACAGGACGGCGGAGGGGCCCGAGCGGGGGAAGACGCCCCACCCGTCGACGGTGAGGTCGAAGGGGGCGTGATCACCGGCGACGGCGCCCAGGACGTCGGCGAGTGCCGGAAGCGACCCGTCGGGGACCTCTCCGAGGAAGACCAGGGTGAGATGCCAGTCCGAGGGGTGGGTCCAGCGCAGGTCGGACGTGTGCCGCGGGCCCGGAGCGCGGGCGGCGAGTACGGCGTCGACCACGTCGGCGGGCGGTGACAGCGCCACGAACAGTCTCATGTCCGCATCCTCGCATCCGGTCCGGGCCGGCGGGAGCGGCCCCGGCCCCTCCGGCGCCCTTCCCGGTGCGCCCGGTCGCCGTCCGAGTCCGCCCCGGCCGGGAGGGGCCTCCCGGCCGGGGCGGGACTCAACGGGACCGGGGCGCGGTGAGGTCTTCGTCGGTGAGCCGTTCGGGGGCGGGCGAGGTCTCCCCCGCGCCGGCCTCCACCGCGGTCTCGACGCCCCGTCCCCTGTCGGCGGGTGCCGGTCGCCGCGCGGCGGCGCGGCGGCGTCCCGGGATCAGGTCGCGCGGGCGCACCCCCTTGTCCCGGAAGAGCGGTACCGCGAGCACCGCGACCACGAGCACGGTCACCGCGCCGCCGACGACGAGGCCGGTCCGCGGCCCGAAGGCGTCGGCGAGGAAGCCGACCACCGGTGCGCCGATCGGGGCCACGCCCATGAAGACCAGCAGGAACATGCTCATCACACGGCCGCGCATCTGCGGATCCACGGTGAGCTGGAACGTGGCGTTGAGGGTGGTCACGTAGGTCATGAAGGCGATGCCCATGGGCACCAGCACGATGATGAACGTCGGATAGGTGGGCATGAGGCCGGCCACGATCTGGGCGACGCCGAAGGCCATCGAGCCCATGAGGATCAGCCGCAGGCGCGGGCGTTCGCGGCGGGCGGCCAGCAGCGCGCCGATGAGGGCCCCCACCGCCAGGCAGGCGGCGGCCACGCCGAACGCGGCGGCCCCCGTCTCGAAGACGTTGTTGACCATCAGGGCGATCTGACTCTGCCCGTTGGCACCGAAGAACTGCGTGCACGCCGCCAGCAGGAGCAGCAGCGTGAGGTCGCGGCGACCCCTGACGTAGGCCAGCCCTTCGCGGATCCGCCCCTTGCCCCGGGGCACCGGCTCGGTGGGGTTGAGTTCGGCGGTGCGGATGAGCAGCAGGGCCACGATGGTGAACCCGAACGAGACGCCGTTGACGAGGAAGACGGGACCGCTGCCGATCCAGGCGATCAACAGCCCGGCGACGGCCGGGCCGGTGACCCGGCCGAGCTGGAAGCTGGCGCTGTTGAGGGCGATCGCGTTGCTCAGCAGTTCCCGGTCGACCATCTCGGGGACGAAGGCCTGCCGTCCGGGGTTGTCCAGCACTGTGATCAGGCCGAGCCCGAACGCGAACAGGTACACGTGCCAGACCTGGGCGGCGCCGACGGTGGCCAGCACGCCGAGGGCGACGGCGAGCACGCCCATGGCGCTCTGCGTGCAGATCAGCAGGCGGCGTTTGCCCAGCCGGTCGACCAGGGCGCCGCCCCACAGCCCGAGGAAGAGCATGGGCAGGAACTGGAGGGCGGTGGTCATCCCGAGCGCGATGCCGCTGCCGCCGCTGAGCTGGAGGACCAGCCAGTCCTGGGCGATGCGCTGCATCCAGGTGCCGGGGTTGGAGAACAGTTGTCCGAGCGCGTACAGGCGGTAGTTGCGCACCGACAGCGAACGGAACATGGCCCTACGCCGCATCAGCCGCTCCCGGGGGGTGGGAGGGGGGCCGACGCGGTGACCGGAGCGTTCCGGGCGACAAAAAGTAAACGGCGTTGACTCATCATTCGGGTCAACGCCGTTCACCGTCTCGGGAATTCCCGCCGTGCGGGGCGGATGCGGAAGTCGGTCCGCGGCCGTCGCCGGCTAGCCGATGAGGGCGTAGATGGGCGCCTCGGCGAAGTGGACGAGGAACACGATCGAGATCAGCCAGAGCAGCGGGTGGACCTGGCGGCCCCTGCCCATGGCGAGGCTGACGAAGGCGTAGGTGAGCAGCCCGAACCCGATCCCGTTGGCGATCGAGTAGGTGAAGGGCATCATGATGATGGCCATGAAGGAGCCCAGGCCGATCGCCGGGTCCTTGAAGTCGATGTTCACGACCTGGGTCATCATCATGAAACCGACGATGACCAGGACCGGGGTGGCGGCCTCGAACGGGACCAGGGTCACCAGCGGGGTGAACAGGGTGGCCACGACCATCAGCAGACCGGTGACGATCGGGGCGATACCGGTCCGCGCGCCCTCCGCGACGCCGGCGGTGGACTCGGCGTAGATCGTGGCGACCGAGGCCGATCCCACACCGCCGAAGATCGTGCCCAGGGAGTCGGCGACCAGGACCTCGCGGGTGCCCTCGATGTTGCCGTCCTCGTCGGCCAGCCCGCCCTGGTGGGCGACGCCGACCATGGTGCCCATGGTGTCGAAGAAGTCGGCCAGCAGCAGGGTGAAGATCAGCATCAGCACGGTGGCGAAGCCGATCTCGGACCAGCGCCCGAACACGTTGAGGCCGCCGTCGGCGAACAGGCCGACGAGCGAGAAGTCCGGCAGCGACACCAGGCCGCCCACACCGTCGGGCAGCGCGGGAACGGTCAGGCCCCAGCCCAGGCGATCGCCGCCGTCGCCCAGCGCGGTCTCCACGGCGATGGCGAGCACGGTGGCGATGACGATGCCCAGCAGCATCGCGCCGCGGATCTTGCGGACGTACAGGGCGATGGTGATGAGCAGGCCGATGACGAAGATCAGGATCGGCCAGCCCCTGAGCCCGCCGTCGCCGAGCTGCACCGGGGTGCCCGCGCCCGCCTGGACGAAGCCGGCGTTGACCAGACCGATGAGCGCCAGGAACAGGCCCACACCGACCGCGATGGCGATCTTCAGACCGGGCGGGATGGCGGCGAAGACCGCGGTGCGGAAGCCGGTCAGCACCAGGATCAGCAGGAGCAGACCCTCGACGATGATCAGCAGGAACACGTCGGACCACGGCATGAGCGGCGCGATCCCGTAGGCGACCACCGCGTTGAGGCCCATGCCCGCGGCGATGGCGAACGGGTAGCGGCTGACCACGCCCATGAGGACGCAGGAGATCGCGGCGACGAGGGCGGTCACGGCGGCGACCTGGGGGATGCCCAGGGTCTCGCCGTTGACGTCCTCGGCGGTGCCGATGATCAGGGGGTTGAGGACGACGATGTAGGCCATGGCGAAGAAGGTCGCCAGGCCACCGCGGATCTCGGTGCCGAAGGTGGAACCGCGCTCGGAGATGCGGAAGAAGCGGTCCAGGGGGCCCGAGGGCGCCTCGGACACTGTGTCGGGGGATGGGGTTGCAGCGTTCACGGTGTCAGCCTGACCTGGTCGTGTTACCGGACAACAAGGATTCTGCGCCAGATTAGTTGCATCTTCATACAACAGCCGACACACGTTTCACAGGAGTTTCGTAGAAAACACCATGTGTTCGGATGATCGAGTGATCGGATGTGACGAAGATTTCCCTGGTGAGAGCAGACGCCTCACCTCCTCCATGGAGCGTTCCGATGTGTACGGCTAGCCTGGAGTCGTGCGCAAACCTCGTCAGCCGGATCCCGAAGTCCACGAGAGCGATTACCGAGTCCCCGCCGCGATCGGCACCGTCGCCTGGGTGATCGCGCTGATCGTGCTCTTGGCCATGGGCGAGGGCCTGCCCGAGTCCGAACGCTGGTGGATCGGCGTGTGCGCGACCGGGACGGGCCTGGGCGTGTTCGGTTTCCTCTACATCCCCCGCCTCCTGCGCAAACGGGCCGAGGCCGCCGAGCGGATCTCCTCCAGGGACTGATCGAACGCCCTGGTGGGTCCCGTGGTCGATAATGGGCGGGTGCCTGAGACAGCCTTTCCCCGCGGACTCGCCGAACGACTGCGCGCCATCCTCATCGACGCCGACTACACGGTGTCCGGCGTTCGCGACCGATTGGGCGACGCCGCGGCCCGCGCGCTGGCGCGCGAGGAACTCGTGCCCGCGCTGCGCGCCACCGGCGGCGAGGAGCGACTCGGGCTGCTGCTGCGCCTGTGGTGGCTCCAGAGCCCCATTCCCGCCCGGGCCGCCCGCGCCGTCCTGCCCGTCGACGAACTCGTGGGGGCGGGCCTCGTCACCGTGGACGAGCACCCCGGCGGACCCGTCGTGCGCTCCCTGGTGCACCTGGGCCCCTGGGAGCTGGAGGAGGGCCGACCCGGCTTCGTGGTCTCCGACCCCAAGGTGCGCCCCGGCACCGGCGTCGTGCCGCGCCCCGATCACGTGGTGGGCGCGGGCGGCGCCTCGGCCACCCTGTCCCGGCTGATCGTCGACGGCCCCGTCGAACGCGCCCTCGACGTCGGCACCGGCTGCGGTGTGCAGGCCCTGCACCTGGCCTCCCGCACCCGGGAGATCGTCGCCACCGACCTCAACCCGCGCGCCCTGCGGATGGCCCGGATCAGCCTGGCGCTGTCGGGCGTGCCCGACGTCCGTCTGCTCCAGGGTTCCCTGTACGAACCGGTCGAGGACGAGCGCTTCGACCTGATCGTGTCCAACCCGCCGTTCGTCATCACGCCCGACGCCTCCCGCTACACCTATCGGGAGTCCGACCTGCCCGGCGACTCGATCTGCGCCGAGCTGGTCCGCCAGGCCCCCGCCCACCTCACCGAGGGCGGCTGGTGCCAGTTGCTGGCCAACTGGGTGCACTCCGACGGCGACGACTGGGAGGACCGGGTGGGCGGCTGGGTCACCGGGACCGGCTGCTCGGGCTGGGTGGTCCAGCGCGATGTGCAGGACCCCGCCGAGTACGTGGAGTTGTGGCTGCGCGACTCCTGCGAGCACGGCACCCCCGAGTACACCCGCCGCTACGACGCCTGGTTGGACTACTTCGAGCGCGAGGGCATCAAGGGCATCGGGTTCGGGTGGATCAGCCTGCGCAACGACGTCGCCCAGGACGCGACCGTGCGCGTGGAGGAGCTGCGCCACGACATCGACCAACCGGTGGGCCCCTATCTCCCCTCCGTGGTGGACGGGGCGATGACGGCGCACCGGCTGACCGACGCCGCCCTGCTCTCGGCGCACGTGGCCCTGGCGCCGGGCGTGGTGGAGGAGCGCGTCGGGGTCCCCGGCGCGCCCGACCCGGAACGGATCCTGCTGCGTCAGCGCGACGGACTGCGCCGGGTCGCCCGGGTGGGCACGGTGGAGGCCGCGCTGGCCGGGGTCTGCGACGGGACGATGCCGGTGGGCCCCCTGCTGGACGCCATCGCCCAGCTCATCCACGAGGACCCGGCGCAGGTGCGCGAACGGGTGCCGGAGGCGCTGCGCACCCTCATTTCGGAGGGTTTCTTCACCGTCACCCGGTAGACCTTCGTCGCGCTCGGGCCCGCCCGGCGTCCGTCACCGCCGCCGCCGGATCAGCCCTGCTCGGGGTCCTCGGCCGGGGGTCGCGTGTAGAACTCGATGGTCCGCTCGGCCGCGGCGCGCACCGTCTCGGGATCGGCGCCGGTCGCCAGGTGGGCCCGTTCCCAGTCGCGGGCGCTCAGTTCCATGAACCGGAACGCCTCGGGCGAGGTCCCCCACTCGGAGGCCTCCGCCGGCATGTCCACACCGCCCTCCAGGTGCAGGGTCAGGCCGAGGAGGCCCAGGTCCCAGCCGACGCCCACCGCGCCCGGACCGAACCGATCCCAGAACTCGGTCAGCGGTGCCACGTGCGACAGCTCGAACCGGGTGCGCTCCCCGCCGTCCTCGGACGCCAGCGGGGTCAGACGCACGTGGACGTCGCTGCGCTGACCGTCGAACTCCCAGCTGACGTGGAAGGCCTTGGGCGGATCACAGGACAGGATCCGGCCGCCGGCGTTGTCCTGCACCTGATAGGTCCCGCCCTCGCGCAGGTCCCCGCCGACGGGGGCGAACCAGCGCGGAAGGCGCTCCGCGTTGGTACAGGCGTCCCACAGGTCCTCGATGGAGGTGGCGTAGTCGTGCGCGATGGTGACGGTGGTCTCGTCCCCCGCTCCGCTGATCGTCACCGTGCGTCCGGCGGCGTCGATCCGCTGTTGAACGTCCATGGTCCACTCCCCTGGTGTCGGGTCCGATGCCCGCCCGGTGGCCCCGGTACGGGTCACTGACGACGCCGCCCGCGCTCTCGTTCGTCGCCCGCGCGGCGTTCGCGCCCGCCTCTGACCAGTTCGGTCTCCAACGCCATCAGGTGCGGTTCCCAGCGGACGGCGAAGCGCCGAAGCCAGGCGTCGACGTCGCGCAGGGGCGAGGCGTCCACGGCGTAGAGCCTGCGGTTGCCGTCCTTGCGCACGGTGGCGAAACCGTTCTCCCGGAGCACGCGCAGGTGCTGGGAGACGGCCGGTTGCGAGATGCCGAACTCGGCCCGGACGACCTCGGTCAGTTCGCCGGAGGCCCGCTCACCTTCGTTGAGCAGTTCCAGGAGGCGTCTTCGCACGGGGTCGCCCAGGACGTCGAAGGCGTGCATGGGACCACCATATAAGATTTGATTTATATAAGCCAGGGTTGATTCTCTGTTCGCGGCGCGGGCACACCCGACCGACCCGGGTGCGCCCCGCCGCGCCTCAGTTGCCGGTGAAGACGACCACGCCCGTGCCCGTCTCCTCGCCGCCCTCCAGCACCCGGAAGCCCGGGGTCTCCGGATGGACGAGGATCTCGGAGTCGCACTCCAGTCCGATCCGGTGGGTCTCCCCCGGCGGGAACTCGCGCAGATCGACCGGCAGTTGCGCGTAGCACTCGGTGCTCTGCTCCTCGTACTCGAACTCGATGGTGGGCCGGTACCCCGAGAAGAACGAGGTGCTCCGGCCGCCGTCGGCCGAGGAGAGCATGGTCAGCTCCACGGCGATCTGCTGCCCGGGCTCGAAGGTCTGCTCGGTGGCGGTCGGCGGGGCCCCTTGCTCCACGCCGCCCGTGCCGGAGGCGGCGTCGGGCTCGTCGGAGGAGCAACCCGCCAGCGCGACGAGGGCGGCGGCGGCGAACAGGGCGATGGGGATCGTTCGCATGGAGGGGTCCTGTCAGATGTCGGATATGAGCGGGGACGTTACGCCAGGGAGGACGCTCCGGAATGTGCCCCGGTTCCTTCCAGGCCTCGATGAGAAGTACAGCGGGTCCGGAGCCCGCGGGCAAACCGGGGGTGCCCCCGTGCGCTAGCGTGCACGCATGGCCCGAATCTCCGAACTCGTCCACTACCCGGTGAAGGGGTGCGCGGGGGTCCCCCTGAGCACCGCCGAACTCACGCACGCCGGGATCCGCCACGATCGTTCCTTCATGGTGGTCGACGATTCCGGCGGCTTCCGCAGCCAGCGCAAGGACCCGCGCATGGCGCGCGTCCGGCCCGAGGTCGTCGACGACGTGCTGCGGCTGAGCACCGACGGGATCGAGCCCCTGACGGTGAAGATCGACCCCGACGGACCTCGCCTCGACGTCACGCTGCACCGGCTGCCGTTCGTCGGCGTCGACCAGGGCGAGCCGGCCGCCGCCTGGCTGACCGAGGTGTTCGGCTCGTCCAGTCGTCTGGTCCGGGTCCCCGACGACCACCGACGCGAGGTGAGCGGTCTCACCCCGGGCACCAGCGGCTTCGCCGACAGCACCGCCGTCCTCATGGCCTCCACCGCGTCCTTGGACCTGCTCAACGGCCGCATCCTGGAGACCGGCTCCGAGCCCGTGCCGATCGACCGCTTCCGGCCCAACCTCGTCATCTCCGGATGGACCGAACCCCATACCGAGGACCGGGTGCGCGCCGTGCGCGCGGGCACCGCCGAACTCGGCTACGCCAAGGTCTGCATCCGGTGCGCGGTCACCACCGTGGACCAGGGGAGCGGGGAGAAACGCGGCCCCGAACCACTGCGCACCCTGGCCGGCTACCGCCGGGCCGACGACGGCGGCGTCTCCTTCGGAGCCAAGTTCTCGGTCACCCGGCCGGGTGTGCTGAACGTCGGCGACGAACTCGACGTCACCGCCTGGGGCGAGGCCGAACAGGGCCTGGGCGAACGCCTCGCCACCGTGCTCCCCTGAGTCTCCGCTCCGCCGGTCCCCGGGAGCCCCGTGGGCGCCCTCACCTCGCGGAGCGGTCCCCGGGTCACTGCTCCAGGTCGGTCTCGGCCAGCAGGATCGGGGCGGCGTCCGGGTCGCGCAGCGCCGCCGCCACCAGATGGCGGCGGCCCCACTGCTCGGCGCGCCAGCACAGGGCGCGGGCCAGACCGTCGGTGGTGGCCGCGTGCACCACACCGTCACCCACGTACCACTCCACCTCGGTCTCGTCCACGACGAGCGTCGCGTGGTGCACGTAGGTCCGGTCCGGCTCCCCCTCCGGGTCCAGGAACAGGTCGACGACGTCGGGCACCGGGCGGACGCTCCCCGCCGAGGTGACCTCCCCCTCGACGATCTCGCTCGCCACGGCCAGGTCCAGGACGTCGGCCAGCGACTCCGGGGACGCGGCCAGCACCAGGGGCCGATCCGCGACCAACGGGAGCAGATCCGGAGAGTCCACCACCACGACCTCCTCGGCGTCGGCGACCACGATCGCCCCGCCGAGGACGGCGCGCACCCGCGCGGGCGGGGTGACCAGGTCGGCGTCGACCCCGGCCAGCGCCGTCCAGATCCGCAGGAGCGCCGCCCGGTCCACGTGCCTTCGCGGATCGGCGAGCCGGGTCGCCAGGTCATCGGGGCCGTCCGGGTCGGCCAGCAGGTCGGTGAGGGTCGTGCGCACGCCCAGTGCCCGGGCGAACTCCGGATCGATGTCGGTGGGCGCCTCGTCGTAGAGCCCGCTCAGCGCGGGCTCGGCCTCGGCGGCGCGCAGTTCGGCCGGGGCGCTCCCGTCCAGCAGGGCACGGGAGCGCAGCCACCAGGAGGTGTAGGAGGGCACGTCGACGACCCGGCCGTCGGGCATGAGCACCCGGGCCGGTTCGGTCACCGCCTCCCGCAACACGCCCCGGGAGAGCATCTCCAGGGCTCGGGGCCAGCGGTCGTCGGCCACGTAGTCGAGGTCGACGACACAGGTCAGTTCGGGGACGACCGGCGGCAGGTCGGGGTCTCCGACCCGCTCCAGGACCTCGTCGGCCCACTCCTCCAACCCGTCGGGCGCCTCCTCGAACGCGTCGAGGAGGTCCTCGCCCAACGCGACCTCCTCGGCGCGCGTCACGGTGAACTCCCACAGGGCGCCGACCGCCCGCAGGACATCGGTCCCGTACCGCTCCACCAGATCGTCGTGGACCGCGCCGAAGGGGGCGTCCTCCGCCAGCACCTCGGCCAGCGGGGCGCCCGGGACGAGGAGTTCGGCGGCGATCGAGTAGCCGTCCTCGTCGTCGCGCAACGCCAGCTCGGCCAGCCAGGGCGCGTCGGCGACGGTCGTCCCCGAGGCGGCGACCAGGCCCAGGACCGCCTCGGCCAGGGGTTCGGGGTCGTCGGCGTCCAGAGAGGACCGTACGGCCGCCTCGGTGCTCGCGTCGGCCAGGACCGTGCCGGGACCGGCCTCCACCGCGCCCAGACGCAACAGGAGCGGGTGGACGGCCTCCGGGTGGACCAGACGCACCCCGAGGGCGGCCAGGGCACGGGAGTCGATCCGCGCGGTGCCCTCCTCCTCGGGGACCAGCAGGGAACGGGGGCCGCGCACCAGGCGTCCGTCGGCCAGGGGCACCGGCAGGGCGCCCAGTTCGTCGGTGTCCACCCCGGTGGTGCCGGCCAGCGCCGCGTACAGACCGGCCCACCAGCGCGGCGGCCGGTCGGTGTCGGCGAGCAGGTCGGCGATGTCGGCCGCGCCGATCCGGTGGACCCGCAGGGACGCCAGCGCCGGGTGCCGGGGGTTGAGCCGGCCCGGCAACAGCGCGGGCACCAACTCGGCGAGGACCGCGGCGAGGTCGACGCCCCCGGTGTCGAGCAGAACGGCCTCGGCCGGGGCGATCCGGGCCCCGGACTCGGTGGTCAGGAACGCGGTCGTGCGCAGGGGTTCGGCGACCCGGGCGCGGAGACCGGCGTCGAGGTGTCCGCCGCCCACCCGGGTTCCGGGCACCAGTTCCAGGGCGGCACCGGCGTCGAATCGGCGCAGGAGCGCGCAGTAGGCCTCGGCGGCCTCGGACAACAGCAGATCGGTGGCCGGACCCGGCTGCACCGCCCGCCGGTCGCTGCCGAGCGGGAACGTGCCGATGAGGACGGCGGGCAGGTCCAGTCCGGTGTCGGTGGGGGTGGGCGCGTGCACGACGGGCTCCACGCCCTCCGGCAGCGGGGCCGGGCCCCCCTCGTCGTCGACGGGCACCGCCCAGGTGAGCGACCAGGCGGTGCGGCCGCGCTCCTCGGTGGGCCGGTCGGCGAGCAGGTCCGGATCGAAGGTCCCGGTGCGGGTGATCGTGCGCCAACGGGTGGTGCGGACGCCCTCGGCGTCGCGGTGGGTCGTCACGGGGTCGATCGCGCCGTCGTCGGCCTCACCCTCCTCACGGGTGGCCACGTGCTCGACGCCGTCGGCCAGCACGCGGACCTCGGTGAGCCCGGGGAGAGCCAGCAGGAGGGCCTCGCCGGTGCCCACCAGCAGCGCGCGCACCCGGTCGCGGGCCCCGTCGTCGCGCAGCGTCAACGCGACCACGGTGTCGTAGCCCTCGACGCCCGCGCCCTCCTCGGGGAAGGGGAGCCGGAGCATGGGCACGTGCCCGGAACGGCGTTCCACCTCGGCGGCCAGCCCGCCCGGACCGGTGTCGGCGAGCAGGTCGGCGACGGCGGCCCGGGCCAGATCGGCGCTGAACCGCACGGCGGAGCCGGCGGAGGTGACGGTCACGTCGTCGCTGAGCGCGGCCACGGCGGAGAAGCCCACCCCGAACCGGCCGGCGGAGGCGTCGTCATCGCGTTTGGTGGAGGCCCGCAGGGTGGCCAACGACTCCACGCCCTCGGCGGTGAGCGGGGCGCCCGTGTTGGCCGCGATGAGCCGGTGCCCCTCCAGGGACAGCAGCAGGCGCCCGGGGACGTCCGCGCGCCGGGCGGCGTCGGCCGCGTTCTGAGCGAGTTCGACGATGACCCGGTCCCGGTAGCCGCCGAGCGCGAAGTCCTCTTCCGCGTTGGCGTCCTCGCGGAATCGGGCGGGCGCGTCCGACCACGCCGCGAGCACTCTGCGGCGCAGTTCGGCGGTGGCGTAGGGGTCGGCCACCGACTCGGTGGTGAGCGGCTCGGCCATGATGGTCCCTCCTGGGCTGCGGGCGCGGCCCGGCACGGTGCACATCAGACCTTAGGGCATGCGCCGCGAGCGCACTCGCGCCCGTCGCCCGCCATCGCCCTCAACGGACCCCCGTCGCCCGCGCGGTGCCCCGGCACGGCGCGCGCGACCCGTGGCGTTCACAGGGCACGCCCCACCCGCGGTCCGGGCGGGGCGTGGTACGGACGGATCCGTCAGGAGTCGGAGGTGACCAGTTCGAGTTCGGTGGTGTCGTCGAAGACGATGTGGTCGTACCCCAGCTCGTCCACGACGGGGGCGACCGGCTCGTTGCGCGACTGCGGCATGCGCACCTCGGAGTGGGCGCCGCATCCGTGGTCCATGGAGACGACCCGGCCGTCGTCGGGGGCGTACTCGTTGGTGCACACCCCGAACATCTGGCGCAGCTCGCCGGCGAGCGGGGTCATGAAGCCGCAGGTGATGCAGCGGGCGGGCGCGGCCTCGGCGATCGGGCTGCGCGGCCCGGACTCACCGTTGTACCAGCGCTCGGCGGCCTGCTCACGACCGGTCTCCGACAGCACGTACTTGCGGCCCAGGCCCATCTCCCAGACCATCTGCCGATCGACGCCCTCGTCGTCCAGCTCGTTGTCGGGGACCTGCGCGTAGCCGGGGACGAGGCGCTCGTCGTCCTCTTCGATGGGCAGCAGGTCGCCCACGCCGAGGTCGCCGGGGCGCAGGCGCTGGTTCCACGGCACCCATTCGGGTGCGACGAGGGCGCCCTCGCCGGGCAGCAGGACGACCTCGTTGACCGTGACGTCCTTGGCGCGCGAGGCGCGGACGACGGTGACGGCGTAGTTCCAGCCGGGATAGGCCGGGTCCAGGCAGGTGAAGTAGTGGGTGATCAGACGGGCGTCCTCGACCTGGGGAGTGAGGTGCTCACCCACCCACTCGGGTCGCCCGACCTCGGCGGCCACCGAGCGGGCCAGGTCCACCGCCTCGATACACGCCTTGTCCGGTACAGGAGAACGTCGAGAAGGGCTCACGTCCCCCATTCTCACTGATCCCCGGCACCGATTTGACCACAACGCGGGTCAAGGTTCGTCCGATACACCCTCTTGATCGGGTCTTGGGTCCCCGGGGCGGAGCCGACCGACCGGTCGGGACCGCCCCGGAGACCGCTCAGGCCTCCAGATCGTCGGCGACGACCCGGAGCACCGCGGCGATCCGGGAGGCGTCGCGGCGCTCGGGGTGGCGGTCGCGCCGGTAGCCGTTGGACAGCCCCTCCAGCAGTTTGATGAGGTCCTCGGTGATGACGACCATCTCTTCGGGCTTCTTGCGCCGGGCCTTGGCCACCGAGTGCTGCACGTCCAACAGTTTGACCTGGAGCGCCTGCGCGCCCTTTCGCCCTTCGGCCACACCGAATTCGACCCGTTGTCCGGGGCGCAGCGTCTCGGTGCCGGAGGGTAGGGCGGTGGAGTGCACGAAAACCTCTCCACCGTCGTCGCGTGTGAGAAAACCGAAACCCTTGCCGCCGTCGTACCACTTGACCTTGCCGGTGGGCACGTAGGACCTCATGCTTTCACTCGGTGTCGTGCAATGGTGGGCCCAGGCTAATGCCCCGGAGTGACGGAAGCGAGGCATAATTCCCGGGCACAAAGGAACGAGGCCCGGATACGGCTCACCCGGGCCTCGTGCGTCTCGGTGGCCCCTCCCCGCTGATGCGGAGCACGGGACGGGACTCGGCGGAGAGGCCGGGCCACCGACGACGCGGTGCGGAGCCCGGACCGGATGCCGGGCCACCTGTCTCACTGGCGTGGCCGTCGCGAAGCGAAAGCGACGGTGTACCGCATTGATTACCCGAGAACGTGTGCCCGGACGCACCGTAACGGGCCGACCGGAAAAGGTTATTCCCCTGTGTTTGCCAGTCGATGACCGGCGGCCGTTCAGCCGGGTCGGCTCTCGGCGGCCCGCTCGGCCGCGCGTTCGGCGGCCCTCGCCGAGCGAAGGACCCGAGGGTAGAGGTAGGCCACGGAGACCAGGGAGGCCAGGCCCAGCCCGATGACCCCGGTCTCGGACAGGGACCGTTGCACGTACTGGTCCACGAAGTCGGCCCGGCCGTCCCACAGCGCCATTCCGGTCACGCAGCCCAGGAACGGGACGACGATCGCGATCCACTTGTCGTGGATGTTCCACACCCGGCTGAGCACGATGAACGCGACACCGAGCACCCACAGGAAGGACAGCCCCCACATCCAGGGGACGGTCAGCAGCAGCAACGCCAGGGCGACCAGTTCGCCGGGGTGCCGGCGCAGGCACAGGATCAGGCCGCGCAGCGGTCCCGGCCCCCGGGGGACGTGGCCGTGCACCCGCATCTCGGTGCGGCCGGGTCCCTCCAGCAGGCCCATCAGGCCGGAGCTGGGACCGCCGCGCCAGGGCGGCGGCGGCCGGTCGGCGTGCCGGGGCTTGGGCGGGATGAGCTCATCGTCCTCGATGTCGAGCTTGTTGCCGACGATCTCCCGCTCCACCAGGTCCGTGGGGCTGCCGAAGACCAGCAGGATGCCCCGGACGGTGTCCACGTCGTCATCGGGCGCGGCGGCGCGGCGCGCGTCGATCCGAGAACGCACGTCAGCGAGGTAGGTGGTCCGTTCCCTGGCGGTCAGCCGACCGTGCAGGACCAAGCCGACCTCGGACAGATAGTCGAGTACCACTTGTTCCGAGCGCTGGGTCATATCCCCATAGTGGCGGAGGATGACCTGCCTTTTAAGCCCTCTTTCCATTTTCGGTCGCCGAATTCTCTCCGTATACGGTCCACCACCCGGTGACGCATGGGATCGGGGTGGAGCGCTGGACCGCCCCGGAGGGGAACACCGCCCACCGCGGGCCGACCCCGCGGAGAGAGCCCCGCCGCCCCGTGGGACGCCCGTCGAGGTGGGGATGGCGGTGGCGACGACGGGCGGAACGGGGTGCTCGTCGCAAGGCCCGCGAAGGGGTCGGGGCGGTTCTGCCGTCGACCGATGAGAACGCGGTGCGGAGAGGGACGGGCCGGGGCGTCGCGCAGCGGGGTGAGTATCCGCGGAACATGCCCTAGCGTTGATTCCGATGACCGAGAACGCACAGCCCGACCGGCACGGATCGGGCCCGGGGACCGCCGGGCCGGGACGCCCCCCGACCTTCACCTCCTGGCTGCGCGACCGGTCGGATGAGGAGCTGGCCGCGCTGCTGTCCGCCCGGCCCGACCTCGCCCGCCCCGTCCCCGCCGACATCGGCGCCCTCGCCGCCCGCGCCACCACCCGCAACACCGTCCTGCGGGCCCTGGAAGGGCTGGACTCCTTCACCCTCCAGGTCCTGGAGGGCGTCGTCGCCCTCGGCGACGACCGCCTCTCCGAACCCGTGGGCGTCACCCCGGACGAACTCGTCACCGCCCTGACCCCGGCGGCGGCCGACGCCGATCGGCTCCGGGAGGCCGTGCCCCCCGTCCTGGTCGGGCTGCGCCGATCGGCGCTGATCTGGCCCGACCGGGACCGGCTCCGCCCCGTCCAGGTCCTGCGCGACCTGTTGGACGCCCCCGCCCGACTCGGCCCGCCCGCCCGGGTCCTGCTGGCCGCCCTGCCGCACGGGCGGGTCAAGCGGCTGGCCGACGACCTGGTCCCCGACTCCGCCGAGCCCGCCCCCGTCGAGGCACTGGCCCGGCTGCTCGCGGACCCCCGTCGGCTCGACGACCTCCTGTCCCGGGTGGGGGAACAGGCCCACCGCCTCCTGGACGGGATGACCTGGGGGCCTCCCCACGGCACCGTCGCCGACGCCCGCCGCGACGTCGGGGTCGCCGACGCCGGATCGTCCGTGGAGGAGTTGCTCGCCCGGGCGCTGCTGCTGCCCAGCGGCGACGACACGCTCACCCTGCCCCGGGAGGTGGCGCTGCACCTGCGCTCCGGGAGGCTGTTCCGCGAGGTCGGTGTGGAACCGCCCGCGTTCGCGGGCACCGAGCGCGACGGGGACGCGGTGACCCGGTTCGCCGCCGGCCAGGCGTTCACGGTGCTGCGCGCCATCGAGGAACTCCTGGAGTCCTGGTCCGCCGAGCCGGCCGCGGTCCTGCGCAACGGCGGTCTGGGCGTTCGGGACCTGCGCCGGGCCGCCCGGGTCATGGACACCGACGACGCCACCGCCGCGCTGTACGTGGAGATCGCCCACGTCGCCGGGCTGCTCGGCACCGATGACCGGGTCGAGGGCGAATGGCTGCCCACCCGCGAATACGACCTGTGGCGGGAGAGTCCGCCCGAACGCCGTTGGCTGCGGCTGGCACAGGCCTGGCTCGACACCGACCGGGTGCCCGCGCTGAGCGGGTCCAAGGACCCCGGCGGACGGATGCGCAACGTGCTCGGTCCGGGACTGGTCCGACCGGCCGCGCCGCAGGCCCGCCGCGACCTCCTCGGCGAACTGGCCACCGCCGACCCCGGCTACGCCCCGACCCCGGTGTCGCTGTCCGCCCGCCTCGCCTGGCGGCGACCGCGCCGCCGCTCGCAGCCGTACACCGAACTCGTGGCGGTCGCCGAGACCGAGGCCGCCGCACTCGGTCTCACCGGTCGGGACGCCCTGGCCGACCACGTCCGCCCCCTGCTCGAAGGCGACCCCGAGGGCGCCGCCGCCCTGCTCTCCGTCCACCTGCCCCGGCCCCTGGACCACGTCCTGGTCCAGGGCGACCTG
Organism: Nocardiopsis lambiniae; assembly: GCF_031845465.1. Lineage (NCBI taxonomy): Bacteria > Bacillati > Actinomycetota > Actinomycetes > Streptosporangiales > Nocardiopsidaceae > Nocardiopsis > Nocardiopsis lambiniae. The sequence continues at coordinate 45,000 of NZ_JAVREP010000006.1, read as the reverse complement.
ACCGCGATCGCCCCCGGCCCCCTGGTCACCGAACTGGCCCGGGAGCTGTCGTTGATCGCCGAGGTCGAGTCGACCGGCGGCGCCACGGTGTACCGGTTCACGGAGGACTCGGTGCGGCGGGCCCTGGACGCCGGACGTGGCATCGCCGACATCACCACCCTTCTCGAACGCCACTCGCGCACCCCCCTGCCGCAGGCCCTGCGTTACCTGATGTCCGACGTGGGCCGACGGCACGGGCGGTTGCGCGCCGGATCGGCGTCGGCCTACCTGCGCTGCGACGAACCGGCCCTACTGGACGAGGTGATCGGGGACCGTCGCACCGAGACCTTGGGGCTGGTGCGGTTGGCCCCGACCGTGGTGGCCTCCGCCGTCAACCGGGCGACGCTGGTGGAGGGGCTGCGCAGGTCGGGGTACCACCCCGTGCCGGAGGGCGGGGACGGCACCATGAGGCTCTCCCGCCCCGAGGTGCGCCGCGCCGAACCCGTGGAGGTCCCACCCGAGCCGCTCTCCGCCACACCGCCCGTGGAGCGCCTCCGCGACACCGTGCGGGCCGTGCGCGCCGGGGACGAGGCCGCGACGGCGGTCCGGCGGCCGGTGTCCCTCCCGGAGGACGGGCCGCCCGGCTCCCGGGCGATGGCCGTGTCGACGGCCCTGGCCCGTGTCGCCGAGACGGGAGACCGGGTGTGGATCGGTTACACCGACACCGACGGCCGCCAGGTGAGCCGCATCATCGCCCCGTCCTCGATCGACGGCGGGTTCGTCATCGCCCACGACGCCACGCGGAACGCGGTGCAGCGCTTCGCGATCCACCGGATCACCGCCGTCGCCGAACTGGAGGAGGACGATCGGACGGAGACGCCGTAGGGTGGTACGCGGTCGACAGCAGGCCCTCGGACAACGAGAGACACCCCCATGAGCGATGCGTCCCTGCCCCCCGGGGCCTCGTCCCCCCGTGAACGCGGCCGTGACGACGAGCGCGGGCGCGAGGTCCGGCGTGACGACGTCCCCGAGCGCGAGAGCGGGACCGCAGCGCCCTCCCCCGTTCCGGGCGGGGCGAGCGGCTCGACGATGGCGTTGATCCTGCACGCCTTGACGTTCCTGTGCTGCGCCAACTGGATCTTCGGGATCGCCGGGATCGTCTTCGCCGTGCGGGCCGCGCACGCGCGCGACCGGGGGATGCCGGACAGGGCCGAGGTGCTCACCCGGTACTCCTGGTACTGCCTGGGCGCGGCGGGGGTGATGCTGTTCGTCATGCTGGTGTTGACGGGCGTGGTGTTCACCCAGGCGGGGTCGTGGATCCAGGGCGTCGTTCCGGTGACCAACTACTGACCGGGGAACCCGTTCCGGCTCCCCGGCGTCCGAATCCGTGAGTGCGGGTACACCAGGTGTCATGAGGGAGAGGGAGCGGATGCAGGGGAGTACCGGTGGGCCGAAGGCCTTCTGGGAGCGCGAGCAGGGCTCGGCCACGCGCTCCGTGGCGCCCTCCGCACCCGCGCCCGGGCGGCCCCTCACCGCGCCCGCCCGGTCCCCCTCCACCGCCTTCTCCGTGCACCCGCCCGCCCCGGTACCGATCGGCCCGCCCGCCCGGGTGGGCGGGACCGTCGCCGCCCTGGTGGTGGCGCTCCTGACCCTGACGGGGCCGATCCTCGGGGCCTACCTCGGGTTGTGGTTCCTCCTGTTGGGTTCCAACGTCCCCGGTATCACCCTCGCCATCGTGGCGCTGACCCGGATCCCCGACGCCCCCGAGGTCGAACGGTTCCTCAGGTACACGTGGGCCTGCAACTTCGCCTACATCGGGCTGAACGCCGTTCTGGCGGTGTTCGTGCTCCTCATGTTGGCGATGATCATCCTCCTCGGATACTGAGATCCCAGCGCCGTCCCGTCGACGACGGCACACCGTCGTCCTCCTCCCCATCCTCGAAGGAATCGTCCTCCCGTGAACAACGACCCCGACCCGTACCGCCCCGACGCCTCCTCCTACGGCGACCCCTCCGCGGGGTACGGCCCGTACGGCGAAGCCCCCTACCAGGACACGACCGGAGGTCATGCCGGTCACTCCGCGCACGGCGGATACGACGGATACGGCGGTTACGGCCCGGCCGGGTACGGACCGCCCGCGTACGGGCCCGCCGTCCCGATGGCCCCGTACGCGCTCCCGAAGGCGGAGCACGAGGGGAGCGCCACGGTCGCCCTGGTGCTGTCCTGTGTCCAGTTGGTCCTGTGCTGCGGTCTCACCGCGATCCCCGGGATCGTCCTGGGGGCCCTGGCGTTGGGAGAGAAACAGGACCTGGAGCGCGGGGCCCGCCTCACCAGGAACGCCTGGATCTCGGTCTGGGTGAACCTCGGGATCATCGGCCTCGTGATCCTCGGCTACGTCGGGATCCTCTTCTACGCGGTCGTCGCCGGCTCCTGACCCGGGCATGTTCGAGGCCGTGCGCGCGTTGCATCTGTGGCCGTCCCCTGGAGAACGAAGGTTCCGTGTGTCCTGCCTGATCGTGCAGTCCGACAAGACCCTCCTGTTGGAGGTCGACCACGAGCTCGCCGACGAGTGCCGCCGCACCATCGCCCCCTTCGCCGAGTTGGAGCGCGCGCCCGAACACGTGCACACCTACCGGATCACCCCGTTGGCGCTGTGGAACGCGCGTGCCGCGGGGCACGACGCCGAGCAGGTGGTCGACGCACTCATCCGCTTCTCCAAGTTCCCGGTGCCGCACTCCCTGCTGGTGGACATCACCGAGACGATGGACCGGTACGGGCGGCTGCGCCTCGAAGGCGATCCCGCGCACGGGCTGATCCTGCGCTCCTCGGACCGGGCGGTACTGGAGGAGGTCCTCCGGGCCAAGCGCCTCAGGGGGATGCTGGGCGACCGGCTCGACGACGACTCCGTCGTCGTCCACCCCAGTGAGCGCGGCAACCTCAAACAGGCGCTGTTGAGGATCGGCTGGCCCGCCGAGGACCTGGCCGGTCACGTCGACGGTGAGGCACACCGGATCGACCTGGCCCAGGACGGCTGGGAGCTGCGCGACTACCAGCGGGCGGCGGCGGAGGGCTTCCACGCGGGCGGTTCGGGAGTGGTGGTCCTGCCCTGCGGTGCGGGCAAGACCGTGGTGGGCGCGGCGGCGATGGCGATGACCGGGGCGACCACGCTCATCCTGGTCACCAACACCGTCTCCGTGCACCAGTGGAAGACCGAGCTGCTGCGGCGGACCACCCTCACCGAGGACGAGATCGGCGAGTACTCGGGGTCCCGCAAGGAGATCCGGCCGGTCACCATCGCCACCTACCAGGTGATGGCGGCCAGACGGAAGGGCGTGTACACGCACCTGGAGCTGTTCGACGCCCGTGACTGGGGGCTGGTGATCTACGACGAGGTGCACCTGTTGCCCGCGCCGATCTTCCGGATGACCGCCGATCTCCAGGCCCGCCGCCGGCTGGGACTGACCGCGACCCTGGTACGCGAGGACGGCCGCGAGGGGGACGTGTTCTCGCTCATCGGACCCAAGCGGTACGACGCCCCGTGGAAGGACATGGAGAACCAGGGGTGGATCGCCCCGGCCGACTGCGTCGAGGTGCGCGTGGACCTGTCGGAGGCCGAGCGATTGGCGTACGCGACGGCCGAGCCCGAGGACAAGTACCGGTTCTGCGCGTCCTCGGAGACCAAGACGGCGGTGGTGCGGGAGTTGGTGGAGCGGCACACCGACGAGCAGGTGCTGGTCATCGGTTCCTACATCGACCAGCTGGACGAACTCGGCGAGGCCCTGGACTCCCCGGTGATCAAGGGCGAGACCCGCACCAAGGAGCGGGAGCGGCTGTTCGACGCCTTCCGCGCCGGCGACCTGCGCACCCTGGTGGTGTCCAAGGTCGCGAACTTCTCGATCGACCTGCCCGAGGCGGGCGTGGCGATCCAGGTGTCGGGGTCGTTCGGGTCCCGGCAGGAGGAGGCGCAGCGGCTGGGTCGGGTGCTGCGGCCCAAGTCGGACGGCCGGTCGGCCCGGTTCTACGCGGTGATCGCCCGGGACACCGTGGACCAGGACTACGCGGCGCACCGGCAGCGGTTCCTGGCCGAGCAGGGGTACGCCTACCGGATCACCGACGCCGCCGACCTCCTGGCCGGCGGTGAGGTCTGAGGGCCGAGGCGGGGGCCTCGGAACTCAGAAGGAGGGCAGTCCGCCCATCACGTACGTACCGGCGGCGATGACCCAGGCGATCAGGGAGTAGCTCAGGGTCCGCACGCGCAGGGGCCGGTCGTCACGGACGCCCGGCACCGCGAAGGCGGCGACCAGGAGGGCCAGGCCGAGCAGCGCGGGGATCGCCGAGGCCAGTGAGAAGAGCTGGGTCTGGGCGGCGCACGCGGCGTAGCCGGGGGTGCCGGGATCACCACAGAACACGTCGTACCCCGATCGGATCGTTCAGTGCGGACGGGACACCCCGACCGTACCGTTTCGGCGAGGGCTCCTCCGTCGTCGGTGCCGACCGTATCCGAAACACGTTCGGTTCTTTCGTGATCCAGGACACTCCTCCCCTTTACACGAGACGGATCCGTGTCCAATCATGGGCTGGACAGCGCCCCCCGGCACCCCCTCACGGAGGTCCTCCATGCCCGACCGCACCGGCTTCCACTCCCTCCGCGACGGCGGCCTGAACTGGGATTCGCTCCCGCTCAAGCTGTTCGCCAAGGGCAACGCCAGGTTCTGGGACCCGGCCGACATCGATCTGGACAGGGACGCCGAGGACTGGAAGGGCGTCAACGAGCCCTCCCGGGAGCGCATCCTCCGTCTGTGCGCGTTCTTCGCCGCGGGAGAGGAGGCCGTCACCGAGGACCTCCAGCCCTTCCTCCGCGCCATGGCCGCCGAGGGCAGGCTCGGCGACGAGATGTACCTGACCCAGTTCGCGTTCGAGGAGGCCAAGCACGTCCAGGCGTTCCGGCTGTGGCTGGACGCCATCGGCGTGTACGAGGACCTGCACGCCTACGTGGAGGAGAACCCGGGTTACCGGACCCTGTTCTACGAGGAGCTGCCCGCCTCGTTGGAGGCGCTGCTGGAGGACCCGAGCCCGCGCAACCAGGTGCGCGCCTCGGTCACCTACAACCACATCATCGAGGGTTCCCTGGCGCTGACCGGGTACTACGCCTGGAACCACATCTGCACCGTGCGCGACATCTTCCCCGGGATGCGGCGGATCGTGCGCCGGATCGGCGACGACGAACGCCGGCACATGGCGTGGGGGACCTTCACCTGTCGTCGGCACGTGGCCGCCGACGACTCCAACTGGGCGGTGGTGAACGAACGCCTGGAGGAACTGCTGCCGCACGTGATGGCCACCGTCGAACGCGGCGAGAACGCCTCGGAGGTCTCCCCCGACAACGCCCGCTACGAACTGCCGCCGGGCGAGCTGCTCCGCTACGCGACCGACCGGGCGATGCGCCGACTGGGCGCCATCGAGTCGGCCCGCGGCGTGCCCATGGCTCAGATCGACATGGACGCCTCCCCCGAACGGTTGGAGGAGCGGTTCGGCGAGGAGGACCGGGCCGCCATGGCGAGGCTGTGAGAACGGGGACGGGGCGGGTCCACGGGACGCGCCCCGGGCTCGACGGCCCTCGAACGGCAGCGGGTCGATGACGACGGCGGAGGCGACCGCCCCGGTGCGCGGCGGCCCGTGCGGCGCGAGGTCCACCGCGGCGGAGTCCGTCGGACCCTACGGCGCCCCGTGAGGCGGCGTGACGATCGCGTCCTCACCGTGCCACAGCTCTCGACGGCCGCGTTCGGCCTCCAGGGCGATCCGGCCGAACGGTTCCGACCGCCAGTCGCCGTCCGGACCGAGGTGGTTGGCGTAGAGCACCTCGCCGTCGCGGGAGAGCACGTAGAGCGAGTCCACCAGCCGGTGGGTCTCCAGGAACTCGATCGTGTTGGGCACGCCCTGGTAGAAGCGGTCGTGCAGGGTCTCCGGCAACCACCGGCCGAAACCCTGGTCCTCGCGGGAACGGCGATGGCGGTCCATGAGCGAGAAGCGGCTGTTGGAGGCGTGCACGGCCACGAACGCCACCTCGACCCGGTACTCCGCCGCGCGGAAGCCGCCCACCCACTCCGCGGCCCAGTCCGCACGCCCCAACGGGTGGCTGCACAGCACGTCCACCCGGCCGGCGCGGATGTGCTCCATGGCGAGCCCGTGCAGCACGCCGACCTGCCGGGCCACCGTGCGCGAGGCCGTCCGGTCGTCGAGGCCCATCGCCCACTCGTAGTCCGGGGACGTCCGCAGGAGGTCGTCGCCGTCGTAGCTCACCGTGCCCTCGGGCAGGGCCGGCAGCAGCAGGCGTTGCAGGGTGGACTTGCCCGAACCCGGTTGCCCGCCGAACAGCAGCGCACGGGGGTGTTCGCGCGCGGGCCCGGTCAGCCGCCCGCGCAGGGCCAGGTCGAAGAGGTCGGCCGCGACCTCGTCGGTGAGGGGGTTCGGGCTCTCGGGGGTGACCCCGGTGGGCGACGGCGCGGGGGTGGCGCGCAGTTCGGCGAGGGTCGCGGCCAGCTCCTCGTTGACCTTCTCGATCTCGGCCGGGGTGAGGAACGCTGAGCGGGCCTCACGGGCCAGCAGCTCGGCGGCGCGGTCGCGCAGTCCTCGGGCCGTGCAGGCGCCGATGGCTGCGCTGAACAGGTTGTAGGCCCGCTCTCGGGCCAGGCGCTGTTCGGTGGTCTGGGGAGGGATGCCCCCGGCGACGCTGTCCGCGAGGAGGGGGCGGATCGCGTCGAGGGTCGAGCGCGGTCTCTCGACCGGTGCCGCCGCCCCGGGTTCGAGTGCGCCGGGGGTCGAGGTGGTGTCCATCGCCATGCCGTCACCCTTTCGAGGGCCCGTGGTCGGTCCCACAGTCGCTGACACAGGGTGATGGTAGTGCGTTCCGTTCCCCCGGGAGGGCCGTTTCGGTGGCCGACCCCGGCCGTCGGAGTCGACCGCGGCCCCCGTGGTGTGAGCACGGGGGCCGCGGTCGGACCGGGCGGCAGGGGGCCCCGCCCGGTCTCAGGGGGTCAGACCGCCGAGCAGACCACCTCGGGCACCGTGTTGGTGCCGTGGTGGGAGCCGGTGAACCCGAAACCGGTACTGGCGCCCGCCGCGAGGGCTCCGCCCCACTCCGGGTTGAGGGCGGTCACCGAGGCGCCGGACGAGGTCAGTCGCGCGTTCCAGGACTGGGTGACGGCCTGCCCGTCGGCGAACGTCCACTCGACCCGCCAGGCGTCGATCGCCGTGTTCGCGGTGATGGTGACCGTGGCCTGGAAGCCGACGCCCCAGTCGTTGTCGACGCGGTACTCCGCGGTGCAGTCGCCGTCGGCGGGCTCGGAGGGCTCCTCCGAGGGGTCGGTGGGCTGTTCCGTGGGATCGGTGGGCTGTTCCGTGGGCGTCCCGGTGGCGTTGACCGCCATCTCGTAGGCCAGGTGGGGGACGAAGGACCCGGCCGATCCGGCACAGCCGTCCGCCTCGCCGGGGAGCTTGACCCACAGGTAGGCGTCGATGACGGGGTCACCGGTGTCCGTGGTGCTCGGGGTGCCCAACGCGCGCCCCTGCGGGTCGCACCACTCGCCGTCGGGGGCGGGGCCGTTGCCGTTGCGGCTGGTGTCGATCACGGCGCCCAGGCCGGAGACCCCGGTGGCGTTGATGACCGCCTTGGCGAAGGCGACCTCGTCGGCGGTGGTGCGGTAGTTCGAGGTGTTGGTGGAGACGCCGTCGGCGCTGCCGGCGATGTCGGCCCCGTTGAGCAGTTCGGCGGCGCGGCCGGGGGTGAGCCACGCCGAGTGGCCGATGTCGAAGTAGACGCGGGCCTGCGAGGAGCCCGCCTTGAGGGCCTTGCCCGCGTAGGCCATGGAGTCCAGCAGCGCCTGTCGGCCCTGGGGGTCGCTGCAACCGCTGACCAGGGGCAGGGCGTCGGGTTCGAGGACGATGTGCGCGGGTCGGCCCTGGAGGCCGGCGGCGACCTCGTCCACCCACTGGCGGTAGGCCTCGTGGGAGGGCGCCCCGCCGCCGCTGTGGTTGCCGCAGTCGCGACCCGGGATGTTGTAGACGACCAGGATGGGCACCTGACCGGCCGCGTCGGCCGCGCCGACCAGGGCGTCCACCTGACCGCGCACGGTGGCCGGGTCGTGCCGGGTGAACCAGGTGCCCTGGGCGACCGAGGCGATGCGGTCCTCGATGAGGGAGGCCCGGGGGTCGGAGGGGTTGGCCTCCACCCAGCGGGCCGCGGAGGTGTCGGGGTTGACGTAGAAGCCGGAATCGGCGGACGCGGGGACCACGGTGAGGGTCACCGCGGCCGCGGCCAGGGCCATGACGAGCCCGGCCGCGGCGCCCAGTGCCGCGCGCAGGCGGGATGTGCGGGTCATGCGTTGTTCCTTTGAGCAGATCGAAGGTACGTCGAATGATCCCCACCACCTGGGAGCGCTCCCATTAGTTCCGCAACCTACCCCGTGCCCGAGGTGCCCGCACAGGGGGCGACCCACGGTGTTTCCCAATGGTTATCTTCACATCACATCCCCCGGGCGCACCCCGCCACCGCGTCCGCCCCGGGACCTGTTCCGCGTCCGCTCGCCCCTCCGCGCGACACCCCGGGCAGGCCCCCACCCGTCCACCCCGTGCGGGGTCCTCGACGGACGCCCTGCGGCCGACGGCGTCCCCTTCACGACGGACGGCGTCCACGGCACACGTCCTAGGCTGGACCCCATGTCCGCCTCCACCACACCGCCCGCCGTGATCGACGCCCTCGCCTGGGTGCACGTACGCGACGGCAAGGTCCTGTGCGTCCGCTCGCGCGGGCGCGACGTGTTCTACTCCCCCGGGGGCAAACGCGAGCCCGGGGAGTCCGACGAACAGGCCGTGGCCCGCGAGGCCCACGAAGAGGTCGGCGTCACCCTGACCCCCGGCACCTTCCGTCTCGTCACCGTCGTCGACGAGGTGGCGCACGACCAGGCGCCCGGCACACGGGTACGGATGGCCTGCTACGCGGCCGACCACGAGGGGGAGCCCCGCCCCAGCGCGGAGGTGTCCGAGATCGCCTGGATCGGCCACGCCGACCGGGGGTCGTGCGCCCCCGCCACCCAGCGGCTCATCGAGGTCCTGCACCTCACCGGCGAGCTGAGCTGACCGGGGTCCCCGAAAACCAGTGGTAGCGACGGAGGGCCGGCCGTTACAGTCCTGAGACTGTGCGCGACCTTCCCCAGCCTCCGGGCGAACCCGACCATCGTTCCGCCGACCGTTATCTGCTGTGGTTGACGCGGAAGGAATGGCCGTCCCTCCTGTGGGCCGGCCTCCTCGCCGGCGGGTACACCGCGACCACCGTCCTGATGTCCGCCGCCATCGGAGCGACACTGGACTCCGGGCTCGACACCCGCTCCGTACTGACGTGGTTCGGGGTGCTGGCCGCGATCATCGTGATCGGTGTGGTGCTCATCCCGCCGACGCACCGGGCGGAGTGCTTCAACTGGTACGCCTCCGCCTACCGGACCGTGCAGGTGGTCTGCTCCCGATCCGCCGACCTGGGGCCCACGCTCACCCGGAGGCTGCCCTCCGGTGAGGTGGTCGCCGTGGGCACCGAGGACATCGACCGGATCGGCGACTTCTACGAGCGGTCGTCCATGATCGCGGGCTCCCTGGTGTCCGTGGTGGCGGTGGCCGTCCTCATGCTCACCTCGCACGTCGTCTTCGGACTCATCGTGCTCGTCGCGGTCCCGCTGATCATGCTCGGCATCGTCCCGGTGCTGCGCCCCCTGTCCCGGCGCCAGGAGCACCAGCGCGGCCGGACCGCCGAACTCACCACGCGGGCCTCGGACCTGGTCGCGGGGCTGCGCGTGCTCCGCGGTGTGGGCGGTGAGCGCACGGTCGGCGAACGCTACCGGGACGAGTCCCAGAAGGTGCGCGCCGCCGGCGTGCGGGTGGGCTGGATGGACGCCGCGCTCCAGGCCCTGCGCGAGCTGTACCCGGGCCTGCTCCTGGTCGGGATCATCTGGTACGGCGCCCGCCTGGCCCTCGACGGGGAGATCACCATCGGACAGCTCGTGGCGTTCTACGGGTTCACCACCAACCTGGCCATGGCCGTCCGCTACCTGATGCACTCCGCGTCCCTGTACATCTCCGCGCGGGTGGCCGCCGGACGGGTGGTCCGGGTGCTGTCCCTGGACCACGATCACCCCGACCCGGTCGACCCGGCCGATCCTCCCACGGGCCCCTACGGTCTCCACGACCCCGCCAGCGGGGTGCGCGTCCCCGCCGGTCGACTGACCGGCGTGGTGTGCGCCGATCCCGGGGACGCCACCGCGATCTCCGCCCGACTCGGACGCTACGAGGAGGGCGGGCGCCTGGTGGAGGAGGCCACCGGGCGTGCGATCGCCCTGGCCGAGCTGCCGTTGCGCGACGTGCGGCGCCGCGTCCTGGTGGCCACCAACGAGGCCCACCTGTTCTCCGGGCGGCTGCGCGACGAACTCGCGCCCGACGGCGGCCTGTCCGAGGACCGGCTGGCGGAGGTGGTGCGCGTCGCCGCCGCCGAGGACGTGATCCGCCAGTCCCCCGCCGGGTGGGACGTGACGCTCACCGAACGCGCCCGCGAGTACTCCGGCGGCCAGCAGCAGCGGCTGCGGCTGGCGCGGGCGTTGGCCCAGGACCCCGACGTCCTGGTCCTGGTGGAACCGGCCTCCGCCGTGGACGCCCACTCCGAGGCGGCCATCGGCGCCCGGCTGGCGGCCGAGCGCGCCGGGCGCACCACCGCGCTGATCACGGCGAGCCCGCTGCTGCTGGACCGCACCGACCACGTGCAGTTCGTCCGCGACGGCCGGATCGTCGCCGAGGGCGGACACCACGACCTGCTGGTGACCGAACCCGACTACGCCGCCACCGTCCTGCGCACCACCGTCCTGGAGGAACAACCGTGACCCGGACCGCCGAACCTCCCGTGCCCGCGCGGGCCCTGCTGCCCGTCGCGCCGCCACCGATGGTGTGGTCGCGACTGCGCGTCCTGGGCCGCAGGCACGGCGGTGCCCTGATCACGGTGATCGGCCTGTACGCGCTGGCGGCGCTGGCCGCACTGGTGCCGCCGTGGATGCTGGGCCGGATCATCGACGCGGTGCGCGCCTCGGCGGACCCCGAGCGGATCGACCTGATGGCGGCCCTCATCGTCGGCGCCCTGCTGTGCCACGCCGGACTCACCCTGGTGTCGGTGGCGCTGTCCATCCGGTTCGGCGAGGCGATCCTGGCCGAACTGCGCGAGGCGTTCGTCCGGGCGGTCCTGCGTCTGCCGCTCGGCACGGTGGAGCGCGCGGGCAGCGGTGACCTCATGGCGCGCACCGGCCGCGACGTCGGCCACCTCAGCCACACCGTCCGCCACTCGATCCCGGTGATGGTGGTGAGCGGGGTGACGGTGGTGGTGATCTTCGGCGCGTTCACCGCCCTGCACCCGGCCCTCCTCCTCGCCTGGCTGCCCTCGGCGGCGATCATCTGGACGAGCACCCGCTGGTACGCCCGGCGCGCACCGGCCGGGTACCTGCGGGAACTGGACACCTACTCCGAGCTCACCCAGGGTGTGACCGACACCGTCGAGGGGGCGCACACCCTGGAGGCGCTGGGCCGGCAGGACCGGCAGCGGGAGCGGACCGACGCGCGGGTCCGCGGTTCCTACCTGGCCGAGCGCTACACGCTGTGGCTGCGGACCGTGTGGTATCCGACGCTGGAGTTCTCCTACCTGCTCCCGACGGCGGTGACCTTCCTGGTGGCGGCGTACCTGCACACCCAGGGCGCGCTGACGGTCGGGCAGATCGCCACGGCGATGTTCCTCGCCGTGCAGGTGGTGAGGCCGCTGGACCTGCTCATCGACCAGGTCGACAGTCTGATGATGGGGTTCACCAGCCTGCGCCGGCTCATCGGCGTGGAGCTGGCGGAGGAGGACGTGGACGCCACGACCGCGGACCGGGGGACGCCGGGCACCGTCGAGATCTCCAACGTGCGCTTCGGCTACACCGACACCGAGGTCCTGCACGGGGTCGACCTGACCCTGGTGCCGGGCGAACGGCTGGCCATGGTGGGTCCGAGCGGCGCGGGCAAGTCCACCCTGGGCAAGCTGATCGCGGGCATCCACACGCCCACGTCGGGAAGCGTCCGGGTGGGCGGAACGGACCTGACGGGGGTCGCCCCGGAGATCCGCCGGGAGAAGACGATCCTGCTGAGCCAGGAGAGCCACGTGTTCCGGGGCACCGTCGCCGAGAACCTGGCGCTGGCCTTGGACCGGGAGGCGGTCGACCACGACGTCCTGTGGCGGGCGCTGGCGGCGGTGGACGCCGACGCCTGGGTGCGGTCCCTGCCCGACGGGCTGGACACGAAGGTGGGCTCGGGCGAGCTCGTCCTGGACCCGGCCCACGTCCAGCAGTTGGCCTTGGCGCGGGTGGTGCTGGCCGATCCGGAGGTGCTGGTGCTGGACGAGGCGACGTCGCTGATGGATCCGCGTTCGGCCCGTCACCTGGAGCGTTCCCTGGCCGGTGTGCTGGAGGGACGCACGGTGGTGGCGATCGCCCACCGGCTGCACACCGCCCACGACGCCGACCGCATCGCGGTCGTCGAGGACGGCCGGATCACCGAGTCGGGCACCCACGACGAGCTCCTCGCCGCCGGGGGCTCCTACGCCGCCCTCTGGCACGCCTGGCACGGCGACACCTGACCGCGGGGATGCGCGGGGGCTCCTCCGGCGGATCCGGACCACGGCACGACCGGCGCCGACCGTCGGGCACGTCCGGCTCTCGCCGGGCGCCGCGAAGGCGGACCCATCGCGACGTCCCCGTGTCCGGGGCGGTCTCCGTCATGGCACGAACGCGTCCCGTCCGGCACCTCCGGCCAGGGGGCGTGACGCTCCGCGCACCCGGCCGCCCGACGCTTCGCGGAACGACCCCCCGACGCCCCCGGTGGGGTACGGGACGCGGCCGGGGCGGCGGCCGGAGGACACCCGGGAAACGCGGAACCGGGCGGCCCCGAGGGGCCGCCCGGTCGTCGCGGGCGAGGTCGCGTATCCGGACCTCGAACTCATGGACCTCTTAGAAGTCCATACCGCCCATGCCACCGGTCGGGTCCGCCGCGGGGGCGGACTTCTCCGGCTTCTCGGCGATGACGACCTCGGTGGTCAGGAACAGGCCGGCGATGGACGCCGCGTTCTGAAGAGCCGAGCGGGTGACCTTGGTCGGGTCGATGACGCCGTCCTTGAACAGGTCGGTGTACTCACCGGTGGCGGCGTTGAGGCCGAAACCGGGCTCCAGGTTGCGGACCTTGTCCGCCACGACGCCGCCTTCGAGGCCGGCGTTGGCGGCGATCTGCTTCAGCGGCTCGGCGATGGCGCGACGAACGATGTCGGCACCGATGGCCTCGTCGCCTTCGAGGTCCAGCTTCTCGAAGGCGGGGACGCTGGCCTGGAGCAGGGCCACACCGCCACCGGGGAGGATGCCCTCCTCGACCGCGGCCTTGGCGTTGCGGACGGCGTCCTCGATGCGGTGCTTGCGCTCCTTGAGCTCCACCTCGGTGGCGGCACCGGCCTTGATGACCGCGACGCCGCCGGCCAGGCGGGCGAGGCGCTCCTGGAGCTTCTCGCGGTCGTAGTCGGAGTCGGTGCGCTCGATCTCGTTGCGGATCTCGTTCACGCGACCGGCGATGGCGGTGGCGTCACCGGCACCGTCGACGATGGTGGTCTCGTCCTTGGTGACCACGATCTTGCGGGCGCGGCCCAGCATGTCGATCTCGGTGTTCTCAAGCTTGAGACCGACCTCTTCGGTGATGACCTGGCCGCCGGTCAGCACGGCGATGTCGCCGAGCTGGGCCTTGCGACGGTCACCGAAGCCCGGGGCCTTGACGGCGACGGACTTGAAGGTGCCGCGGATCTTGTTGACGACCAGGGTCTGAAGCGCACCCTGCTCGACGTCCTCGGCGATGACGACCAGCGGACGGCCGGCCTGGAGGACCTTCTCCACGATCGGAAGGAACTCGTTGTTGTTCGAGATCTTCTGGTTCGCGATGAGGATGTACGGGTCCTCAAGGACCGTCTCCATGCGCTCCAGGTCGGTGGCGAAGTAGGGCGAGATGTAGCCCTTGTCGAAGCGCATGCCCTCGGCGAGCTCCAGTTCGAGCCCGAAGGTCTGCCCCTCCTCGACGGTGATGACGCCTTCCTTGCCGACCTTGTCCATCGCCTCGGCGATGGTCTCGCCGATCTGGGTGTCGCCGGCGGAGATGGAGGCGGTGGAGGCGATCTGCTCCTTGGTCTCGATCTCCTTGGAGAGGTTGCCCAGCTCCTCGCTGATGCGCGCCACGGCGGCTTCGATGCCGCGCTTGAGACCGACCGGGTTGGCGCCGGCGGCGACGTTGCGCAGGCCCTCGCGTACGAGCGCCTGGGCCAGCACGGTGGCGGTGGTGGTGCCGTCACCCGCGACGTCGTCGGTCTTCTTGGCGACCTCCTTGACGAGCTCGGCCCCGATCTTCTCCCACGGGTCCTCGAGTTCGATCTCCTTGGCGATGGAGACACCATCGTTGGTGATGGTGGGGGCGCCCCACTTCTTCTCCAGGACGACGTTGCGACCCTTGGGGCCGAGCGTGACCTTGACGGCGTCCGCGAGCTGGTTCATTCCGCGCTCAAGGCCGCGACGGGCCTCCTCGTCGAACGCGATCAGTTTGGCTGCCATTGAGTTCTTGTCCTCCCGTGACCGGGCTGATACGCGATGGGACGAGGCGTGCGCCCGCGACGGACGACCGCGGACCCACCGGCGACCCTGTTGCCGGGGGCCGCGATCTCGCAGCCTCGATCCGGTTTAGCACTCAGCCTGGGCGAGTGCTAACCAGATCCCTTTTTAGCACTCGGCATGGGAGAGTGCAAACGATGTGGTCACGATTCCACCACCTCTTCATCATGCATCTACCTGCGCAAACGCCCCATGACCTCAGGTTTCTCCGCTGCGGGCGGACGGACTCAGGCGGAGATCCGACGCATCGCGCGGGAGCCCAGGCCCAGCACGAGGACGGTCAGGATCAGGGCCACCGCCCAGCCGACGCCCACGGCGGCCGACCACTCACCGGCGAACAGGGCGCGTTCGGCGTCGACCACGTACGCGATCGGGTTGAGCCGCGACAGTGTGTACAGCCAGCCCGGCGCCAGGTCCATCGGCAGCAGCACGCCCGACAGCAGCATCAGCGGCATGACGGCGGTCTGGACGATGGAGGCGAACACGTAGGTCTGCCCGACCTTGAGCGCGACCAGGTAGGACAGCGCCGACAGGCCGATCCCCAGTACGACGAGCAGGAGGAGTCCGACGACGAACCCGAGGAGGGGGACGCGGAACCCGAAGGGCACGACCAGCACGACGACGAGCGTCATCTGCACGGCCATGACGGACACGTCGCGCAGTACCCGGCCCAGCAGCAGCGCCACCCGGCTCGCCGGCGTGGCCATCAGCCGTTCGTGCGCCCCGGAGGCGATCTCCGGCAGCAGCCCGAACCCGGCGAACCCGGCGGTGAACAGGGCGAGCATGACCAGCAGTCCGGGTACGAACCACTGCCAGGGGTTCTGCCCCTGGGCCCCGGCCAGACCGGTGAGCAGGGGCGAGAACAGCACCAGGTACAGGATCGGCTGGAGCATGCCGAACAGCAGGAACACCGGCCGGTGGAGCAGGGGCCGCATCTGGCGGGCGAAGATCAGCCCGGTGTCCCGGATGACGGAGGGTCGGGCGGTGGCGATGTCGGTGGTCACGGGTTCTCCTCCCGCAGGCTGCGGCCGGTCAGGGTCAGGAAGACGTCGTCGAGGGTGGGGCGCTGCACCCGCACCGAGGCGAGGGGGACCCCGGCGGAGTCCAGGGCCCGCAGCAGGTCGGGCAGGACCGTGTCACCGCGTTCGACCCGCAGGCGCACCTCGGTCTCCCGGCCGGTGACGATCTCGACCTCGCCGGCGCCGGAGAGGTTCCCGGCGATCTTCGCGCCGGTGGGCGCGGCGGTCTCGTCGGCGACGGTGAACGTGACGAGGTCGCCGGAGACCCCGCCCTTGAGCTCGTCGGCGGTGCCGTCGGCGATGACCCTGCCGTGGTCGATGACCAGGATCCGTTCGGCCGCCTCATCGGCCTCGTCGAGGTAGTGGGTGGTGAGCACGATCGTGGTGCCGGTGCGTTCGCGCAGGCGGGTGACGTGCTCCCACAGGTTGGCCCGGCTGTGCGGATCCAGTCCGGTGGAGGGCTCGTCCAGGAACAGCAGCGGGGGTTCGTGGACGAGTCCCATGGCGATGTCGAGGCGTCGGCGCTGCCCGCCGGAGAGCTTGGTGACCTCACGGTCGGTGGTGCCGGACAGTTCGAGCATGTCGAGCAGGTCGGCGGTGCGGCGCCGGGCGGTGGCCCGGTCCAGCCCGTAGAGCAGCCCCTGGGTGTAGAGCTCCTCTCCGGCGCGCTGGTCCTCCCCCGCACCGTGGCCCTGGCCGACGAACCCGATCCGGCGGCGCACCTCGGCGGGTTCGGTGAGCACGTCGCGACCGGCGACGACGGCGGTGCCCGAGGTGGGTTCGAGCAGGGTGGTGAGCATCCGCAAGGTGGTGGACTTGCCCGCGCCGTTGGGACCCAGGAGGGCGACGAGTTCGCCCGCGGCGATGTCGATGTCGATCCCTCGGACCGCTTCGAGGGTCTCCCGGCCCACGCGGAAGTGTTTGGTGAGATCCCGTGTCCGGATCATCCGCGACTCCTCTTCACAGTTGAACGTGGTCGAGTCTGCCCAACACCGCGGCCATATTCAAGTTTTAATATCGAGGTCGGGGTCGGCCGCGGGGCGCTCCCCTGAGGGCGGCGCCCGGTGGGCCGGCGGGCCGGCCCTCAGCCCCGCGGTGCCTCGACCGGGGGCAGGCCGAAGGCGGACGGGCTGTCGTCGGCCATCGTGTAACGCCCCTCCTCCAGCTCGCGGATCAGCCCCCGGCTCCACTCGATGCCCATGTCCACGGCCATCCGCCACAGGGTGAGGAGCGGGCGCACGTGCTCGGGCCCGTCCCACCCCCCGGTGCCCGCCCGGGCGGCCTCCGACGTCCGGACACCGCTCTCCTCCAGCCCGGCGATCCGCTCCTCCAGCAGGGAGACGACCTCCGCGCGCGGCAGCGAGGTCATCAGGGTGACCCCGGCGCACAGCAGCGCGTGATCGTCACCCGTGTGGGAGAGCGCCTTGCGCAGCAGCCGGTGCAGCTCGGCCTCGCCCTCCTCGGTGATCTCGTACGAGATCCGGTCCACCACCTCGTCGCCCTCGGCGGTGAACCCGCGCAACCGGCCCTCGGCGGTGAGCTTGCGCAGCGCGTGGTAGATCGACCCCCACTTGACGTTGGCCCACTCCGAGGCGCCCCAGTCCATGAGTTCGCGACCGACCCGATACCCGTGAGCGCGCCCCGACATGCGCACCACACCCAGCACCAACAACCGCGTCGCCGACATCGCCGCCTCATCCGAAGAGCCCCTGTGGGACTCCAGGTTAAGACCCGCCGTCGAAGCGGTGACCACTCGGTGCGGGGCCGGTTCGGCCCCGCTCACAGCGCCTGGAAGTAGCGAACGATCGGCAGGGGGGCGAGCCCCGCCTTCTCGTAGGCGCGCCGGGCCGGGGCGTGGCCCTCGTCCCCGCCGGTCTCGATCATGGCGACGCCCATGCCCTGGTCACGGATCCAGTCCACGGCGTGCCCGGTGAGGGCGACCCCCACCCCGGCCCGCTGGTGATCGGGGTCCACCGCCAGCAGGGTCACCTCGCCCATGTCCTCCTCGGATCGGATCCGCACGGCGTAGAACCCGGCGATCTCCCCCTCCCGCAGGGCCACCCGCACGAGGGTCTCCCCATCATCGATGGCGTCCGCGACCGCCGTCCGCTGGCTCACCCGCCAGTCGGGGATCATCCGGTCGTAGAGGACCGCGCCCAGCGCCTCGCGCAGCGAGGCGTGCACCGGCTCCCAGGCCCGCAGCGACAGCTCCAGCAGGGTCTCGCGGTCGTCGCCCCGGATGTCCCTGATCTCGATGTCCATGGCGGCACCGTAGTGGGGTCCGCCGCCGACGGGCAAAGGTTTTCTCCCGGCCCGCCGACCGCGCTCCCCGGCCCGCCCCGGGACGAGGGCGGCCCCGCGTCCTCCGGAGAGGACGCGGGGCCGGGGAGCCGCCGGGCCTCGCGAGCCGACGGAGTTCGGGGGACGGGGCCGAAGGCCCCGGGTGGTGGAGGGCGACGGAGGGGATCAGCCCCCCGCGACCGCCGGAATGATCGAGATGTTCGCGCCGTCGGCGATCTCGGTCTGGAGCCCCTTCGCGAAGCGCACGTCCTCGTCACCGACGTAGACGTTGACGAAACGGCGCACCTTGCCGTTGTCGTCCAGGATGCGCGCCCGGATGCCGGGGTGGTTGGCCTCCAGATCGTCGAGGATCTCGGCGAGGGTGCCGCCCTGGGCGGTCACCTCGGCGGCGTCGTCGGTGTAGGTGCGCAGGATGGTGGGCACGCGGACGCTGGCGCTCATGGCGTTTCTCTCTCGTGGTCGTGGACAGGAGGGCCCCGGGGCGTGGCGCCGCCCCGGGGGGCGAGGGGTCAGGCCAGGCCGGCCTCGGTGAACGCCTTCAGGGACGGCGCGATGGTGGCCGTCACGCCGGCGTCGACGGCGTTGAGGGTCTTGAGACCGTCGCCGGTGTTGAGGACGACCGTCTCGGCCTTCGGGTCGAGCCGCCCCTCGCGGACCAGCTTGCGGAGCACACCGGTGGTGACACCGCCGGCGGTCTCGGCGAAGATGCCCTCGGTACGGGCGAGCAGCGCGATCGCCTCGACGATCTCGGCGTCGTCCACGTGTTCCACCGAACCGCCGGTGCGGTGGGCGATGTCGAGCACGTACGGCCCGTCCGCCGGGTTGCCGATGGCCAGCGACTTGGCGATGGTGTCCGGCTTGACGGGCTGGATGACGTCCAGACCCTTCTCCCAGGCCCGCGCGACCGGGGAGCATCCGGTGGCCTGCGCGCCGAAGATCCGGTAGGGCCGGTCCTCCACCAGGCCCAGCCTGATCAGCTCCTGGAAGCCCTTGTCGATCTTGGTGAGCTGCGAGCCGGAGGCGATGGGGACGACGATCTGCTCGGGCAGGCGCCACCCGAGCTGTTCGGCGATCTCGTAGGCCAGCGTCTTGGAGCCCTCGCCGTAGTAGGGGCGCAGGTTGACGTTGACGAAACCCCAGCCCTCGCCCGCCTCGTCACCGATGAGCTCGGAGCAGAACCGGTTGACGTCGTCGTAGTTGCCGTCGATGGCCACGACCTTGCCGCCGTAGACGGCGGCCATGACCACCTTGGCGTCCTCCAGACCGGCGGGGATGAACACGCAGGACTCGAACCCGGCCCGGGCGGCGGCAGCGCCGACGGCGCCGGCCAGGTTGCCGGTGGAGGAGCAGGACAGCGTGGTGAACCCGAAGGTGCGGGCGGCCTCGACCGCGATGGCGACCACACGGTCCTTGAAGGAGTGGGTGGGGTTACCGGAGTCGTCCTTGACGTACAGGGAGTCCAGGCCCAGTTCGGCGGCGAGGCGGTCGGCCTTGACCAGGGGGGTCAGCCCGGGGTTCATGTTGGGCAGCTCGGCCACGTTCGCCGGGACGGGCAGGAGGTGCCGGTAGCGCCAGATGTTGTTGGGGCCGCTCTCGATGTCGGCGCGGGTGACGGTGCCGAAGTCGTAGGCCACCTCTAGGGGGCCGAAACAGAATTCGCAGGCGAACCGGGGGGCGAGGTCGTAGCGCTCGCCGCATTCGCGACAGGACAGCGCGGTACCGGGGCCGAAGGCGCGGACGGAGGTGGGTGCGGTGGCGGTCATCGCCATGGCGAGGCGTCTCCCCTCATCTTCCCTGGCGGACACTTTGTCCCCAGGCCGGAGTTGGCACCTGTCCCGGCCGCCCCGCGAGATCCGCGAGTGTCGATGTACGCCGAGATGGTTGCCGGGGCTTCGCAGGGCCGGTCCCTCCACCCCTCTGGATGAGCAATATGAAGTTGTGGTGTTCTCCGCCGGCCCCTTCCGGACCCGGCACGGTCACTGTAACGGACGTGTTGACCGGTTTTCCATCGTGCGTGATCCGGGTAACACGAACCGACTCACATGGTGAGACGGCACTGATCCGGGCCGGGGCGGTGCACGTGCTCTGTTTCGTACGCGTGACGTCGCACTCCGATGACCTGGTGGGGGTTTGGGGCGCGCGTCGACAGGCGAGACCTAGGGTGCGTCCTCCTCCGTTCACCGTCCGTTCCCCATACCGGGCGGATCGCGGGCCCCGGGGGCCGTTTCCGTATCCTTCGGCACCGAGACCGTTTCGCGCATTCCGAGAGGACGACCACGTGGACAAGGCGCAGATCCTCATCGCCTCCAACCGAGGACCCGTGTCCTTCTCGATCACCGACGAGGGCTCCCTGGAGCACCGCCGCGGTGGCGGTGGACTCGTCTCCGGCATGATCTCGGTGGCCACCGAGGTCGACGGCGTCTGGGTGTGCGCCGCCCTGTCGGACGCCGACCGGCGGGCCGCCGCCGAGTCCCCCGAGGCACGGCTGGACCTGCGGTACGACCTGGAGGGCATGCGGGTCCACATGTTGGACATCCCGGAGGAGACGCTCAAGGGCGCCTACACCGAGATCGCCAACTCGACCCTGTGGTTCGTGCAGCACATGCTGTACGACACCCCGAACAAGCCCTCGTTCGGCTCCGGGTTCCGACGGTCGTGGGAGGACTACACCGCCTACAACAACGCCTTCGCCGAGGCGCTGGTGGCCGGTGCCGCCGACAACGCCCGCGTGGCCGTGCAGGACTACCACCTGGCCCTCGTGCCGCGCGTCCTGCGGGCCCGCCGCCCGGACCTGCGCATCGCGCACTTCTCGCACACCCCGTGGGCGCCGCCGGAGTACTTCCGGATGCTGCCCGACGACATCGCCCGGGATCTGTTGACGGGCATGCTCGGCGCCGACCGGCTGGGGTTCCTCAGCCCGCGCTGGGCCAACGCCTTCCTGCGCTGCTGCGCGGAGATCCTGCGCGCGGACGTGGACCTCGCGAGCGGGACCGTGGAGTACGGCGGCCGGATCATCCGGGTGGGCGTGCACGCGCTGGGCGCCGACGAGGCGGGGTTGCGCGAGAGCGCCGCCGAACCGCTGGTCGGGGTGCGCCGGGAGATGCTGGAGGAGTTGGTCGGCGACCGGAAGCTGATCGTGCGGGTCGACCGGACCGAACTCTCCAAGAACATCGTGCGGGGCCTGGAGGCGTACCGGGAGCTGCTGCGCTCCCACCCGGAGTGGCACGGCCGGGTGACCCATCTGGCGTTCGCCTACCCCAGCCGGGGCGACGTCCCCGAATACCGCGAGTACACCGACTCGGTGCTGCGGGTGGCCAAGGAGATCAACGCGGAGTTCGCGACCGCCGACTGGACGCCGCTGGTCCTGGAGGTCAACGACGACTACCCGCGTTCGCTCGCGTCGTTCCAGTTGGCGGACGTGCTGCTGGTCAACCCGATCCGGGACGGGATGAACCTGGTCGCCAAGGAGGGCCCGGTGCTGTCGGAGCGGGACTCCGTGCTGGTGCTGTCGCGGGAGGCGGGCGCCGCCGACGAGCTGGGCGAGGACGCCCTGACGGTCAACCCCTACGACACCGTGGAGACGGCGCGGGCCCTGCACCGGGCGCTGTCGATGCCCCCCGAGGAGCGACGGAGGCGACGCGAGCGGCTGGCCGAGGCCGCGATGGCGCTGCCGCCGCGCCGGTGGTTCCAGGACCAGTTGCGCTCCCTCGGCTGAGGCCCCGACGGGAGGTCGGTCTCCCCCGCGCGGGGGAGGTGGACGGTCGGGTCGTGGGGAAGGCTGGAACGCATGAGCCCCCGACCCGCCCGCGCCGCCGCCGACCCCCGTTCCCGCGCGACCCCCTGGGCGGTGGCCGCCGCCTCGTGGTCCCTGCTCTACGTCGTCTCCAAGGTGGAGTACGCCCTCGCGGGTCGGCCGGGTGTGACCGGTGGCCCGGAGGTGGGGGCCGCGTCGTACGCCGCCCACGGTCCCGGTGAGGTGGCCGCGGCCCAGTGGGCCAACGCCGGGGTGGGGCTGGTCGTCGTCCTGCTGTTCGCGGCGTGTGCGCTGCCGGCGGCCCGGCGGGCGCCCCGGTGGCTGTCGCTGCCGCCGGTGGGCGCGGTGGCGCTGATGGCGACGGTGGGCGCGGTCGTCATGGTCGGCCGGGACGTGTTCACCGGTTCCGGGGGAACGCCGTTCGGTCTCTACTGCCCGGTGTGGGCCGTGCTGTCCGCGGGGGTGCTGGTCGCTCTGGCCCGAGGGCGATGACCGCGGGGGTCGCGCCCGCCCCGGGCCGACCCCCGAATCGGTCAGTCGTCGGCGGTGGGCGCCCCGGCCTCGATGAGGATCTCGCGGATGATCCCGGACTTGGCGTCGGCGTAGTCCTGGATCCGTTCCCAGGTGCGTTCGGCCAGTTCCCGTTTGACCGCGACGTAGCGGTCGCGGGCCGCGGGGTTCGCGATGAGGTGATCGCGGAACAGGCGCATCCGCTCGGCCTCCGAGCAGCCCTCGCTGAAGACGTGCAGGTTGAGGTTGATCCCCGGCCCCTTAAGGACGCGGTGCTCGTACCAGTCGGGTTCGCGGATGACGAGGGTGTACCCGACGGCCTCCAGGTCGGGGAGGTAGGCGGGTTCGTCGGCGGAGTCGGCGACGACGAGCAGCAGGTCGACACAGGGTTTGGCGGGCAGTCCCGGGACCGAGGTGGAGCCCACGTGCTCGAAGAGCAGGACGCGGTCGCCGAGGGCCCCGTGGACGCGCCCGGACTCGCGCTCGAACAGGTAGGGCCACTTGGGGTCGTAGTCGGAGATGTGGACCCGGCCGTTGACGAGGTTGCGGTGCTCAGGGGCGACCTCGATCCGCGGTTCACCTCGTGAGGGCAACGGTGACGCTTCGAGGGGTGACATTCAACAAAGGGTTCTCCGGTTCACCTCCCACGTCAAGGGCATCGGGCGTCGCTTACATATGCACGTGTATTCGTAACACCGCCGAACACGGCGGATCCCACGGAGAGCAACACGGCAGATACGCATAGAGAGAATTCGACTCCCTTTTTCCCATGCTTTTCCCCGTTTTCTTCACGCCCTTTACCCGAACCGATCACCGTCGGTCACTCCGGCGCGGCGACCGGGAGGGGTCGCGCGCACGACCGGACGGGTCGGCCGGGGCACCGCCCCCTCACGTGCGGCTCCGAGCACCCGGGGTCGGCCTCGTCGGGATCGCGGAGCGGTCCCCGAGGCGGGCGCGGACACGGTTCCGGCGTTCCCGCCGAAGCGCGTCGACACCACCGATGGGTGCGCGTCGCGCACCGCTCCCGAAGGCGTGCGGGGCCGGCCCCGGTGTCGGCCCTCCCCGACCCGGCGTCAGCCCCTACGGCGGCGTCCGCCCTTCTTGCGCCGGGAGGCGGGCCGGGCCTCGGCCGCGCGCTCGTCGGCGATCTCGGCATCGTCCAGGGCGCGTTGGGCCTTGACCCCGTAGGGGTCGGCGCTGGAGCGGCGCACCCACACCACGACCAGGGCCAGTCCGAGGAGCAGCACCGCACCGCCCGTGACGAACCACGCCCATAGCGGGACTCCGCCGCCCTCGTCGGCCCGGTCGGCCAGGTCCTGGTCGACGAGGGGGACGTCCTGGGCGTCCCCGGCCGCCAGGGCCCGCGCCCCGGGCAGGTGCAGGCTCGGAAGCCCGTCAGGCCCCTCCTGTCCGCCCTCCACCAACGCGGCGCGGACCTGTTCCGGGCGCAGTTGCGGGTAGGCCGAGCGCAGCAGGGCGGCGGCCCCGGCCGTCATCGCCGCCGCGTACTCCGTGCCGGTCACCTGGGCCTGACCCATGTCGGGTCCCGCGGTCTCCAGGTCGGCGCCGGGAGCCACCAGTTCCATGACCCCGGGTTCGGGCGAGTCCGGGATGAGTGCCGCGTTCTCGTCGATTCCGCCGACGGCCAGCACATTGGGGTCGGCGGCGCCCCCGGCCGGGCCGACCACGAGGGCGCCCATGGCGACGGCGTCGCGCGTGGCCCCGGTGAGGTCGGCCCCCTCGGGGATCTCGGGCAGCAGGACGACCTGGGCGCCGGACTCGGCGGCGTGGCGCACGGCGGCGGCCAGCCGGCCCTCGGTGGGGATGATCAGCAGCCCGGCGTCGGGGGCCACGCCGAGCACACCGCCGTCGGCGTCCATGCCGTGCCCGTGACCGGCCACCAGGGCTGCCGCGGCACTGCCGGTCTCGGCGTCCCCGTCGTTGGTCCCGAACTCGTCGTCGATGGTGACGTTGTCGACCAGGTCGGGGTGATCGTCGTAGACCGACGCCCCGGGCAGGCCCACCGTGATGCCCTGTCCCTGTGTTTCCGACCACAGTTCCTGGGCGTTGACGGACTGCAACCCCCATTGTTCGGGGCGGAAGTCGGGAACCCCGTCGGCCGCCGCGGGGGCGGCGGTGAGACCGAGAACGGTCACCGCGGCGATGGCGGCGATCCCGGTGTGGTTCTCGTTACGGCAGATGCCCCCGAGCACGACAAGCCCCCTCGAACTTTGCTCCCTGTACCAGCGCAATTCTGTCATGAGCACAGGTTTCCGGCGTGGACAAGTGACCGTGAGGGTAGGAAAGGCAACTGTAGCCCCGCTGCCAGTCCTGGGTTTTCCGCTCCGCATCCGGCATGTCGAGTCGCTAGCATGTGTCGGGCCGATCCGGACAAACCAATTTCCCGTCCAGGGGGTGTCCCATGCCGAATATCGGTCCGACCGGAGACGGTCCGTCGGCCCTCGCCGAACGCGATCAGCGCATCCTCGCCTTCGAACGCCAGTGGTGGAAGTTCGAGGGATCCAAGGAACAGGCGATCCGCAACGAGTTCGGGTTCTCCGCCACGCGGTACTACCAGTTGCTGAACGGGCTGGTCGATCGCCCCGAAGCACTGGCCTTCGACCCCATGACGGTCAAGCGGCTGCGTCGGGTGCGCGCCGACCGGCAGCGTCAACGCAACGCGCGCCGGCTGGGCATCCGACTCTGAGGCCCCTTTTCGGTCGCTCCATGCCTGAACCTTCATGGATGCGACCCGAGGTCCGAAACCATACCAATGGTGCAGAAAAACGCGGGTGCGCACCACCGGTGCGCACCCGCCCCTCTCCTCTCTCGCGGTGCGCCACGGCGCACCGGTCCCGCCGGGCGACGGCGGAACGCGGGGCGGACGCCGGGCACCGGTTCCCCCGCCTCTCGGAAGTCCACCCCCCGTTCACCGGTCCCGGCTAGGTTGGAAGACCGGAAGAGCCCGCCCGGAAAGGTCCGCCATGCCGCTGCCCGCACCGAGCACGCACGAAGGGCGCGCCGCGCTCGACGCCGTGCTGACCGATCCCGCCAAGGCCCTGGCCGCCTTCGACTTCGACGGGACCCTGGCGCCCATCGTCGACGATCCACGCACCTCGGCCCCCTACCCGGGGATCGTGGACCGGCTCGTCGACCTGGCCGGACGGCTCGGCACGATCGCCGTCGTCACCGGCCGTCCGGCCGACACCGCCCTCCGTCTGGGCGGCCTGGACCGGGTCCCGGGCATCATCGTGCTGGGCCACTACGGTGCCGAGCGCTGGATGGACGGCCGGGTCGTCGCGGCCGACCCGCCGCCCGGTGTGGCCCTGGTCCGGAGTGAACTGCCGGTCCTCATCGACTCCCTGGACGCCCCCGAGGGCACCTGGATCGAGGACAAGGGCCGCTCGCTGGCCGTGCACACCCGGCGCACCGCCGACCCCGAGGCCGCGTTGACCCTGCTCGCCCCGCACCTGTCCGCACTGGCCGAGCGGGCGGGGTTGCGGGTGGAGCCGGGGCGGATGGTCATCGAACTCCGTCCACAGGGTGTGGACAAGGGCGAGGCCCTCTCCGCGCTGGTGGACGAACGCGCCGCCGGGGCGGTCCTGTACGCCGGTGACGACCTGGGCGACCTGCCCGCGTTCGAGGCCGTGACGCGGCTGCGCACGACCGGCGTCCCCGGCCTGACCGTGTGCTCCTCCTCCAGTGAGGTGACCGAGGTCGCCGACGCCGCCGACCTGGTGGTTCCGGGGCCGGGTGGGCTGGCGGAATTCCTCGGCGATGTGGCCGACGCCCTGAACCGGCGCTGATCCGAGCGACACCGGCTCACGGGGTCGAGTCGTGCGCCTGCGGCGAGACGGCCGATCGGGCCGCCGATCGCAGGTCCGCCAGGCCGGTGCGGTCCCGGCCGTAGTGCACGGCGTTGGTCAGCACGCCCACGTAACGGCCGCTGGTCGGGTGCATGAACAGACTCGTCCCGGTGAAACCGTTGTGGTACACCACGCCCTCCGGTGTGACCAGCCAGCCCAGCCCGCGTGACAGCCGTTGACCGGCGTCCACGTGCGGACGCCAGCTCGCCTTGACGAAGGACGACGGAACCGGACCGTCGCCGCCGTCGTGGATGCGCAGCATCTCCCGGGCGAAGGCGCCCAGGTCGATGGCGGTCGTGAACGCCCCCGCGTGCCCGGCCACCCCGCCCATGAGCGCCGCGGCCTCGTCGTGCACCACGCCCCAGGCGGGCGCCGCCCCCGGCAGCCGTCGTTCGGTGGGCGCCACCCCCGGCGATCGGGCCAACGGGCCGAACGACGTGGACCGCAGGCCCAGCTCGTCCCACAGGTCGGCGGCCAACCGGTCCAGGCCGGTGCCGTACAGGCGCTCCAGCAGCAGGCCGAGCAGGATGAACCCGCGGTCGACGTACCGGTGCCCGGGTTCCTCCAGCGGATCGGCCAGGATCGCCTCCGACAGGTCCTGTTCGGTGCCGACGTACCTCTCCAACCAGGTCACCGGGTTGAGCCGGCTGGTGTGGGTGAGGATCTGCCGAGCGGTGATGCCCGACCCGGGCAGGTCGTCCACGAGCAGGTATTCGGACATCGGGGCGTCCAGATCCAGCATGCCCTCGGCGACCGCCTGGCCGACCAGCGGCCATGTCGCCATCATCTTCGTCAGGCTCGCCACGTCGTAGGCGACGTCCGGAGCGGTGTCGCTCTCCTCGTTGATCCGGCCGACCGCGACGAACTCCCACATCCCCCCGGTTCCGATGACGGCGGCGCCGCCGGGCAGCCAGCCCGCGTCCACCATCACCTTCAGGACACCGCGGATCCGTGCCCCCGTCTCCGTGAGCCAGTCCCCATCACGCACCACACGCCTCCCCCGGATGTTGTCGACTCACTCGGCGGATACCCCGTTATCCACCTGTTGTCACACCGTGCCGGAGTCCGCACAGGACGAAACCCTCGCAGGTCAGGGCCGTAATCAGGGCCCCGTCGCCGACCGGAGTAGTCTGGCGCCCACGAGTTCCGAGGAGGACGATTGAGCAGCAACACCCCCGTTCCCGCCGGTTTCCGCGGTGTCGCCGGGAACATCGGGATCAAGGACCCCAACGACGACTTCTTCGCGGTGGTCTCCGAGGTGCCCGCACACGTGTCGGCCGTGTTCACCCGATCCCGGTTCGCGGGTCCGAGCGTGCTGCTCAGCCGACGCGCGGCGGCCGACGGCCGGGCCCGGGGCGTGACCGTGATCGCCCGCAACGCCAACGTGGCGACCGGGGGCACGGGAGACGAGAACGCCCGCGAACTCCAGGAGCGGGTGGCCGAGGCGGCGGGGGTCGGATCGGACGAGATCCTGGTCGCCTCGACCGGCGTGATCGGCCGGCCCTACCCGATGGACAAGGTCCGCGCCCACCTGGACGCGCTGCCCGAGGAGTTCCCGCCGGCCGACCTGGACCGGGCGGCGGCGGCGATGATGACCACCGACACCCATCCCAAGATCGCCTCGGCGAAGGTGGGGAACGCGACCCTGACCGGGATCGCCAAGGGCGTGGGCATGATCGAGCCGGACATGGCGACGATGCTGGCGTGGTTCTTCACCGACGCCGACATCGAGCAGCCGCTGTTGGACGAGGTGTTCCGCCGGGTCGTGGACCGCACGTTCAACGCGCTGAGCATCGACGGCGACACCTCCACCAGCGACTCGGCGGCGATCTTCGCCAACGGTCTGGCCGGGGCGGTGGACACGGCCGGGTTCGAGGCGGCGCTGTTCGAGGTGGCACTGGCGCTGGTGCGGATGATCGCCTCCGACGGCGAGGGCGCGAGCAAGCTGCTGGAGGTGCGCGTGACGGGTGCGCGTGACGACCTCCAGGCCAAGCGGGTGGCCAAGGCGATCGTGAACTCCCCGCTGGTGAAGACGGCGGTGCACGGCGCCGACCCCAACTGGGGGCGGGTGGCGATGGCGGTCGGCAAGTGCTCGGAGGAGACCGACATCCTGCCGGAGAGGACCCGGATCCTCTTCGGCGACGTGGAGACCTACCCGGCGGAGAACACCGACGAGGTGCTGGCGCGGGCGGCGGAGCACATGAAGGGCGACGAGGTCGTGATCTCGGTGGACCTGGGCGTCTCCGAAGGGGTGTTCACCGCGTACGGGTGCGACCTGACCGAGGGCTACATCCGCATCAACGCCGACTACACCACCTGAGCACGGACGGGGGCGGGCCCGGCGCCCGCCCCCGTCCTTCCGCCAGGGGATCAGACGTGCACGTCGGGCTCGACCTGGTGCCCGAGGCCCTCGGTGACGGCCGGGGCACCACGGCCCCGGACCGACGCGCCGAGGGCCGACCGGCCCGCCGGCGGGCGGCGCGCACCGGCCCGGGTCAGACCCGGGAGAGCCGACCGGGACGCCACAGGAGGGCCGCCGCGGTCCCGCACGCCCCGACCGCGAGCGCCGAGCCGGCGAAGGCCACCACGGGGTCCAGGCCTCCGGCCAGACCGGCCAGGGGGTAGGTGACGAGGAACCAGGCGTGGGAGAGGGCGAAGCGAGCGGCCATCACCCCCGCCAGGCCTCCCTCGGGGGCGGCGTCGCGCAACACCCGACCGGAGGGGGCGGCGATCAGGGAGCAGCCGGCCCCCAGCACCGCCCAGCCGGCTCCGAGCACGATCGGGCCGGGGGCCAGGGCCCATCCGACCGCCGTGAGCGCCGCCCCGCCGGTGAGCACGACGGGGCCGGCGAGCATGAGCGCACGGGTGCCGAACCGGTCCACCAGTCGGCCCAAGGCGAAGGCGATCACCATGGAGCCGACCCCGAAACACGCCAGGGCCAGCGCCACACCGGTGTCGGTGCCGCCCAGGTGGGCGCGGACCAGCACCACGGTGTCCACCAGGACCAGGGCGGTGACCACGGCCACCGCCAGGTCGAGGAGGATCACGGCCCGCAACCGGCGGTCGGTGACGAAGACCCACCACGTCGCGGCGGCCCGTCGGGGGTCGCCGGTGCGCGGGGGAAGCCCGGTGGTGAGCACCAGGGCTCCGGAGACGCCGAAGGCGACCGCGGTGAGCGCGAACAGGGCGTGGAACGGCAGCAGGGTGAGCAGGACGGCGGCCAGCAGGGGCGAGGCCAGGGCTTCGACGTCGTAGGCCAGGCGTGAGAGGGCCAGCGCCGACGTGTAGCCGGAGTCGTCGACCAGCTCGGGGATGATCGCCTGGAAGGCGGGGGTGAAGACCGCCGAGGCGCATTGGAGCACCGCGATCAGGACGTACACGTGCCACACCTGATCGACCCAGGGAAGGGCGCCCACCGCGAGCGCGCGCACCGCGTCGGCCCCGACCAGCACGCCCCGACGGGGTACGCGGTACAGCAGGGCGGTGAGCAGGGGGCCGGCACCGACATAGGCGAGCATCTTGATGGTGAGCGCGGTGGCGAGCACCGCGCCGGCACGGTCACCGGCCAGGTCGTAGGCGAGCAGGCCGAGGGCGACGGTCGCCAGGCCGGTACCGCTCAGCGCCACCACCTGGGCCGTGAACATCCGCCGGTAGGAGGGGGAGTCCGCGAGAACGCGCCACATCAGGATCACCACCGTGGAGGAGAGGGGACGACGCCTCGAATCATATATGTGCGCAAGTACGCACCTATTGATGAACGGGTCTCCGACGAGTCCGGGTAAGCTGAATGACCAAATGAAACTTTTCAGTCATTAAGGCCATCGTCATGGTCCGCCCCAGCGTCGATACCGCCGTGATCCTCGAAGCCGCGGCGGACGTGCTCGCACGGCACGGCCCGACACGCACCACGATGGAGGAGATCGCCGCCCGCGCCGGAGTGGCGAAAGGGGTCCTCTACCTGCGTTTCCGCGGCAAGGAGGCCCTTCTGCGAGCGGTCATCGACCGCGAGATGGGACTCGCCCTGGACGTCACGCGTGAGGCGGTCGCCACCGACCCTCGCGGTGGCCTGCCGTCACGACTGTTCGCGCACTCCCTGAAGGCGATGCACGACCGCCCCTTCCTGGTCTCGCTCTACCAGGGCTCCCGACCTCCCGGAGGGTTCGGCGGCGACGGCCCCGCCCTCCATCGCTCCCATGGCGTCCTGGACGTCGACTTCCTCCGGGAGTTGTCCGAGGCCGGCATGCTGCGCGCCGACATCGACGCCTCGGCACTCGCGGTGAACCTGGCGGTGTGGAACGTGGGCCTGGCCGCCACCGCACCGCACGGGGACGTGGACGCCCTCATCCTGTCCATGGGAACGCTGGTCGCCCGTTCCGCCGACGCCGACGTCGAGGACACCGACCCGGGCAAGGAGTGCTTCGCGCGCCTGGCGGACCGGCTGGCCGAGACCTGGGGGCACCGATGACACGGCTCATGCCCCCCGGCGCCGAGGTCGGCTTCATCGAGGTGGACGGCGGCCGTGTCCGGGCCCTGACCGCCGGAGAGCCGACCGCACCGCCGATCGTGCTGATCCACGGCGGGGGCACCGACAACGCGGCCATCTCCTGGTACCGACTCATCGAACCCCTGGGAAGGACGCATCGGGTCATCGCGGTGGACCTGCCCGGTTTCGGGGGGACCACCGGGATCCCCCCGGTCGGAGGCCCCTGGGAACAGGCCGATCTCGTCGCGCGGACGATGGCGGCCATCGGCGTCGAGGGCGCGGTCGCGGTCGGTGTGTCCATGGGCGGGGACGTGGCGCTGCGGCTGGCGCTACGGCACCCCGGAGTCGTCGACGGCCTGGTGCTCATCGCACCCTGCGGCCTCGTGCCGATCCTGCGCGACCGTTTCGCGCACGGCGCCGCGTGGCTGACGACCCGGTTGCCCGAACGCCTGCTCGTCGCACTCGGCGGATTCACCGGGCGGTTCACCCGTTCGTTGATGCGCGCCGTCGTCCACGACATCGCCACGTTGCCCGAACCGGTGATCGAGGAGTTCGCACGCGAGGCGACCGCGCCGGGGGCCTCCCTGGCCTTCGTCCGTTACAACCTCGCCACCATCGGGCGCGGGACCATGCTCAACTACGCGATGGACGAGGTCGCGTCCATCACGGCCCCCACCCTTTTCCTCCATGGTGAGAAGGACCCGTTGGTGCCGATCGACGGTTCCCGCCGGGCCGCCGCGCTGATGCCGGACGCCCGCCTGGTCAGCGTGCCCGAGTGCGGCCACTTGGCCCATCTGGAGGCCCACGACCGGTTCTTGAGCGAGGTGATCCGGTTCCTGGACGGGATCCGGCGCTGACCGGGCCGTGCGTGTCGGGAGACCCGTACGGCCCGGTCGGCCGGTCCGGTGGACGCCCGCCGTTCCCGTTCGGTGGCGGTGAACGGCGGCGTGCCTCAGGCTCCGCCCCTCTCGGCGCCCCTCGTCACGGTGTCAGGGCTTGCGCGCCACGCCGCCGTACTGGTCGAGCCCGCGACGGGTGCCGACCTCGATGGGCGCGGGGCGCCACAGGGGGCAGGGGACGACGCCGGGTTCCAGCAGTTCCAGTCCCTCGAAGCGGGCCGCGATGAACTCCGGGCTGCGCAGCAGGTACGGGACGTCGCCCTGCTTGTTCCCGACCTCGATGGCCGCGTTGTAGGCCTCGCTGGTGTCGGCGCCGTCGTAGCTCGCCAGGTGGCTGCCCGAGGGCAGGGCGTCCAGCAGGCGGCGGACGATCGGCTGGACCTCGTCCTCGGGGATGTGGCCCAGGATCCCCATGAGCATGAGCGCGATGGGCCGATCGAAGTCCAGCGTCTCGGCGGCCCGCTCCAGGATGGTGTCGGGGTCGCGCAGGTCGGCGTCGATGTAGTCGGTGGCCCCCTCGGGAGAGCCGACCAGCAGGGCGCGCGCGTGTGCGAGCACGAGGGGGTCGTTGTCCACGTAGACGACACGGCTCTCGGGGGCGATCGACTGGGCGACCTCGTGCGTGTTGTTGGCGGTGGGCATCCCGGTGCCGATGTCGAGGAACTGGCGGATCCCCACGTCGCGCGTCAGGTGGGTCACGACGCGGATCAGGAACTCCCGGCTGGTCCGGGCCAGGTCCACGATCTCCGGGAAGCCCTCGGCCACCGCGTCGCCCGCCAGGCGGTCGATCGGGTAGTGGTCCTTGCCGCCCATCCAGTAGTTCCAGATACGGGCCGAGTGGGTCCGGGTGGTGTCGATCTGGGGCGAGCGGTCGGAGCCCGCGGGCGCGGGCCTGTCGTCGGTCATGGGGGTGTCCACCTCGATGCACAGGGGGTCCGCGTCTCAGGGTGGGGAGTCCGACGCCGAGACACCGGAAAGCCCGCCCACGGCGGAGGTTTGAGTCGGATCAACGATAGACGACACCACCGCCGTCGCGTGGCCGCGCGACGTTCGGGCCCGCGCCGGCGGAGGACCCGAGCGGACCTAGACTGCGCGTATGCGGACCAGCGACGACCGGCGGACGACCCCGAGCCTCTCCCACCCCGCGCCCCTCGATCCGGATCGGATCGCCGTGGCGGCCGGGGTCTTCGCCCTGCTGTCCGACCCCACCCGCCTGCACCTGCTGTGGCTCCTCGCCGAGGACGAGGCCGACGTCGGCCGCCTCACCGAGGCCTGCGGGGCCTCGCGCACCGCCGTCTCCCAGCACCTGGCCAAGCTGCGTCTCGCCGGACTCGTGGAGTCGCGACGCCACTCGCGCCACGTCATCTACCGGCTCAGAGACGGCCACCTGCGCAGGCTGGTGCTGGAGGCCCTCAACCACGCCGACCACGTCGTCACGGGAGAGCCCTTCCACGAGTGACCGCGACGGCCGGACCGGGAAGGAGGCCACGACGCCCGCGGTGTCTCGTTCGCCATCCTGACCACGGGCCGTTGGGACGAGGTGGCCTCCTACGTCGAGTTCGTGGGCTACACCCAGCCCTGGTACTCGGTGCGCGACGTGGCCGCGCCGGTCGGCGGCGAGATGGGTTTCCTCGCCTGCTTCCTGCGTGACGGCGATCGGGCGTTCCTCACCTACTCCACGACGGGCCGCGGTACCGAGCCGGCCAACGGATCCGTCAGCCTGCTCGACATGACGCCCTACGGCCGCGGCGAGGCGTGGGAGGACAGGCCCGAGGGGCGCGACGCGTCCTGGTTCTGGCGCTCGGACGCGGACGGCAACGCCACCCCGGGCCCGACCGGCCGCCCCGTACCGCAGTGGACCCGCCCCGGCGCGACCCCCGTGAAGACCCTGGGCCGGAACGGCCACTGCCACTGACACCCCTGGGCCGACGGCGTCGGTGGGTGGCGTCGGAGGTCGGGCGGAACCCCCGCACGACGCGAACGGTCCGCCCCGGTGGGCGGTTCCGCCCGAAAGGTGAAGGACTCCTGGTGGGAGGGGGCCGTCCGGGTCCGCCGGCCCGCTCAGGGGTCCGGGACGAAGACGCTCAGGCGGTACCACGTGTCCTGTTCCAGGCGACCGCACAGGACGTCGAGGCGCAGGTCGTCCTCGCGGTACCGCTTCAGGCGGTCCCGTTCCCGAGCCCGGTGGGCACGCATCTCCGCCGGGTCGGTGGTCTCGAAGAGGATCTCCCACCGCCCTGAGGCGTGGCGGGCCGACCGCTCCCGTGCCCGCCGCCGTTCGCGTTCACGACGCGCGCCCTCACCCGGCACGGCCCCTCCTTCAGTCGGCGGTCCTCTCCCACACGGAGACGTGCTTCTCGCTCTCATCACCGAAAGGCGACCGGTCCCAGTCCTCCCAGCGGTCCACCGGGCGCATTCCCGCGATCCTCGCCATGAGGTCGAGTTCCGCCGGCCCTACGTAGCGGAAGGGGACGGGACGCGGGTGGGGATCGAGACCGATCGCGTCTCAGGCGTCCCGGTCCTGATCGGACATCCGGTCGCGCGCCTCGGACAGGGTCGCGATCAGCTTGTCCAGGTAGGGGCGGTCCCTGCTGTCGTCGTGCAGGTGGAGGGTCACCCCGGGAGCCACGTCGATCAGGGCCAAGGCCAGGAGTTCGGGGTTGTCCTCCTGCCAGAACACCTTGACGTCCTCGACGTCGGGCTGGCTGATGGAGATCTGCACGTTGGTGGTGATCGAGGTCGTGGTCACGGGGGCCTCCTCAGGGTTCGATGCGGGACCGGGCCGGTCGGAGGGCCCGACGGCCGGCCGCGAGAAGCGCGGCCCCCGGTCACGACGGCCATGACCCGGTCGGGACGCCCGCTCACGGCCTCAACCTACCCGCGGATCGGAGCGATCTCCCTTCCCCGTGGACCTCGTCGGTGCCTCGGCCGGGGTCGCGGGTCCGGGGAAGGCCCCGGAGGCGCGAAGCTCCTCGTTGATCCGCTGCGCCTCCTCCAGTTGGTCCTCCAGGATGATGATCCTGCACGCGGCCTCGATCGGGGTCCCGGCGTCCACGAGCTCGCGGGCCCGAGAGGCGATCCTCAACTGGTAACGAGAGTAACGGCGGTGGCCGCCGGCCGAACGCAGGGGCTCGATCAGGCGGGCCTCCCCCAGGGCGCGCAGGAAGGCCGGCGTGGTACCGATCATCTCCGCGGCACGGCCCATGGTGTAGGCGGGGTAGTCGTCGTCATCGAATCGGTCTTCTGCTCCGGGACGGGGCAAGCGTTCCTCTTTCTCTCCTCAGCCCACACCGAGGGCCCCGACGCCGTTAAGCGTCGGGGCCCGAGAGTTCAATACCATCTACCGGCCGCTGCCGGTCTTCCGCTTCCCAAGGACGAGCCGATACGGGATAACGGGGATCGCGGTTGTGTGACCGTGGACCACCTTCTTCCGAATCCGGGGCCTGCGGTACCCGAGTGGAGCCACCTCACACCCGGGCGATCCTGATGGCATCTGCTCCTCTCGATCTCACTTCGTGCATGACTTCCTGGCGCGGTTCCCCCGTACGGGCGGGATACCGATGTAACGGTCCTACCGGCTCCCGACGCCGTCCAACACTCGCGCGCCGGTCGAGCCCTACCGCGTACTGCTCTCCTGCTCCGGTATCCCCTGTACCGCGGGATGCCGGTCCTGCCGTACACCGGCGTATCCGGTGGTCAACCAGTGGATCTCTGTTCCTACGAGAGAAAAGGTATCAGGAGCACAGGCCAATATCTACCGTGAAGAGAAGAGATTTTGTCGTGTCCTTCCAGCAGGGTCCATGGCGCCCCGAAGGACGGATCCGGACCCGCGCGCACGGGACCCGACGAGGGCGCGCCGAGAGCCTCCCCGCGCGGGTGGGGTGCGCGGGGGCCGGGCACCCCCGTGGGAACGGCCCCGGCCGGGGCCGGAGTCGCGGTACCGGGAACCCTGCCGGCGTGCCCGCCGCCCTGGTCGTTCCTGATGGGCGCGCTCTCCCTGGAAGGGCCCGCCCCGAGCCTGTGAGGCCGGGAACGGGCCCGGTGCCGCTCGGGTACGGTCGGCGGGTTCCGGCGCTCCTCGACGAGCCGACGCGGCTCCTCTTCTCCGGGCCGTCCCGCACGTTCCAGGACCCGGGGGAGGCGAAGGCTTCGACGGCCCCGTCGTCGCGGGTCGACGACCCTGGAGACATCCGTGCCGGCGCCGTCGAGGGCCTGGGAGGGGTGGGCACGGACGGAAACGGTCATGTCCCGGCACGATCAGAGGTCATCGTGTACACGATGACCTCTGATCGTCCGTGACCCGTGAGGGCGCGGGGGCGAGCCCGCAGAACCCGCCCCCGCGTGGAGACGTCGTGCGGTCAGGCGGACGACGCCTCCGGTCGTGGCCGGGCATCCGCTGCGGTCCCACGGCGACGGAGTCCGACCACGACGGTCATAGGGCGGCGACCTCCGGCCGCGCGGCCTCGCGGACGGCCGCGCGGGCCCGCTCGGCACTGGACGCGGCGAGGGCGAGCTGGGCCAACCGGAGGCATTCGCCCCGGGTGTGGTTGGCCAGGGCGTGACGCACCCCCGGCAGGGCCGGAGCGGACATCGACAGGCTCGTCGCCCCCAGCCCCACCAGGACCAGGGCCAGCAGCGGGTCGGCGGCGGCCTCTCCGCAGACGCCCACCGGGGTGCGCAGGTGCTCACCGGCGGATCCCACGGTCCCGATGAGGGACAGCAGCGATGGCTGCCACGGATCGAGCAGGTCCGGGAGGGAGCCCAGGGTGCGGTCGGTGGCCATCGTGTACTGGGCGAGGTCGTTGGTGCCGATCGACACGAAGTCCACCTTGGTCAGCAACCGGTCGGCGAGCAGGGCCGCCCCCGGCACCTCGATCATCACCCCGACCCGGGTCACCCCTTGGGCGCGGGCGAGGTCGGCGAACTCCTCGGCCTCCCCCGGCGTGGACACCATGGGCGCCATCACCCGGACGTCGGCACCGGTCTCCTTGGTGGCCGCCGCGATGGCGGCGAGCTGGTCGACGAGCAGGTCCCGGTGCAGGCGGGCGGTACGGTAACCGCGCACCCCCAGGGCCGGGTTGTCCTCCTCCCCGACCGGGACGAACGCCAGCGGTTTGTCGGAGCCCGCGTCGAGGGTGCGCACGGTGAGCGGGCGCCCGGCGAACGCCGCGAACAGCCGGGCGTAGGCGACGGTCTGCTCTTCGCGGGTCGGTGGCTCGGTCCGCTCCAGGAAGAGGAACTCGGTGCGCAGCAGGCCCACGCCCTCGCTGTCGTGGGCGGCGGCCGTCTCGGGGTCGCCCTCCCCGACGTTGAGCAGCAGGGGGATCGGTACCCCGTCCGCGGTCGCCCCCGGGCCGGTGGACGAGCTCAGCAGGGAGCGGCGCAGTTCGGCGCGTCGGCGGATCCGCCGGCCGGTGTCCTCGTCGGGTTCGACGATGACGAGCCCCTCATCGCCGTCGATCGCCACCGTCGCCCCGTCCTGGAGGGAGTCGGCGTCCGCGCAGCCGACGACCGCGGGCAGCCCGAGGCCCCGGGCGAGGATGACGGTGTGGCTGGTGGGTCCGCCGTACCGGGTGACGATCCCCAGGACCGTGGCCGGGTCGAGCCGAACGGTGTCGGCGGGCGCGAGGTCCTCGGCGACCAGGACGTGCGGAACGCCCGGATCGGGCAGCCCCGGCATGGGCAGGTCGAGCAGCGCGGCCACCGCACGATCGCGGATGTCCGCCAGGTCGGCGGCGCGTTCGGCGAGGTACCCCCCGGCGGCCAGGAGGAGTTCGCGGTAGGTCTCGCAGGCGTTGTGCACCGCCCAGGCCGCGGGGTCGCCGGCGGCGGTGCGCTCACCGATCCGACGGCCGAGCTCGGGGTCGCGGGCCATGAGGGCCTGGGCCCCGAGCACCGCCGCGGCGTCCCCGCCGAGCTCGGCGGCCTGGGTGTCGAGGCGGGCGGCGACCCCTTCGAGGGACCGTCGGGCGGCCTCGGCCTCGGTGTCCGGGTCGCCGGCGGCGGGACGGTGGTCGGGCAGGCGCGGTGGCGGCGCCATGCGCGCCACCGGACCGACCGCCGCACCCGGGGCCGCCGGGATGCCGTTGAGGTGGGAGGGGGACCGGGTGTGCGCCATGATCACTCCGTGGGTCGGTGTTCCCGTGATCTCAGGGAACATCAGGAGGGCGGGTCGTGGTAGCCCCGTTTCCGGGGCCGTGGGGAGGTCAGGGCTGGATGGTCACCTTGATGGCGGTGCCGGAGGCGACCGTCTCGATGGCCTTGTGCACGTCGGCCAGCGCCATCCGCTCGGTGATGAGGTCGGCGACGGGCACCGCGCCCGTGGCGATCAGTTCCAGGGCGCGCTTGTTGTGCTCGGGGCTGGAGCCGTTGGCGCCGAAGATCGAGATCTCCCGGTAGTGGACGATGTTGGAGTCCAGGGCGATGATCGGGTTGTCCTTGGGCAGGCCGCCGAAGAAGCTGATCCGACCGCTGCGGCCGACCATCCTCAGCGCGTCCTCCTGGGCGCGTCCGGCGGCGGCGGCGGTGATGACCACGTCGGCGCCGCGTCCGTCGGTGAGGCGCAGCACCTCTTCCACGGCGTCCACCTCCTCGCCGCAGATCGCGGCGTCGGGCTCGACGATCCGGGCGGACATGTCGAGGCGGCCCCGGTTGACGTCCACGAGGAAGACCTTCTTCGCACCCTTGGCACGGGCCAGTCGCACGTGCAGGCAGCCGATGGGACCGGCGCCCATCACCACGACGACGTCGCCCTCACCGACCCCGGCGATCTCCTGGCCGTTGAGGACGCAGGCGAGCGGTTCGGCGACGGAGGCCTCGGCGTAGTCGAGGCCTTCGGGGATGCGGTTGACCCCGTCGACGGCCAGAACGGACTCGGGGATGATCATGTACTCGGCGAACCCGCCGTCGTAGTGGTAGCCCATGGACTCCTGGCGCGAGCACACCGTGAACCGGCCGTCGGAGCACTCCGTGCAGGTGCCGCACGGGATGGCGGCGATGACCTGGACGGCGTCGCCCTCGGCCCAGCCCTCCACCCCGTCGCCGACCTGGACGATGCGGCCGGCGATCTCGTGGCCGATGACCCGGGGCGGATCGATGTGGTGGTGTCCGTGACGGAAGATCTTCACGTCGGTGCCGCAGGTGGAGCAGTTGACGACGGCGATCTTGAGCTGGCCGGGACCGGCGGTGGGTTCGGGTGCCTGTTCCAGTCGGATGTCACCGGGGGCGTAGAAGCGGGCGACGAGCATGTTCGGCCTTTCGTGTTGCGGCCCGGGTGCGGGGATTGTCCCGCTCGGGCGGTGGTCCCCCGCCCGCCGGTCCGGGGAGTGAGCGGACGGCGGGCGGGGCGGTGAGGACGACCGGGCCGTGTGACGGCCACCGGGGTCAGTCGTCCGAGGGTTTGGGGTTCAGCAGTGCCACCACGTCGGCCGGGGTCGCGGCGGTGCGCAACCGGGCGGCCTTGTCGGGGTCGGTGAGGACCCCGGCCAGTGCGGTGAGGATGCCCAGGTGCTCCTCACCGGAGGCGGCGATGCCGATGGCGACGTGGACGGTGGGGCCGCCCCAGTCGACCCCGTCGGGGAACTGGATCACGGCCAGCCCGGTCCTCCTGACGAAGACCCGGGACGGATCGGTCCCGTGCGGGATGGCCACCCCCTCCCCGAGGAAGGTGGGTACCGAGGCCTCCCGTTCGTGCATCGCGGTCAGGTATCCGGGTTCGACGGCGCCGAGTTCCAGCAGGAGTTCCCCGCACTGGTCGATGGCGTCGGCCCGGTCCTTCGCGACGCGGCCCAGGCGGACGGCGTCCTCGGTGAGGACCAGTCGGGCCGATTCAGCCGGCAAGGGTGCCCCCGTCCCGGACGGCCTTCTCGACCTCGGCGAACACGGGGTCGCCGAGGAACATCCGGAAACCGAGCACGACCGTGTCCGGCACCCGGGTGCGGGCGCGCGCGGCCAGGCCCTCCTGGACCAGGACCAGGTCGGCGTCCTCGGGGATCCGGTCCACCGGCGAGTGCTCGACGTTCACGCCGTACTTGCCGAGGCTGCCCTTGAGCTGGGTGGTGAGCAGGACGCTGCTGCCCATACCGGCGTCGCAGGCCACGACGACCTTCTTGATCTCGGACCCTTGGATGCTGCTCATACGGCGCTCTCCTCGTTCTTCTCGGAGTTCTGCTGGGTCGCGGCCTCTTCGCGGGCGGCCTTGCGCTCGGCCCGGCCGAAGCCGAGCAGGAGCGAGGAGACCACGAAGGAGACCACGGTGGCCACGGTGACACCGGCCAGGACGGACAGGTGACCACCGGGCGGGGTGACGGCCATGAGGGCGATGATGCTGCCGGGCGAGGCCGCGGAGACGAGGCCGGCGTCCAGGACCATGAAGGTGGCCACACCGGACATGCCGCCGGCGATGACGGCCAGGATCAGCTTCGGCTGGGCGAGGATGTACGGGAAGTAGATCTCGTGGATGCCGCCGAAGAAGTGGATGACGATGGCGCCGGGCGCGGTGGCGCGGCTGATCCGGGGGCCGAAGAGCATGCAGGCGATGAGCACGCCGAGGCCGGGGCCGGGGTTCGTCTCGATGAGGAACTCGATGGCGCGGCCGTCTTCGAGGGCGCGGGCCGTGCCCAGCGGGGTGAACACGCCGTGGTTGATGGCGTTGTTGAGGAACAGCACCTTGGCGGGCTCGACGATGATCGAGACCAGCGGCAGCAGGCTGTTGTCGATGAGGAACTGCACCCCGGCGCCGAGGCCGTTGGCGATGCGGCTGACGATCGGTCCGACGGCGTAGGCGCCCAGGACCGCCATGAGCGCGGCGAGGATGCCGGCGCTGAAGTTGTTGACCAGCATCTCGAAGCCGGACTTGATGCGCGGCTGCACGACGCGGTCGAAGTGCTTCATGAGGTACGCGGCGAGCGGACCCATGACCATGGCGCCGAGGAACATCGGGATCTCGGCGGAGACGATCACACCCATGGTGGCGGCAGCGCCGACCACACCACCGCGCTGCCCGTACACCATGGTGCCGCCGGTGTAGGCGATGAGCAGGGGCAGCAGGTAGGTGATCATCGGCCCGACGAGCTGGGCCAGGTACTCGTTGGGCCACCAGCCGTCGGGGATGAAGAGGGCGGTGATCAGGCCCCAGGCGATGAACGCGCCGATGTTGGGCATGACCATGCCGGCGAGGAACCCGCCGAAGCGTTGGATTCCCGAGCGCGCCGAGGCGAGCGCCGTGTTCTGCTGCTGTGCGGTGGACATGTGGGGGACCTCCTGAGAGGTGCGGCCGGCGTGGGAGCCAGGCCGTAGAGGTGGGTGGTGAGTGGGCACCCGTCCGGTTGGACGGACGGTGTTCGGACGGGGACGCACCGCCCCGAACGGGTGCCGGTCCTGGTCAGACCGCCCGGACGCGGGGTCCGGCGGCCTCCAGTTCGTCGGCGAGGCCGCTGGCCAATCCCTGGTCGGTGATGATCAGGTCCAGGTCCTCGACGGAGGCGAAACGGGCGAAGTGGTCGTTGCCGACCTTGGTGTGGTCGGCGAGGAGGACGGCTCGTCTGGCCGAGGCGATCATGGCGCGCTTGACCTCGGCCTCCGCCGGATCGGGCGTGGTGAGCCCGCGTTCGACGGAGATGCCGTTGGTGGCCATGAAGGCGACGTCCACGAAGGATTCGGCCAGCGACCTCAGTGCCCAGGCGTCGACTGCGGCCTGGGTCCGGGTGCGCAGACGACCGCCGAGCAGCATCAGGTTGATGTTGGTGCGCGGCGTGAGCGTGAGCGCGATGGAAAGGGAGTTGGTGACGACGGTGAACTCCCGGTCGACGGGCAACTGCTCGGCGAGCCGGCCGATGGTGGAGCCGGCGTCGAGCAGGATGGCGCCCTCGGCCGGGAGTTCGTCCAGGGCCGCCTTGGCGATCCTCTCCTTCTCCTGTGTCATGACGGAATCGCGCACGTTGAGCGCGGGCTCGAAGCCCAGTCGCTCGACGGGGATCGCGCCACCGTGGACCCGCCGCAGGACCCCGTGGCGTTCCAGCGCCGTGAGGTCTCGTCGGATGGTCTCGTAGGTGACGTCGAACTCCGCGGCGAGCCCCGTGACGTCGACCCGGCCGTCCCGGCGGGCGCGTCCGAGGATCGCCTGCTGGCGCTCTTCCGCGTACATGTTGGATCACCTGTGTTTCGGTGTGGTTTTCGGTGAGTTTAATCGTGTTGCCTGGGACACACAAGGGGTACCTTCATCCAATATCGCAGCAAGACCACCCGGGGACCGTGCTCTCGCGCCACCTGGCGCGAACATCGCCGTGAACATGGAGGGAAGCATCCACGGGACCCACCCCGGTACGTCGGACGGCACCCCTACGGTGTTCCAGGGAACCGGAAACCAGGGGGCAACAGTATTGACACACACAGATGAACACACATAATCAAAGGCAGTCCAACATCCGGACCGGGCCGGGCGCAGCGACCGCGAAAAGAGCTTCCATGATCCTGACCCTCACCCCCAACCCGAGCGTGGACCACACCTTGGAGGTGGACCGCCTCGTCCGAGGCGAGGTCCTGCGGGTGGGTTCCACGCGTGCCCAGCCGGGCGGCAAGGGCGTCAACGTCGCCCGGGCCCTGCACCTGGCGGGGGCGGACACCCGGGCGATCCTGCCCGTGGGCGGGGGCGGCGGTGCCGAGCTCACCACCCTGCTCGGCGACCTGCCCCGCCTCACCGTCCCCATCGAGGGCGAGACCCGGGCCAACGTCGCCGTCACCGAGACCGACGGCACCACCACCAAGCTCAACGCGCCCGGCCCCCACCTGTCCCCCGCCGAGACCGACTCCCTCCTGGCGGCGCTGGAGGACGAACTGTCCGGGCGCCCCGCCTGGGTGGTCGCCAGCGGCAGCCTCCCCGCCGGGGCCGGCGACGACCTGTACGTGCGCGTGGCCGAGCTGACCGCCGCCCACGGCGTCGCCCTGGCCCTGGACACCTCCGGCAAACCCCTGGAGGCGGCGGTGAACGCCGGTTCGGTCGCGCTCGTCAAACCCAACCTGGAGGAGCTCTCGGAGCTGAGCGGCCGGCCTCTCACCGGTGTCGGCGAGGTCACCTCGGCCGCCCGGGAACTCATCGCCCTCGGCAACGGATCGGTCCTCGTGACGCTGGGTGGGCACGGTGCCATACTCGTGGGGCCCGAACACGTGTGGTGGGCGCGCGGTCCCCGGGTGCGCACCCGCAGCACCGTGGGCGCCGGCGATTGCGCCCTCGCCGGGTTCCTGATCCCCGCCGACTCCCCCGTCGAACGTCTGCGCCACGCGGTCGCCTGGGGGACCGCCGCGGTGTCCCTGCCCGGAACGACCATCCCCTCACCCGACGACGTGAACGTCGACGCCGTCGAGGTGGTCCCCGATCCCGATCCGACCTGGCCGATCGACTCCCTCGTCGACCGCCCGTGACCAGGTCAACGGACACTCCCAAGGAGCAACAGATGTCCCAGCGCACCGTCGCCGTCGGTTCCGTCCTCGGACTGCACGCCCGTCCCGCCACCCTGTTCGTGCAGGCCGTCAACGCCACCGGCCTGCCCGTCACCGTCGCCGGCGAGGGACAGGACCCGGTGGACGCCCGCAGCCTGCTCGCCGTGATGTCCCTGGGCGTCAAGCACGGCGAGGAGGTCACCCTCGCCACGGAGGGCGAGAACGCCGAGGAGGCCCTGGACTCCCTGGCCGAACTCCTCGCCTCCGACCTGGACTCCTGATCCCCGGGGCCGTGGGTCCCGACGAACACGAACGCCCGCGCCGCCGATCATCGGATCGGTGACGCGGGCGTTGGCGTGTTCCGCGTGTTCGGGCGCGCCGCCGGAGCGGTCAGTCCCGGTCGGGGGCGACCCGGTGGATCCTGTGCTGGGCGGCCTGGGCACGGGGGCGGACCACCATCAGGTCGATGTTCACGTGCGCGGGCCGGGTGATCGCCCACACGATGGTGTCGGCGACGTCCTCCGCGCTGAGCGGGTCGGGCACGCCCGCGTAGACGGCCTCGGCCGCGTCGGAGTCCCCGCGCAGCCGGTTGAGGGAGAACTCCTCGGTCTTGACCATGCCCGGGGCGATCTCCAGGACCCGGACGGGCTCTCCGCACAGTTCCAGGCGCAGGGTCGCGGCCAGGGTGTGCGCGCCGTGCTTGGCCGCGACGTACCCGCCGCCGCCCTCGTAGACGACGTGCCCGGCGACGGAGCTGACCACCAGGACCGTGCCGGCCCCGCTCTCGACGAGCGCGGGCAGCAGGGCCTGCGTCATGTTGAGCACGCCCAGCACGTTGACCTCGTACATCGCCCGCCAGTCGGCGGGGTCGGCGGTGGCGACGGATTCGGTGCCGATGGCTCCGCCGGCGTTGTTGACCAGCACGTCGCAGGACGGCAGGGACGCGGCGAAGGCGTCGACGGCGTCCCGGTCGGTGACGTCCAGGACCTCGGCACGGGCGTTGTGGCCGGCCTTCACGAGTTCGGCCGCGAGTTCCTCGACCCGGTCGGCGCGGCGGGCCACGAGGACCACGTCGTACCCCTCGGCGGCCAGACCCCGGGCGGTGGCGGCGCCGATACCGCTGCTGGCGCCGGTGACGACGGCGGTCGCTGTCATGGTGGTTCCCCTCCTGCAAGGTCGTTGTCGCGCCGAGCGTATCCGGGGGACGCCCGGGACGGTCCGGTCGCCCCCGGGCGCCTCGGTGCGCGCGTCGTCGACGGCGTGCGCGCCTGGCCCGGGGCGCGCCCCGGGCCGGGAGAAATACCCCCGGGAAAACCGGCCGATCTCCAGAAGGCCATGACAATACAACCTTGACAGGAAGAATCAAAAGCAGATTTGGCCGAATTCGGCCACCCACTTGCGGCACGTCGATTCGCTTCATAGCGTTCACCGGGACCGAACGCAGTCGACCCGAGGAAAAAATGAAGTTGACGTTGTCTTTCACCTCCCTGGCCGCCGCCGTGATCACCGGTGCCGCCCTTCTCGCGACACCCGCCCAGGCGGCCGAGGTCCCGACCCTCCCCCAGGGCGCACCCGTGGGGATCGAGACCCACGTGGTCTCCAGCGAGACCGAGCCGACCGGGACCACGGTCGTCCGCCTCTCGGACGGCGCGGT
Organism: Nocardiopsis lambiniae; assembly: GCF_031845465.1. Taxonomy (NCBI): domain Bacteria; kingdom Bacillati; phylum Actinomycetota; class Actinomycetes; order Streptosporangiales; family Nocardiopsidaceae; genus Nocardiopsis; species Nocardiopsis lambiniae. The sequence goes on along the minus strand of NZ_JAVREP010000006.1, from coordinate 352 downwards.
CCTGCGCGACGCGCCCGCCGGATCGGTGGAGGCGGCGAACAAGTCGTGCGCCGCCAAGGAGGTGTGCCTGTGGAGCGGCACCAACCACACCGGGCGGAAATTCAGCTACGCGGCAGGGAGCACCTGCTGGAACATGTTCAGTCCGATGGTCGTCAGGTCCCTGAAGACGGGGTCCCAGCGCGTCCTGCCCGCCATCTGGACGAAGAAGAACTGCAAGGGGACGCCCTCCAACAGCTACCGGCAGGGGGTCAGCGTCCCCTCGATGAACCACTACGCCGCGTCGGTGCGCTTCTGATGTGACGGGACCGCGCGAGCGGGAACGACGGGCGCCGCCCCCGGTGGGATCCCACCG